>JAGGDU010000226.1 GCA_018457135.1 Trichodesmium erythraeum GBRTRLIN201 | reverse complement strand
AAATATCAAATATGAAAAAAGAAAAATCATACTTTTAAAAATCAAATAATAACGATACCAAAAGGAATAGAAATAGTGGATTTAATAGTAGGATAAAAATGTCCAGTAAGTGATATAAAAATATTAAGAAAATAACTGGATAAATTTGATAAAAAACAAAAATTTTAAGGAGATAAAGCGGATGAATGAGTAGGAATAACTACTACACAAAAAAAGAAACCAATAAAAAAAGAAATGCCACCAAAAATCAAAGAAGAAAATCAAGAAAAAGCCAAAAAAAGAATATTTTTAGAACATGTAATAAGATTAATTAAAATATTTAGACTTCCTCGAAAAAGATTCAGACTAAAAAATAATAATTATCAAAAAGTAATTTTAAAAATATGTAGTTTAGTGCGACTAATAATTGGCTAGTTTATTTTAGTAAAAAGTATCAAAAACAAAGAAAAGTTATACTTTTAAAAATCAAATAATAACGATACCAAAAGGAACATAAATAGTGGATGTAATAGTAGGATAAAAAGGTCCAGTAAGTGATCTAAAAATATTAAGAAAACAACTGGATAAATTTGATAAAAAACAAAAATTTTAAGGAGATAAAGCTGATGAAGGAGTAGGAAGAACTACTACACAAAAAAAGAAACCAATAAAAAAAGAAATGACACCAGAAATCAAAGAAGAAAATCAAGAAAAAGTAAAAAAAAAGAAGATTTGTAGAACATGTAATAAAATTAATTAAAATATTTAGACTTCCTCGAAAAAGATTCAGACTAAAAAATAATAATTATCAAAAAGTAATTTTAAAAATATGTAGTTTAGTGCGACTAAGAATTGGATAATTTATTTTAGTAAAAATCATCAAAAACTGAGATAAAAATAATAAATCAAAGTCTAATAAATATTTGAATTAGTAACACGAAGTATCTCTGATACCCATAAAACTGTACAAATTAACTATCTTCAAGGTGAGCTAACGCTCCACTAAAAATAGTTAGTATAAGCGTTTGAGTATTTTTGGAGATGTCTAATCATCAGTTAGCCATTTTTTACAGCTAGTTTTCCCTTCTGTGTTGATGAGCAATTCCTCAATGAACTGGTCAGTATGTTTACTGACTCTAGCACTCAGAATTAATCCACTGGATGAAGCCTAGGGGCTTGCCAACCCAAGAATACCCTTATCTCAATTCCTGATACTGGCACTGTTTTTGTTTTTTTGGACGAATGAGCAAAACTCATCACTGCTGATTTGTGAGGTATTGATATTCTGGATATGAGCATTAGACTTGTCGCTTTATAAGGTAAAGTAAGAAAGTAGGGTATTTAAAATGGGACAATGTTAGACATCAATCGGGTGCTAAAAGAAGACCGTCTATTAAGAGCATTGACTGGGCTAAACCGTAAAGCATTCGATGAATTATTACAAGCTTTTTGTGCCAAACTAAACTCGGAAGCGATCGCTACAATGCAAAAACCTCGACTACGAGAGATAGAAGGAGGGCGAAAAGCCCAATTGTTAGAGCCTAAAGACAAGCTATTTTTTATATTATTCTACAATAAAAGCTACCCTACCTTTGATGTGGCCGGATTATTGTTTGACCTACACCGCAGTCGAACACACCGTTGGATGTTAAGGCTACAACTACTGCAGGAGTTGGCATTAGGCCGGAAGATGGCCTTGCCAGAACGTAAATTAGAGAGTAATTAGCAGTTCATAACTATGTTGACCTGTGTCAAAGAAGTGATAATTGATGGGACAGAGCGACCTATTCAAGGTCTAATAGAGCAACAGAAACAGAAAGATAATTACTCAGGTAAAAAAAAGCGCCACACTTCTTAACTTCTCTACCTTACAGATCGGGAGCGGCGAGTCCTAGTGCTATCAAAAGCAAGAGAGGGTAAGGTTAATGACAAACGGCAGTTGGATGAAGAGAAATTAGCAGATTTTTCCCGGATGAAGTGATAATTCATGTAGATTTAGACTTTCACGGGTTACAGAAGGAATTTGTCAACATAAAAATTCCCAAGAAAAAGCCGAAAGCAAAAGAATTGACAGAGCAAGACAAACAACTAAATAGAGAAAAAAGTAGTGTCCGCGTCAAATGTGAACACTTCATCAGGACTTACGCAAAGACACCATATATAGCGCATGACAATTTTGACGAACTTCACTATATTCACGTGCGTTAGCGGAGCTTTGCGTTAGCAATCGCCTAACTATTTTTATTCAAAAACCAATAGTAATTCAAGTCAAATAACCTTCATTTTAATTGAAGGATGTTTCAATTGATCGGTTAGATATTTTGATCAATTACCGTGCTTAACTTGATAAATACTTTTGCCTATTTTAGAAGCAAATCTTTTTAAGAAGTTCCACACGCTCCATTGCACAAGCAATATGATTCTTTTGAATTATTCGCAGACGACACTGACAAAATTCTAAACCTGTTAATTGCTTAATTTATCTGTGAAATTCTTCGACTTTCCATCAAGTTTGAGATTCAAACTCGATATCATAAGAGTGATGATTGAGTTAAGTCATTAGTGACGATATATTCTGTTCTGTTAGCAGATACACCATTACCAAAATATTTTCACCTTTTTGCAGAGTGGAAACCCTTTAATTTTAATTATTTTTCCTGATTTTTTTTCAGCTTCATTCCAATTTAAATCTTGAACTTTTTTGTATTTTTCGATCGCGACCTGTATCATCAACGCGCGCGATTACTTTTTAAAGGACAATAATAATTTTTTCTATCATTATCTATTAATCCCATTAATCTTTGTGTTGCATACCAACTATCCATTAATACTGTTTTAAATGGTATTTTCTTATTATTTATAGCATTAAGTATCATTTCTTCAACACTCTTCTATTTTTGTTTTCTTGTCAGTATCTGGGTCATAAATCCTATAATCTATAATCCATAATTGTTCATTCCTCGATTAAAATATATACAATTAACTATTCCAAGACCCATGAACAACTTGATGAACCTATACCACTATATTGTCGTCGTGCAATCTCAATCTTATACCCATACTTTTTACTAATTACTGTGTCATCAAAAAATAAATAAGCTTCGGTATCACCAAACAAACTCTTCTTTTTCATGTGCGAAGCAAACATTTCGCCATAAATCTTCTGAGTTTAAAAACTCTGTTCTTAAATAGCGATTTATTTGATCATGGCTAATATTTTCACTCTGGATTTGCTAGGTTTTTCATTGTAAAATTTGTGTGAGACTTAAGTAAATATTGACGAGTTACAACAAAATTAAAATTTATATTTTTAACTAGAATAATCATGTCATTATTATCTAATAATCAAACATTTTTAGCAAATAAATTTAATATTTTGTAACCTTATTTTAATGGATGTTAAAAGTAATATTTATCCGAAAAAAACTAATTATAGTATTGACAATTTTATTTTGACAGTACGCTATATGTAGCGTACCTGCGTAAGTCCTGTTCATATCAGGGGTAAAGAGATACAACGCAGTGAAAGCATAATCACAAATCACATTAAAGATTTAGACGATCGCTTGATGTTAACTGCCGTAGGACTCTGGAATTTCTATCTAATGGCAGCATAAGTGGATGGGTAAAACCAGAATCTTGTTTTGCAATTTTACAGGATTTTATTTAGCGACAAGTCTATTATGTATGAATCATTTTTCCTTTTTCAGAGGCAGCTCTCACTAAACTAAGCTACCGTATTATAGGCTAAATTCACTGTTCGACTAATCCCTCTTAAAATACTGCCCTCAACGTTAGCCTCTAGAACCATGAGCATTTGTTCAGGTTAAATTGTTCTACAATAGTAGAGAGTGTCAAAAGTATCGGTGAAAGTTTATAGGCATTCAGGACAATAATATCGTTGACAACATTACTAGTCTTTCCATGTTTATGAGTTTTCTGATGGGCAAATAGAGGACATTCCATAATAATAGAAAGTATTTAAGGACAACGATTATATTACCATTCCCACACTTTCGCACAGGCACTACCGAATAATGAAGTGTTTAAATGATTCGTTGAATCTTTATTGTTAAGCAATATCCATCTATGAGGTTTTTCACTACATCCCTCATGGAGTCTGATGACCAAAAGCTAAATGCTATAACCAGTCTTACTACTAATTTGGTTCGTAAAGATCGTCTACGTTCCTCAGTAGTTTGAGTTTTGGCAATCGCCTCTTTTCTTGCCATAGTAGAAATTGCCCTTTCTATTGTCTTCAGCACTTTACGAACCTTATATTATGATACATCAACCAGAAATGCTTCAGATTCGCCACACTTGATTCCTTTTTTGGGAACAATACCTAATTTACATGATTTTCAGCCTTAACTGAACCGTATTGACTTATAAACTTGGGTTGATTTTTTTTGGGGAAAATGGTATAAAGCCAAAAGTATTTGTGAGGAGTGAGGGATTCTAATTATGAAATTTAGCAAACTTGCAAGTAAACTTGGTTCTGAGACGATCACCTGTAGTCTGGAAAAAATAAATCATCTCGATCCAGATATCCAAGGTGTAGCTGCAATAGATGAGGCAAAACCAGGTACTCTTAGTTATATTGAGGGTGCAAAATTTGCTAATTATTTGAAAACGACAAATGCTAGCGCTTTAATTTTACCAATGGATGAAACTCTACAAAAATTGGCAGGTGAGCGTGGTATTGGGTGGTTATCTAGTAAGGAGCCGAGATTATTATTTGCTCAGGCGATCGCTCTTTTTTATCGACCTTTTCAACCTACTCCTGAAATTCATGCTACTTCTATAGTTCATCCCACAGCAAAAGTTGGTAAAAATGTTTATCTTGGCGCTCATGTTGTGGTTGAAGCAGGGGTAAAAATTGGTGATAATGTTTGTATTTATCCGAATGTGGTGATTTACCCAAATGTGGAAATAGGAGAAAACACTATTTTAAATGCTAACTGTTCGATTCACGAACGGAGTCAGATAGGTAAAGGTTGTGTAATTCATAGTGGAGCAGTTATTGGGGGAGAGGGCTTTGGTTTTGTGCCGACTCCCGAAGGTTGGTTTAAGATGGAACAGTCTGGCAAGGTTATTTTAGAGGATGGGGTGGAAGTTGGAGGTAATACTACTATTGATAGACCTGCAGTGGGAGAAACTAGAATTGGTAAAAATACAAAGTTAGATAATTTAGTACAAATTGGTCATGGTTGTAAAATTGGTAAAAATTGTGCTTTGGCTGCTCAAGTTGGTTTAGCTGGTGGGGTGAAACTTGGGGATAATGTGATTTTAGCAGGTCAGGTAGGAGTTGCTAATCAGGCAAAAATAGGAGATAGGGCAATCGCTACTGCTCAAGCGGGTGTTCATAATGATGTTGCTGCGGGAGAGATTGTTTCTAGTAGTCCAGCGGTTCCTAATAAGATTTATTTGAAAGCTTCTGCTATTTATAAGCGTTTGCCAGAAATTTATCAATTCGTCAAACAGATGAAAAGAAAATTATAAGCATTTAGCCGTCAGCTAGCCTATTTCAGTTTAAAAGGGTAGCCCTAAAGGTTTGAACATACGGGAATATAGTCACTGGCAAATATTACTTTCCGAAATACAGATATTGCAAGTCTTCCTAGCTACTGAAGTTTGGTCTCCGATATTTGTATCGGCTGCACATAGAATTTACAGTAATTCATATGAGAAGTGACAGTCTTTTACCTCACGGAGTGAGAAGGATCTTGAAACCATTTAGAGATAGTGGTTATCCAGATATTCACTCTGTACAAAATTGACGTTTTTTTTTAATAGACATCTCCAAAATAAAAATTAAGGTAAAATTCTAGTGATAAATTATATATACGCTGTCCCCAAATAGACCTCTCCAAAATAGAAATTAAGGTAAAATTGTAGTGCCCAATTATATATATGCTGTCCCCAAATGAATAATGTATTAGAATATATTTATAATCATCCATCCATATACAAAAAGGATTATTGGTATTACAGATAAACAACTAATAAAATTAATAGAAAATGCTCAAAAAGTTGAAGACAAAAAAAGACAGGCGATCAAAGAAAGAAGAAAAAAGATTAATTAAGGCAGGAGGAGTCAGAAAAAAGTCTTTAGGCAAGGCGGAAGAGATAATTTTGACATTATATTATTTGCATCATGTACCAACATTTCAACTGCTAGGAGCAATATTTGGAGTTAGTGAATCAACAGCAAATAATATTTTTCAGGCTTTGGAGCGATATTTTGAGGGAATTATTACCATCTAGTTTACTAGAGGAATTCTCGGGAAAAGAAAACGAATATTTATGGATAAAAGAAGCTTTGACAGAAATAGAATTGATAGTTGATAGTACAGAACAGGATATATTCAGGCCAAAAAATGATGAAAAGCAGAAAAAATATTACTCAGGAAAGCAAAAAAGTCATAGGTTAAAAAATCAAATAATAATCACAGATAATGGAAAAGAAATAGTTGATGTAATAGTAGGAGAAAGAGGTCCAGAGAGTGATATAATTTTATTCAAAAAACAACAAAAAAAGTTTGATAAAGAACAAAGATTTCAAGGAGATAAAGGTTATCAAGGTGGGTCAAGAATTGACAGGCCAAAGAAAAAAAATAAACCATAAAATGTCATACAAAGTAAAGAAAGAGAATCAAAAAAAAGCTCAAAAAAGAATATTTGTAGAACATGTAATAAGACTGATAAAAATATTGAAAGTGGCACGAGAAAGATTCAGATTAAAAGAGAGTAATTATGAAAAAGTAATTTTAACAATATGTGGTTTAGTGAGATTAAGAGATTAAGCACTAATGTTAACATAAATCCTAACTTTAGGTCTAGTAAAAAGCAAGAAATAATTACATAAAAATGCTAAATAATTAACAATAACTATCTGTAATACTATAAATATCATAAAAAATGACTATCTAGAGGAGCTGGCGATCGCTCCCTCAAAGATAGTTACAGTAAGGGGTGGTCCTGTATATGTAGTGATAAGCCAATATAAATGATTAGTTATTGACATC
>JAGGDU010000225.1 GCA_018457135.1 Trichodesmium erythraeum GBRTRLIN201 | reverse complement strand
ATAAAGAGAGTTTAGGGTTTGTTTGGGCTTGAAATTTGCTAAAGTCCCGTTATTAGAAAAAATCAAGGAGTGTAAAAATTAAGGTAAATTAATTATAGATGCTACCTAAGCTCCTGCCGATATGAACTATCTGACCGACTTAAATCTATTAAATAATGGCAGAATTAAAACCGAAATCATCTAAGATATTCTCTTAAAAGGCTGTTAAAAGCCAGTTTCATCTAAAACTCATTACTCACCGTTAAACAGCAAAAAAAAAGAATATTTAAAGGTAGGCAAAAAAGACAGCCAACTTCTAATGCAATTAGGAAAGTAATCAAAAAAACTGAAATATGTAAGTAAAAACTTAAATACTCAAAAGTCTGTTAATTGAGAATGGTAGCCGTCATAAAAGTTTGAGTAGTAGACAATATAAAACATTTTTGGGTTTCTGTGAAATTTAGCATCAACAACAACTAATGTGGGATAACAAATAACAACGAATAGATGAAACAATAGTAAGTTTAAATCAACCTGATATGCGTCCAATAGTAAGAGTAAAAAGGGAGAAAATACAGTGATTTGGAGCTCAAATATCTGTAAGTTGTATAGATGGATATATATTTTTACATAGAATAAGTTGAGATAACTATAAGGAATCTCAAGATTTAAAGGCTCAAGTTGAAGAATGGAAAAACTACACAGGTTATTATCCAGAGTGAGTTTATAGAGACTAAATTTATTTAACATGAGAAAACCAAAAATTATCTAAAAACAAAGGTATTAGAATCAGTGGTTTATTAGGGAAGAGCACCCAAAAATATTGATAAAGAACAGAAAAAACAAGCTCAGGAGCGATGAAAGATTAGGCGACCATATTGAAGGTAAATTTGGCAGGCGGCAAAAGAGGATTTAGTCATCAAAAAAAGTAATAGCTAAACTTTCTAAAACTTCCACAACTGCAATCGCAATTACTTTCTTAGTAATCAACCTTTCTACCCTTTTAAATGAAACTTTTTCTCTTTTTTTATAATTTTTTTGTCTGGGTATTTTTAATAATTTCAACTTCTATTTGAATAAATGATGATTCTGATTTGAGAGCCATTATTTTTTTGAATAAAAAATCAACTACTTTCATGATTTTTCAGCAAACCCTACTTAAGAGTAGTATAACAAAAGTTAATTATGCCCTTGTAAGATATGATCTAATATTATATAGAATGTTATATAATTAGTAGTCATAAAACTAAACTTAAATCAAATATTTTTTCAACAGTCATTAGAAATATCAACAATATTAATTAAAATCCTAACTATCAAGCTTCCGTTGAGAAGAGAAATTATCAATTAGCTGATATTATGAATTAGCTTTGCTTTTTGCCCGCCTCATCCTCTAAAACTAGATTAATAGTTGTTTCAGTTTCTGACCCTTCTAATTGACAAATATTGATTTTATCTAGACGTTGACCTTCAGCAGAGATGACAGTAAATTCAAGATTTTTGTAGTGTAACTTTTCTCCTTGAGTGGGAATTTTTTGTAATTGATAAATCAAAAACCCTCCCAAAGTCTGATAGTCCTCAGTCACTGGCAAATCTAAATTTAAAAGTTCATTAACTTCTTCAACACTTAATTGTGCCTGTACAATAAAAGTCTGATCATCTAACATCTGTAAGGTAAGTTCTTCAGAGCCTGTTACTTCATAACTATCACTACTAATAATTTCAGCAATTAAATCTTCCCGTGTAATTAATCCAGCAGTTCCACCAAACTCATCTACCACTATTACCATTTCTGGGTGCTGAGGACTATTTGAAATTTGACGCATTCGTTGCATTAATGATAATAACTCATTCAGATAAGTTTGTTCAGAAACAAATCTTGCAGGTCGAACCCAAGATAAAATAGAAGTTTTTGGGCATAATAATCCTTTCGCTAAAGGTTTAGCTAGTTCTTTAAAGTCAATAATGCCCTGAATATCATCTATTGATTCACCAACTACAGGATATCTGGAATGACCAGATAGCTGAACTTCATTTAACAAATCTTGAAAAGTAGCTGTACTAGAAATAGTATCTATATTTGTCCGTGGGACCATAATTTCTACAGCTAATACTTCCCCAAATTCAAATACATTACTAAGTAGTTGTCGTTCTTCTGCTTCTAAACCTATTGATTCTGTAGAAGTAGAGATAATTAATTGCAATTCTTCTGAAGTAACAGGTGCTTTCCAGGCACTACCAGTAGATCTAATTCCCAGCAGTCTTAATAACCAATAAGTAGATTGATTTAAAATCCAGATAAACGGATTAAACAAACGAGAGATGGCTATACTTAAAGGGCCTAATAATCTAGATAACTGTTCTGAATAAATGAGTGCTACTGACTTTGGGCATAACTCTCCGAGCACAATTTGTAGGTAAGCCAAAATCAAAAAGGTGACAATAGTAATAGCTACGGAGTCATCGTTCCCTTGACCAATATGAATAGGTAATGGTATGGTTTTTATAGCATTTGTAACGATTTCTACCATAGTTTTTGCACCTATCCAACCCAAAGTAAAACTAGATAAAGTAATACCTAACTGAGTTGTCGATAGAAGTCGCTCTATGTGTCTTTGAAGTTGTTGAACAATTTTTGCTTGAACATCACCTGCATCTACTAATTGATTAATACGTGACCTTCGCACAGAAACAATAGAAAATTCGGCCAATACAAAAAATGCATTAATAGTAATTAGTAAAAAAACTAACAAAAATTGTGACAGTATATCTAAATCTGGTATCTCCGTCATAAAACTAATATAAAATGTCACCATTAGTGACATTTTAATGTTTACTTCCTGCTTCTATCGGAGTTGTGGGCAGCAGGACTTTCACAGGAATAACCGTTATAGCCAACTGCATTTCTCGCTCTTCATACTTATGCTTCTATAAATCTCTAATGAAGGCCTTATAGATAGACCTAACGTACTTCTTGCAATCAAAGCTTAAAAAACTTAATACTATATCCATTATTTGACCACAACTTGAACTTGTCTTAGCAGATGGAAAATATTTATTTCCTAATACTAATTTAGAACCATACCAACGATCTTTATGTTCTAATAGTATACCTTCTGTAAAAGAATATCTTTATTCTGGGATTAAGTCAACAGCCTGAACCTTACTATCATTGATTATGCCTTAGACCTCCAAACATTGTTTATTTATTTATTTATGTCTAAAAAACGCTATTTTTTTTACAGTCTCAGGCACAATTCTCAAATATATGTATCTTTAAATTGCAATATTTTGGGCAAGAAAAAATCAAAAATTTAATTAATCTATTTTAATTTTAGATATTTTTAAATCTAACTTTTGATCGGGATAATCTGTAAGTTCTAGGGAAATTTCTTTAGCGTTATCTAATAAAGCAACAGGAATTGTGATAATACCATAATATCTTCTAGCATTGGGTGGAAGTTCTCCTGGTAAATCTTCTGTACTAGCACTTATCACTCTTCCTTGTTCATCTTTAATATTCAAGAAACTGTATAAGAATCTTACAGCTCGGTCTCCTTTGTTTTTTAAATTAACATCCAAGACTATAGAATTACCCCACCTACGAATATCATTAATTTCCAGCACTACTCCGGCATCACTACTGATAATTGGAAAAGTTTGCTGAGGCTGGTTTATTTGACCAGATTCTACCTTACCTTGTTTTTGATGGGATTCTCCAACAGTTGTCTTTTTCTCTACTACTCCACCATTTATTATAGTATTTTTGACATTGAGAACAATTTTTTCCTCCTTTAATAAAACTAGCTCTTCTCGACGATTTGAATTACCTTGAGTACCTGCTAAATTATTAGTGGGACGAGTATCTGGTTGAGTAATTCCCTTTAAAGCCTCTCTGCCCAGTTTAAATCCCCAAGAAGCACTACTCAAACCAGCACCAAACATTAGAGCCAGTAAACCTAGAGTTAGGAAAATACTAGAATTCATAGTTTTTTTCTGTCTTAGGTATGATTTGATTTTTTTTATGATATACTATAATTTATCTATATAATAATCTATAATCTTCTATATTTAATTACTTGACTATATTGAAGATTAATTGTATAGTATTAATTAAATTTATCCTTGTAGGACTAGTAAATTTATAACAAGGTATAAGCGCCTTTGGCCGATTGGGGAGGCAGCGAGCTCATAATTCGCTTTCAGGCTGGTTCGATTCCAGCAGGGCGCATTTATTTAATAATAAAGGTGAAAAATGTTTTTTATAAACTTTTCATATTAGGTTTTGCTCAAAACAAAAACTATTTTTTAAGAGTAGTGATTAGAGGAGTAGGCTGGTAATTCAGCCAAATG
The DNA here is from genome assembly GCA_018457135.1 of Trichodesmium erythraeum GBRTRLIN201. GTDB lineage: Bacteria > Cyanobacteriota > Cyanobacteriia > Cyanobacteriales > Microcoleaceae > Trichodesmium > Trichodesmium erythraeum. The sequence continues at coordinate 2,771 of JAGGDU010000225.1, read as the reverse complement.
AGTTTTTTCTAGAGGTTGGTAAGTAGTATTTATGGCCTTAGTGAATGTATATAAAAAATCTAAGTTTGGCCAAAAATAAAATTATTTTCAGTTAATAGTTAGGCGATCGCCACCAACTGTATTTCCTCTCCCATTATTCTTTATGCTTTATTCTTTTTTGTGATTGAGCCAATACACTTGATCCCTTAGCTGGTCTTGGCCGCCATAAATCATTGTCTACCCAATTTTATTGAGTACATACTATATTTATGTGATGACAAAAGGGCTAAAAAGCAATCAAGAGTAAGGATTGACCAAAAAAAGTTTAAGAAAAATGAGTCTAGGTATTGTAAACTAGACTCATTGAAAAGATTATGAACGAATTAGCTATATAATACTATAAATATAAATAAATCGTCAAATAAGAGTAGCAAATTCTGTAAATCTCAACAGTGAAACTCTAAAAAAATATCAACAACATAGCTATTGTTATATAGGAAATGAAGTTCGAGGTTGGTTGAATGGGGTTAGAAATTTTGGCAGAGTGAAGATGAGGGACTAATGGCCAATTATCTGATACATCGGCTGAATTATCAGAAAGGTAAAAGAGCTAGACCTATTGTCAAAGTGAAATGAGCCTTTTAGTCTTTTGTGCCACCCTTTCAGTGTTTGTTATATATTTGTGATAAATAAGAATAATATTGTCTAAAGAGTGATTATTAATGTATAATCAAAAATAAGCGCCTTTGGCCGATTGGGGAGGCAGCGAGCTCATAATTCGCTTTCAGGCTGGTTCGATTCCAGCAGGGCGCATTTGTTTGGTATTTAAGGTGTCAAAGCTTTTTTTAATTTTCGATTTTCTGGGCTTTCATATTTAATCACCAAACCTAAGATAGGACATAAATGACTTGTTGGGATTCTATGATAATAATTTCATAAATCCCTTAATCTTAAGTAAATATAGAACTAGGTATAATTTTTAATTCATCTACCTATCATGAAATATAATATCATATTTCGCACCCAAGGGCATAAACAAACAAGATGAATCTCAGCAAAAAAACTATTGTAGCCTTTGTCTCTCCAGGAATACCCCTTTCTGCTCTTGGCCTTCCTCTTTTAGTCTATCTTCCCCCATTTTATGCAGAAGAAATGGGACTTGGCCTGTCTCTAGTAGGCACAATTTTTATGATTGCCCGTTTGTGGGACGTTTTTACTGATCCAGTTCTTGGTGTTTTCAGCGATCGAGTCACAACTCCACTAGGTCGTCGGCGCCATTGGATTATATTATCTGTCCCTATTTTAATGATTTGTGTTTATAAAGTGTTTATGCCAGGAGCACAAATCACAGGAAATTATCTTCTGTTTTGGATGCTGTTGTTGTATGTCGGTTGGACTCTGCTGAGTATCTCTCATATGTCTTGGGGAGCAGAGTTATCATCAGATTATTATGAGCGATCGCGAGTTCAAGGTTGGCGAGAGTTTGCTTTAGTCTTTGGTATGTTAGCGGTTTTGATACTCCCAACTATTCTGGAACAGACTGGAGGTGTTGATAGTAGTACGAAAGTTGCGGCTATGGGTTGGTTTACAATTATACTGCTGCCTATTACTGTAGCGTTCGCTGTGAGTAATGTTAAAGAAAGAGCTGTGGAACCATCTTGCCAACTTGGTTTCTTTGAGTCAGCTTCTATACTGTTGAAAAATAAACTACTAATACAGGTTCTACTAGCAGATTTAATGATTGGTCTAATTCCTGGAATTATTGGATCAATCTACATTTTTTTTGTGACTTATGTCATGGAATTAGGTGAACAGTCTAATTTGATGCTTTTACTGTATTTTACGGCTAGTTTTTGTGGAATTCCTGTTTGGATGCGTCTTAGTTATAAGTTGGAAAAGCATCGGACTTTTGGTGTTGCTAAAATATATGGTTGTATAGTTCTTGCTAGTTTATTCCTTGTTCAACCAGGAAATTTATGGTTGTATGCTTTGGTTAATATTCTTTTCGGTATTGAATCTGGTTCGGGAGCATTTTTATTGCGCTCAATTATGGCAGATGTTACGGACCATGATAATTTGGAATCTGGGACACAACGTACAGGTCTTTACTATTCACTATTAACCATGACTACTAAAGTTGGTTCTGCTTTGGGAGTTGGGATAATTTATCGTATTTTAGATTGGATAGGTTTTGACCCTGGGGTGGAAAATACTGCGGGAGCAATTGAGGCTCTTAAATATATATTTATTTTTGTACCTATTCCCATTAGTATTTTGGCAGCGATCGTTATCTGGAATTTTCCACTAGACAGCACTCGACAAAAAGAATTACGTCGTTTACTGGCAGAACGTGATTCTGTGATTAGCTCAAAATAATTCGAGAATTATCAGCTAATATGATTTTGCTTTCTGAAGGTTCAGGACTTGGTCAGGAACCTAGTTTATGGGAGGCAGATTTTTAGATAGTCAGGACTTACGCTTAGGAACTAATTGTATTGTAAATATATCAAAAAAATTCCAAACATACAATATACATAGCGGTATTGCGTAAGTCCTGATAGTCAAACATCAATCTAGGCTGCTAACACTTGCCTAACCAGTTACGAATGGATCTACGTTGGTAATTCCTGTCAATTTCTTAACCTTGACTTTACCGCCATCTTCAGCCAGAATGAATGAGGGTTGATAAACGTCTGTGCCGTAAAAATTGGTTAAGCGCGGCAAATTCACTACACTTCCTTCTCCGGTGGCGGTAATATCCACATCACCACTAATAGTTCTCGCACCTAAAG
>JAGGDU010000224.1 GCA_018457135.1 Trichodesmium erythraeum GBRTRLIN201 | reverse complement strand
TAAAAAATAATCGCGCGCGTTGATGATACACGAGGTGTAGAAAAATACAAAAAAGCTCAAGATTTAAATTGGAATGAAGCAGAAAAAAAATCAGGAAAAATAATTAAAATTAAAGGGTTTCCACGATACAAAAAGGTAAAAATATTTTGGATTATGTGTATCTGCCAACAGGACATAATATATTGTTACTAATTACCTGACTCAATCATCACTCTTTAGATGTAGAGTTTGAATCTCAAACTTGATGGAAAATCGAAGATATCAATCAAGAAATTAAGCAATTAACAGGTTTAGGACCCGTGGAGCGTGTCGTCTGCGAATAATTCAGAAAATCATATTGCTTGTGCAATGGAGCGTGTGGAACTTGTTAAAAAGATTTGCCTCGAAAATAGGCAAAAGTATTTATCAAGTTAAGCATGGATTATTATCAAAATATCTAACCGATAAATTGAAATATTCTTCAATTAAAATGAAGGTTATTTGACTTGAATTACTATTAGTTTTTTGAATAAAAATAGTTAGGTGATTGCTAACGCAAAGCTCCGCTAACGCACGTGACAAAGAGTGAAGTCCGTCGAAATTGTCATGCGCTATATATAGTGTCTTTGCGTAAGTCCTGACTAACTTAAAACCAACGAACTTCAACTTTATCCCCATACTTTAAATTAAGTTGCTCCCCAGCACTACCACCATTAGCAGCAATTTCGACAAAACCATGAGAGCCAATAATTGCAATTAACTCCCCTAGTTTACAATCAGCATAAGTATAACCACTAGAGATGATTTTACCAGGTGAAAAATCCGCATTATTATTAACAACAAGGAACCAATTTTTTTCTATAATATAACTTCTAGAAATATTAGTAATTATATTGCCAAAATGGTCAATATGCTGAATCCAACCTGCAAGACCTGAATCCGTGAAATTAATATTATTTAAAGGTAATTTCACTAAACTTTCTGGATTAATTTTTTCTCCCAAATTTTCTAACCTCACCCCACTACTAATATGAGCAGCAACAGGAGCAAATATATCTCGGCCGTGAAAAGTTACACTAGGTTTATCTGTGTGCCAATACTCAGAATTAGTAAGGGTAACTACCTGGATATTTTGTATTTCAAAATTTTCCAAAATTCCACTAAAAATACCATTGTCAGGTCCAACTAAAAAACCATTGGGTAGTTGAATAGCGATCGCTTTTCTTCTACTCCCAACTCCCGGATCCACAACAGCAAGATGAACTGTTTCTGAAGGAAAATAAGGATAAGCATTTAGCAAACAAAATCTAGCAGCAAATAAATTTTGAGGAGGAATTTGATGAGTCAGGTCGATGACTTTTAAATGAGGGTTAATTTGAGCAATTATACCCTTCATTACACCTACATAGACATCTTTTAATCCAAAATCAGTTAAGAGTGTGATGATTTTTTTATCCGACATTATTCTCTTTAATCACAAATTCAGTATACCATTCTTAGACTTAGACTAACCCTAGGCAAAACATACAACTAATTTCAAGCATCAGATATACAGAATAAATGATAAAAATTATGTAGTACAGGCATTTGGCCGCATAGCCCTACCTCATAAACCTGAAATATGCTATAAGTAAAAATATCCTAAGTCAAATTTAGGAGGAAAAATGTTTTTTCCCTGGTTATTTGGGTGTAATTCAGTTAAATAATCCTAGTAGGAAAAAACAGAGAATTGGTTATTTTATTAGATAGATTATACTAGATTATAGGTAACCGAGCCGACGAAAATTTTGGTTTAAAGCCTCCTCCATCGATCAGAAGACTTTTGAGTTGTTTTTTTAAACATATATGTTACTATTTTATTAATAAAGTTGAGACTTTTTTGAAACACAAAAAGGCACTTGTTAATATTAGTCAATCCTTTGAGAGCTAACCAGCAAAACCTACTTATAATCTAACTTTGATTTTTTTGCTAACAAAGCCTGAGAGTTGTGCTCAAATAAATTTTGTACAACCAATAGTTTTGACTAAAGCTAATAGCTGTTTGCAGAGCATTCCACCACGGAAATACCTAAAGCTATCAACAATTCTGGCAATCTAATTTTTTCAATTTTTCAATTTCATATTGAGCATCTTTATAACCTCCTGCACGACCTTGAGCTAAATAAAGTTGAGCGGCTGTATCCAAATCACTAATTGCTCCTTTTATATCTCCCATATTAACCCTCACTAATCCTCTACTGTAATAAGCTCGTGCATATTCGGGGTTAAGTCTAATAGCTTGAACATAATCAGCGATCGCTTGCTGATAGTTTTTTTGTTCATTGTAAACATTAGCACGATTTGCATAAGCTTCAGGCTTGTTTGGGTTTAATCCTATTGCTTGAGTATAATCTTCTATAGCCTTTTGCAATTGCATGTCTTCAGTATAAGCCAAACCTCTGTTAATATAACCTTCAGCATTTTGGGGTTCAAGTTCAATTCTTTTAGTACAATCAGATATAGCTTTTTGATACTCTTGTAAATTTAGATAAGCAATACATCGATTATTATAAGCAACTTCATTTTTAGGTCTAATTTTAATTGCTTCAGTGCAGTCAGATGCAGCTTTTTCATACTCTGCTAAATTCAAGTATGTGCTACAACGTCTAGCATAAGCGTCTTCATTTTTTGGGTTTATTTTAATAACTTGATTATAATCATCTAAAGAACCTTGATAATCTCCCATAAAAAACCTAGCTCTACCTCTTCTATAATAACCATCTATTTTTTGGGGTTTAATTTTAATCATCTGGGTATAATCTGCTATCGCTTTTTGTAAATTATTATTAGCTGCATAAGCTACCCCTCTACCAAGGTAAGCATTATAAGCATCTAAAGTATTCGGTCGCAGTCCAATGACTTGAGTGTAATCTTGAATTGCCTTAAGATAGTCTTGGGATTTGTAGTAAACTAATCCTCGTTTATAGTAAGCTTCAGCATGTTCAGGTTGAAGGCGTAATATTTGGGTGAAATCATTAATTGCTTTAGGATAATTTTGTTGCTCAAAATAAACCACACCTCTGTTAAAATAGGCATTAACATTGCTAGGGTTAAGAAGGATCGCTTTCGTGTAGTCACTAATAGCATTTTGGTAGTTTTTTAACTCATAATAAGCATTCCCCCTTCCGTAAAAATACTCTGGTTTTTCAAAACCTTTGATCGCTTTGCTGTATAATAAAATTGCTGCTGGTATATCACCATCTCTGGCACGTTCTTCCCCTTGTTTAAATACTTTCTCTGCTTTAATAGAGTTGGGACGATTAAAAAAACTTACTACTGCAATTAATACTGCAATGATCCCTACGCTGGCAAAACCAAATAAAGTAAACCATAATGAACGCGATAGCATTTCAAATACAGTTGTTTGAGTTTGAGAACTACTTATCTGATTTTGAACTAATGGTAGTTTGAGTGGTATCTCTATTTTAGAACGGCGGTTAATTTTTTCTAGGGCTATAACAACTTTTTCTATAGACTGGTAACGTTGAGCATAATGACAATGTACCATTTTTTCCAGGATATCAGCTAAATTTGAGGAACATTGTGCCTGACTGCGCCAGAGTATGCCACTAGAATTTGATTTACTCATATCTTGTAGTTTTGGCAGTTCACCACTAGGAATTCCTGTTAGAGCTTGAATACCAATCATACCTACTGCATATATATCGCTATTATATTGAGGAATACCTTGAAATTGTTCGATAGGCATATAGGAGGGGGTACCTGTAGCAATAGTTCTTTGTCTTGCTCCATTTTCTTGTGCTATCTGATGACTCATTTCTTTAATTGAACCAAAGTCAATTAAAACTAATTTTCTATCTAGTTGGCGTCTAATTAAGTTTGATGGATTAACATCTCGATGAATAACCTCATATCTATGTACAAACCCTAAGATTTCTAAGATTTCTAATAGTAGCTTAATTACTTGTTTTTCCGACCAAGGTTTACCAGGTATAATTTCTTTCTCCAATGGTGTTCCATAAATAAATTCTTCTACCAAATAAAATTGATTATTTTCTTCAAAGTAAGCTAGTAATAAAGGAATCTGAGAATGCCTACCTAATTTTTCTAATATTTCTGCCTCTTGCTTGAACAAACGGTGAGCAGTTTTGAGTAAACTGTTACTAGGAGTCCTTAGCACCTTAACTACACATTGAGGATGCCCTGGACGACGAGTATCAGCCGCCAAATAGGTTTGTCCAAATGCACCAGAATTAAGAATTTGAACGACACGGTAACGTCCATCTAGCAGTTGACCAATCATTTTCATGGTATACATGTGGTATACATTTTGTTATTTATTTTATACTATTTTTTGGCTTTATTAGCATTTGTATAATACATGCTGGTTATTCTTCTACTCAGAAGAGAGGGGTATGAAATCACACTATTTCTCAAAAGTTTTTCTACATTTTATTGAGTAGAAAAGTAAAATAGTCTGGTAGTAGAGAAGAAGTAAACATAATCATAATTAACATAAACTTAGGTCAAAAAAAGAAATGAATCCTGTTCTTTTATATTAATTATTTAATAACTGAAGTTTTACCAACATATAGCATTATTTATGGGAATTAATATAATATTAAGTCTCATTAACAAGATTTACCTACTTAGGGTAAAAATATACACCATATGTAGGGGTTGACAGCCGTTAACCTCTACTTGCTAGATATAGTCGTTCTGCCCAAGTCCTAATTAATTACCTATAGGGATCATAAAAGTGTTTTTCTCACATCAATTTCTCTCTATTTTCTATTCCATACTCCCTATAATTACTGTAGTTTTTTAATCATATTTAGCGAGTTTTGATAATTTTTTATTTGATCTTGTTTTAAGAATAAACTAGCACTTTTATTAAAGTCAACTATTGCTGCTGGTAAGTCTTCTAATTTATGTAGAATAACTCCTCGATTATAATAGGCTTTAGCATTATTTGAATTGAGTCTAATTGCTTGAGAAAAATCTTTAATTGCTTGATTATAGTTTTTGAGAACTGAGAAAATCATTCCCCGATGACTATAGTTAAGGTCATCTTGAGGGTTAATTTCAATTGCTGTAGTAAAGTCTTTGATCGCTTCTTGTAAATAGCCACGAGCAGACTGAGCTAAAGCTCTATTTGTATAAGCTTTTGCATTGTTCTTATCTATACCAATAGCAATACTACAGTTTTCTGTTGCCCTTTGATATTCCCCTAGATTGAAATAGGCAATACATAGATTATGATATGCTAGAAAATCTTGAGGATTTATTTCTATTGCTTGTTGACAATCTGCTATTGCTGATGAATCATTTCCCTTATGGAGGTAAGCGCTACATCTATTTGTATAAGCATCGGCATCATCAGGTTTAACTTCTAAGAATTGATTATAGTTTTCTATTGCACCTTGATAGTCTAACATCTTAAACAGAGACTTACCTCGATAATAATATGCTTTTACATCATTGGGGTTCAGTTTGATAGCTTGAGTGTAGTCACTAATTGCACCGACTTGATCCTCTAGCGCTCCTCTTGCTATTCCCCTATTAATATAGGTCTTACTATCTTTGGGATTAAGTCTAATTGATTCACTGTAGTCTTGGATAGCACTTTTATAGTCTCCAATTTCGTAGTAAATTAGCCCTCGTTTTTTGTAAGCTTGGGTGTAGTTAGGATTTATTCTTAATGTTTGCGTTAAATCGGTCATAGCTTTGTCTTTGTTATCTAGTTCATAATAAACTAGAGCACGTTGATAGTAAGCATCTTCATAGTTAGCTTTGATTTTAATCCCTGCTGTATAATCTTTTATTGCCTTTTCATAAGATCTATGAGAATAGTAAGAGTTTCCTCTTTTATAGTAAATTGATGCCTTTTTGGGATTGAGTTTGAGTGCTTCAGTGTAGTTGGCGATCGCTGCTTGCTGTTTTCCTTGTTTAGCTAACTCTTGACCTTTTTTATAGAGTGTTTGCCCTATAAATTGGTATTGCCAGAAATAAGCGATCGCTACTCCTGTTATTATTACTAAACTAGCAATTAATATATTTTTTTTCTTGTATCTGGGTAATGTTGGTAGTAATGGAATCTCTCTTGCTCTAGGTCTTGTAATTATAGTTTCTGATTGTGGAATTAATTTGGTTTCAGTAGATACCAATATCTTACTTAACTCTGCTAGGACTTCTGTTGCTGACTCATAATTTTCTTCACATTGATTATTTACCATTTTGTCAATCACATTTGATAGTGGTAGGGAACATACTTGCAAACTCTGCCAAGGTATTTCTATTCTTAGAGTATTGTTAATTATTTTTTGCTCCAGTAAATCTTGAGGTGATAATCCTGTTAGTGCTTGAATAGCAACTATCCCTAAAGCATAAATATCACTTTTTTTGTCTACTTGCTCTTGATTTTTTTCCGATTGGATATAAAGTAAGCTATAATAATTGCTATCTCCATAATTTTCTGATATTAATGGTTCCTCATTTAATTCTAAAATTCTCTTAATTTGCCTTTCTAACCCAAAATTCATTAAGAATAATTTTCCATCTAATACTTGTCTGACCAAATTTCCTGGTTTAATTTTTCCATGAGCTTCCCCCTTATTATGAATGAAAACTAAAATTTCTAGTATCTCTTTTAAAATCTTGATTACTTCCAATTCTATTAAGCATTTACCACCAGCTAATTCTTCTGATAACAATATACCTACTATATAGTCTTCAACTAAGTATATATTATTGTTTTCTTCAAAATAAGCTAATAAATGTGGCAAGCCCTCGTGTTGACTCAAGCTAAAAAAATTTTCTATTTTTTCTTTAAATAATGATAGTATTAGATCTCTATTTCCTGAGGTAAAATTACCTAATCGAATTTCTCTAACCACACATTGTGGGGAACCAGGACGGTGAGTATCTAGTGCTAAATATGTCTGTCCTAAAATAGTTAAACCTATAGGTTGGATCAAGCTATACCGTTGATCTACAATTTTGCTTATCTGAGTATCCATAGTCCCCATTGCAGATTTAATTTTGATAGTGAGGTTTTTAATCAACTAGATAATTTTCTAGTGATTTGTATGATTTTCAAGTTATCAGTAATAATAAGTATTTTCTTTATATAGCAATCCTAAGTAGGTTGCGGCAAAATTTCATACTGAAAAAGTTTTGGG
>JAGGDU010000223.1 GCA_018457135.1 Trichodesmium erythraeum GBRTRLIN201 | reverse complement strand
AACAAAGAATAGAGTCTCAGATAGCTGAACTAGAAAAACTAAGTCATTTATGTAATCAAGATATAAAGGCAGAAACTAATTTGGCTAAAAGAAATCAGCTTCATACACAAATGGATAATTATTCGACAGAAATTAACGAGTTATATGACAAGGTTCAGCAAATTATAGCTCAAATTAATAAGTTTCAAAATACTTAGTTTATACAAGTAATTAAAAAGTTATTTAAATGTCAGATATTCAGAAATTAAAAAGTTTAGAAAATCGGCAACAAAGAATAGAGTCTCAGATAGCTGAACTAGAAAAACTAAGTCATTTATGTAATCAAGATATAAAGGCAGAAACTAATTTGGCTAAAAGAAATCAGCTTCATACACAAATGGATAATTATTCGACAGAAATTAACGAGTTATATGACAAGGTTCAGCAAATTATAGCTCAAATTAATAAGTTTCAAAATACTTAGTTTATACAAGTAATTAAAAAGTTATTTAAATGTCAGATAGTCAGAAATTAAAAAGTTTAGAAAATCGGCAACAAAGAATAGAGTTTTAAATAGCTGAACCAGAAAAATTAAGTAATTTATCTAATCAAGACATAAAGGCAGAAAGTAATTTGGTTAAAAGAACTCAGCTTCATACACAAATGGATAATTATTCGACAAAAATTAATGAATTATATGATAAATTTCAGCAAATTATAGCTCAAATTAATAAGTTTCAAAATACTTAGTTTATACAAGTAATTAAAAAGTTATTTAAATGTCAGATAGTCAGAAATTAAAAAGTTTAGAAAATCGGCAACAAAGAATAGAGTTTTAAATAGCTGAACCAGAAAAATTAAGTAATTTATCTAATCAAGACATAAAGGCAGAAAGTAATTTGGTTAAAAGAACTCAGCTTCATACACAAATGGATAATTATTCGACAAAAATTAATGAATTATATGATAAATTTCAGCAAATTATAGCTCAAATTAATAAGTTTCAAAATACTTAGTTTATACAAGTAATTAAAAAGTTATCTAAATGTCATATATTCAGAAATTAAAAAGTTTGGAAAATCAGAAACAAAGAATAGAGTCTCAAATAGCTGGACTAGAACAACTAAGCAATAAATGTAATCAAGAGATAAAGGCAGAAACTAGTTTAGCTCAAAGAACTCAGCTTAATACACAAATGGATAACTATTCGACAGAAATTAATGAACTATATAACAAACTTGATCATATTGAAAATGAAATTGAAAATCTCAAGTTAAAGGAGAAAAGTTTGAGTTCAAACGATTATTTAGACAACCCTAAAAATCAGCAATTATTAAAATTTGAGCAATACTTGTATGATATCGATTTTGAAAAAGCTTTAAAAACTTTTCAAAGAATTACATCTCAGTTTAATAAGGAGGGAGATGTAGCTTTGTTTTTCATAGAAAAATGTTTGACTAATCGAGGAGATTTATGTTTAAAAAGACTAAAAGATGACTTATTTTCAGAGACTTATAATATTCACAGGCAACATTTTCGTCCCTGTTTTGTCACATATACTTTAGGAAATTTAGAAGGAGTAATACAAGGAATAGCTAAATTTTTTGACGTTAAAAAAGAAGAAATGACTGTAGAATTAGTTATCAATAAAATAGGTAATTCTTTACAAAATAATTCGGTTTTGTTTATAGAAATTAATTGTGATATTAGTCAGCCTAGTGACATAGATCCATTAATACCTTGGTTTATTAATGTTTTTTGGAAACCTTTGAGAGAAAAAGTAAACGAAGTAGCTAAGGATTATGAAGGTATTAAAGTTGTAGCTGTAATAACTTCTAATCTATTACTTAATTCCAGATTTTCAAACTCAGAATTATCCTCCTACTATAATCGCAAAAGTAGAATTTTTTCTAGAGATAAATTAGTCAAAATACCTTTAGAAAAATGGAAAAAAGAAGATATTAAAAAATGGTTGACTAAATATGGTAATCCTCGTTTAAAAAACACAGATAAAGATACTATAGCTGAAAAAATTTATAATGCAACTGACAAAGGAAGACCTACAGATGTTTGCCTAGCTTTACAACAAAAACAATGGCAAAACTTAATATATTCAAACCCTACCTATTAAACAATTATAAGTTCAAAGATGAATTACCATTTTGAAAATAATCCTAAAAATCGTCCTTCTAAACCTCATTCTGATTCACCTAAAAAAGTTGAACCCTACATTGCGCCAGATGAGTTAATTGATGCAGTAAACTTAGCAATTTTTCTGCGCCGTCCTCTCTTATTAGAAGGAGAAGCAGGCTGTGGAAAAACTCGATTACCACTCGCAGTTGCTTATGAATTAGGATTACCTTTTTATCGTTGGAATATTCGTTCAACTGCTAAAGCACAAGAAGGTTTATATGAATATGATGCTATCCTCAGACTCCATGATGTTCAAACTCAAAAATTAGAAATAAAAAATAATAATCAAGACAAAGATAAAACTTATAGAAATCCTAGTAACCCTGAAAATTATCGAACTTTTGGAGCAATTGGTAATGCTTTTCTTTCAAATTGCCCGGCAATAGTTTTAATTGATGAAATAGATAAAGCTGACGTAGATTTTCCTAATGATTTACTAACAGTTTTAGATGAACCTTGGGAATTTAAAATTAGAGAAACTGGAGAAACAATTACCGCTAAAACTAATTGTCAGCCAATTGTAATTATTACTAGTAATAAAGAAAAAGGAAACTTACCAGCTCCTTTTCTACGTCGTTGTATTTATTATTATCTGAAATTTCCAGATGACCCTAAACAACTTCAAAAAATTGTTGATATTCACTATCAATATAAACCAGACTCAGAAATTCTCAAAAAAATTAATTCCTCAAATAATGAATTAGTACAACAAGCTGCTCAACTATTTATTAAAATTAGAGAAAATAAAGGCTTATTTAAAATTCCAGGTACAAGTGAATTTTTAGATTGGTTATATGCACTTTGTAGTTGTCAGACAAAACAAAATCCTCAGCTTCCTTATCCTCTTGAGAAATTAAAAGAAGGAGAATTAATTCCTTATCGAGAATTAATTTTTAAAATTCGTCAAGATTGGCAAAAAAATACCACTTTTCCTCAAACTAGTGATTTATAAAATATCTCAAACTTCAACTTATTTGAACTACATTTTATTCACTTAAGCACAAAACTTTCAACCACTCATGTTTGAACCTAACTCTTATTTAACAACTCTTTTTTATCATTTGCGTCAAGCAGGTTTTAATCTGAGTATTAAAGAATACTTTTCGGTAAAAGATGCAATTAAAGGAGGTTGGGGAACAAAAAATCAAGAAGACTTAAAAAAACTCCTACGCTTACTATGGTGTAACTCTTGGGAGCAACAACAGCATTTATCCCTAATATTTGATAGGATTTTTGAATCTGAAAAAACTCAAGAAACAACACCAAACCCCTCCACAAAAAATCAAAAAAATTTAAATTATGAACAACTTGAATCAGACTCATCAACTCCTATTTCTCCTACTACAAAATTTCAATCTTCTTCAACAGAAATAACTAAACCAACCACTGAAAAACTATCCCCACTACCTATCACTAATATTCAACCAATACGAGAACATGAAAACGACGCCGAATTTTATACTTATTATCCCATTTCTCGCCGTTTTATGGTTTATAGTTGGCGATATTTACGTCGCCCCATTGCTGACGGACTTAGAGATGTTTTAGATATTAAAATGACTGTTGAACAAGCTACAAAACAAGGATTTTTCTTACAACCAGTCTACCGTCGACGAGAAAAAAATCATGCTCATTTACTAATTTTCGTAGATCAAGAAGGTTCCATGACTCCCTTTCATCATTTCAGTCAAGACTTAGTAGAAACAGCTAAATATGAAAGCTCTATAGAAACAGTAGACGTTGCTTATTTTCATAACTTACCAGCAAAATATATTTATCAAGATCCTTTTTTGACTGATAAAATTTCCTTAGAAACTGTCTTAAATAAATGTGATAGTGAAACTAGAATTTTAATCATTAGTGATGCAGGTGCTGCTAGGGGGTATCGTCAGCGAACAAGAGTTTCAGGCACAACTGAAGTAATATGGGAAATTCAACAGCATACTAACTTAGTAGCATGGCTTAACCCAGTTCCAAAAATGCGTTGGAATAACACTACAGCTAGTATTATCTCTCATTTAATACCTATGTTTCCTATGGATCAAGAAGGTTTAAGACAAGCTATTTTGACTTTACAAAGATAATATAGAAATGACAGAAATAACAGATAAAATTATCGCTCAGAATAAAGTAGAACAATTTGTAAGTCGTTTTGAAGATTCCTATTTCTTATTAGCTTCCCATGTCGCTTTACCTCTAGTATTAACTCCAGAATTAGTCAATTATCTCAGAATTGAATTTCTCAAAAGTGAAAAAGTTCCTTGGATTTCTGAAGCTGATTTATTGTTATCTAATTTGTGTCGTCCAGTTGGTTATGAACTTTATGTAATGGATGAAGGAGTAAGAATTTATTTACTCCAAAAATTAGCAGAAAACCCAAAGTTTGGTCAGAAAAGAATTAAAGAAATTGCCCGTTTATTACTGAGCTATATTAAATATTTAGCTAAAACTAATCATTTTATTGGAGACAAAGAACTACAACTTCAGACATGGGGTGCAATGTTGTATTTAGATACAGAGAAAACTGTCAAGGAAATAGCTTTTGCTATCTCTCAATGTATAGATAAAGCAGAGTTAGCTCGTTTACTAAAAATTACCCAAGATTTTAAACAACAAATAGCTTCATCAGGACAATTTCAAGACTTTTTAGACTATGCTCAACTTTGTAATGAATTACTTAGAGAACCTGAAAAAGTAACCCTAGAAAAAATAACACATTCATACCAGGTCGCAAAGCTTGAATTAACTATACCAAAAATAGTTTTATCAAAAGAATTAGATCTAGGGGAATTATTTTATTTTGAAGTTGTAAAAGTTGATAATTTTGGCAATATTATTGAGCGTAGTCAGGAAAGCGCTAGGCAGAAAATAGAATATTTGGGTAATGAAATTAAATTGGAAATGGTTTATATTCCTGGGGGTACTTTTACCATGGGTTCTCCTAAAAGTGAAGTGGATAGCAGAGATAATGAACGGCCCCAACATCAGGTAACTGTTCCTTCCTTTTTTATGGGCAAATATCCAGTAACTCAAGGACAGTGGAAAGCGATCGCCTCTCGAACAGAATTAAAAGTAGAACGAGACCTAGACCCAGAGCCATCATATTTTAAAGAACCATACGAAAGTATAGATAGATGGCAGAGACCAGTGGAGCTGGTTAGTTGGAACCAAGCAGTAGAATTTTGTCAAAGACTATCAAAACTAACAGGAAGAAAGTACAGGTTACCCAGTGAAGCCGAATGGGAATATGCTTGTCGTGCAGGAACGAGTACACCATTCTACTTTGGAGAAACCATAACACCTGAGTTAGCTAACTATGATGGGAAGTATACTTACAGCGATGGGCCAAAAGGAGAATATAGAGGGCAAACAACTCCTGTAGGTAAATTTCCACCAAATGCTTTTGGTTTATATGATATGCACGGAAACGTTGATGAATGGTGTGCTGACGACTGGTATGATAATTATGTAGGAGCTCCTACAGATGGAAGTGCTAGGATTAATAGTAATAAAAATAGTAATACTAATAGTACAAAAGTATTTCGTGGCGGCTCCTGGATCTACTATCCTTGGTGGTGTCGCTCTGCGCTCCGCGGCAACTTTAACTCGGACGAGGCGGACAGCATCTCTTTTGGTTTTCGTCTTGTGAGTTTCCCCCCCAGGACTTTTGAATAGCCCTTTGCCCTCTTGCCCTCTTGCCCTATTTAGTCTCGCCTTTGGCGAGCCGAATTTTTTTGAGAAATTATCAAATGGCCACCAAATCAATAGATTTAATAGATATAACAATAGAAAAAAGCTCAGAACACTAAATTATGCAAAATTTTGTTTAAAAGCCGAAATTAATGACTTAAACTGTGCTTCGACTGGTATCATAAATATGAAGCTTAGGCTCAAAAACCTAAAATTTAGGGCAGGAAGAAAATTCCCAGAAAATTTATCCTCTTATCCCGTAATTAAATAAAGACACCCAGGTTTAAACCCGTAGTCAAAGTCTGGAATGCTAGTGTCTACTTGCAAAAAATAGTAGTATTATTTTTAGGTTGAATTTCCTTAAGTTCAAGTTTTTTGTTTTACCTTAGCAAGCATATTAATTTATACAACTAGATAATAGTGTTGCTTCTCAGGAAAATTTCTGAATACTTGATTATCTCTTACTAACGAATTTTTGTTGAATAAAAAGTCATGTATATAGGCAAGTTTCTCCATCTAATCTTATAATATCACAAAAAAAAATCTGAGAAGGGGAGGAAAGATTTTGCGCCGCGTCGCTTTTTCGGAGCTCCAGAAAATGAAATAAAAGTTGGCGATTTTCTACTGAGGAAGAATAAATGGAAAAATTCGACTATGGGAAAAAAATAGAGGGGTGCTTCACAGAATGAGTTAAATAAATTAGTCTTACTTTTGGGAAAATTATTAAATGCTTGATTCTATTTTCCTAAAAAAAAGAGTTGAATAAAAAGTCATGTATATAGGCAAGTTTCTCCATCTAATCTTATAATATCACAAAAAAAATCTGAGAAGGGGAGAAAAATTTCTGCGCCGCGCCGCTTTTTTGGAGCCTCAGAAGATGAAATAAAAGTTGGTGATTTTCTACTAAGGAAGAATAAATGGAAAAATTCGGCGATGGGAAAGAATATTGGAGTGCTTCAGAACATGAGCTAAATGAGTTAAATGAATTAGCCTTGCTTTTGGGAAAATTATTAAATGCTTGATTGTATTTTCCTAAAAAAAAAGAGTTGAATAAAAAGTCATATATATAGGCAAGTTTCTCCATCTAATCTTATAATATCACAAAAAAAATCTGAGAAGGGGAGAAAAATTTCTGCGCCGCGCCGCTTTTTTGGAGCCTCAGAAGATGAAATAAAAGTTGGTGATTTTCTACTAAGGAAGAATAAATGGAAAAATTCGGCGATGGGAAAGAATATTGGAGTGCTTCAGAACATGAGCTAAATGAGTTAAATGAATTAGCCTTGCTTTTGGGAAAATTATTAAATGCTTGATTGTATTTTCCTAAAAAAAAAGAGTTGAATAAAAAGTCATATATATAGGC
>JAGGDU010000222.1 GCA_018457135.1 Trichodesmium erythraeum GBRTRLIN201 | reverse complement strand
TATCAGGTATACATTATACCCTTTTTTTTACTATTTTTTCACTAAAGTCCCGATACGGGAAATAGCAAAAATATCCACCACACTACCACCCACTGGTCCACTTCTTTAGATCGGTGAGCTTTTGCGTTGGCGGTCATTAAATACCAAATTATAGTTGACAGTACCGATACTACAAAAACTATCATCCCGCCAGGGTTGTAATAATTATTTATCCAAGTCCCTACATCAATATCTGATATTCTTAGGATTCTGCTTCTATAAAAAAAAGGTTGTACTAGGAACATTACGATTAATCCTGTCAGGCTAAAAATAATGATCCGAATAATTTCCGATGCTTTTATTGAATCTCCTATCAGTTTTAACTATTTATGTTGCATTCCTCCAAGTAGATTGATCCTGGAGTTTAAATTGATCTCCATATTTTTTTGGTCATCCTCAACCACTATATTATTCTGGCTAATCACTTGACATCCTCCCGACCCGTCTCTACGGGACAGAGCTGGATTCCCTAATATCAAGTTATAGGATATTTGGTACTTCTCGCCTACCTGGCCTCTGAAATTAACTGCCTTCGAGTCTTAGGGTTACTTCACAGTTTATCGCAACTCCGACGCCGTCCCTAGACACTGGGAGTCCCCCAAGGAAAACATTTATACTTGCGTTTATGTCCCTGTCATGTTATTGAAAAGATTCTGGACATTTCTTCTCTTTAATAATCTTCAATAATAATAAAAAATAAAGTTAATTATTCTATAGAAATTATCAATTATTTTCCCCTACTTCCTACCCCGTAAAAACTTTGTATGGAACGTCTCTAACTCTATATTTTCTGGAGATGTCTAATATTCAAAGATAATTTTTCTACTACATGACTACGATGAGAAAAACCCTTATAACTAGGAATATATTGGTCAATTTTGATTAATTCCTGCCCGTACTATTGCGCTTTATATTCTAGTTGCATTACTAATATTAAGTCTGATTAATTATTCATAATAAAAATGCTCTTCTCACATCAATTTATCCCAATTTCCAACTCCCAATTCCTAATTCCCAATTCCCTAAAATTTTCCCACCGTGAGTATTCAAACAAAAATAATATAACCCATCCCTCAGCTGAGGGTGGGCTATAGTTTTTTACCATATTTTATACTGTTAAATTTTCAATTACAATTAATTGATTTTATCTAGATTACTTGGGTAGTCAATTTATGGGTATAGTCAAACCTTGAATATTTCAATTTTTGCCCGTATTATTGATACTTTTAGCTACAATTTTTGATAATTTTTGGAATCTTTAAGTCTTACTGATGAATGATTTTTAAGTTAACCTCAGTTTTTTGTGCAACTTGTTAATATTTTTTGGTTTAACAACTAATTGTCTCTCATCAGAATTTATAAAGTTATTAATCTTTGCTTTTACTAATATAAAAACAGTTAGTGATGATTCCTAAAAAATATCAACCACTAACTATTATGACATACTCTATCAAACTAATTTTGATAGATTTTAAACTATTAATTATTCATCAACTTTCAAGCCTTTGCACGAAAAACTTTCTGATTTAATTTCACCATTTTCTTGAGTTTGATGAATTTCTAATTCTGCTTCAGGAGTTGCTTCAAATAAGAAACGTTCTCCAGGAAAAACTGTACGCTCCCAATATTTGTTTTCTACACTACTAACTCTAGCGATCTGCATTTTACGAGTATTATTCCCATAGAAACAGAGAATCTTTTGGCTTTGCTGTTTTGGTAGTCTATCTAGTGCTATAGTCACAATATTTAAATTCCCTCTAAGTTTTTGCTGCCAATTAGCAACCCGACTGAATCTGATATCTTTAAGAGTGCCAATACTGTTATTATAAGCTAACAAATATTACTTAAGTATATTTTTAATTAACTTTTGTAAAACAAAATTAATTTAACTTAAGTTGTCCAGTATAAACCTAGTATTTTATAAGTATAAATGCCCATAATTTAGCATTTCATACTGATAGAATTACTAATCTTACTAAATAATGTTGATAAAACAGTATTAGAAAACAAAAAACCTTCAGGATCAGTCAATCTCAGATGTCCCTCTATCGGAAGTTTCTGGTTATCAGAGAAAGGGGTTGCTACACCTTTTTGATTGATAAACTCTACCCACCCTAACTTTTGATAGGGTTGTAGATAGATTAATAATTTTTCTACAGTTTTTTGACCAAACTGCTGGGATAATGTTAAGACATTTATCCCTTGTGCCAAGCGAAATCCTAACATCAGTGTTTCTAACAAAAAATCCTGATTTGATGCATTAATACCCTGACTTTCTAAACTATGATCTTGAAACGATAGCACCCATTGATAATATTTTTTCCGCGTACGCGGCCTGGTAAATCTTTGTCCTTCTAAATAGCTGGCTGCACCCATGCCAAAGCCATAATAAGGATGATTTTCCCAGTAAACTCGATTGTGGCTACACTGATAGCCTTGCTTGGCATAATTAGATATCTCATAATGTTCATATCCCGAAATTGATATCAGTTGCTGTGCAATTCGATACATTTCAGCTGCTGTTTCATCTGTAGGTAAAGGAGCATGACCTGGTTTATAGTAATGTCCAAAAGCTGTAACTTTTTCTAGTACAAGGTCATAGCTGGATATATGAGTTGGAGAAATAGCTATTCCACTTAACAAAGAAATTTGCCATTGTTCTAAAGTTTGGTGGGGCAGTCCTGAAATTAAATCAATACTGAAGTTAATAATTCCTGCTTGATGCAATGTATTTACTGCTTTGTAAATATCTGAGACATTGTGTAATCGCCCACAAACCTGTAATAAATCATCTTGAAATGCTTGTACTCCAAGGCTGACTCGATTTACTCCTAGGAATTTATATCCTTGCACTTGTTCTAAGTCAAAAGTTCCGGGGTCCATTTCTATAGAAATTTCAGCATTGGCCACAATTCCAAATTTTTGTTCTAGGGCATCTAAAATCCGACTTAATTGACCCACTGACAATAGGGAAGGAGTACCACCACCAAAAAAAATTGTTTTTAAGGGTTGATCAAAAGACTTTGTAGTGCTTATTTCCTGACAAATTACCTCTACATATTCTTGAATTGGAGAAAAATTATCACCTTTCTTACCATCACCTACTACAGAGATTGGGAAATCACAGTAATAGCATCGCCGTCGGCAGAAAGGGATATGGACATAAGCCGAACTGGGAATACAATAATTTCCGACTGGCCTTTTCACTATTAATTAATTGTATTAATATTTACAAATTTTATAATTATATAAAAATATTTTAAATAATTATAAATTTTATTATGGGTAGTAGTACGGTAAACCATAAAGGTAATATTTTTTAGGGAAAAAAATATTACTTAAATAAAAATAAAATAACGCTTAACATAATTAGCGGATAAAGTCAAGTTGCAGTTGCAAATCAAAAAAATCTTCTTCATCTTGCGTTCTCAACTCTGGTTTCCTTCCACCAAAGTGTAAGTATTCAAGAGGATTTGATATTATAAATTACTTTTATTTAGCCGTATTATTATGGTAATCCTGAGGGTATAAATTATTATATTTTATTAAAGTTAAATAATTTAATAGTAATTAAAAAAAATTGCTATAAATAAGTTTTAGGCAGTAGATTAACAAGTTAATTTTAATTTTTTTAATCTAGCTAAATAGCTTGGTATCGTGTGTTTTTAGCTATGGACTATATGAAAAACAGGGCGAGATGAAAAGGTTCAGAGTAACACAGATAAAATTAATATTATAGATACTACCTTACATTTCATAAATGCACTTACTAGAATTAGTCATTCTAGTAGCTTATTTATAACATTATTTAATTGATTAGTTATAACTATTTAACTACAATCCTAAATATAATTAGTAATATTCCATAAATTTTAATGATAAATTAAGTAAAAATAGTCACTTTTTTTTTGTTGTAAGATAGATTTTGTAGTTCAGGAGTAATTTGACAGGCAAGGCAGCATTATTAATTGTCGGCAAATTGATTCTGAGGTTAAAACCTAATAATAAAGAGAACCTTAAAGAATGGTATCTCAACTTTATAGATATAATATATGCAACATTGAGCTACCCAAAAATTATCCAAAAATCATGGTTCTTAATCATTATTTTATTGGTTAGTACCTCATTAGAGAAATACCTCTTATAAAACAAAAAACAAAACAAAAAACAAACTAAAAAAATGCTTGACGCACTTATTATTATTTCATTTGTATTTGCTGGAGCGGGAATAGGTTTCTATAGCATAGAACTACTTCCACCTAACGTATTGCTAGAAGTCACTAACATCGAAGGTTTACGTTCAGTATTATCTGCCTTCACTTCTTTAATTGGGTTTGTAGTGGGATTAGTATTTCAAACTACATATCGCCGAGTAGAAATTAAATTCAGACAAATGCCTGTAGACTTATTATTAACTCGGGCGATAGGATTAATAATTGGACTATTAGTGGCCAACTTAATGCTGGCGCCACTGTTTTTACTTCCTATTCCCGATGAGTTTAGTTTCATTAAACCTCTTGTGGCAGTTTTAGCTAGTGTGATGTTAGGTTTTACTGGAGTTAATGTTGCTGATACTCATGGTCGTGGTTTTTTACGATTAATTAATCCTAACAGTCTGGATGCAGTATTAGTAGCTGAAGGTACTCTCAAACCTTCTACTACTAAGATTTTGGATACTAGCTGTATTATTGATGGTAGAATAGAAAGTCTGTTGAAGACAGGTTTTTTGGAGGGTCAAATTCTGGTACCAAACTTTGTTTTACAGGAGTTACAGCTTATTGCTGATGCTTCTAATGATCAAAAAAGAGTCAGAGGTAGACGAGGGTTAGATATTTTAAATAGACTTAAAGAGCTTTATCCTTCTCAAATTCAAATCCATTTTGCAGACTATGAAGAAATTCCTACTGTGGATGCGAAGTTGGTTCGTTTTGCTCTGGAAATTAATGGTACTTTGTTGACGAATGATTACAATTTATCTAAGGTTGCTAGTTTACAAAAGGTTCCTGTTCTCAATATTAACGACTTGACTCAAGCAGTAAGACCAAGTTATTTGCCTGGTGATACTATTGAAATCAAAATTCGTAAGGAAGGTAAAGAACCTTCTCAGGGTATTGGCTATTTAGATGATGGTACAATGGTTGTTGTGGAGTCTGGTAGTGGATATGTTGGTGATGAGGTGCGGGTTATTGTGACCAGTTCTTTACAAACTTCTGCGGGTAGGATGATTTTTGCTCGTACTCAAGAGTCAGCGATCGCTTAATCAAATTAAAAGTTAAAACTCGTGCATTCAACAGTCAAAACTTAAAGCTTAAAAATTTGATCAAAGAGATCAGGCTATTAGTTAGGGTGAGGATCAGTTTAACCATTTTGCAACAACTTTTCAAAGATACAATAGCAACAATAGTAGGAGACCTACCTTGCTCCCCTCCCAACGAGGGGATGCTGGTGGGTAGGGACGTTATATAAGGAAGTCTCTACAACAGGTCAACAAATTAAGATTAATAAGGATCAAAGTATACCAATAAGTCCTGTCAGAGAGTATGTTCATCACTTAAATTTCTCAATTGTTATCTAAGTATAGTATTAATGCATGAGAATTGGCTTTATTAAGAATAAAGGAGAAACTAAACTGCCAAAACTTATCCAATTCCGGCGTGAGTAATTTTAGATAAGTTTAGTAGAAAACAATCTAAAAATGAAAAATCAACAGCTAATTATTTTTACTCGTTATCCGGAACCAGGAACAACAAAAACACGGTTAATTCCTGTTTTGGGGGCTAAAGGTGCCGCAAACCTTCAGTTTCATATGACTGAGACAACTGTCATAAAAGCTAAGAAGTTATCTAATATGATGGCATTGTTAGTTGAAGTTAGATTTGCTGGTGGCAATTTACAGTTAATGAAAAATTGGTTAGGAGTGGAGCTTAATTTAAAATATCAAAAACAGGGTACAGGTGATTTAGGTGAACGTATGGCAAGAGCTTTTGAATCTGCTTTTTATCAGGAGATGGAGTCTGTTGTAATTATTGGTACCGACTGCCCAAGCTTAACTGTGGATATTATGTTGGAAGCTTTTGCTAAATTAACTGAATATGATGTGATCATTGGTCCGGCAACTGATGGGGGTTATTATTTAATTGGCCTCAAAAAAATTATTCCTGAGTTGTTTCAAGGAATTAATTGGGGAACTTCTGAAGTATTGTCAAAAACTATGGCGATCGCTCAAAATCTTAATTTAGATATTCACTATTTACCTAAACTTTCTGATATTGACCGTCCAGAAGACCTGGAAAAATTACAATTTGAAATTCATCAGGACTTACGCAAAGATACTATATATAGTACATAATTTTGGTGATATTCACTATAGTTGTATAGGTTTATAGTCGCGACATTAAAACCTCTACTTTGTGGAGCGCAATTCCTTAGTTTTTTTTAAAAGCTCCAGTTATTAGAGTTAAATAAGTTTAATTTTAAGGGCAGGATATTTAAATCCGATGTCAGATAATTTGATAACAATTCCTGGCTATTCTTACTCAATACTTTTTCTGATTTTCCTACTCTATAAGTTAAAAAAAATCCAGAATAATACAATTTTGAAAGTATAATTTTACGAATAGTAAAGTATATAAAAAACAGACGGCAGATGTATAACTAAGAAAAAAAAATGATTGATGAATTCAAAGTGGTATTGAATATATTTTTTCTGACTTTAAAGTTAAATAAGTTTGATTTTAAGGGCTAATTTATAAAGTAAATCTTAAATTATCTAGTCTCTTAAGCGTCAGTTGGATTAATGGTCCATAAATCATTGCTTTACTTACATCTGAATAGACTTCGTAATCCTTACTTAAGCGTCTAAATCTATTTAACCTCCCATAAGTACGTTCAACAAATCTATCGTTTAGGCTATTGCTCAAAACTTTGTGAGGTTCCTTTGATCACTTCTACTCTGACACCATTGCGACAAATCTGTTTAACAATATTTTATTGCTTACAAAATATCTAAACGATATTTAATCACAACACTTAATTTAACTGAGACTAAACTTTTTTTAAATTATCTTTATGAATAAACTCTTAGCTTGCTTATCTTTGTTTTTTGACTATTGGTAGGTTATAATTTCCAAAAAATTAAATTTGTGAAGGATATTTTTATGGAACCTATTGAGTTTGCTTGAGTAGCGATCGCCATTCCCTTCTTGAACAAGTCTGTGGAAAATCTAAGAGAGAAGTTAGGGGAAAATGGAATTAAACAATAGACATCTCCAAAATAAAAAATAAGGTAAAATTATCAAAACCATTTATTTA
>JAGGDU010000221.1 GCA_018457135.1 Trichodesmium erythraeum GBRTRLIN201 | reverse complement strand
TCTGTTATTCTTACTATTATATCTGTTGCGACCAATATGGGATTGCTATATTTCTCTGGCTACTCTAAATATTTTTATCAACCTAATTAGATGTTCCACATTACATTTTCCACAAATATTATTTTCTGATATTTTTTATTGTTATCTTCTTGAATTTATGGGAAAAATTATTTTTTTATAGACTTTTTTCGATATCCTAGTTCTCTCAGTTTCTTGAGCTCCTTTATCTCTCTAAAATTTTTGTTTTTTATAAAATTTTTTTGGCTATTTTATGGGTAAATTTATATCGCTTTATTGCCCTATTTATCCAATTATCAAATCTACTATTTATGTTCCTCTTTATGTAGTTATTATTTTGTTTTTTAATGCATGATTTTTGTTTTTTCCAGAGTAATATTTTTTTTTACATCGTCTTTGGGTTAGAGATCTAACAGCTTTTGCTCTGGCGCGATCGCGCTATTTTTTTGTAAGATTGGATATTGAGAGAAAAAAAAGAGCAAACTGCTTTCAATTTCTGTAGTTAGGCGCTCGCTACAATTAAGAATAAACAACTGTTGCCCTGTCATTGCCACGACCTTAAAAATGCCAACGACTTAAAAGCAGTTAACAATTAAGGACTCATTAGGTCTAAGGTGGAATTTAAGGATGTCCTCTTGAATTGGGACGTTTAGGAGAGGAGTCGTGATGAAGTGAAAGTTTTATGTCCTGTTCTGAATATAACCAAACCCTATAAACGGATAACCGGAAATGGGCTTACTTAGGTTAACTACCTCACGGGGTGACAAGCAGCTCGAAACTATTGAGAGATAATGGTTTTCCAGATATTCACTCTGTCAAAAATTGACTTTTTTTCTGAGAATAATAATTATTCTTTTTAAGATGTAGATTAGAGATCACTAACCAATATTACCATTTTTGTGTCAACCTTTGTGGTAGCGACAAATCACATTATATGGTAAAAAAATTCAGTCCACTTATATAAATAGACCGACCCCAATGGATTTTTTTTCATTATCTGAGTCAGATTTTCAATAATCTTTGACTGAAAGTCAATTCCAAACTTGAAAAATTTTAGTTTGGTTATTAACTTTTCACAAAACTGTTGAAATAGAAAGATTAGTTGCCTGTTTTCCTTTACCAATTAAATATGAGAGTCGCCGGAAACATATACAAAGATTTTTAACATTATATTTTTGAGCTTTCCCTTGTTGTAGTTGCCGATGATAATTATGATTATTAGTCTATAATTTCCCGATGGTAGTAAATTGATTTTTACCATAGATAAGAAACAATGGAAAGATAGTAATATATTCGTTATTGCTTTCATATATAAAAAACGAGCATTACCTATTTATTGGCTAGTAACGAGCATCACCTATTTATTGGCTAGTTTTGAATAAAAAAAGCTCTAGTAATTTGGCAGAAAAAAATTTACTTATTAAACTATTTTTACGGTTATAAAAAAATATAAGCTTGTAGTTATTGGAGATCGATAATTCCATTGTGTAGAGTTATAAAACTGGCTAAAAAAGCTAAAATTACCTCAAAAAAATTCTTTTGTTTTTAGGAAAAAAATGAATCTTCACTATATAAAAACTGGTAAAAAGTACCAGCAATTCACTGATTTAGCCGTATCTGTGGGAACTTAAATATTTTTAAGTAACATTAATATTACTCATAAAAAAGGATTTGGATATTTTAATTGAGTTACCTATTGGAAAAGAAAATATAAAAATAAAATGGAGAAAGAAATTTGGTACTTGTTGACAAATCTTGAAAAGATGAAATTATCAAAAATTATCGGTCGAAAAGGATTTGGATATTTTAATTGAGTTACCTATTGGAAAAGAAAATATAAAAATAAAATGGAGAAAGAAATTTGGTACTTGTTGACAAATCTTGAAAAGATGAAATTATCAAAAATTATCGGTCGAAAATGTGTATTGAAGCTATGTTGTCTGATTGTAAGAAAGGAGGATATAACCTAGAAGGTAGTCAGGCTAATATACAACGTTTGACTAATTTAATTCTATTAGTAGCCATTGCTTACACTGCTTCATTTTATCATGGTAATTATATTAAAAAATTAGAATGTCAAAGATATATTTGTCGATTAAACGAACCAGGACGAAGAGACAGAAGACATAGTAATTTTTGGGTAGGTATATATAGTGAATTATGGGTACTTGCTGGGAATTATTTAGTTGACATTGTTTAACAGATAATAAAGCTTAGTCCTCAAAAAAAAGTCTGATTATCAAAGGGGATTAAAAGCTCTGTCAATGTTAGATAATATCTAATTATTTACAGTCAATGTCTAGCCATTTATCTGATTATTAAAAATTTTTTAATTGATTTACATTAATGTGATGTAATTTTATTATTGAATAATAAATCAACCTAATTTCGGTGATGTGAATTAGCCTTGACGGAGGATGGTGGCGGCAGCTATATCGCTAACCCATATCTTAGAAAGAATAATTATCATTCTCAAAAAAAAGTCAATTTTTGACAGAGTGAATATCTGGATAATCACTATCTCCCAATGGTTTCAAGCTGCTTGTCACCCCCCCGTGAACTATACGACTTTGATTTTCTTGATATTTTGTCAATGCTAAACTGAAATTATGCTTACCTTCTAAAGGAGTATTGTCTAGATACAATAAAATAGCCTTAGCAGTAGAAGGGTTGGTAGCCAAAGGAACTTGATAGACATCACATAATCTTGATAGGGCCTCAATATCCGCATGATGAGGGTGTGAAGAAAGAGGATCACGAAAGAACAATACACCACAAATATTATCTGTGGAAATCATGCTTCCAATGGCTTGATCCCCTCCTAAAGGTCCAGACTTTACTTTTCGAGAAAGTACCACACCTGTTGCTTGGTGAAGAAGGAGTCCCGTAGTACCTGTAGCCACAAGTGGGAATTTAGTAATCAATTTTATATGTTCTTTCACAAACTCAACCAAGCTACTTTTCATTTCATTATGAGCAATAAGGGCAAGATACTTTGTGGAATCAACAGAGAAAAACTTATCATCTTTTCTTTTGTGATATTTATAAATTGCCTCAAAAAAAAGCTTGTACTTTAGAGCAATGTTTGGAGAAATCCTAGTTAGTCTTTCATAATCTTCTACTGTAAATATGATAGCAGAGACATCTGTACTCGCAATCACATTAGCCGTACGAATGCATTCATTCGAAAACATTGATTCTCCAAATATATCTCCTTCTCTTAATATTGCCAATTGGTAATCATTGGAAATAACACGAGCCTCGCCGGTGATCAGACAAATGATAGAGATAGCTGGCTCACTTTGACAGATAATCTTAACTTTTGCTTTATATCTTTGAAAGTTTGTCAGCTTTACAAAAAGTTCTATTTCAGTAACAGAAAAGGATTCCTTTAAAATAGATATTGTACTCAAAATATCAACGGCATTCTTATAGTTTGCATTATCTTCCATACTTATCTCCTGTTATAGCATTGCTTAATTATACTAATCTATCCCACTAATAGTCAAATGATGATACTACGATAAGCGTTACTCAGTTATGGTAAATTGAAAAAAGATGCTAGGTAAATTTAAAGGATTAAGTGACATAGACTGGAAGTTATTTGAAGATATTTTTCCTATTTCACCACAAAAAAGAGGTAAACGTGTGCCTCATACTCCCCGTACGATATGTAAAATCATACTCTTCTCTACATATTAATAATAGGTTGTCATTGTTGTGATGTACCAGCTTGAGAGATTTGGGCCTCCAAGAGTTCAGTACACAGATGGCTGAAGCGTTAGGAAGAAGATAGAACTCTCAAATACCTACAAGGACGAATTTTAGGAATTCCAGAAAACTAAGGACTAATTAATTGGAGCTACACAGCCGTGGACGGCTCTTTTTACCCCGGTCAGGGTAGAGGAGAGGATGTAGCTTATGGCCATAAAAGGAAGGGGATTTTAATTCATACCTTGAGAGAAGAAAATGGATTACCAGTAGCTAACTGTACTACCCCCTCTAATGGCAATGAAAGAGAACAGCTAATTCCCTTAATTGATAGTACTAAGTGTGAAAACTTAAAAACGGGGCCCTCCACGTAAGCAATTCCAAGTTATTACCACTGATAAAGGATATGATTGTCAACGACAAAGACAAGCAAGGTATCAAAGAGGGATTAGACCTCAACTGCCCAAACGACTTTGGAAAGACAAAAAGAAACCAGGACGAGGGATCAAAATTTCTGTACCTCGTTTTCAACAAGAGGGTTGTTTTGCCTGGTATCAAGGTAAATATCGTCGCCTAGTTGTAATATGGGGGCGTATTTATACTTGTTTTGGTGCTTTTGTAGTGCTTGCCACTATACTTATGTAGATTAATCGCATTTTATTAGTGGCATAGGTTCATATAACAAATAGACATCTCCAAAAATTATCAAACACTTACTGTAACTATCTTTTGGGGAGCGATCGCCAGCTCCACCAGATAGTCATTTTTTACAGGCTTTAGCTCCACCAGATAGTCATTTTTTACAGGCTTTATAGTATTACAGATAGTTACTGTTAGTTATTTACCATTTTTGTCTAGTTTTTTATTGTTTTTTTTAGGGCAAAATTTATGACCTATAATAATAAAAAATATCCTCTTATTAATCTTGATAAACTACATATTTTTTAAATTACTTTTTCATAGTTACTGTCTTTAAATCTCAATCTTTATCGTGCCACTATGAATATTTTTATCGGTCTTATTATATGTTCTACAAATATTATTTTTTGAGATTTTTTTGATTCTATATCTTGACTTTTTTAGACATTTTATAGCTTCTTATTTTTTGTTTGACGTGTTAATTTTTGACCATATTGATACCCCTTATTTCTTTGAAATCTTGCTTATGTATTCAATTTTTTTGTGGTTTTTTTGAATAACTTTATATCACTTTTTTGACCTCTTTATCCTCCTATTATATCTACAATTTATTCTGCCTTTTCTGTGATTACTATTTAATTTTTAAACTTATGACTTTTTGGCTTTCCTGAATAATACTTTTTCTGTTTATCATCATTTTTTTTTGCTTTTCCCTATCCTGCTCTATACTATCAACTATCAATTCTATTTCTGTCAAAGCCTCTTTTATCCATAAATATTCGTTTTCTTTTCCCGAGAATTTCTCTAGTAAACTAGATGGTAATAATTACCTCAAAATATCTATCCAAAGCCTGAAAAATATTATTTGCTGTTGATGAGCTAACTCCAAATATTGCTCCTAGTCGCTGAAATTTTGGTACATGATGCAAATAATATAAGGTCAACATTATCTCTTCTGTCTTGCTGAAAGACTTTTTTATTCCTCCTCCTGCCTTGATTAACCTTTTTTCTTTGATTCTATATCTTTACTTTTTTCGACATTTTATGGATTCTTTTTTTTGTTTGGCGTGTTAATTTTTGACCATTTTGATACCCCCTATCTCTTGAAAATCTTGCTTATATATCCAACTTTTTTGTGGTTTTGTTGAATAACTTTATATCACTTTATGGACTTTTTTATCCTACTATTACATCTACTATTTTTTCTGCCTTTTCTGTGATTACTATTTGATTTTTAAATTTATTACTTTTTGGCTTTCCTGAATAATACTTTTTCTATTTATCATTATTTTTTGGTATTTCTTTATCTTGCTCTGTACTATCAACTATCAATTCTATTTCTGGCAAAGCCTCTTTTATCCATAAAGATTCGTTTTCTTTTCCCGAGAATTTCTCTAGTAAACTAGATGGTAATAATTACCTCAAAATATCTATCCAAAGCCTGAAAAATATTATTTGCTGTTGATGAGCTAACTCCAAATATTGCTTCTACTCGCTGAAATTTTGGTACATGATGCAAATAATATAAGGTCAATATTATCTCTTCTGTCTTGCTGAAAGACTTTTTTCTTCCTCCTCCTACCTTGATTAACCTTTTTTTTGCTGGCTATCGCCTGTCTTTTTTTTTCAACTTTTTGAGGGTTTTATATTAATTTTATTAGCTGTTCATCTGTAATACCAATAATTCTTTTTATTTATTTTAGATGGTTATAAATATATTCTAATACATTATTAATTTGGAAACAGACTATATATAATTTGCTACTACAATTTTACCTTAATTTTTATTTTGGAGAGGTCTACAGACTATATATAATTTGCTACTACAATTTTACCTTAATTTTTATTTTGGAGAGGTCTAATGAAAATGAAATTAATTTTTTATTTTTGATATAAACTAATCATGATAAATCTAAATCATACCATTTTTAAAAAGAATCTTACAAATGATTAGGAGCGATCAATTTTTCAATATTAAATAGACATCTCCGAAAAATCAATAAATTTTGATAGAGTAATAAAAAATGGAAATTTTTGTAGGTAAATTATGACTAATATACTTGAGTATATTCAGACATCTTCCACAAGAATCAGAACGTTTATTAGGTATCAAGTATGAATAGGTAGAAAAGTTATTAAAACAAGCAGAAAAACTTTGTATCGAAGAAGCAAGAAATAGCCACAGCTAAAAAAGTTAGAATAATCGCTTCTGGTGGTGGTAGATCACCTAAATTATCGTTCTTGTGAACAAATCATTTTAACCTTAACTTATTTAAGACATTTGACAACTTTTCAACTATTAGGAATTCAATTTGGAGTCAGTGAAACTACTGCCAATGATATCTTTAATTATTGGTTTCCAATAATTGGGGAGTTGTTACCATCAAGTCTCCTAGAACAGGTAAAAAAAACTCAAGTGACAAAGAAATTATTAAGGAAATTTTAACAGAGTGTGAGTTAATCATAGATAGCTATGAACACGGTATAGAAAGGCCAGAAAAATCTGAAGAACAAAAAGAATATTACTCAGGAAAGAAAAAAAGTCATACAAGAAAAAGTTAGATGATTGTGTTAACCAATGGTAAAGATATTGTTGATATCGAAGCTGGAAAAATAGGCCAAATAAGTGATATAAATTTTTTTCGTGAAATCCAAGAAAAATTCCATCAAGAACAAAAATTTACCAGGGACAAAGCTTATGTGGGAGAACCAGCAATAAAAACGCCTAAAAAAAAGCCCCATATTCAAGAATTAACCAGTAAGGAAAAGTCTCAAAATAAAGAGCTGGCATCTGAAAGAATTTTTGTAGAACATATAATTAGATTACTCAAAATATTTCGAGTAGCCCAGGAAAGATTCAGGCTAAATTCTGATAAATATACGCAAATAATAATGACTATTTGTGGACTTGTAAGACTGGGAATAGGGACGGTTATTTTGTCTTAATAAATTTGCCAATAATTTCTGAAAAAATTCTTGGTTGAAAATACTATAATTAGGGCTATATATTAATACTAACTATCTCTAATACCTATGAGACTGTAAAAATCAACTATCTTCTTGAAATAGCGATCGCTCCAATTAAGATAGTTATAGTATTGATTTGACTATTTTCGGAGAAGTCTAATACTGAAAGGCGATCGCTACCTAAATATTGGCTATTGATAAAGCATTAACAATAAATTTCCAGCCAGTGATTCGAGCTATTACTTTTTGGGTTAACTTGTTTAAACTTTTAGGAACGAGCATTTTGTAATTCCTCTATACTGCCAAAATTAATCC
>JAGGDU010000220.1:70591-81996 GCA_018457135.1 Trichodesmium erythraeum GBRTRLIN201 | reverse complement strand
CTCATAAAGAGAGTTTAGGGTTTGTTTGGGCTTGAAATTTGCTAAAGTCCCGGTATTGAGTATTTGTGGGGCCATAGGCTTTTTTCAAGGTAGTAATGATGCACTTGTGTTTTTGACTATCTTTTTTGTGTTGGACATCTTATTACTTTTTTGGTTGCCAACTGCAACCACTACTCCTGGGAGTTTAAAGTTTGTTCCCCCAGGTTCAATTTACTTGCGTCGTTTTTTTAGCGAATAATTATGGGACTTTATCTGATTGGAATTGGTGGAACGGGGGCTAAATGTGTTGAAGCAGTAGCTAAATTAGCTGCCATAGGCTTATTTACTGAAGAGCCCATTAAGGTTTTATTTGTAGATGCAGATGAAACTAATGGAAATCTGGCTCGTGCTAGGACTAGTATCAGTCTCTATAAAAAAACTTATGATTTGATCCCTACTGGGGACAAAAAAGATTGTGGGTGGATGAAAAGCAAAATCGAATCTTTCGATCATTGGTCGCCTTTTGCCCAAGAGAAAGAACTGAGAACATTTTTTAACTACAACACAATCAAGCAAAAACAACCTACTTTGGCCCATTTATTCGATGTCCTTTATACTAAAGAAGAACGGGAAGCTAACTTAGATGTAGGATTTAGGGGCAGACCGGCCATTGGTGCAGCGGTGATGAGTCAGGTAGATTTGGACAGGTTGGAGCAAGAGCCTTGGGGAAGATTGATCGAGGAAATTCAGGGAGATACCGGTGGCGGTAAAGAGGCAAAAATTTTTCTGTGTGGGTCTATATTTGGGGGGACCGGGGCTTCTGGACTGCCGACTATTGCCCGCCTGATCGATAATAAGTTGAAGAAAATCAAAGTACGCGATCGGGTTCAAACTGGTTGCCTCTTTGTACTCCCCTATTTTGGCTTTGCTCCAACACCCGGGGAAAACCCAGATGGGGTCTACGCTCGCTCCGAGCAGTTTTTACTGAACACGGAAGCGGCCCTTCGTTATTACGTCACTCAAGGTCAGGAAATCTTTGACCAAGTTTATCTCCTAGGTAATCAAAACTTATCCCGAGTCAATTTTAGTATCGGCAAAGATAGTCAGCGCAACGATCCCCATTTCCTAGAACTATACGCCGCATTGGCTGCGCGTAACTTTTGGCGAGATTCATCTACAGCCAAAGGGTCTGTGATATTGATGACTCGCCAGCAGAGTGGGACTATTTCCTGGGACGATATCCCAGACAAGGCAGAAGTCCAACCAGAGTTAGTGAATGCCACCAGATTTGCTTTTACATGGCTAGCAGAAATTGCTCCCGAACTAGAAGAAGCGAAAAAGGAAAAAAATGCTCGCTTTCAAAGGTTGGCTCCCTGGATGATGGAATTCTACCAAACTGGCAGTAAATCTGGGGAGACTAAACCGGACTTTTCTGATGTTGACCAACAGGAAGCTATTGGAATAATTAATAATTGGTGTGAAGATTATTTGGGCTGGCTATACTCTCTGCATCAGTGCGAAGGTGATAATATCGCTTTGTTTCAAGCCGATGCTTTCCCCCCTAACAAAAAATTGGCCGGAAATGAACTGCCAAATCTGATAGTTGGGGATAGTCGCGATAAAGGCAAAAAATCCCGAGATACGGTGAAAAAACTCAAGGATGGACTTAAGGCTACTCCACCCGGTGGGACTATAGGACTGGCTAAGTCCGTATATATGGCCTCTAGGATTTAAGGAAAAACTTAAGTTAGCAACTACCTACGGAGCCCAGAGCGCATGCTAAGTATAAAACGTCAAACAGTCCTTGAGCTTAGGCACAGTATAAGTTCTCCCGGGACTTTAGGACGGGGAGGATATCAATTATGGCAAAAAAATCAGGTTTCAAGCCTCCCTTTTGAAGGGGATGAAAAAAATGTCATAGGTATTTCAAGCCTCTGGCTTTAGCTGTCGATACTGATAACTGATAACTGATATGACAGGAACACAAGTCAACAAAAGTTACGTTTTAGTCCTGCCCAAGTTAAAGCGGGATAGTGATGTGAAATCCAGCGATACTCCTGGTAAATGGGAGGCACAACCAGCAAAAGCCTTTCAAGATGTGGCCTCTAGTCTGGATTATCAAGCTCCAGGAGAAATGAAAAGTGTTAGCTCTGTACCGACTATGTGGGCTCGTCCCTTATCCATGGAGATGGCTTTACATAATCCCTATTATCCCATCCGAGATAAAATGGTCCAACAGTGGCAGGGGATGTTGGCGGCGGTTGCTTTGGCAGAAGTACGCCGCTTTCCCATAACTGCTCAATTTTTAGACTTGGGGCTAGAAAAAGACCAAAATCCTTTCGCCCGTTCTCTATACGAACTGCTACCGGATCCAGTTAATGCCCTGTATGCCTTAGAAACCAAAAATCCCTGGCAAGACATTTATATATTTCTGTGGTATGGTATACTTGTGGGTCTTACTACTCCTAGTACTATAGTGGCCCCCTCTGAAGAAGGAAAATGGAATGGCTTGCCTTGGTGGAACAAACTGACGGGTCAGTTGGAGTCTCCTCAACCACATCTCAATGTCAGCGAGAAGGCTCTCCTCTGGCGCTGGTTAGAAAATTTGCGGGGAATTTTAGGCGATACTTCCTATGAGGGCCAAGCAGAGGCAATTGATGCGATCGGCGGATTGCTAGATGACTTCCAAAATAGTTTGGGGCCTCGCCCAATGGACCAGGGCCTGAGTTTGAGCAATAATCCTCAGTTTTTTGGTGTGGCCATTAATCGAGGGGTGTTGGAAGGTATTAATCGTCCGGTGAAAGCTGAGGCTCAGTCTTCTTGGGTTCGCTTAGTTCCTAGTAAGAATAAGGGGCAGGTAAAACCTCTATTGATTATTGACCAGAACATTTCTTCAGCTTGGGGAAAACCGCCTCAAGATATTTGGATACACGAGGAGCAAACTCTGGCTTCCCTACAAATACAAGACTTGCGTGAAAAGAAAATTACTTGGCCAGATGTTGAGTGGAAGGAGTCCAAGGATTTATTTATGGAAGAATTTCGGTTTGTAGACCAAGAAGATGCTCTACCGGGAGCTTTCCTACCTCCGGGGACGAAGTTAATTTTTCAGGGTAAAAGTATTACGCCCCTGATACCTATCAATCCTATACTTCTCGACTATTTTACTCCGGAAGATTTAATCGCTAAGGTCGAGTTTGCTCAAATAAATAGTAGTGATGGACCTCAAGTGCGGGTAACCCTGGACTTGCCTTTGTCAGGGATGAAAGATGACCCTCGGCAACCTCAGAATTATCGGATTTCCAAAGATTATCCCATAGAAGATAAAAATGCTTTGCCGGAAGTTCCGGTATTGGAAGTATGGCCTAATTTCCTGGCGGATGGATGGCGCTCTTATTATGCTTTTTATTACGATGCTGAATTTGGAGAGGATACTTTTCAAGTGTTTCTACCGGAAGCGAAAGATCGTCATCCTTTTATAGATGGTAGGGGTGCTTATCAAATAACTCACCTAGAAGAATTTCCTAGTTTCATTGAGTGTCAGGATAGTTCTGGAAGTCCCATTGGCTTGATTCTGCTGAAAAGTCCAGAGAAAATTAGGCTGGGAGAACGATGGAAAGTGGGGGTAGATTTCGGCACTTCTTTCACCAATATCTATGTCAATAGTAACGGTTTATCGGAGCCATTGAAGTTGGAAAATTTGCACTTGAAGGTGACGGAGGTTTTGACAGAAACCCGCAGGCCTGTATTGTTTGAATACTTTGTCCCGGAAAGCTTTATCCCGACTGACAAACCGTTACCCTTGTCTAGCGTGCTGACAACTAGGGGGAAGCCAAATAAGACGGAAAACCTAGATTTCCCAATTATTGATGGCAGGATATATATTCCTGATCGCAACAGGTTTGAACCGCTCAGGGGATGGATAGAAACAGACTTGAAGTGGAAAAATTACCATCCTAACAAATTGTTTTTGAAACATTTAGCCTTACATGTAAGCGCGGTTGCCGCCAAGGAAGGAGTCAAACAAATTCAGTGGTGTATTTCCTATCCTACGGCTTTTTCTCGTCGTGATAAAAATAGGTATGCGAAGACTTAGCAAGATTTGACGGAGGAACTTCAAGCTCAAACTGGAATTACACACATTTGCCCGCAGTCAGATGATGTAGGTTTATTCAAAACTGAGAGTTTGGCGATCGCTCAATATTTTGCAGACCAGGAAAGACATGATTTAATCCGAACAACTTGTATTGATATGGGAGGTGGAACTTCAGATATTTCGGTTTGGTACAACAACGAGCTCATTCATCAATGTTCGGTTTTATTGGCTGGTCGTCATTTGTTGTCGAATTTTTTAGAATTGAATCCAAATTTTTTCTCCCAGCTATTCGAGCAGAATTTGAAAGACTGGGATCGATTAACTGAAGACAAGTTTAGTGCCAAGCTGGATGTATTTCTACGCCTGGAAAGTGAAAAGTGGCTGAAGAATAAAAGGGATTTTGCAGAGGACGATCCGAAGTTTCAAGGTTTGCTCCGGCTGATGGCAATTGGTATGGGGGGATTGTATTACTATGTGGGGACAATCTTGGGAGTTCTTGAACAAGAGGAAAAATACAAGAGTCGCGAAATTACTCCTGTTTATATTGGCGGAAATGGTTCTCGATTGTTAAACTGGTTAGCTGAAAGGGGTAAATTTCTTCCTTCTTCGGAAGTTAACGAGCTGCTGAGTCAGATGTTGACTAAAGGCTCTGGATTTGATGATCGCATATTGGAAAAAACGAGATTGAGTCAGAGACCAAAAGACGAGGTAGCTTGTGGTTTGGTCTTGGGTCGTACTAAGTTGACAGGATTAGGGAGGAAAACTAAAGATCCGTTGATTGCAGGAGAGGATTGTGAAATTAATGGTAATCCCATCAACTGGAGAGAACGCTTGGAGTTTGAGGGAAATATTCGGGAGTTAAAAATTCCTGATTTAGTACAGTTAAGAACGTTTCTAGATGATTTTCATGTATCTTTGAAGGAGTTGGAGATTGAGGAAATTCTCCCGCTACAGGATTATGAACTGGGGAACGAGCCAGGGGCAGAACCAGAATCTACTTATAACCAGACTCTTTGGCGAAATACCCAGAGGGAGTTGACAAATGTTTTGTTGAATATGAAGGGAGAAACGGATGATATTCGTGTGGAACCGCCTTTTATTATGGGGCTGAAGGCTTTATTACATGTTTTAGCTAAGGAGTGGGCAGGTAAGTAGGTGGTCTAATTCTGACTAGAATCTCAATACTGGCAGCCAGAAATTAGGCTGCTAGGGATACTACTAGATATGTCTGAATCTGCAATCATATTAATTTGCTTAATTTGGGCTATTGTAGCAAAACTTTTAGGGTGCTTTAGAGGGCTTAAATTCATACTAAAAAAGGGATTTATTAATCCGTAGTCATGCACAATTTGAGATTTGTTGGTCTAGTAGGGTGTGTTAGATAGCTTTAATGACTAGCTGTAAAAATGATTTAATAATTCGTCACAATATACCATTTTAGAGAAGTTAAGGAGCTTAGTAGGAAATATGAGTAACTGTCCACAGTGCCAGGCTGAAGTAAACAAGGGCGATAATTTTTGTCGGAATTGTGGTTATGCTCTGCATGATAGTTTAACTGGCGATAAACCTCAAGGGTTTGAAAATATTAGAGAAACATCAGCACATGCTGCAACTTGGGAGCATAACATAAAAGAGCAATTGGTTCAAATGTTAGAATCGTTCAAATCTCAATTGCAAGAACTAACTCAGAAGCAGAACAACAATACTGCTTCTTTAGAGGCAGAAAGAGAAGAAATTAACCAAATTAATAATGAGAACTCAAAACTCCAAGAGGAGTTGCAAGAACTAATTCAGAAGCAGAACAACAATACTGCTTCTTTAGAGGCAGGAAGAGAAGAAATTAACCAAATTAATAATGAGATCTCAAAACTCCAAGATGAGTTGAGGCCTATCAAAAAGTTGATTAGTTTGTTTGGAGAATGGTTCAAAAATAATCCAGAATATCTGCCATTGAGCACAACGATAGACCCGCAAGTAAAGTTGCAAACATCTACAGAACTAAATACCACCAGAGAAGTAGAGGAGGAAGGAAAATATCAATTACCTCTGAGTGAAGAAGAACAGTTGTTAAAAGACTACAAGGACGAAGAAAAACGTACTGTTTTATCACAAAATGCGATAACTGTTTCAGCAGCAACAGAGAGTATTGATAACAGTCGTTTAGGTATTGGTAAATCAGTTCTGGAAAAAAAGCGCCGGGGCAACTATTGGATATTAAAACAAGGTAGTTCGCAGTATTTAGTTCCTAGCGATACAATAAAGATTAATGAATATAGCATCGATACTCTGAAAAATTTGTTTGAGTGTCAAGGTGTCAATAGTGAAGGATCTAAGGGTAAATTTGAACTATTAAAGCCTGCTAAAGTTTCTTCTATTGGAGAAGAAAAGTGGCAACTGTCCGAGCCAGGGAAACTGGAATTTATTGGTTAATTTATTGAACTAAGAGGTTAGTTATCATGTGGAAAAGCATATATAGTTGGAAAAGCACATACAGTTTATTGCTGTCTTTGGTATTAATGTCTGGTTCTTTAGTGGCTTGTGTACAAACAGATCCAAACACAATACTTACTAGTCCTTCGATAACATCAAGTCCTTTAAATCCAGATCAGGGAAATTTAGATCAGGAAAATTTAAAGAACAGCTTTGATGATATTCAAAAAACAAACGATGAATTTCAAACATTATTAGACGATTTTATTAAGGACATTGCTGCAGTAAGAGAGGGTTCCAAAAATAGGGAA
Organism: Trichodesmium erythraeum GBRTRLIN201; assembly: GCA_018457135.1. Taxonomy (GTDB): domain Bacteria; phylum Cyanobacteriota; class Cyanobacteriia; order Cyanobacteriales; family Microcoleaceae; genus Trichodesmium; species Trichodesmium erythraeum. The sequence continues at coordinate 75,183 of JAGGDU010000220.1, read as the reverse complement.
TCAGTAAATAGTTCTAAGGTTAATGAAAAACTAATACAACTGGAAGAAAAAGTTAATACGTATAAAAATCAAATTTCGCAAATAAGAAATCAAGAAAATTTAGAGCAAAATTTTAATAGCATAAATCAAAATATTAGTAACATTAAAGAAATAACTGAAAAATTAAAAGGTGGATTAGGCAAAGACAAAATTGGTGAAGTCCAACTAAATTTGCAGATTATTACAAATCCGGAAGTATCTTATTTTGGACGCTTAGGTCCAGATACGCAAAGTAAAATAAATGAGTCATTGACAGAAAACAGCAAACAGCTAAAAGCTAAAATTATCGATCTTGGTCAAGTTACTGGTTTACCTTCATCTGTTACCCTCGATAAAGATGATGACAAAGAATTGGCTAGAAAAATAGCTGATTTGGAAGCAAGAAATAATGAATTAGCCGCTATAGCTAAGAAGAATGAGGAAGAAATTAAGAATTTAAACTCTGAAAAACAAGAAATTTATAATCAATTAAATCAGTTTCAAAGTAGACTAAAATTAGAGACATTTGTTGTCATAATAGTGCTGGTAATAGCTGTATTTTTAAGTGGTTTATGTGTTTATATTTGGCAAGATTGGAGGAGAATAAAGCTGCTTTTGAAAAGATATAACAAAGCTTATACAAATACCAAACAACCGAATAATGGTGTTAATCAAACTGGTGATTTAGATACTCAAGAACTTGTTTATGAAGTAGACGATAAAGTAGAAGATGCTTATGATAAATTAGAAAAAATGTCTAAAATCTGGGAGAATGAAGCGAAAAAAATACAAAGTCAAATATACTATCTCCAACAAAATCAGCAAGTCAAGACTCCAGGTAATAATGTCGATAATAGAAAGTTGATTGTTCAAGTAGTAAATGAGAAAATAGGGGAGATTTATAGGCAATTACAACAAGAAATTGATCAAAGATGGGATATTGAATCAAGGAACCTACAAAATCAAATAAACCAGCTCCAACAAAATCAGAAACTAAGGACTTCAGACAATGTAGCTGGAGTTCACAGAGAATCTCGAATAACAACCAATCATTTAACTAGCCAAGTAACACCAGTACCTCAAATGAACCCACAAATACCTACCCATCAATATTTTGGGTCGTCAGATCTGCAATTGATATCAATGTATCAGCACGACGCCCGTTCTTTGTTAAAAAATGCTATAGAGGTCTCGGAAACAGAACAAAGCATTGACCAACGTCGTCTCGGTGGCGGTCAAGGAGCAATTCTTCAGAAAGTTCGCAGGGGAAACTATTGTATATTAAACGAGGGTGGGGTTGATTACATGGTTCCTAAAAATAACATCAAGATTAACGAGCATAGCTTGGAAACAGTTAAAAATTTATTTGAATGTCAGGGATATAGGTCTGGATACTCCGGGTTTCAACTGATAAAACCAGCGAGAGTGTCTGCTATTTCCAGAGGTGAAACTTGGCAGCTTGTAGAACTTGGAGTACTGCAATTTTATTAATGGGCAATGGAACCTTTTGGGGAAGTCAATTCTCAGTTAGATAATTGCGCAGTGAAAAGGATACGATAGTTTATTAGTTCGTTTATTAGACTTCTCCCAAAATACTAATTTTGGAACAGTGCTATAAGGGTTTACAAACCTTATTATGGGGATGTATTTTGAAGAAAAAAGTGAGTTTTTATGTGGAAAAGCATACACAGTTGGAAAAGCACATACAGTTTATTGCTGTCTTTGGTATTAATATCTGGTTCTTTCGTGGCTTGTGTACAACTAGAGCCAGAAATACCACCTAGTACTTCGACAACATCAATTCCTTTAAATCCAGATCAGGAAAATTTAAAGAACAGCTTTGATGATGTTCAAAAAACAAACAATGAATTAGCCGCTATAGCTAATAACAATGAGGAAGAAATTAAGAATTTAAACTATGAAAAACAAGCAATTTTTAATCAATTAAATCAGTTTAAGAATATACGAAGAACAGTGATATTTTCTTTCATTCTATTAGTACTATTCACAGTCTTATTGTTGTTTTATATTTCGCTATTAATATGGCAGATAAAACAGAATAATGCTGTTAATAAACCCAGTAATTTAGATACTCAAGAACTTGTTTATGAAGTAGACTATAAAGTAGAAGATGCTTATTATAAATTAGAAAAAATGTCTAAATTATGGGATGCTGAAACGAAAAAAATAAAAAGTCAAATATACTATTTACAACAAAATCAGCAAGTCAAGACTCCAGGTAATAATGTCGATAATAAAAAGTTGATTGTTCAAGTAGTAAATGATAAAATAGGGGAGATTTATAGGCAATTACAACAAGAAATTGATCAAAGATGGGATATTAAATTAAGGAACCTACAAAATCAAATAAACCAGCTCCAACAAAATCAGCAACTAAAGACTTCAGACAACAATGCCGATAATAAAAAGCTGATTTTTGAAGCAGTGAAAGAGGAAATTCATGGGCAATTACAACAAGAAATTCGTAAAAGATTGGATATTGAATTAAGGAACCTACCAAATCAAATAAACCAGCCCCAACAAAATCAGCAACTAAAGACTCCAGATAATATAGCTGGAGGTTTGCCCAATCTTGAGTTTATGTTAATATATAAAGAAGATACCCGTTCTTTATCAGAAAATGCTATAGAGGTCTCAGAAGCAGACCGAAGCATGGTTCAACCTCGTATAAGTAGCACTCAAGCAGTAATTATTCAGAAAGTTCGCAGAGGAAACTATTGGATACTAAATGAGGCTGATATTGATTACATGGTTCCTAGGCATAACATCAAAATTAATGAATATAACAGTAAGACAGTTGCAAATTTATTTGAATGTCAGGGATACCGACCTGAATACTCCGGGTTTCAACTAATAAAACCCGCCAAAGTATCTGCTATTTCAAAAGGTGAAACTTGGCAGCTTGTCGAACGTGGTATACTACAATTTGATTAATAGGTAGTAAAATATATTGAAATTTCGTTAAATAAACTCGATAATATTTGACCAGTAAAAAAGGCTATATATCATAAAAAAACAATGAAACCAGATAATTATTCCTCAGAATTAACTAACTCGGTGCGGGTGACGAAAACCCTGGAAACTCTCCCACGGGGTTGGATAAGTTTGTCTGAAGATGAATTGATCGAAGCTTATAATTATGCGCCGAGGGTTCTCTCAAGAAAGGCTATTAAGGTTTCAAAAATTGACTTTAGGGGATGGAGATATTCTAATTCAGAAGTTTTGCTCGGTGAAGAGCGAAATGGGAATTATTGGGTAATGGTTACGGAGAAGGGATGTTACTGGTTATTACCTAAAGCAAATTTCCGAATTAATTCTTTTAACAAGGATACTGTTAAATCTTTGTTCAAGTTCAATGGTTCTCTTTCAGAGGATGCGCGGGAGTTTATCCTGGTTAAACTGGCTAAGGTTTCTCTGACGCCAGGGGGAGATCAGTGGCGGTTGGAGGAGCGGGGGGTGTTAGATTTTGGTGGTAATTCTCAATTATCTCGGCTACAGTCGGAACTGGAAGGAGTAAAGGAGGAGCGAGAAAAACTGGAATCTGAGTTGAGGTTGGCCAGGGACGAGCGCGATCGCTTTGCTTCTCAGGTGGCAGAGTTGGCTTACGATCGCTTACAGAAGACTTTGGCCAAGTTGGAGGAAGGCGATCGCTGGCGGAGTAATTTGACGGAGCGTTTAGAACGGTTGGAACAGGCAGGGGCGCTCCAGGAGCAACGATGTTCTAATTTGGAGGCCGATTATTTTCAGAGGTTGGCACAATTGAAGTCTGAGTTAAGTGAGAAGTTGGTGCAGTTGCAGTCTCAATTATCAAAACTAGAAGAAAGTGAAATTAATAACATCTATCAGTTGCAAGAAATAACTCATAAGCAGAAAAACAATACTACTTATTTAAAAGCGGTAGGAGCAGAAATTAACAAAATTAATAGTCAAATATTAAAACTCAAAGAGGAGTTGCAAAGACTGCTGGAAGGAGAGTTGAGGCCAATCAAAGAGCTTGTTAGTCTGTTTGGAGGATGGCTACGAAATAGTCCATAATATCTGCATCGACTACAACGATAGACCCGCAAGTAAAGTTTCACATATCTATAGAACCAGCTACTACCACAAAACGAGAGGGAAAATGAGAAGATGTATTATATCTGAGTAAAGAGGAACAGTGGTTTGTAGATTGAAGTAAATTTATAAATGGAAAGATAACTAATGCCAAATTGTCCGGTTTGCAATACAGAATATCAACAGCAACAGGTGAATTTTTGTCTCAAATGCGGTTGGTATTTAAGGCTTTATTCCAATAGTGGCGATGAAGTTCTTGAAGGTTCGGGGTTTAGTTCGTCCGACGCTCTTCAAAAAGTAGAAAAGTGGGCGATACAAAAGTTGCACGTTCTAAAGAAACAGGAATCTCAGCTAAAACAATTGAGGGCCAAATATGAAGAGTTACAAGCAGAACTTCAGCAATCTCAACAAGAGCGATCGCGATTGAAATCAGAATTAGATGATTACACAGAAAAGTACAATCAACTGCAAACATAATTTCAGCAATCTCAACAAGAGGG
>JAGGDU010000220.1:0-70491 GCA_018457135.1 Trichodesmium erythraeum GBRTRLIN201 | reverse complement strand
AAGGGAGATGAAATCAGAATTAAATGATTATACAGAAAAGTACAATCAACTGCAAGCAGAATTTCAGGAATCTCAACAAGAGGGAAGGGAGATGAAATCAGAATTAAATGATTATACAGAAAAGTACAATCAACTGCAAACAGAATTTCAGGAATCTCAACAAGAGGGAAGGGAGATGAAATCAAAATTGGATGATTACACAGAAAAGCACAATCAACTGGAAACAGAATTACAGGAGTCTCAAAAAGAGCGATCGCCAGAAATAGCAGAAAAGTTGAATAATTTAACTAAGCAAGTTGTAGCGGGAAATCAAGAACAGGAGGTTCAAAAATCTAAGTTGTTGATCATAGAAACAAATTTGCAGAAGGTTTTAGAACAATTATCCCAACAAATCTATCCTGCAGAAAATCTAGAGTCTGGGTTGCTAGAAATATTGGAAAATTTGAACGAGCAAGTAGGAGTGCGTATTCAATCTCAGTTATCAACCATAGAAACAAATTTGCAAAAGTGTTGGAAAAAATTGTCTCAAGAGAGTAGTCAAGACGAACTCTTAGAAATAATTTCTCAACAAGTTAGTTCCTTAACAGAAAGGCTAGATAACATTAAACAATCTTCCTCCCCAAAAGAAATATCACCACCCCCATCGCCAATAGGTCTCAATCTAAGTTGGCAAGAAGCTGAGTTAGCAGCAACTTATAATGCAAGTCCAGATTCATTATTAGAAATAGCAATAACAGTCTCAGAAACAGAAGCAAGTATGAATCAATCCATTCAGGAAGTAGTATTTGAAACTAACCGCCGGGGAAATTATTGGATAATATCCCAAGAAAGTGACAACTATCTAATTCCTAAACAACATATCAAACTTAATCAATTTAATAAACAAATGTTTACTAGATTATTTGAATCTTCCAGTTTCCAGGAAGACTCTAGTAAACTATTACTCCTAAAACCCGCTAAAGTATCTCCAATTAATTTAGGTAAAAGTTGGCAGTTGTCCGAGCCTGGTATAGTTAAGTGGATACAGATAAAAATGTCATCCTCAGATACTCCAACACCAACACCAGAACCAACACCAGAACGAACGCCAGAACCAACACCAGAACCAACACCAGAAACAACACCAGAACCAACACCAGAACCAACACCAGAACCAACACCAGAACCAACACCAGAACCAACAAGAATTCTGCCACCGCTACCACCTGAAGAAGCTAATTTTGTAGAGCTTTACAATAGCAGTCAGAGCTGGCGCTCGAAAAAACCTACAACTGTTGCAAAAGTCAATGATAGTAGCAATACAGTTATTTTGGAAAAAAAGAGATTCGGAAATTACTGGATATTATCGGAGGAAAGCGGTGACTATTTAGCTCCCAGACAGAAGGCCAACATTAACCCAGATAATAATGAAGATGTACAAGGTTTATTTGAATGTTATGGAGATTCGTCAGGGGAGTTGAAGAAGTTTCAATTACTGAAGCTAGCAAAAGTCGAACCTACAGAAGATAGAGGTAAGTGGAAAGTTTTAGAATTGGGAGTATTAAAATTTGAATCTAGGAAGTTAAAAGATGAGGATAACTCTGAAAATGAAAATCAGACAAAAGAAAGTTAAAAGTCAAAAGTCAAAAGTCAAAAGTCAGAATTAAAGAAAGTCAAATGATTTCTGTGAAAACGTATTAGAGAGCTTTTCAGTATTGATGACCTCACGTCAAAATCAAAACCTCGTAAGGACTTTCTATAAAGCTTTCCTAATCTGCTTTACTCAAATAAAAACTGCTGTATTATATTCTTTGAAAATTAATAAAATAAATTAAGTAACTTATTATGAATTCAACAAAAATTACAAGATGGAAAATTCCCCTTCTATTATTCATGCTAATAGGTATCACAACAGCCTGTAGACCAAAAACTTACAACGATCTATCTTGTGATGTACCTTTGACGAAAGGTCAGTCTCCCTCATTGGATGCCCCACCAGGCCCAATTAATATTAGCCTTAATATAGATGGCTCAGAATCTATGCCGGGATATTTAACTAACGGTGCTAGTCGTTATATAAAAACAATACAACTGCTAGACCGCACATTTTCTATATCTGACTTAGTTGAATACTATCGTGTTGGAGGGCCGGAGAAACAAAAAATCAGTCGTTCAAAATTCCTAGAAGCAATAAAAGAGAGGTTTTACTACGAAGATCGAGTCACAAGTAATCTAACAGGTGCTATTGCACCACAAAAGGAAGGAAAAGAACTTTTAGTTCTGATCACAGATTTGTATCAAAATCAAGGCGATGTCACTGCAGTCAACAAAAAAATTAGACAACATTATCTTAATAAAGAAGGATATGCAGCAGGTATTTTAGCAATTAGAAGTGAATTTAATGGAAAAGTTTATGTTGTTGGTAGCAATAGAGATAACTTTAACTTTCCTTATAACACTGAAGGGAAACCAATAGAAAAGTTTCGGCCTTTTTATGTGATATTTTTAGGTCCCTACAAACATATTCTCTACTACTTTGAAAAACTCAAGCGGGATGGAGGAGAATTAATTAAAAACAGTGAATTTACAATCTTTTCACCTAATAATATTATAAATGATTTATCGGTCATGAGTGAATTGAAAAACCCAGGCGAACCAATATCAGGTCTGAAGCGACCCTTCTCTCTTAATAATGGTAAAGTAGCGATCGAATTCCCGAAGCGTAAAGAATTTGAATTGTTAGAAATAATCCCCAATTTCTCAAAAGAAATACCAATTGAATACAAGGTTAATTTGCCGATTTTAAATGAGTATACATTGCCACCATCAGCTAATTCTATAAAAGCTAAAATTAGTGAAAGTAAATATTTTGATGAGTCAACAACAGAATTCATTTCTTCAGAGGCTATAATGGCAAAAAAACTCTTCAATTCAATGCAATTTAGTAATTGGGAAGTAGGCAAAAATCGTGATTTAAGTTATACAAATACAATTAAACCTAATGAATTACCACAAGCAAATATTTATTTATTCAAAGTTGATGTAGTCGCTAATGGTTTGGGAGAACAAGATTGGTGGCAGAATTGGAACTGTGAGGATCGTGATTGCGAAAATGACGGTTCAAAAACTCATAATTTGGAACACTTTTTACAGGGTTTAAAAAGTCTAACAAATGATTTGATGGAAAATAATCCAATAGTACTTGCTCGGCTTTGTTATGGTATTCAGAAAAATTAGAGAGTATTAACTTAATAAAAGAATAAGGATTTAATACTTTCAGGATTTACACAAAGAAGCTACATAAGGGCGTATTCTTGCCGATAGCAATATAAGGAGCTGAACCTTCGCGATCGCCTAAAAGTTTAACAACCCCCTTAAGATTTTTGCCATTGTTAAAACAAGGGTTAAAGCACCTATAAAATAAAAATATCCCTGATTTTTATTGTGAGATTTTTTTAACTATTGAAGAAAATAATCTGAGAGTAATTTGTATTTAACTTCATCAATATTTTTTCCTATTTTTACTGTTAATTTTTTTGATAAATTCCAGACTAAAATAGCAAAAACTATGTGGTTTTTTTATATTGTAATCGACGAAATTGACAAAATTTAATTGCGTTTAATTTCTTAATTCTGGGGATAATTTATTCGATATTAGATTTAGTTTGTGACTCAGATTATACAGTATATACTGAAGATTGACTGAAATGATTAGTGACAATATATTCTGCTGAATTTAGGATAAATATTTTTCTATGATAGCTTGACTTTTTTTTGAACTCAAAATAATTCTTTTAATTTGAATTATTTTACATAATATTTTTTCTAAGTTATTCTAAATCAATTATCCTATAATTTTATATTTTTATATACTACCAGTATTATCGAAGATAACAATTTATTTGCAGAGGCAATAATAAATTTTTCCATATTATCTATCAATTTTATTGCTCTTTTTGTCCTATAAAAATTATCTATTAATACAATCTTAAATAGTAATTTGTTATTATTTATTACGTATAAAATTATTTATTTTATATTTTTATATATTGGTTTTTTTTCTCAGTATCTGGGTCATAAACTCGATAACCTATGAGCCAAAATTTTCGATTTCAGCTTAAAAGATATAAAGTTTGCTATTCATACACCACAAACTACTTGATACTCATTACTACTATACTGTTGACGAAAAAAAGTTAGTTTTATTACTATATTTTTTGTTAAAAAAGATAATAAAATATCAAATAAGCTTCTGTATAAGTTATATTTTGCCAACATTTTTTTTATTTATGATTATCATTTTTTTATTTTTTTAAATGATTACTTATCATGTCACAGCTAACATTTTTTGGTAATTTTTTAAAAATTTTGACCGTATAATTTGTATAAAAATTGAGTAATTATTAACTATAATTAATATATTTAAAATTTATATTGTTGGCTCAAATTAACAATAATATTATTATACAATAATCCAGGTATTTTAGCAAAAAATCTTTACCATTTGCCACATCTATATAGAGCTAAAATCAATTTAAAGAACATATCTTTGTATTAGTTATGATGATTTTGTTGTTCAGCACTAGGGGAGGAACTATGGCAGCTATATCCCTTAAAAAAAATTAGTGTTCGCAAAAGCTCAGGTAATTCTATCTCTCTTGGCAAGCATATACACTTATATAGTGTCTTCGAGTAATTCCTGTTCAAAAAAATCATATTGTTTGTGGGATAGAGCGTGTGGAACTTCTTAAAAAGATTTACTTTCCTAAGTACAGGACAAAAAGCTTGACTTATAGAATAGGAAAAAGTTTATAGTACTTAAACCATAATCTCTATGAAACCTGAATATTTGGGAGATTAGTTGACTACAAACAACTTATAAATTACCACTTTTATTGCTATGAAGCCAGAATTAAATTTATCCCTTTATTTATCTAAGCTGTATTTAGAGAAATATCAACTTGGCACAAATAGCAACTGTTAATGGTAGTTAGCGATCTCCCAGGGGCAAGTGTAATTCAAGATTATATTCATCCCTGGGAGATTCAAACGTTGTTTGGTTAACTTAAAATTAGATTTGACCTTTTTAGGTAAACGATGACATAGCTTTTGGTAACAATAGCAGAAATGTATTAACCAGAAACCAAAAGACTATTACAGGACTTACCTATTATTGTTGTAGTTTAAGACGCTTGAGATAGCTATCCAAAATTATTGCGTAAGTCCTGTTGATATTACATAATATCAGAAATTGTCAATGGATCCGCCTCCCGAGAACGGTTTGCTTCTTCCAATTTTTCGCGAGAAGACATTACGCAAACATTACTACGTTCCATCCCCGCAGTAAAAACATCTAACAAAGTTTCTTTCACATCTGCAACTGTAGCTTTGAGCGTTCGCTGATAACGTTCCTCCCTAAGTTCAGCAGTTTGCGCTATCAAATGACGTTCCAAAGCTAAGCTTGTGGCTACTTCTGGGCGCAAAACTGGAGAATCATCTTGAATTGTAGCAATAATTGCCCGGTCAACATCAATCTGAGTCCAATCTACATCCTTAAGATAATCTATCAAACCAGCAAATACATCAAGAGTACGACTGACATGAGGATCGCGATAAGAATAGAGAGAAATAACTTTTCCTAAACCACTATAACGACATCCTGCACCGTAAGCATTACCCTTAAGACGAACTTCTGTAAATAGATAACCCAAACCTAATAAATGAGTACCTAACCTTAAAAATGGCGCTCTTTCATCACTAAAGTGAGGAGCTGGCATAGTCTGAACGCAATAAGCCACCTGTACTGGACCTGCTAAAGCTTCCCGCATATTATAAACTGGTTCAAAGCGACTACCAAAAGTATCTCCTTCTTGTTGCTTTTGCTGATGACCCCACTCCGAGAGAGTCTTCTTGACCACATTATAAGCATTATCTGAACCAGTAAAACTAGCAGTCAAAGGTTGATTGGCTACATAATCCCGGATAGTTTCAACCTTGCTCATCAAATTTGCCCCATGTTCATCAAATCGATCGCATACTTTTTTCAACAACTCCAGTTGAGGTAAACCGTTAACAATCTCACTAATCTTAGCTTCTGATGTCATACCAGCACTAGCTCGCAATATAGCAGTGTAGATACCGTTATAAATCAAATCTGAATTAGATTGAGAATAAGACTGAATCATCACTTCCCGTAGTCGAGCTGTATCCCGAGGATTAACTGCAAAAATCATGTTGTGTAACAACTCTAATGCTGGTTCAATCTGTTCATCTAGGGTTTTAATGGTGACGCGAAGTCCACGCACAGAATGATAGGCATCTTTAGTAGAAGTCCGTAACAGAGATTGAAAACTAATTCCCCCGGTATAAGAAGCAATGCCGCGAGCCACCTGTTCGTAGTTCATTTCTCCTGCACCCAACTTCCGCAGTGCATCTATATAAATAGATAGATACAACCACAAATCTTCAGGCAACCCACGCAAACTGAAATCTAGTTGTAAATAATTTACTCCATTTGCTAGCACATGATTCCTTAAAAGTGTCACTTGGCCATCAAGTTCTTCGACATCAGTAGGAATATGTTCTGGTTTGTCAGGTAAGTCCTTCACTTGTAGTTGGGGCAGTTTAGCTATTTCTTCAGGAGAATTAGGAGTTCCTGACTCTATTTCTAATTCTGTTGCTTCAGTAGCTATGCGTTCTAATTCTTCTGAAGTTAATTGAGAACGTACTTGTTCCACCTGTGCTACTACTGCTTTGTCATAATTAGATTGCCATTCTTTATCTGGTTTTAATACCAGTGTCAAACGGTGGGGGTTATTGAGTAATTTTTCACGAATTAGGTTATTAAAATATCTAGGTTTTTCCAGGTAACGTTGTTTGCATTCGGCGAGGCGATCGCTAATATGTAAAAACTTCAATGGATCATTACTATAAATCCAGGTTTGCATCACCCGAAACAACATCCGTAAAGGATACATACTACCTATTTCCTGGTGTTGGTAAATTGCCTGTTGAAACGCTGCCTCAACAATACTAGGTTCAATGTCCTCTTCAGCAATTTCTTTTAAAGTCTTGATTACTAACTGACTGAATGCTTCACCCTGGTTAGGTTCGCTTCCTTGAATACCCAGATGAAAAGTAACCTCCTTACCCACAGAATCTACTCCAGAGCCGAGTAGATCTTGACCAATTTGGGATTCAACAATCGCCTTTTTCAATGGTGCCGCTTCATTTCCCAACAAGATGCGACTGAGAATATCTAAAGCTACCCATTCCTCAGAGTCAGTGCTATCTCCCACCAACCATTTGATCATTATGTAAGTTTTTTGTGTTGTTTCATCCGCTGCACTAATAGGGTAGGAATCTTCTTTAAAACGAGGTTCACTCCAGCGAGATTGAGGATTAATATTGATATTAGGTTTCTGTCTTTCAAAAGCTTCTAGCTTTTTGGCTAAAAATTCAAGATATTCAGGAGTAGAAATATTGCCGTAAAAAACAAAGTAAGCATTACTGGGATGATAATAGCTGGAATGGAAGTCACGGAAGTCTTTGTAAGTGAGTTCAGGAATATTTTGGGGGTTCCCTCCAGATTCAAGACCATAAATGTTATCAGGAAATAGACTTTGGTTAGCAATACTATCTAACCTTTGTTCAGGGTCAGAAAAAGCTCCATTCATTTCATTGTAAACTACCCCAGTAAATTTTAATTCCCCTGTTGGGTTTTCCTTGTCGGTAGGAGCTAAGTGGTGTCCTTCTCGTTTAAACGTATTTTCGGTTAGCAGTGGGTGAAATACAGCGTCAAAGTATACTTCTGCCAAGTTGAATAAGTCTTGTTTAACTTTACTGGAAACTGGATAGTAAGTGCAGTCAGGGCCAGTCATGGCATTAATGAAGGTTGCTGGACTCATTTTTAGCATTTCAAAAAATGGTTCGCGTACAGGATATTTTTTTGAACCTGCTAATACAGAATGTTCTAGGATATGGGATACTCCTGTGCTATTTGGAGGGGGAGTGGGAAAACTAATTGAAAAGAGATTTTCAGCATCTTCTGAATATAGGTGTAACAGTTTTGCACCTGTTTTGATATGTTCTAGCTGATATGCCACCATTCGCTGTTGCTTCAGGTCAGTAATAGCTTTGACTTCAAAGCCTTGTAGTTTTTGTCCAACTTCAATTGTTCTTTCTGTTAATAAAGGCATAGAAAATGAATTACTATGAATATTTACTTCTTCCTAGTTTAAGTTATTTTTTGCTGTAAGGAGTAGTAAGGGCGCAATTTGCCGGGAATAGAAAACAGAAAAAACAACTGTAACTCAGTGACTTGAAGGAACCTAGATTACCGAATAATTAATAATTTATATATTTTAGGGATTAAAGAAAATGTGGGAGGTAAACAGGGAAACTTACATCTTGCAAAAAGAAAAGTTGATATGAAGATAAATGCCTGAAGTCTTTAATCTGATAGTGGTTGGCATTAGTTATATTTTTGTTTTGGGCCTGAAATTAAAACATCAAAAACTAATACCATTTCTCAAAAACTTTTCTACATTTTATTTAGCTTTGCACAATTACGAATGATAAAGAGAATTGAGGAACGTGCCGATGTTTCAAATAATAGATCAGCAAACAATTGACTTGCATAACATATCAATTGATTTGGAATAGCATAAAGTTTTACGATGTAACCTAGTTAAGTAGTAGCAACGACGGCATTTTTCTCCTTCTACTCTGGTCATGGCTGTTTTATTGACCTTGTGATCGCAATCCTCAATTAAGTAAGTATAAACCTTGTAGTCATCATTAATAGAAAGAAAATAAGTCCAACTTTGAATCATCTGTCACAATATTGTGAAGGTAACAGCGCAGCCAATAACAAATAACAAGCTTAAAAATTCCTGGCATTTGATTATTTACAACACTCCAGACCCAAACTTTGTTTTTTTTAGCCTATAAAAGTTTGTAGTTCATCAAGCGTGAGCAAATTTCAGCAGTTTCAGGAATTTCTATGTTCTTTTCAGAAATTTGTGCTGTAGCAAGTCGTACCCAGTTAAGCACTGTCCAACAGAGAAATACCAGTTATTCTTTCAATAGCTCGGAGTCTGATGCCGTTAAAGAAATTTTTGACCTCACGGGGTGACAAGCTAGTTGAAAGCCATATGTAGAAAAGAATTGGCCTTTAGGGACTGAATAATACTTCAATTAAAATAAAATCCCTATTGATATAAATAATAGGGTGTAGTGTAAGCCCTCTCCACTTACACTACACCCCCACTGCATTGAACAATAGTTCAACTGTAATAGCTAAAAACATTAGAAAAAAGGTCACTTTTACTAATTTTAATTAATCATAAAAAAATTAACAATTGTAGAGAGTATAATACTATTTATCAAAAGCAAGACTTTACTTAAATAAAAATAAAAACAGTGAATAATATGGTGTGTCTTGTTAAAATAGATATTCTGGAATCGGTTGAAGAACTCCAAGAAATATTATTCCGGCAGATACTATTGAATATATATTAATGTTATTAGGATGTCATCGTACAACTCTATCACAATAGTTTGCTACCTAAACAAAATTGAGTATAGAAGGTTTATTGAACAAGAAAAAAATTGTTGGTAAACTGAAAAAAATATCACCAATATTAAAAAATATACTTAGAGCTGAACTAGAATAATTAGAAGGTTTTAATAGTGATAATGAAATACAAAAATAGTTAAAAGTAGTGTGTGATATTAATCTACCATACTCAACAGTACATAGATATATTTATGAGCACTAAAATGCCAAATTTAAAGTGCCTAGTCCAGTGAGTATTCAACAACATCCAACAGATTTTGAATAGTAAAAAAATGTCAGAACTCCTATAAAAAGCTATTAAAAAATTTTAATGCCAGGAAAAATCCTGAAAAAAATTAGGTTCTGGTGTAGTTATAAAACTAGAATGGGATTAAAAACTATTACAGGAAAAGTAATAAATCTTAAAAGAATCAAGGGTAAAGGAACTAAACAATGGGAGTATAAATATTTGTGTTTATATGGGTTAAATCGAAGCAAATTCATGGAAAAATTTTTTCTATAAGTTGAGTAATTTAAACGATTTTTGCTGGGAAATATTTTCCCATAATTACCCTAATTATTTACATATAATTCAAGTAGATAATTCTGGATATTATCAATCATTAAACTTAATAATTCCGATAATATTATTCTCATATTTCAACCAAGTTATTGTCCGGAATTTAACCTGATAGAGAGGTTATGGTTAGCAATAAAACAAAAACTGAAGTGGATAATATTGGGATATTTATCAGACCTTTTTAGAAAAGATTTAAGGAAATTCTACTAAATATTAACCAGGATTTTTTAGCTTAATTAACAGGATGGTAGTTCATCATTGAAGCTTTAGAAAAAGTAGGTATAATTAATAATTTTAATTAGTCTGTTCCGGCTGGGTAAGCCAGTTATCAATAATGGTAGTTTTAGCGATCGCATATATGAATAAGTAATTTTTTTACATATACCTAATAGCATTATTTTTGAAAAATAGTATTAATCTTTGACATAGCTTTAATTACTTTTCGATAATAAAGTAACTTATAAAAATTTCGGATCATTAAATTCTCTACCCATTCTTGAATAAAATTATAATAAAATGTCTAAGAAACACCATATAATCTAATCCAAAAATTACTATACCTTCTCTATATCCTACCTCTTTTATTCCTTTTTGATATATATTTTGAAGCCTTTATTTTTATTTTTTTTGTTATTTAAATGAACTAATTGTGCAAGAAATAGCTATTAGTAAAATTCAATTATTTAATCTAGCTTCATTTGCTTTTTTTTCTTCAAGATTGTAAATTCAACTCTTACAATCTTTGAACATGACGTCAATGACCATTCTTTGACTATATACTTTATTAATTGTATCTGATGACGATAAATCACTAATAATATACCAGATTTATGATAGATTTTTTGGTTAATTTAGCGCTTTTTATATATCAACAAATTGTCAATCAAGACCTTCTTTATTTTGGCAAATTTTTAATTAAAAAAAAATCGACCCAAAGTTTACTTTTAATTGCTCTAGCTTACAATATTTACTAACACCCTTAATTTAGGTTTGATTTATTTTTTTGAAATGCAAAGGTATAGATGTTTTTGACAATAATCTTTCAAACCAAATAATAAATGTATACTATAAAAATCCCTATCCCCTACTAGAATTAGTTGATGTTTTTTCAATAATCTTAAAATAAGACAAATTACTCCTTGTTGTTCTGTTATAGCAATTCCCATAGCTATGAGGTACAGTAACAACAATGGATAAACCAATTGCGAATATCTTTTTGACTAACTTTTAATATAGCTGAGGCAATGATATTAATTAAATCTTTATAATTTCTTGCTTTAACTTTTCTTAGAATAGCTTTCACCTTTCACCAAAAGTTTTCAATTGGAGAAAATTCAGGTCAATAAAGAGATAAAAATAACAGACTAACTCCAACTTATTCAACAACTTCTCTCACCATTTAGGAGAAATAAATTTTCCCATTTTCCATTACAACACAAGCTCTCTTCCACATTCATGGAACTACTTATTTAACTATAAAAGCCTCAAAAATTACTCCATATACTCCTGGCCATATGAAACCCTATTCTATGGACTTGATAGAAAAAATCTTAGGAACATATACTGAAGGTAGAAAGTTCCTATAAACTTATCGCCCAGAGTTTTCGAGTTAATTTAAGCTTAATTACAAGAGTAATTTTACCTTATCGAAATTGCAAGGAAAATACTGTAGAACCAATACCTATTGGCCGTCCTCAAAAAGGAAAACTTGAACCATATAAACACAAAATTCTAGAATACTTAGAACTAAACAAAGATTTAATCCTAGAACAACTGTGTCAAAAATTCACAACAGATACAGTTATTAAGGTGAGCATTCCTACAATAAGTCGTTTCTTACAAGGACACAAACCCTCCTCACAAAAAAAACTAACCACAGTCCTCAGGCTGAAACTAAAGCTGTACAAGAGTTAAGGGTTTAGTTGAGTATTGGCTAGCCTTTGCTTCAGTAGAAGTCACAAATCTTCTCTTTATTGATGAAACCCAATTACAACTAGGCATGGTACCTGCTTATGGTAGAAGGTCATGTGGAGATAAAGTATATAGTGTAGCACCCTATCCTCATGGCCAAATGATTACCCTCATCGGAGCAATCATTTTTAAACAAGTCCTCAACACTATGACCATTAATGCACCGAACAAGTGGCAGGGTATTTAAAACTTTTATCGAAGAACTACTAGTCCCTGAATTATGGCCCCCGAGCAGTTGTGGTTGGAGATAATTTGCCGGCTTATAAGGTTAAGGGTATCTCTGAAGCTATTAAAACTATCAGGACGAGATTAATTTATCTATCTCCTTACTCTTCTCAATTTAACCTTATTGAAAAATGGTGGTCAAGTCTTAAAGCCCATTAAAAAAAAATGGCCACAACTCGTCAACAATTAGAACTGGCGATCGCTACTTTGATAAAATTAGTCACTCCTAAAATGTTACGCAACTAATTTACTCACTGTTGTTGCTGTAGTCTATTTTTGTTAAAATCCCTATAATTCCTTTATATTGAAAAATATTTGTAGAGCTTATAATTCATATAAATCAGGAAAAAAATTTGGATAAATAGCTTGTAGTTTATCATCATTAAATGGAAGCTCGACAAAGAGTCTCGGAGAGAGAAAAAAAAATTTAGTGCTTGACAAATTTATTTTCGGGATAAATATTTAATCACCTCCAGAAATGCAATTACCAGAGGATTTATGGAACTATAAAAATTAACTTTTCTTATTAAAGAGGCTTTGTATTTATTAAATAAACACAATTATTTGCAAATAGTTTTTTTTATCTAAAATCCTAAAATATGAGAAACAATATTATTTTTTATATTACTGTATTTGTTAGTATATAATCTCTTTAAAATAGAACTAAGAAATATTTGAAAAATAACTTATACAAAATTCAAAAACAATAGGATAAAAATGAAAACTACTCCGACATTAATATGGATATTTAAACGCTTTCCAGAATAAAATTTATTAACAATAAATTAACTATAAAAAGCAATTAATCTCACAGAATAATAGAGTTTTATTTTAGATTTTTTACCCTCTGCTTCTCAAAAATATTATCAGTGATTTTAATAGTACCCTTCTAGATAATAGAGTTTTATTTTAGATTTTTTACCCTCTGCTTCTCAAAAATATTATCAGTGATTTTAATGGTACCCTTCTAGTACTCCGCACCTTCGAGAATATGATTGTACTACTTAAAATTGAGAAAATTGATTGAAGACTTCCACAGATTATTATTATTCATAACGTAACATTTTTTTTGAAACTTTGATCGCAAATTACAAACACTATAGCAGTTTTTATTTAAGTTAATTAAGTAAGCATAAAAAAACTTAGCCATATTAATATTTCTAGACTGAATATCAAGTCTCCCACCCAGTTTATTTGAGGTAAATTTACATTTTGTTATAGAGCGACAAATTTAAACACCGACCTACTTAAACTACAAAGGTAAAGCAAAAAAAACCTAAGTGCTAACTCTTTTTAAGCTTTGTTCCCTATTCCCTTTTCCACCTCTAAATCTAAAGGAGTATTGCAGTTAAACAACATTTTCGCTGTCTGAGAATCAATAGATAATGGTTGAACTGGAATTTGAGCAAGTAATCTTTGAAAAGAGCGATCGCCTCGCCCAATAATATTTTCTAATTCTATTTTGATCTGTTGCCGATAGAAACCACATAAAGGCTCCCACCCTTGATATTTTTTCGGAACTAAAGCTAAAATTTCTGGAGAAAGTTGGTTTAATTGAGCTATCCAAGTTTCAATAATATCTGAGTTCAACAGAGGTAAATCACATCCCAATAATAAAATCCAATTACTATTAATTTGAGTTAATCCCTGACCTAAAGCAACTAAAGGACCTTCACTTTTTAACTCAGTTAACCATTCACATTTTGTTGGTAAAATTGATTTATATTTTTCTGGCCATGGAGTAATAACATAAACTTTTTCTGTACATTTATTTGCTACTTGATAAACCCTTTCTAACATAGGCATATTTTTCCAAGGAATTAAGGCTTTATCTTGACCCATACGGGAACTTTTTCCACCTGCCAGAATAAGTGCTACTAAATAATTTTTGGCGAGTGAAGATTTATTCATATACTTTCAAAATATCAAAAATTAGAGTTCTACAGCATTTTCAAATAAATCGAATAGAGACACCAACTTATACTTTTACGATAAATAGCTCTTAATATCTACTCTTTTTTTTCCCTTTTTACCAATTCTCTATTTTTATCCAAATCTAGTCTAACTCCCTTATATCAATTATAAAACACTTTATTAGACTTAAACCTTATATTTATAAATACTATTTATTAGCGTAATTTCATTGTTTACTAAACTATGTTATTTCTCTAGTTATTTTGATAAGATGTAAAAAATACCATTACTTTTAATAAATAGTATTACTCCCTATTTCCTAATATTTGATGTAAATTAACTACATTACCAATAACAGTAATAGCTGGTGCTTCAAAACCAGTTGACTCAATTTGTCCCACAATATTATTAAGAGTTCCAATTAATTCTTTTTGTTTTGGATAAGTTCCCCACTGAATTAAAGCAATTGGTGTTTCTGGGTCACGTCCAGCAGCGATTAGTTTTTTGATAATATTTTGTAAGTTATGAACCCCCATGTAAATTACTATCGTTTCTGCACCCTGGGCGACCGCCTCCCAATTAACCTCTGGTCGATATTTGCCTGCTGCTTCGTGACCTGTGACAAAAGTAACCGAGGAACTATAGTTTCTGTGAGTTAAAGGAATACCAGCATAAGCAGGTGCAGCGATACCGGAAGTAACCCCCGGAATAACTTCCACAGCTATTCCTACTTGCATTAAATCTTCCATCTCCTCTCCACCACGACCAAATACAAAAGGGTCACCTCCTTTTAGACGTACCACAACTGCATGAGTTTTTGCTTTTTCAATTAGTAGTTGAGTTGTTTGTGTTTGCTCTAGAGAATGGCGATCTCGACGTTTACCTGCATTAAATTTTTCAGCATTTGGGTTAATCATTTCTAAGATAGAAGCGCTGACAAGAGCATCATAGATAACAACATCAGCTTGTTTTAATAGCACTTTACCTTTTAGTGTAATTAATCCAGGATCTCCCGGTCCTGCTCCTACTAAATACACCTTACCTACAAATTTTAGCTGATTCATATTTATTATTTTAGATAACTCTCTAATATAATTAGGGCTGGATAATTAACTATCAAAATATTGAGTAATATTGGCACTTAGCCTTTTGGGGTTCAAAAAAAAGTGTCTGCTTTTTGGTTGCTCAAGCTCACCCATGTTAGCCTTGTTAGCCTTTTGGGAAAAACCGTTTTGTCTCTCTGTTTAATCATTTAAGTTTATAGTTAAATTGATTATAATAATAATCAAGACTTACGCAAAGACACTATATATAGCGTATGCTAAATAGAGCAACCACCTAAAATATTATGGCCATTCCCAAGTTTTGCTGATTTTAAACAGTCTATAAAAATTTAAACAACTATCATTTTAATTGTAGGATATTTTAGATTAGATACTAGATATTTAGATAACAATTGATGTTTCAATTGATAAATAGTTTTTCCTAAAAAATTTGCTATTATTTTCAAATAATTCCATACACTCCATAGCACAAACAACGTGATTTTTTATAATTTTTGCCCTACAAAATTGGCAAAGTTTGAGTTCTATTAGTTGTTTAACTATGGCGTCAAATTCCTCAATTTTCCACCTCGTTTAAATCTCAAACTCAACATCGTCTGTACTTTGATAACAGAGGTCATTAGTAGCAATATATTCTGCTAAAATTTGTGGAAACAGCCACCCCAGAATAACTTAAATTTTTAATCTTTAGAAAAACCTTTAATCTTGATAATATTTCCTAATATTAATTCCAACTCATTCCATTTTAATTCTTCCAGTTTCTGATATTTTTTACCCCCCACTATCATCTACTAAACGACTAATTTTTCACAGGTAATAGTAACCTTTATTTCAATTATCTATTAATGGCATTAGTCACATTATTTGTATAAAAAATCTCCATTAATACTGTTTTTACTCGTATTTTATTCTTTTTTACCACCTCAACTATCATTTATTCTACATGCTCTATTTTACTTTTTTCATACTTCAGAAACAATAATTTCCTCACTGAAATTTTGCCACCAAATTTCTATCCCTAAATAAATTAACATTTGTTAAATAACGATCAAATTAATCGTGGCTAATTTATTCAAGATAAGCGACAATACTTGCGAGAGTATAATTTTTATGATTACTTATTAGATATTGACAATATTTTATATAATTAAAGTTCATATTCAAAGCATTGAAAAGTAATTACTTTGATACTAATTTAGTCTACAAAGTAATTTGTCTTAAAGCAAATTTTTAAAGTTTTTATATTTTGTTGTTCAAGCGTTGGCGGAGGATAGTGGTGGCAGCTATATCACTAAATAAATAAACCTTTAAAGTCAAACACTATATATAGTGTTTTTGTGTAAGTCCTGAATAATATTATATCAGTTGTTAAGTTACAGGATAGTTGACATCTGTCTAAATAGGTAGGCATGAAAAAACTTAGCTATATTAATATTTGTCTACTGACTTCAAGCCCCTCTACAGAATTCATTTGAGGTAAATTTACATTTTGTTACATAGCAACTAATTTCAACAATGATTTACTTAAATTTCCAGACGAACAGAAAGATAAACACCGAATAACCCTAGATTTTTTCTCCCTTGTTAATTTAAAATTGCTGCAAAACCAATGTAAATATCCCCTGTACCCCATCTTTCACCCTTGATTTTTGGCCCAACATCTGCATTTTTATGATTCTTGATGCTTTATCAACACCCAATCTTATTTTAAACTCCCGAAAAAAAGTATTTCTTTCATCTACTTCTTTCACAAGTTGTGCTTGATTTTTTCAATTGTAATTCTGTAGTTTGAGCAATTACTCTAGCAGCTAAAGTTCTTAAACCCTCTTGACTAATATACTATTTAATTTCTAATCCTAGAATTTATACTAGCGCTGTCTGTTCGTAGAGCCATTCTAAGATCCTTCCTAATTCCGCCAGAATATCCTCTTTCACAAATACTAAACGAATTTTCCCTGCTTGTAGATTCGTTTTGGCAGAAGGTTAAAACTTTTCCTAATTAGTTTATTTCCCCAGAAATTTTTCAAATAGTTATTCTGGGTCTCTACAATTTTCTTTGCAATTCACTTAAAACTTAGCAATAATTGACTCCAAAGGTCAATAAATACCGACATTAGCAGCATAATGAACATTTGACTCACTAATTTTTAGGGGACTTCAGTGTTATGAGTCTGTTTGATGTCTACCAATGTCGGAATTAGTTCTTGATCCAGAAACAAATAAGATAATACCCATTGCTGAGTTATTTCTTCCCATTTTAGTGCTGCTATTTACCTTCAAATTAATAACCATCATCTAGGGATACCTCTGTATATATCATCTTCTGCTAAGAGATTAGGATAAGTTTCCCAAAATTCTTGTAGCTGATCTTCGGAGTCATAAGCTTGTTCCGTCATCTCTACAAGTTGATCGTTGTCCTGAATTAAATAAATACCTCCTTCCATTCCCATGAATATACCCCTATTATTAAGTTACAACTTCAAATTAATCCAAATCCTAATTTAACTAGCTACCAGCTTTCTCTCTTAAACACTGCTTTAGCTCTCAGCCGTTATCAACTTTGATAGACCTCTATGAGTTATGAGTTAGTACTGAGTATCATTTTATTACTGATTCATTAATATAGCAGCCACCAAGACAGTTACGATATTATTGCACTTTCAAATATAGTTCATACTCCAAATTTAAATTTTGTACCTCACCAATCTGACAACTCCCCTATCTGACTTCTTACTTATGCTATGATTCCTGTAAATACTTTTTCTGCCGGTCCAGTCATATAAATTTTTTGGTCTATAGTTGACCATTCAATTTCCAAACAACCTCCAGGTAACTCTACTGTAACTAAGCGCTCATTATTTTGAGTTAAAACTCCTGCCACAACTGACGCGCATGCTCCTGTACCACAAGCAAGTGTTGCACCAGCTCCTCTTTCCCATACTCGCATCTTCACATATTTTGGACTAATAACTTGAATAAATTCTGTATTAGTACGTTCTGGAAATACTGGGTTATGTTCAAATTTAGGACCTATTTTAGCTAAATCTATAGCAGTAACATCTTCTACAAAAGTTATGCAGTGGGGGTTTCCCATACTCACACAGGTAACAAACCAAGACTTTCCACCTACTTCTAAGAGTTGATCCACAACTTTATCATCAGCATTAGCTAAAGTTGTCGGTATTTCCGATGCCAAAAGTCTGGGTTGTCCCATATCAACTGTTACTTGACCATCACCTTGCAATTCAGGAACAATTATACCGGCACCGGTATGGATATTATATTTAGTCTTGTTATTGTTTTCTAGTTCTGCTATAAACTTAGCTAAACATCTAATCCCATTTCCACACATTTCAGGCTCTGAACCATCAGAATTGAAAATCCGCATGGTATAATCAGTTTGCTTCACTCCAGGTAGAGCAAAAATTACACCATCTGCACCAATACCAAAATTGCGATCGCACAATTCTATTGCTTGTTCTGGTGTTAGTATAGGCTGTAATTGGTGGCGATTATCAATCAAAATAAAATCGTTCCCTAGACCATGATATTTAGTGAATGATTTTGTCATTATTATGCTCCAAATAATTAGGTAAAAATTTACTCTGACAGAAAATATATCAAATAGTAATTATGTCTGATTTTGATACAAGTTTACCAAGTACTCGCCAAATTCAAACCTACATTCAAGAGAAAAAAGAAGTAGAAATAAAACTAATTACTAATGACCTTTATGTAGGAAAAGTTTTCTGGCAAGATCCAAATTGTATCTGCCTCTTCGGTCAGTATGACTCACCAATTTTAATTTGGCGACAATCTATTGTTTATCTCAAAGCAAAAAACTAACAAGGACAAATTTTTCCGCAATTTAATAGCTGTGGGGCAATTTTTAGAGTCTGGATGTAATGACTCAAGTTAGACCAGTTCCAAAACCCTTAAATATACCTGACGACAAACCTTACTTTAAGAAAGTGATCATCAAAAATTTTTCGATATAAAAAAGTTACCCCTATCATTTATCAATATCTTCTAATTCAGTAGATAAATTAAAATCATAAACTTTATTTTTTAATCCCCTTTCAAAAAGAGCATTGATACCTTTTTTTATAATCAGTATTAAAATTTTGAATTTACTGTACTTTGACTTTTTTTCAATAGCAAAAATACCTATGATTACTAGTAGGAGTAAGGAAAATACCCAGCTATTGCTAAGAGACTGTTTGTCAAAAAAATCTTAAAACGGCCTGAGTTTTTAGTACCAAGCCTTCCAAACATCAATCTAATCATTGCAGTCTAAATCAGAGCTTCACTTCTCTCAGGTAGTTGTTCATACTCTACGCTTCTGAACTCGACATCCAAAAGTTCTCTCTACTACCCATTCTCTAGGTAAAACTTCAAATTATTGAGTATTACCCTTGAGTATTTCCACTCCTGCTGAAATCAGGCCTGCGATCGCCATAGCAAATTTCGCTCCTCTATAACCAGACTCAGCCCAAACTAATTCCTCCTTCTGAAATATTTTCAGCCTGTTCCATGACCATAACTTTAGCCCCTAAGAGTTCTTCCATATTTACCTCACTTACCACTACTCCTGGTAGTATTTATTGAGTATCAAATAATATATTACCATTAGGTCCTGTTTATTTTTTTTACCACTATTATAGCTATGTATCCCTACTCATAGTAGTAGTTTTTAACTATCAGACAAGATATTACCATTAGGTTATTTTTCTTTTTTACTACCATCATAGCCATATACTTCCCCCTGTTTACTGTTGTTTTACTCTATAAGAATCAACACCCCTGCACCATCAACAGTGATATAGAATTAGGATTCTATATTGATTCGGATTCAATTTGGAAGCACTTAAAATTTAATTGTAACCCTCACCTCATTCTATGTGAGATATACATTATGAAGAATGCAGCTGACAAAAATGTGTAATTGATTTTATATACCTGCTTAAATACTTGTTTGACATTTTACATATTTTATGTTATTTATTAATTTTAATTTGAGCAGTCTAAAAAAACTAGCTACTTTTAGGCCAACAGCAAAAGGCAACAAGTAAGAAGTTACTAGAAGACTTTTTATTGTTAGTAAATAACCAACTCTTGTTTAACATCTCCAGGGAAAATCCTTAATAAACCTTAGTTCATCATCTTCCAAAACTTGTCAGGCCAGAAGCAATAGTTTTTTTTATATTGGTTAACTTTTGTCTCTTGACTCTTATTAGTCCTAATTTAAAAGTAATATCTGCAAACTCAAATTTAACAACCTTTCAATCATAGTTTCAGGTGAATTATCGGAGATATCTAATTGTATAAAGAAAAAAAATTGAACTTTTATTTAATTGAACCGAAGAATCTCAAATACAAATAATTAATATTTTTATTTTGATTAGTTAAAATTAATTTGTATCTTGAACTATTATTATTCCTACTTTAAAAGTAATATCTGCAAATTTAAATTTAAGAACCTTTCGATAATAGTTTCACATGAATTATTGGATATTTCTAAATTGTATAAATAAAAAAATTGAACTTTTATTTAATTGAACTAAAGAATCTCAAATACAAATAATTAATGTTTTTATTTTTATCAGTTAAAATTAAGCGATTTCTCTATAGTTTGATCTTAGCTAGTGTTACAGCAATTCTTGTAGTAGTCATACCTGGTCTCAGTCAAACTGTAGTAATAACTCCCAATAACCCAAAATTAGGGGATACTCTATCTGTTGTGATTCAGCAATCAAATACAAAGCTCTCAACTCCCACAGTTAGTATAGATGGAAAAACTTACCCCTCATTTCCTCTTGGACAAAATAAATTCCGGGCATTGTTACCCACAACTCCTTTAGATAAATCTGGCCTCCGACAAATTCAGGTAACTACTGATACAGGTATGCAAAATCTAACTGTGAATTTGCAAAGCCGTTCTTTTCCCACTCAATCTATTTGGCTACCTCCTGAGAAAGAATCTATTGAAGGAACAGACTTAGAATTTGATAGAGTGGGAGCATTTAAACAACTTGTAACCCCAGACAAACTCTGGAAAGGCCCATTTGTTCGCCCTAACAATGGTCCAGTTAGTACCGTCTACGGAGTGCGAAGGTACTATAATGGAAATTTTGCTGAAAACTATTATCATCGCGGAGTTGATTACGCAGATTACAATGGTTCCCCTGTTGTTGCCCCTGCTGCTGGTCGTATTGCTCTAGTGGGATTAGAATCTC
The DNA here is from genome assembly GCA_018457135.1 of Trichodesmium erythraeum GBRTRLIN201. Lineage (GTDB taxonomy): Bacteria > Cyanobacteriota > Cyanobacteriia > Cyanobacteriales > Microcoleaceae > Trichodesmium > Trichodesmium erythraeum. Next base: position 48,963 of record JAGGDU010000220.1, on the reverse strand, counting down.
AAGGTTTTGAAATTCATGGTAATACTGTAGGTATTGACCATGGTCAGGGAGTAACCAGTATTTTGATCCATTTGAGTGGTATCAATGTGAAAGAAGGTAGTATAGTGAAAGCTGGCCAGAAAATTGGTACTGTAGGATCTACAGGTGCTTCTACAGGTCCTCATCTTCATTGGGGATTATATGTACATGGTCAAGCTGTAGATCCGATTCCTTGGCGATATGATGGTATTGAATGACCAAAAAGTCAGCACCATTACCTCCACTTTTAAGATAGAGATAACTCGTTATGGTTAGAGAGTATTTGTAACCTCATACTGTATATTTATTAACTTTAGTAAGATACAGGATTTTCATAGCATAGAAATTTTCACAAGGTGATAATAAATCAACTCTGATCTTTTAAGAAAATGAAAAAATCAAGTTTAGTATTTCCAGTCTATGGCGAGAGCCGGAGATAGTTATAACTGATAACTGATTAGTTATACTTTAAAAAAAAAATTATATGGTGGTTCCTGTTGACTTTGATGGACTTATTACCATATTCTAAATTATTAAGTTAGAGATGTTTAGGCGCTATACAAAATTCAAGAGTAAAAACTCATCCCTGACTAAATTTCAGAATTTAGTAATGTCTGCTGAAAAATATTCGACTGCTATATTAGACAGTTATTATAAATAAACTTACATAAAAGTTATGAGTATAGAAAAAATTGTTGAACAAGCTCTACAAGATGGTTATTTAACTCCTTCTATGGAAGCAGAAGTAGGACGAATTTGTAATACAGCTTCTGAATTGTCTATTGAGGAGTATATGTCCCTTGATCGTTTAATGGGAGCTTTATTAACAGGAGAAGTAGTTGTTTTACCTCGCAAACAATTTATTAATGTGATGGAAGAGTTAGTTCTATCTGAGGCGATCGCACGAGTAGCAGAGAATGAAGGGAGTAGCGATCAAACTCTTGATGTGGGAGACATTGCAGCTTATGCTTTAAATAGACTCCCTCCTTTGTATGCGACTACTGAAGAAGGTGCTCAGTTTCAAAGGTCTAAAGCTAAGGATGAGCTTCAACATTTGATTTCTAAACAGGTAAGTGAAGCTATCGATCAGAATATTACTCGAAAACCAATTCACTCTAAAGTTTTGAGCAGTTTTTCTAATGATGTGAGCTCACAACTAAGTAGCTTGCTCAAATCTATGGCTAACGAATTTGAAGATACAACTCCTAATTCATAAAATGCGAGGCGAGAGGTAAGGCAAGAAACAAAAGCCTTCAAAGGATTATTTTTTCAATCTTCTACATTTTCTAATACAAGGTCAAGCTACAGTTAGGTAGTGGATATGCTATCAAGTCTTTTAACCTTTGATTGCTTGCTATAAGCTTGATTTGTCTATAGAAAACTTATGATATAAAAGTATAAATAATAAATCATAACAGATGCAGTCTACCTAAACCTTTAGTGCCGAACTAAAGTATCACTGCCGACTGAAGTTACAACAAACAAGAAGTAAATATTAAAACATCTAAGTAAGTGAAGTTTTATGTTAGTCTTCTAGTAAAGTAGACAGTAGATTTTTAATATTAACCTGCCTAGATTAACTTTTTAAATTAGTTTTAATAACTAAATAATTATATTAAGTAAAATCAACATAAGTTATAAATCAATTTCAAGTAGTAGTAAATAAATAAGTAAGTCACTAAGTAAATATTGAATTCACTTTAATCTAAATAGATATAATTTTTTACTTTATAAATATCAAAATATCCCCTAATCATAAATTTATTTATAAGTGCTTTTAAGTAAAAAAAATATCTGCACTCTTGAATAATGAAAAATGCTATAAAACTAATAAAAAGTTTTTTTCGTTTTCTTGCTCAATCTAATCAAAGCCATCTCATGATTTGAAGAGTATAAATTTATATAACTTTAACCCTAACAGTAGTAAGTTATAAATAGTCAATATTTTGCTCCACTCAATGCTTAGATAATATCTACAAGTTTTAAACTTTATCTATATAATTTAAAATCAAAATAATCAAACAATTTTGTTACCTTTTCTCCATTTTTTCATAAATTAACAATGCATGTAGTCTCTATTATATAATTATATAATTATATAATATTTATTTAATATATATAAAAAATCAGCAAAAATAAAGATTAACTGAGTAGATTATCACTTTGTTTTTCTTACTCACTATCTTCTGAAGTCTTGTTCCCAGAAGTAGAAAGATTTACTTTTTCTAAGCTGCGTTTTTCTCGTTTTTTCCTCATGGCTGCGAGGGTATCTTCCATAGCACTACGAGCTTGAGCTACTCTTTCCAAGTTACTAAGATACAAATCTATATCTTTTAACAACTTTTCTTCTACCAAATTTAAAGATTGGCAAATTTTCTTAAGTGCTTCTGTACGCTTCTCTTGTTCCTTGATTAATTCTGTATCTACTATTTCCAGTAAAGTAAATAAACCTATAGCAAATAGGCGACTATACCTAAATTTTGAATTCTCAGAAATAGCTCTTAAATCATCTTGCAAATATTGAGTATTATCTATATTTTTTGATAAACAAATCCATGAAAGTATATCAGACGCTGAGATTTTTCCAGCTAAATCTTCTAAACCTTTAGCATCACTACGGTATTTGTTTGGATCCTCTTCTTGCCCTTGAATCAAAGCATTAAAAATCGACGTTTTATCCTCCTGTGGAGAATATCCCTGCATAAAACGGTCAAAAGCTGTAACTACACCCAAAGCATAAAATGGGTTATAGCTATAATCAACATTAACGGAAATCAGGTGCATTTCCACTAACAACTCTTCAATTACCCGATTATATATTGAATTAATGGGACGGGTGTGAAAGTGATAAAAGGTTTTCTTAGTATCTGAAACAGTACGAGTATTATTCACCTGGTGTTCTAATTCTATAATCCCATCTCTGAATATTGATATTCTTATCTACTACAAAACCTTTGAAGTTTATAGTAGTAGTAGTTAGAAAAGCAGAGTGGGTTTTGCTATTTGACATCAACTCCTGCCTGTTAGGGTTAGAAAGGATCCTCAGAAAGAGATAGCTCATAATAAGGAGTCATAAATAGGAATTCCTTTCTACTGCAACAGTAGCTTTTTGGAGGCTTGATATTTCATGGTGCTGCTTGCTTAAAGCTAGTTTTATGATTCCCTCAATAGGTCTTGTAACCTTATTGGGAATTCTTAAAGCTATAAAAATTAATCAAAAATTGTAGCTTTGGTTAAGAACAAATTTTATAATTGGCTAAAAATGGTCACTACCTTATAGTTAGTAGCCATTTAAAAGGACTTTAAATTCATAATTTAAAGCTTCATCCAACTCAAATAAGTATTTCACCAAAGTACAAATCTACGCTACTAGAGTTACATTGATTTCCATCAATAAATTTTCTGAATAGAACCATAGATATAAATAAAATAACACCTCTTGATTAGATATTACTTTAACTATCAATGTATTATTTCGAGCATCAAATTGATTAGTTCTGCCTCAGAATTTTTAAGCTCTGTTCCCTTCCTGGTTACGGACATCATCAGAATTAAGAGCTTCATCTTCTGTCTCAAAAATCTCAAACACAGAATCCATCATGGTCACCTCGAATACCAGTTTTGCTTCTGGATGAACGTTACAAATACGGAAGCTACCCTTACCTTTGTCAGCATCTCGCATCCCTGCTACCAGAGATGTCAATCCAGAACTATCAATAAAGTTAACCTCACCTAAATTGACCACTACATGAGGACTTAGTTTTGAGATACATTCTTGCAACTTAAGGCGAAACTGCCAAGCTGTTGTTATATCCAAGCGTCCTTTAGGTGATAAGACGATTACTGTTTTGTCCTCGTCCTTATTTGTGTGGGTTTTTTGCTCAATCTGAATCACTGACCCTTCCCTCAGGATGATATTACTTGTGGTGGTTGCCCATCTAAATGTAGTTTAACTCAGAACAACTAATGATTTGGTTTCCAGTCAGCCCAGTCATGAGGTTTTAAGAATACTTCATATAGTTCAGCTTCTGGTGTGTTGGGTTCTGGGTTGTAACCATACTCCCAACGAACTAAAGGTGGTAAAGACATCAAGATTGATTCTGTACGACCATTGGTTTGCAAACCAAAAATTGTACCCCTATCATATACTAAATTAAATTCAACATAACGGCCACGTCGGTATAGCTGAAAGTTGCGTTCCCGGTCACCATATTTCATGGGTTGCCGTCTCTCTACTATTATCTTGTATGCTGGTAAAAATGATACACCACAATTTTGTACAAATGTAAATAAAGATTCCCAACTACGAGATTCAAGAATTCCTAAATCCTTACTATAGGTTGCTGCTGGTCCTTGATTATCAGGCCCTTTGTATAATTCTCCTTGACCATCTTGATAATCAAAAAAGATACCTCCTACACCCCGCGTTTCTTGACGATGCTTTAAGTAAAAATATTCATCACACCATCTTTTAAATATAGGATAATACTCTTTATGGCTTTTGTCACAGGCTGCCTTAATCGTTTGATGAAAGTGCGCTGCGTCTTCGGCATAAGGATAGTAAGGTGTTAAATCTACACCACCACCAAACCACCATACAGATCCAGCTTCAAAATAACGATAGTTAAGATGTACTGTTGGTACATAAGGATTTTTAGGGTGCAGCACCATAGAGGTTCCTGTGGCATAGAAACTATTACCTGCCGCTTCTGGTCTTTGCTTCAGTACACTTGGAGGTAATTTATCTCCCCATACTTCTGAAAAATTAACTCCCCCTTGTTCAAAAACTCCACCGTCTCTTATTACACGAGACTTTCCTCCGCCGCCACCTGGACGTTTCCAAGAGTCTTCCTTGAACTTACTAACTCCATCTAATTCTTCTAGTCCTTGGCAAATTTCATCTTGTAGAGTCTGCATAAATTGACTGACTCGTTCTTTTGTGTCACTCGCTGGTACAGATAAAGATATTTCTTGGTCCTTACTCGAAACTACCATAACTATAATCTATATTTGAAGTTGGCTAAAAATTAAATCTTTTCCATACTTTTTATCTTACCATGTCCTAAATCATCTAGTTACAATTTTCAGATTATATCGGCTTTTTTCGAGTACATTGTACTTACATAAAAAACAGTGTGTAGAGCGAGACTTAAGTCGGGTTTTCCCAAAAACCCTGTTTTTTCCCAGATATATATCTAGTGTTAAAAACAACGATTTATTCTAGAAACTGGGGACGGGCCTAGGTCACTCAGCAGGACGATACAATATATTTGTTTTTACATCCTGACACTTTTATATGCAATACAGTAAGGTATCAAGAGCTATTAATGATTAGTAATAATCCCTTGCTTTTATGGAAAGGTCTTAAAATTTTAGAGGAAAATAATAAAAATGTCTAATATACCTGATATTAAATCAATTTTAGATGTATTGCGACCAGTAGAGGACCCTGAACTGCGTAAGAGTTTGGTGGAACTAAATATGATTCGTAATGTTAACATTATAGATGGACAAGTCAAATTTACTTTGGTTTTGACAACTCCAGCTTGTCCATTACGAGAATTTATTGTAGAAGAGTGCCAAAAAGCTGTCAAGGAATTACCTGGAGTTAAGGAAGTTATAGTAGATGTTACTGCGGAGACTCCTCAACAAAAAACTTTACCAGATCGCCAAGGTATTGGTGGGGTCAAAAATATTATTGCTATTTCTAGTGGCAAAGGTGGGGTTGGTAAAAGCACAGTGGCAGTTAATGTAGCTGTGGCATTAGCTCAAATGGGTGCTAAGGTGGGTTTAATTGATGCTGATATTTATGGCCCTAATGATCCAACTATGTTGGGTCTAGAAGATGCTCAGGTTATGGTACAACAAGGAGAATCTGGGGAAGTGCTACAACCGGCCTTTAATCATGGGGTCAAGTTGGTTTCTATGGCTTTTCTAATTGACAAGGATCAACCAGTGATTTGGCGTGGTCCTATGTTGAATGGAATTATCCGACAATTTTTATACCAAGTGCAATGGGGTGAATTAGATTATTTATTGGTAGACTTGCCTCCTGGTACCGGTGATGCCCAATTAACATTAGCTCAAGCTGTTCCTATGTCTGGAGTTGTCATTGTGACTACTCCTCAAACTGTAGCATTACTTGACTCGCGCAAGGGTTTGAAAATGTTTCAGCAGTTAGGTGTTTCTGTTTTGGGAATAGTGGAAAATATGAGTTATTTTGTACCTCCAGATATGCCAGATAAAAAGTATGATATTTTTGGCTCTGGTGGTGGTGAAAAAACAGCCCAAGAATTAGGAGTGCCAATGCTTGGTGGGGTTCCTCTGGAAATGCCGGTGAGAGAAGGGGGAGATTCTGGTATACCTATTGTAGTGGGAGATCCCGCTTCTGTATCTGCTCAAAAATTACAAGCGATCGCTCAAAACATTGCTGCTAGAGTTTCTGTTGCTGCTTTAGCATAAAAAAATTTATAAATACCTAAATAAATAACTACAATAAAAAAAACTTTCACTTTTGTAAAATTTAGCAAATATTTTTGATAGGAGTAGAGACAATGATTTTACCAGGTGTAGCGGTTAAAGTTAAAAATCTTGGTGATACTTACTATGGTTTTCAAGGACAAGTTCAACGAGTAAGTGACGGTAAAGCTGCTGTTTTATTTGAAGGCGGAAATTGGGATAAATTAGTAACATTTAAATTATCGGAATTAGAGGTCGTAGATGCAACGGCAGGCCGCAAGAAAAAATAAGGATATTTAGTAGTTCAAAGCCAGAAGTTAGGAATTATTTCTATCTTGTTTCATTATCAATATAATTTATACTGAATTAATGACTAATCAATAAGACTTCAAACTCTTCCTTTTTAGAGGAGAAAAAAGAAAATTCCTAATTTTAAGTATCCTACTTAAGCAGAAGGTAAGCTGTCGTGGTTAAATGAAACCTTTGGGTTTTATTGAAGGTGTCCCTACCAACTATATGCCAAACAGCTTACTGATAACTGATAATTGATTACTGATAATACTTATGCGTCTTCCTTTACCCCAGTTTGCTAATACAAATCACCAAAATAATTACATAGCTGAAGTGATAGAAACGGCAACTACAGAGTTTTTAGCTCAATGTTTAGAACCAAAAGAATTAGATTTTCCTATGATGCCTGCTTTTGGTACTTGGGTAAAGTCTCAAGATGAACAATCACAAAATATGATTTATGGGGTAGTTTATTATGCTACTACTTTGCCGGTTGATTCTGTACATAGAGCTAGAGCTTTAGGAATGTCTCTACCTGAATTAAGGGAGCAACAACCGCAAATTTTCGCTATGTTAAAGACAGAGTTTCGAGCAGCAATAGTCGGTTTTTCTTCCCCAGAAAATTTGAATGGTTCTCAAACAGAAAATGGTAGGATTTATCAGTATATTCCACCTCGTCCACCTCAAATTCATCAGGGAGTCTATTTATGTGAACCGAAAGAAATAATTAGGTTTAGTGATCAGTTAGATTTTTTACGGACATTGTTACAGTTAAGTAATGCTCCTGTTGATGCTTTGGTTGCAGCTACTATTCGAGAAATTTATCAACTCAGAAAAGCGGATCGTAATTGGTTAGTTCAAGCAGGTAGAAATATGAGTGTTCTACTTAGAGATGATTATGATCGCTTAAAAATAATTTTAGGCCAAATACACCCTTAATTAATGGATAATTGATAGTAATCTTGAATAGGTTGTATTATTCAATAGAGCTCATATCGCATCCTTTATCGAATCCCTTTTGGTAATATTAAATAATATCTAAATTGTTTTGTTTATATTTAGTATGGCTTGCCGATAAAATTGGAAATGATTGGTGGAACGTATTTATCAGCAGTTAGTAAAACATACAAATTTATAGATAAATAAAAAGTTTTCAAGCTAATATAATCTACTAAAGTAAAACAATTATCTATCTAAAAAATTATGAGCATAAACTATATTATACAAGGTAGAAAACTTGATAAGGAGTGCCGGTTGGAAGAAGCGATCGCCTGTTTTAAAAAAGCTATAGAAATTAATCCTCAATTTAGCTGGCATTACTTTTACTTGGGTGAATCTCTCATCAAACAAAAACAAAATTATGAACAATAAAAGCTTATAGCAAGGCTGTTAAACTTAATCCTAATTCTACTTTATTTAAGAAAACATTAGTAAATTACAAAGAAAATGAGAAAGTAATATTATGTAAGTCTAAAGTATCTAAATTATTAATAGTATTCTTTGGTGGAATGAGTTTACTAATGGGAGGTATTCTTCCATTTAAATTTTTAAGATATTTATTATCTATCTATGCAGATAAATGTGATTTAAGGTTTTATATTGATGCAAAACAATGTTAGTATCATAAAGGAATAGAAGGTATCTCAAATAATATTGATGAAACAACAGAATATTTAAAGGATAAAATAAATAAAAGGGATTATAAAAAAATAATATTTATGGGTGTATCATCAGGTGGTTATGCTGCAATATTATTTGGTTCATTATGTCATATAACAAATGTAATAAGTTTCATACCGAGGACAAATTTAAAGGGAATTAGAGGAATAGTAGATAATAAGTATGAAAATTTAAAAAATATTATTAATAATGATACTGACTATTTATTATATGGAGACTTAAGTGTAAAGGATAAGAATCACAATCACCATATATCACAGTGCGAAAACTTAGAAGGTTTTTCCAGCATCAAAATAGTTAAAAAAATTAGTTTAGATATGAAAAAATTAAGGGATGATGGAACAATCAAAAATGAATTAGACAAGATTATTAATCAAGTATAAATAAATTTTCCGGAGTTCAGAAATAGAAAGTGGTTTAGATTCATGCCTATGCCATTATACCTTTTTTTATAGATTTACAAATTATTCAGGTGGTCTGCAAACCTCATCAAATTAGCATTTTTTTACTTACGGATTATCTATAGAATAATAACTTCAATACCTATGGAATAAAAATTACCAATTCGTAAGAAAAAACTGTAGTGGTTGGGAAACCCAATCTCTAGACTTTATTTTCTTTAATAGGACTGACGTATATTTCTCTGGTGACAATAAATAGAGGAGAACTTAAACCACCCCAGATATCTCCCAGGAGTCGAGATTCAGAAATAGAATAGGAAAAAAGGTAAAAAAATACTCCCATATTCACCATTTCCTTATCTCTCAATCACCCTATCTCCCTACCTAATTTTATAGTTCTGGTTAAGGGTTTTATATGCTACACTACAAAAGTTATCTAAAATCGCACATCTAGGTAATCGGGTGTTCTAGAGATAAAAAATCTGTGGGAATACATCTGGATGGAGGATTAACCCGAATAGGAGATAGAATATGCCAGTTGTTAGTTTGGCTCAATTGCTAGAGTCAGGAGTTCACTTTGGACATCAGACCCGTCGTTGGAACCCAAGGATGTCCCAATATATTTTTACAGAGCGTAATGGGGTTCATATCATTGACCTTGTTCAAACAGCTCAATTAATGGATGAGGCTTACAATTATATTAGAACGGCCTCAGAACAAGGAAAAAAATTCTTATTTGTTGGTACTAAGCGTCAAGCTGCTGGTATTATCGCTCAAGAAGCTACTAGATGCGGAGGTTATTATATTAACCAACGTTGGTTAGGTGGAATGCTAACCAACTGGACTACTATTAAGACTCGTGTAGAAAGATTGAAAGATCTTGAGCGTCGTGAGGAAAGTAAGGCACTAGATTTATTGCCAAAAAAAGAAGCCTCGGTTCTTCGTCGTGAGATGGCTAAACTACAAAAATATCTGGGTGGAATTAAAAATATGCGTCGCCTACCGGATGGAGTAATTATGGTGGATCAGCGACGAGAGTATAATGCAGTTCAGGAATGTCAGAAGTTAAATATTCCCATTGTTTCTTTATTAGATACTAATTGTGACCCTACTCAAGTAGATATTCCAATTCCAGCAAATGATGATGCTATTCGATCTATAAAACTTATAGTAGGTAAATTGGCTGATGCTATCTATGAAGGTCGTCATGGTCAACTAGAAGCAGACTATGAAGATTATTATGAAGATTACGAAGAATATGAAGATGATTATGAAGGTGCGGAAGGAGATTTAGATTTAGATAGTGCCAATGAAGAGGAATCATTGGAAGATAATAATGAAGAAGAATAATCAACTCAAGCAATATTTTTGAGTGTCTCTAGGTGGATTTTTTAGGAATAAATCAAAGGGTAAATTATTTCTAAATATCCTACCTAAAGTCATAAAGCTAAAGTATGATTGTTTCCTAAAATGATATTGTATTAAAACTAAAATAGGAAAGGAAAAAAGATGGCGGAAATATCTGCAAAGTTGGTTAAAGAGTTGCGCGAAAAAACAGGCGCAGGTATGATGGACTGTAAAAAAGCTCTGAAAGAAACTGATGGCAATATTGATAAAGCTACAGATTGGCTTAGACAAAAAGGTATTGCTTCTGCTGGAAAACTTGAGGGTAAAGTAGCAACAGAGGGGTTGGTTGAGAGTTATATTCATACAGGTGGTAGGATAGGTGTTTTAGTAGAAGTAAACTGTCAAACTGATTTTGTTGCCCGGAATGAATCATTTAAAGAATTAGTTAAGAATGTTGCTATGCAAATAGCCGCTTGCCCACAGGTAGAATATGTGTCAGTTGATGATATTCCAACCGAGTTTGTAGAAAGTGAAAAGTCTATAGAAATGGGTAGAGAAGACCTGAGTAACAAGCCAGAAAATATTAGGGAAAAGATAGTTCAAGGCCGAATAGGAAAGCGGTTAAAAGAATTAACTTTGATGGATCAACCTTATATCCGAGACCAAAATAAGACAATAGAAGAGTTGATTAAGGAAACTAGTGCACAATTAGGCGAAAAAGTACAAGTACGTCGTTTTATTAGGTTTGTTTTGGGAGAAGGTTTGGAAAAACAAGAAAGTAATTTTGCTGAAGAAGTTGCGGCACAAACTGGGAAGAAATAATTAATTTAATAAATTTCATAAAAACAATTAAAAATTAAAAATAGATAATTATGTTTATTTTTAATTTTTAATCGTTGATGTATAAATATAATTTGGGTATTGTGGGAAACAGTGGGAGATATTAAAGCAATAGGGCAAGAATTGCAAAGAATTGAAGTGGCGATCGTTGATACTGCCAAGGAACTTTATAGTAAATATCAAAGCTATTTACAAGTTTTGGGGCAAGGTATGAGCCAACAGTTAGTTTTTGCAAGTTATTATATATGTACTCAGGAATATCCAGAAGCATTTCTGAAGTTATCATTTTCTCAGCGACAAAAAATTCAGCAAGAGCTACGAGAAAAATCTAAGTTGGCAACTCAAGAATTACAAGAATTATTGAATAAATATCCAGAGAATCAAAAAAATTCGGATGATGCCTCTACCGCAGAATTAATGATAAGTCTTCTTTATCAAGAAGAGAAAGAAAAAAAAGAAGTGGTACTCAAAATAAAAAAACAAGAAGAAGCTATAGAGCTTGATTCTTCTGAGTTATTTATGACTGAAATATCCTCCCAACTTACAACAGATTCTCAGGATCAAGAAGTAGGAAATGAAGTCAAAGAAAAAACTGATGAAACTGAAGTCGAAAAAAACAAAATCTCCACAGAAAATATTATTGATAAATTGCATAATATTGACACATTGATACATTGGCAAGAAAATATAGAAAAGCAAATACTTGAAATCCTCAAAAAACTTTCTTATCAGACAAACTGTATACTTTATGAAGTAGAAATACTGGAAAAAAAAATACCACAAAAACTTTTAGAAGCTGCGACAAAAATGGAATCAGGGAGTAATACTGCAAGTGGGCAGCCTAATATATTAAACTTGTTAATAGAAGCAGAAGATTCGGAAGAAGATGATGATACTAAAGTTACTCGAATTATAGCAATAAATCTACGGTTATCTGAAATAGAATTTACTGATATTAATGTTGCAGGTTGGCGCAATAAAATTCGTAATATTTTAGGAAAGCTTAGTCAACTGCAACGAGAATATAGTAAAAAGCAACGAGAACTAGCTGTAATAGAAGCTGAGTCAGCATGGCGGTCTAGTTGGTATGAAGATTGAAGAAGGAAATAGGGATTTGGGAGCGGTAAAAACATTATTTCATAAGAAATTTACAGTAAAATAGATAAAATAATTAATTCATATCAAATAAAAAAGATTAAAAAGTTTTTTTTATTTTTTTCCGAGTCGTATAGCAATTTTCATTACTCAAAAATACAGAGATTTGAACTTAAAGGTACTTATGCATTTATGAGTCAGGTATAAATTTTGTATTAGAAAAGTGAAAACCGCTATAATTTTCTTCTATAATTCGTTGTTATATTAAGTGTAGTATTTAATACTGATATAATACTGCTTTTTTATAATTAGGGTTAGGGTTTGTTGAAATTTGTCTTATGGATGAGGGCAGGAGTTAGATGAAAGGAAGGAGGATATATTCGGAAAATTGTCCCATAATTTATTTTTCTGGTCTGCTAAAAACTCTCACATTTTCTGATTAAATAAGCAAAAAGCCCACATTTTTTTTCCGCACTCAAAGGCTAAAGTTTTTATATTTAATTTATTCTAAATTTGATTAGCAAGCCCTAATTAGTAGGCTAAAAATAGATAAATATTATATGTGAAATTACTATAGAGTTATCATTTTTTTAATGTAAATAAAGTATAAAAATTGCGGAAAGTATTAGATTTAGATGCCCTATCATATTTATATCTTTTACCGAATTTATTCTGTTTCTTACTCCCTACCCAGTAAAATAAATTTTATAGATGCAAAAAGTATTATATAAATAATTTCTTAAATTAAATGCTATGAATAATGAAAAAGAAATGATAGACTGGGAAAGACTAAAAAAAGCTTTATTAGTGGAAGCAGGACGTGGATTTCAAAATATCCAAGGTAAACAATATATATTTAATGACTTTTTAAGTATTAGTTTAAGTAAACCACCAATAATATTAAAAGGTTATCAAGATAAATTTGAGAAGTTTTCTAAAAAATTTGTCTCGTATCCAGAAATGACTAGAGAAGAACGGCAATATTTATTAGAAAAAACTCAGATTTTTTTAAATCAAATGCAGTCTTTATGTGTTAAAGAAAAAGAGAATGATAGACTAGAATTTCATTCATTGGAAATAACTGCAAAAATACAAAAAGATAATTCTAATTTTTCACAAAAATATACCAATAACCTGGAATTAGAACAGCTACTTAAAGATGTAAAAAGTATCGGAATTAAAAATAGCGATCGCCTATCAACATTAGGATTATCTACAGTTAGAGATTTACTTTATTATTACCCAAGAGACCATATTGACTATGCCCGTCAAGTAAATATTCGTAACTTAGAAGCAGGAGAAACTGTTACTATTATCGGTAAAATTAAAAGGTTCAATTGTTTTTCTAGTCCGAAAAATAAGAAATTAACTATTCTCGAACTTACTCTTACAGATTCTACAGGGCAAATCAAAATTAGTCGCTTTTTTGCCGGACCTAGATTTAGTAATAAAGGTTGGCAAATGATGCAAAAAAAATTCTATCCAGTTGGTGCAACTGTTGCTGCTTCCGGTTTAGTTAAAGAAACTAAATATGGGAAAAATTTAGATAATCCAGAAATAGAAGTTTTGGATAGTGAAGGTAGTGAAATTGAGTCTATCAAAATTGGTCGTTTAGTACCAGTTTATCCTTTAACAGAAGGAGTAGAAGCAGATGTTGTGAGACGGGCAATATTTAAAATTTTACCAAAAGCAGAAAATTTTTCAGAAACATTACCAGAAATTTTTTTGAATCAATATCAATTAATAGATTTAAAAAATGCTATTAAAAATATTCATTTTCCTATAGATAGAGATTGTTTAGCAGCAGCTCGCCGTCGGTTAGTTTTTGATGAATTTTTTTATCTACAATTAGGTTTATTAAAACGTCGGCAACTGCAAAAAAAAACAGAGATAGGAGTAGCTCTACCTGTAACAGGAAAACTTATTAAAAAATTTTATAAATTACTGCCATTTCAATTAACTAATGCTCAAAAAAGAGTAGTCAATGAAATTCTCAGGGATCTACAAAAGCCTGAACCAATGAAAAGATTAGTACAAGGAGATGTGGGCGCTGGAAAAACAGTAGTAGCAGTAGTTGCTATATTAGCAGCAGTTCAAGTTGGTTATCAAGCTGCTTTAATGGCACCAACAGAAGTATTAGCGGAACAACATTATGATAAATTAGTTACTTGGTTTAATCTCTTACATTTGCCAGTTGAATTATTAACAGGTTCGACAAAAATAGCAAAACGCCGGGAAATTTACTCTCAACTTGAGACTGGAGAATTACCAATATTAGTCGGTACTCATGCCCTAATTCAAGATACAGTCAACTTTCATAAATTAGGGTTAGTAGTAATAGATGAACAACACAGATTTGGGGTTCACCAAAGAGCAAAATTACAGCAAAAAGGTGAATCTCCCCACTTTTTAGCAATGACAGCTACTCCTATTCCCAGAACTTTAGCTTTGACATTACATGGAGATTTAGATGTTAGTCAAATAGATGAACTACCACCAGGAAGACAACCAATTCAAACAACAAATTTGACTGGTAGACAACGTAAAAAAGCTTATGATTTAATCCGCAGAGAAATAGTTCAAGGTAGACAAGTTTATGTGGTTTTACCCTTAGTTGAAGAGTCAGAAAAATTGGATGTGAAATCTGCAATAGAAGAACATCAAAAATTAGCTGAAAAAATTTTTCCCGAGTTTCAGATAGGTTTGTTGCATGGCAGAATGAGCAGTGCAGAAAAAGACCAAGTTATTAGTACATTTCGGAATAATCAAACTCAGATTTTAGTATCTACTACTGTGGTGGAAGTGGGGGTAGATGTACCTAATGCCACAGTAATGCTAATTGAAAATGCAGAAAGGTTTGGTTTATCTCAGTTACATCAGTTACGGGGACGAGTAGGTCGTGGTGTCCACCATTCCTATTGCTTGTTGATGAGGGGTGCAGGTTCGACGGATGCTACAGAACGGTTGAAGGTTTTGGAGCAGTCTCAGGATGGGTTTTTTATTGCGGAAATGGATATGCGTTTGAGAGGTCCTGGTCAGGTATTGGGAACAAAGCAGTCGGGGTTACCGGATTTTGCTTTGGCAAGTTTGGTTGAGGATCAGGAGGTTTTGGAGTTAGCGCGGGGTGCTGCTTTACAGGTGATGGAAAAGGATGAAAGTCTTAATAGTTGGCCCCTGTTAAGAAAGGAGTTGGAATGGCGGTATCAGAAGATGATGGGGGGATCAATTTTAAATTAGGGTGATAGGTTATATTGGTATATTTTTTCCTATATTTCCTATATTTCCTATATTTCCTATATTTCCTATATTTCCTATATTTATTATGTCCACAGACTACTCCCTACCTCAAAAATTTAGTCCCAGATAAAGACTTCAAATGTCTTCTATTAAATATCTGAAATTTTTGGTATCCTTAATTAAATAAAGAGTTTTGTTTGGAAAGAACAGAGTAATGGCAAGCCAACTGATTGAACTAAATGATGAAACTTTAGTAGAAATTGAAGTTCCAGAAGGCCAAGCCCAGGAAATTTCTGGAGGCTTTTTTAAGCGTGTAAATGCAAGGTTTGCTAATATTGAACCTCTAATGCTCAAAACTTCTTGCCCCATAACTTGCTAAATCTGAAAAAAGATAGATACTTATTTAAAAATAGTTTCGAGGTACTAATTAACCCGTGAAAACTTGATTATTTTTCTCCATCATAAGTTATTGCATCCAGAAAACTGATTAAAATTTCTTTGCTTTCCTTGGAGCCAAAGCTTTTTTTTAAAGCATAATCAACCTTGAGATTAATAAATTTCATCTTAGTTTTGCCCTATTCTTAATTAAGACACTTTTTTTGTTTTAGTCACTAAAAAAAATCTAGCAGATAGAAAAAATTCCAGTTCTTCAGCTAATACCAATTTTCAAAATAGCTAAATTAGGAATAACATTTACCAGGTAATAATTTTCTGATACTAATTTATAAAATTTTTTTTCAAAATGGTCTAATATATGGTCTTACTGAAAATTATAGTCAATCTATAATTAGACTCTTTATAAGAGTTATTCTCGCTAGTTTTTTGTGGAGTAAAAGATGCTGTGGTTAGTAATAGAAATAAATATAATTATATCAATTTTTGGCTTTTTTCTAGCTTGGAAAATCTGGAGATTTAGGCAAATATTATTAAAAGTAGAACGCAATCTTAGCCTCATAGATAATTACACCAGTAACATACTCACCAAAACACCTGAATTTTTGCAACTTCGACAGCAAAAAGTAAATCAAATACGACACCTATATCAACAACTGGATGGACAAGTTCAACAACTTCAACAAATAATAGCTATGTTTTGGTTGCTCAGAAATTTATGGCATCGTTGGAGTCGAACTTGGCATTCAAAGTAACTTGGATTTATATTCTTGCCCAAGAACTTTATTACCAAGAGACTTCTAGCAATAGTGCCATTTATTTTTGAGTTTTACTAGCATTAATGTGAACAAATTCTCGATCATTTTTCTAAATCTAGTATTTTAGGATAATATCCTTTTTGATAACCTATTTTTGCTCTTATATCACCAGTTTATCTTTTTCTATAACAATCCTAAATCATTCATTAAAATTACTAGTTTTCTAGAAAAATAGCTCCAACCCTTGCTCCTTTTTCTTTCTTTTTTTAGCAGAAGTACTTTCTAGGCGCCCATCACTTTCAATTTTCAGATAGGATTGCTATATGTAACCAAATATTGATAGTATTACGACTAGTTTTAAATATAGAAACTTCTTGAGTTTTACTCATTCAATGATCAATGGTATTAATAGCTTTTTGTCAATAGTCGTATATATAAGGAACAGGCATAATCTTTTCTAGATAATTTTTTCTATATTATGTCCTAATCTTTACTTCGGCTGCTATAATATGGGAAAATAAAAATTACTATGCTTAAAATATTAATATATATCTATATATTATAAGTCTATAATATTGTTATAAGTTTATATGGGAAGACGTTTTAGAGATATATAAATTGTAAAAATGTCCAATCAGAAATCTGGTTTATTTATCAGTGGTTTACTTCTAGGTTCAGCCATAGGTACAGCAACAGGGTTATTAATAGCTCCTAGAACTGGCAAAAAAGCAAGACAGTTGGTGAAAAAATCAGCATCAGCTATTCCACAAATTGCAACAGATTTGTCTACAAGTATCAAATTTCAAACAGACCGTTTTTCAGACTCTGCTACTAATTCTTGGGAAGATATCTTAGAAAGACTTAAACAAGCTATCGCTGCTGGATTAGAAGCTAGTCAAAAAGAGAGAAAAATACTATCTCAAATACAAACCAAAAACTCTGAAGTTTGAGTATATTTCTCCAGAAAAGATACAATAGGGAATAGGGAGAAGTAATTGATTATTTATAGATAAGAATTTGTTTTATTTTTGACTTTTGCAGAGTTCTAGTAGTAATAGAGAAGACTGGTCAAAAGCATAAAATTTTTCTCAAGATTATTGGAGTTTCAAAAGCACTCATTCTTGTTAAGATAATCCAGGTATAGGAAATAATCATTCTCCTGCATAGCGCGAAATATTTGTGAATAATTCTCTATTTTGGTTAGGACTGTCCTTATTCTTAGTGGCATTTAGCCTGACAACTGTATTAATTGTTACTTTACCTGCAATGTTGGCATTAGCAAGGGCAGCTCGTAGTATAGAAAAACTAGCTGATATCCTGGCTCGTGAACTACCATCAACCCTAGAAGCAATTCGTCTTACTGGTATAGAAATTAGTGAGCTAACTGATGATATAAATGATAGTGTTCAAACTGCAGGAGAAATAGTCAAACAAGTCGATCAAAAAATCAGTCATGTTCGTAAACAAACTAAGCAAGTTAAAACTACCACAAATAGTATTTTTACTGGTATTAAAGTAGCTTGGAAAACTTTTAGTTGTCAACAACAAGGAAAAAAAAATACGAGGAAGCAGTTAAAGCATCTTTCACCATATTCTGACAAAAATAATAGTCAGAATAATTTTCTCAGCAAAGATATTACTCCTATCTCGGAAACTAAAGACTCTAATCTAAATTCAGAGTCCTCAACAAAACAAAAGACTGATAGAAAATAAGTTAACTCAGACAATATATAAATACTATATAAATAGTAATATCTTGAGGCATGACATTAGTGAATTTTGTGTGCTGAATATTTATGCCAACAAATTTAGTCGAATATTATTTTAGACTTTTAAACTTCTACTTTTGACCTATGCCAAGACCTAGATCTCAAAATCATCCTAAGCTACTATCATTGAACCAACCCCAGTATCTGTCAAGATTTCCTGCAAAAGTACATGGGGAACTCGACCATCAAGAATATGAGCTGCTCGAACTCCTTGAGCTAAACTCCTGACACAACAATTTACTTTAGGAATCATACCACCGGATACAATTCCTTTTTCAATCAACTCTCTTGCTTCTTGGATATCCAACTTAACAATTAAACTATCTGGATTATGATAATCTTCTAAAATTCCGGCTGTATCTGTAAGTAGAATCAGCTTTTCTGCTTCCATAGCAGCAGCAATTTCACCCGCCACTGTATCAGCATTAAGATTGTAAGCTTGTCCTTGTTCGTCAGTTGCTACACTAGATACTACTGGAATATAGCCATTATCAACTAGAGATTGTAAAATATCTATCTTAACATTGCTGACTTCCCCAACAAAACCAATTCCTTCTATACCTTCTGGACGTGCTTGAATTAAGCTGGCATCTTTACCACATAAACCTACCGCACATCCTCCTGCTTGATTAATTAAAGAAACAATTTCTTTATTAACTTTTCCCACTAATACCATCTCAACTACTTCCATTGTAGAGGCATCAGTAACCCGCAAACCATCCTTAAACTGGGGTTCAATTCCTAATTTACCCAACCAAGAGTTAATTTCTGGACCGCCACCGTGAACAACAATGGGACGTATACCGACACAAGACAATAATACAATATCTCTCATTACTTGATCTTTTACATTACTATCCCTCATAGCCGCACCACCATATTTCACAACTATCTTACGACCAGTAAATTTTTGAATGTAAGGTAGTGCTTCACTTAACACTTTGACTCGGCTCATTTCTGACTCATTTTTCAAGTCTGTACTTTTTAGCATATATAGTTGGTATTTAAAATATTCTCAGGATACCCACTAGTGCAAAACGTGGAATTTACTCACCTGGATGATACCCGATTTTTATGTTCTCGTGCACCTGCCTTTAACGCCCTTCTATCCTTTTGCTCTAATAAAAACACATTCCAGAACGAGCTAGTCACTAATCCAACAGATACCTCATACACTATTAGGTAAGTTATAATATTTAAATTAACACGCTACTGTGAAAACCGCAATATTAGTTAATTTTAATCCTTATATTTCTTTAACCCAAAAATTCAAGGATTTTCTGGCTATAAGCTAAAGCTGGATGTACTCCTAAGTGAGAACTGAAATTATAGTAGTTATTTTTTTTTACCTTCCAAAATTGACTAAAAGGAAAATACAAAACCGGAGCCCAAAGACTACTAATAACAGCAGAACCCAAGGCAACTTGCTTATAGTGAATCCAAACTTCTGCAAAGCTTTGATTACCCATTAACCCAAACTGAATTGCGATGAAAGTTTCAGTAATAATAGCCATAATAAATGTCACTAAGGCTATAGAAATAAAATCTTCCTGTATGTAGCGTTTTTTTTGTAAAAAAGCTGTAAAAAATCCAACAAAAACTAAAGAAATAATATGAGTAGGATAGGGAGCTGTCATTGCATCTTGAATTAATCCTAAAATTAAGCCAGCTACTAAACCTCCTATAATGGAGCTATGACTACTCCAAGTCACTAACCAAATTAATAACCAGTTAGGTCCAATTCCTAAAATTTCCATTCCAGGAATACGAGTAAGCAACAGCAATGAAAAAAACAGTACAGAAGTAAATATAATTAGTAATTTAAAAATTTTTTGCTGAGATAGATTAGACATCTGACTAGAAAGTACCTTTAATAGTTATAAATAAGTTAATAGTTAGATTTTTGAGCATAACAACGTTTTCAGGAAAAAGGTAATTGAATTGTTATCTCAACTTAGGTTTAATTGTTACATTATTAATTAATTTTTCGTTTGATTCGGTTTGTTTGGATAAACATTTACCCATTCCAAAATATTAAGTGGAGCTGATAACTTAATAATAGCTTCTGGAGCAGGATTATTAGTTAAATTAATTGATTCAACTGTTCCTACAGGCAAACCCGCTGGAAACAATTGACTATAAGCAGAAGTAGATACAACATCACCAACTTTAATATTAGGAGAATTATCAAAAAACTCCATTACAGCCGTATCATTACCCTGACCCTTCATAAAACCCATCTGACGACTGCGAATAATTCCCACACCAACTTTACTAGTTGGATCACTAACTAATAATACCTGGCTTGTATGAGCTGTAACGCTAGTTATTCTACCTACTAAACCACCAGTTCCCATCACAATAAAACCCTCTTGAATACTATCTTTACTACCTCTCCCCAAAGTTACTTTTTCCCACCAATAATCTGCACTTCTACCTATAACAGGAGCTAATACTCCTTTCAAATTTTTAGTTTTTGTATAGTTCAAAAGTTGGGTGAGATTATTATTTTGTTGCTCTAATTCTTGTAATTTAATTTCTAGTTCTTTAATATAAGCATTATCTAATACTTCTTGTTGAACAGAACTAGGTTGAAATGGTAGACTGAGCCAATTGTAAATTTCAAAAAATAAACTACCTTTATTTTGTCTTACCCAAAAAGCTGCACTAACTGCTAAAACTAACAATGCAGCTTTTCGCATCAGTTTTAAGCCTCGACGACGTAATGTTTGCATTAGTAAAACCTTTGAGAATTCCTACTACTTTATATATTTTTTTACTGTTGGTTGAAGTTAAAAGCAGGAACTTCTATAATTAAATATTTTTCCCCAATAAATATATGTGCTAATATCTTAATAACTTACATTTAAACACATAGCTATTTACAAAACAGGAGTTTACACAAGAACTGGATTTAAGCTTCTTAATTTGTGAAATTTATTTTGTTTAACTACTAATTTACGAAAAATACAATTAACCATCAGGTATTAGTAATTTTTACAAGGAGTGAAGTACAAAATTTTACCTTTAAGAGAACTAGGAAACACTTCTATAGGAGACACTCTAACAGTAAATAAATAAATATAAGTATAGCACTACGTCTTTTGTTTAGGACTGGGAAATTTAGGTTATAAGGTAACAGGAAATAGATGAATGTCCTAAGGTATTTGCGTAATGCTATACCTTACCATAACTTATCAACTTTATATTAGTAATTAATAGTATTGCTGAACTCTACATATATTAAGCTAGGCTTAACATAACTACGACTTATGTATGCAACGGAGTTGGTCGACGAAATTTATTTACGTTCCTTAAAACAATAATCAGAACAATAAACCCATTTTCTTTGAAGTGCGTAAATCCTAACTAATAATAATCTTTAGTTCTCATCAAAGAAACTAGACAAGAATTGCCTCCTCGTCGATACTTAAATAACATATATTGACTTTAGCGAACTGGCCCACTGAAAAACCTTTCAAGCTGTTTAAAATTCTCTAAAACACGGCCAGTGCCCAACACTACACAACAAAGAGGGTCTGCAGCAATATGAGTGACAATACCAGTTTCATGGCTAATTAAAGTATCTATCCCCTTTAACAAAGCACCACCACCAGCTAACATAATACCCCTATCTATAATATCTGCGGCTAGTTCAGGAGGAGTACGTTCCAAAGTTCGCTTAACTGCGTCTACAACTATAGATAAAGGTTCAATTAGACTTTCTCGAATTTCAGCAGCTTTGACTGTAACAATTCTAGGCAAACCTGATAATAAATGTAGACCCCTAACTTCCATCGTTGCCTCATTATCATCCTGAGAGGGATAAGCTGAACCCAATTGAATCTTAATATCTTCTGCAGTTCGCTCACCTATGACCAAGTTATGAACTTTTTTCATATACTGAGTAACAGCATCATTCAATTCATCCCCAGCTACACGCACAGACTCACTTAGAACTGTACCTTGTAAACTAAGAACAGCAACTTCTGTAGTTCCTCCACCAATATCCACAATCATATTGCCAGTAGGTTCGGCCACAGGCAACCCCGCCCCAATAGCAGCAGCAACAGGTTCATCAATTAACCGTACATCCCTAGCACCAGCTTGAGCAGCGGCTTCCATTACAGCTCGTCTTTCTACACCAGTTACTCCGCTAGGAATACCAATAACAATTCTTGGAGATACTAAGGCTCTTCCTTCATGGACTCGCCTGATAAAATGTTTCAGCATTAATTCTGCTGTATCAAAATCAGCTATGACCCCATCCCTTAGAGGTCTCATTGCAATTACATTAGATGGAGTTCGCCCTAACATCCTTTTAGCTTCTTCCCCAACTGCAATAGAAGTTTTTTGTTCCTGATCAATAGCTACCACAGATGGCTCCTGAAGAACAATACCTTTGCCAGATACATATACAAGTGTGTTCGCAGTACCTAAGTCAATTCCCATGTCCCGAGACAAGGAAAAGCGATTTATCAGACCCACTAGATTTTGACCCCCAATATCAAATCTTAATTCTTGATGTAATAATTTATAAATACATATATCTGAGGTAAATTTTATATTGTTTTTTATTCCTCAGTATAGTTGGACTGTATCAAAAATGATATAAGTATGTTTAACTTTCCTTGATTTCTTAGTGCGACACAATGGGGACCAAATCCGGAGGAAGTATGAGATTGGGAGTAGCTTGAGCAATTAGTCCTCTCAGAGTATTTTCGTAGATTTAATCTAGTTTCTGACCTCAAGACATAAAAATTATCTTGAGAATCTAGAATTTTTAGTTCATTCAAACCAATTAAATTCAATACCGGCAATACAATATCCCCATATGATAGCTCTCTATTCTAGGCTATTGTTCTATTTCCAAAGCCTATTTCCATAACCCTTAAGGTAGAGTTCACTTGCTGAAGAAACTTGACTAAGTTCGTTGTTTGGTGTGTCTAGAGAACAGATAGTTAGGTTTTACAGTAGTTGATTATCTTTTCGCTTATCTATATTATAATAGGAAGCTGCTATTGTAGGCCAAAGTTTTTAACCTAGTTTTTTGGTCAAATTAGAAGTTCATTAATTAATAAATAATATATAGTATATGAGTTTAAATGTCGTAACTTTGGTTGGTAGGGCAGGTAGAGACCCAGAAGTTAAATATTTTGAGTCAGGTAGTGTGGTTTGTAGTTTTGCTTTAGCTGTAAATCGTCGATCTAAAAAGACTGACCAACCAGACTGGTTTGATTTAGAAATGTGGGATAGAAATGCAGAAGTTGCTGCTGACTATGTTCGTAAAGGTAGCTTGATAGGAGTCAAAGGCTCCTTGAAGTTTGATTATTGGCAAGACCGTAATACAGGGGCCAATCGTTCCAAGCCAGTAATTAGAGTATACCAACTAGAGTTACTAGGTTCTAAACGTGATAGTGAGCAGGCTGCTTTAGCAAGCTATAATGAATTCTAGGAAAGAAAATTAAATAAAAATTATTGTGAGTGAATTAACTTTAGAGTAAATTATCGACCTAGCATATAACATTCAAAAAGCTGAAGCTGTAGAAATTTACTATTTATCAATTAAGGATAACTCCTCAAAATTTGATAATAATTATTTAATAATTGTTTAAAATCTCTACAAATTCAAGCTAAAGAAAGAAGGAGTGGATCTGATATTAATTGACCAAAGTAAACTGGGTTGTGTTATTTGAAAATATTTTCACTAAAATTGAGGATTTAGTTGATACTGTATATTCAAACAGGAAGGGTTAAAAATATTGATCCACTTTTAATCTGCTTCCCCTAATCATTTTAATCTACCAGCACGTATTACACTGAATGTAAGAGCTGATATTAATGCAGCTATAGTGTTTAAGATTGGTCGGTTACGGCGGATAGTTTAATTTTGGTTCCGATATTTAAGTATTGTTGTCTTACCCACCCTATCCTTGGGTTTAATATTTCTTTTATCAACACTTTATAAATATTATTATGGGTAGTTATTTTTTGAACTTTTCCAACAGGTCCTAAGATATGAATTCACAAAAACAACTAAAAAATAGCCTGATGGGTGCGAGAGACTGTGCATCCAATTTTTATGCAGAAAACGGTAAAATAAAAGACATATTTAAAAGTATAATGGTAGTAAATAATATTTTTCAAGCATTTCAAAATTCAGTAGATATTGACAATTTTCCAGAGTTAGTTAGTGGTAGTTACTATTTACTATCTATCTTATTCAAAAATTTAGGTGTGGTAACAAGGCAGGCTTAGATATGAAAATAATGAAAGTGATTGTTATTAGTTTTTTAGCAGTTTTACTACTGAGTGGATGTGTTCAATATGAAGTAGGAATAAATTTTCAAAGTCAAAGTCACGGTGAGATTGTTCAACATATTAAACTAGCAAATAAGTTACGAAATTTTAGTAGTGAGATAGTTTCTGACTGGTTTAAAAGTTTAGAAACTAGAGCTTATCAATTGCAAGGAAAAACTCAAAGAATATCTAAGGAGGAAGTTGTAGTTACAATACCTTTTTATAATGGTACTGAGTTGGAAGAAAAGTTCAATAGTTTTTTTCAAAATCAGGATTCAGTAGAATATCAAAATTCTTCTACAGGGATGGCAGCAAATTTACCCAAATTATCATCTCACGTTAATGTGAGCCAGAATAATTTTTTTGTAGCATTACGGAATAAATTGAGTATGAAATTAGATTTGCGATTATCTCAATCTGATAGTAAAGTTAAAATTAATCCAGATGAGTTCTTAGATATGGATTTTAAGTTAATTACACCTTGGGGTTTTAGCAATATCCAATCAAGTGAAAATAATACAATTAACTATCAAAATAATCGGGAAATTGTCTGGAAACTTAACCCTGGAGAAATCAATTCATTGGATGTAGTATTTTGGATTCCTAGCCCCATAGGAATTGGTGCAATTTTAATCAGTTTATTTATTTGTATAGGTATAGCTTTAAAATATAAAATATTACCTACTTTAGGAATAAGTAAAAATTAAATAGTTAGTCCTAAGATAGTCATGATATAAATATATCATAACTGTTAATATTATGATTAGCATAACAAAATATGTTGCCAATTTACATCTTTCATATATTACCTAAGTTATTATTTACTATTGCAAGCATAAGTTGAGATAAAAACAATGAAACAGATAAACTTTTTGCTGATTTTTTTAGTTTGTTTAGCATTAGTTATATTCACATTACAAAATACCCAACTAACTACTGTTAAGCTTATTGAAGGTATTGAGTTAGAAGCTCCATTATCTGTAGAACTTTTGATTGCCATAGGATTAGGAGCAGTTCTGGCATGGCTATTCAATTTATGGTCAAGAATACAATATACTATAGAAAGTTTTAGACAGATGCGAGAAATTAGTAGCAGAAATAAGCGTATTCAAGAATTACAAGAAGATGTAGAAAGGTATGAAGAGGAACTCAAACAAAGAGCTAGTTTGCCTGTAGCAGAAACTTTGTCTGATCTAGTAAAATCTACTGAAGCAGAAGCTCCTAAATAAAAGTATAATTAGTTTAGTTATGACTTTTGATTTCATTAGTTACTTGTATTTGTATTATACTATCTTTGACTATCCTTAATATTTTCACTTAAAATAATCCTATGCTGATCAGAAAGTGTGGGATTGAAGGTAAATAAATTTTCAGGATAGTCTGATAATTATTGATATTTCAAAGTCTACTATATTCAAAATATAGATAATATTAAAAGTTAAATGTAAAACACTTCATAATCGTTGCTAAAATCCTTTAGTATTAGCAGACGTATACTAATAATAAAAATTAATAGCATGAAAACATAGATATTAAGAGAGTAGATATTTATCTAGTATAGTCTATGTTTTTAAGCCTGATCAAGCAACAGTAAAGTAGAGAAAAAAAACTACGGCTATGATAATTGGAGTCCCCCAAGTTTCAGAAACTCTTTCAGAAGGAATAGCCCTATTAACAAACCTAGCGGAAAAAGGAGAAATTAATCCTTGGGATGTCCAAGTAATTGAAGTAATTGATCGCTACTTAAGTAAACTTACTCCTGAATCAAATATTTCTGGAAGTGACGATTTTGATAACTTATATCAGTCAGGCCAAGCATTTTTGTACGCATCTATATTAGTATGGCTCAAAGCAGATCACCTGGCTAATTCAGAATCATCTGAAAATAATTCGGAAATATCTGAAATAGTACAAATTCCAGAAGCAGAAAATTTTGAAACACCAAAAATCACACCAAAACTTGAGCAACAATTGCGTCGTCGCGCTGTAGCTCCTTCCCCTAGAAAACGTAGAGTTACCCTTCAAGAATTAATTGAGCAGTTACAGCTTATTGGAGCTGCTATAGAAAATAGAAAAGCACTTCCTCGTACTCGCAAAACTACTTCAAAAGCACGAGCACAAACGGCAAAAGTAATTGCAGAATTAGCTCACCAAGAAAATTTAGTTGAAACAGCAAAAGATCTAGAAGAGTTTCTTCTGGAAAAATGGCCACAGATAAGTGAAGGTTATTTAGAATTTGAAAATCTTTTAGAATTGTGGTCTTTAAGATTAGATTTAAAAGCTGAAAAACAACAAAATGAACAGATAAATGTCCAAGTAAAGTCTGATCGAGTAGGTGCATTTTGGGCATTACTCCTACTGTCTGCTCAGTCTAAAATAGAGTTATCTCAAGAAGAATTTTACCAAGAAATCAAAATCCATACTATTTCATCACATTCGCAAGAGCAAAAGGTTTTAGATGATAAGATTTAATCCCTTAAAGACAATGGTATAGTACTATAGTGAATGGATAACCAAAATTATTTACCTCTTCTAATTAAGACTTACTGCTAGGAGTCTTATGGGTGATAATAGGAAGCAAAAAGACAGAAAATATTTAGGCACAGATGAGTTGCGTAAAAAAAATTGGTCGCTTTATAGGCAAAAGCTATGGAGACAAAAGTAACAGTTAAAAAGGTTAGCCCAACTTTTCACTGTTAATAAATAACCAACGGATGGTTTGATATCTCATTTGAGATTCTTCCCTAGCTTTAGGCACGAGTGACCGAGCCACATCTCTGATACAGGTTGACTTTTTACAGTCTACTACAACGACCCATCTTGGGGGTAGGTTAGGCTAGCTTCAATAATGAGAGTAACCCTTGGAACTAGTAAAATATCTATCAATTTTGATTAACTCTTGTCCATACCATTCAGCCTAATAATCTAGTTGAGTGACTAACTCTCCCCAATTAGCATCACTGCCCACCCCTCTTGCTCGGGGTGGGTTATGGCTTTTAACCACGTTTTTACTGCTAAGTAAGTAAGTAAGTCCTCAACGACTAAAGTTTGATTTTCTGTAATTATTTGAGTAGTTAGTTTATAGGTATTCTCAAGTCTTAAATCTTTAATTTTAGAGTGTATCTTACTTACTTTAAGTCGCGCTTTGTTATAGTTATTAGACTCAAAATCGTTTTTTTAGCTAGAGACTTTTGAATATATCTGATTTTTTTTGTGTAACTTCTGAAAATTTCTTGGGTTTTCTAGGTTTTTTCGATAACTGGTAGTTAAAAGGTGATTAATTCCTATATCAATACCTACTGTTTGGTTAATGGCTTGAGAATCAAATCTCTAGTATTATTAACTCTCAGAGATACAAACCACCTGCTTTTGGAGGTAAGCTTTACTTTTATTTTGGTTGGAATACAACCAATCAGTAATTTTCTGCTCCATTTTATAAGTCGTGGCTCAGAACATTTGGCTAGATAAACTTGACTATTTTCCCACTTAAAATCAGATTTTATTAATTCTACACTACCACTATTTCTTTTTTTTTTTTGAAGTTAGGATATGTGGTATGTCCACTGAAAAAGTTAGTAACAGCAGTTTGTAAATATCTCACACTTTGTTGTAATGGTATACAACTAACTTCTGTGATCAAAATTAAATCTTTTTGCTTTTCTTTAGAATTAAGCATAGTTGAGATTTGTTGATAGCTTATTTGTTCTTCATTCTCATGGTATGTATTAATTCTTGCTGTTAAAAGTTTATTTTAGAAAAGGCTTACACAAACTGAAGTTCTGTGCAATAAGACTTGTTGCTAAGAAGTAGGATAAAACATAAATTTTTCAGCTTTTTCAACCATCATAAGCTTAATTCCTGAACATTTACACTTTTATTATATTTTCATAGATTATGTTTGAAACTACAATATTGATTGGTTTTCATGCCCTAGCTTCCTTATAGCAGAGCGCGGGGAAACAATTAACATTTTGATGAACTGGAAAGATTATGTCCAACAATAGAATTGTGTACTATTAATATCAACAAATTTTGTTAGATAAAAATTGAGGGATTTACTTTTTAATTAGGAAAGTGAAAAACTATCACTCTGCTTTTCTACCTGTTGAAGTAAGGTTTTAATAGAATAAGTATGAGCTTAGAACAGAATAATAAGTATTTTAGTCTTTTTGGCATTTTTAAGGTGGAGGAAATAAAATGAAAGCCATGATTCTGGCTGCCGGTAAAGGAACTCGTATTCGTCCAATTACTTATCGCATTCCTAAACCGATGATTCCTATTCTGCAAAAACCAGTAATGGAATTCCTTGTAGAGTTGCTTCGTAAACATGGTTTTGACCAAATTATGGTTAACGTTAGTCATTTAGCAAAAGAAATAGAGAACTATTTTCGCGACGGGCAAAGATTTGGGGTCAACATTGCTTATTCTTTTGAGGGGCGAATTGAGGATGGAAACTTGATTGGGGAGGCACTAGGTTCTGCTGGTGGTATGAGGAGAATTCAAGACTTTTATCCTTACTTTGATGATACTTTTATAGTTCTTTGTGGTGACGCTTTGATAGATTTGGATTTGACTAAAGCACTCCAGCGGCACAAAGAAAAAGGAGCTATGGCTACTGTAATTATGAAGTCTATTCCTCGGGAACAGGTTTCTAGCTATGGTGTTGTAGTCACAGATGAAACAGGACGAATTCAGTCTTTTCAGGAGAAGCCAAAAGTTGAAGAAGCTCTTAGTACCAATATTAATACTGGTATTTATATTTTTGAACCAGAGGTGCTTGATTGTATTCCATCTGGTGTGGAATTTGATATTGGTAGTCAGTTATTCCCTAAGTTGGTAGAGATAGGGGCACCTTTTTATGGTGTAGCAATGGATTTTGAATGGGTGGATATTGGTAAGGTGCCGGACTACTGGCAAGCAATTAGAGATGTGCTCATAGGAAAAGTGAAAAATGTTTCTATTCCTGGAAAGGAAGTATCTCCAGGAATTTATACTGGTTTGAATGTAGCCGTTAACTGGGATAAGATAGATATTAAGAGACCTGTTTATATTGGGGGTATGACCAGGATTGAAGATGGAGCCAAAATTGTTGGGCCAAGTATGATTGGTCCTAATTGCTGGATTTGCAGTGGTGCAACTGTTGATAGTAGTGTTATTTTTGAGTATTCTCGTTTAGGTCCAGGAGTTCGCTTAGTTGATAAGTTGGTTTTTGGTCGTTATTGTGTGGATAAGACTGGATCATCTATTGATGTTCAAGCGGCTTCCCTTGATTGGCTAATTACTGATACTCGTCATCCTTTTCCTTCTCCTCCTCCTGCAGAACATGAAACAATTAAGGATATTTTGCAGGAAAATGGGGGTTAGTTTTTGCTAGTCCTGCTCCCTTAATAATAGATGTGGATGAACAAGGGCTAAGAAGGTAGCAAGGAGTATAGCATTACAACATCGGATTGGAAATTAATTATATTTACAACGTTTGAATAATAAAACTTTTGTAGCCTAAGCTTTTTTTCCCTCTAATTATTTGTATACTTTACATACAGCTACCGATACCAAATTTTTAGATTTTTGCCACAAATATTTAGGTTTTTTCTAATAGTTCAGCACTTAACCAAAAGCACCATATTTAGTAGAGGTGTTGTTCTTTATAATTCCGAACAAACTGCTGTTAAACGTTACAGATAGTATCCTATTTCTATGGGTGTTTAAGTTCTATAGTTATTATAAGTAGGTGGGTTTAATTAGGGTTTGCTAATTAACTCTAAAATCATTGAATTAGGTATTAGTCAATAGCCATTATAAATAGCTTTAATATCATTTATAGCTACTGAATTTTTTGTTAGTTACTTAAACTTAAATAAGTGTAACTACTGAGACTACTCTCATAATTTTGTAGCAGCATTCGTGATTCTTTAAGGGTAATTTTTTCTTCTTGTAAAGCTTGCTCAGTTTGACAGCGAATATTTTCCACTAGATCATCAGAATTATACTGAACATAATTCAATACTTCTGTCATTGTGTCACCTTTAACAACGTGTTCAATTTTGTAGCCAGAAGGATTTAATTTAATATGTACAACATTGACATCACCAAACAAATTATGGAGATTACCCATTATTTCTTGGTATGCACCTCCAAGAAACATTGCCAAATAGTAAGGTTCAAAAACAGAAATAATTTCTGTAGTAGAATTTTCTAGTTTTTGAATAGGAGAATATTGGGAAGATTTATTACTAACTTGAAGAGGGTGTAATTCTAGTAATGATTTTATATCTCGCAAATCAATAAATCGATCAATTTTTCCATCACTATCGCAGGTAAGGTCGGCTAATATAACTCTTTCAGTAGGTTCTTCATCTAATCTATGTATAGGCATAATTGGAAATAATTGATTAATTGCCCAACTATCAGGAGCAGATTGAAAAACAGAAAGATTAATATAGTAAATAGATGCCATGACTTTCTCTAGTTCTTCCAGATCATTTGGAATATATTCAGAGCTTTTTAGTATTTCTTGAATTTTTCTCAAACATCCCCAATATAGTTGCTCTACTTTTGCTCGTTCACTAATACTAAGATATCCAAAATTAAATATACTAATAGATTCTTCTTTGAATTGAATTGCGTCATGATATGCTTCCTGATAATTATCTTTGTTAATAGATTGATACGTTTCATAAAGGTTTTGCAAAATTAAATGTTCGCCTTTGCCAATAACTGGTGGTTCTTCTTTCGGAATTTGACTAACTCCTAATACATCAAAAACTAGAACTGATTGATGGGATGCGACTGCTCTACCACTTTCACTAATTAATATTGGAGGTAATATATTTTTCTCTTCACAAGCTTCTTTAACTTCTGCCACAATATCATTAGCATAGTTCTGCATATCATAATTTTTAGAAGCATAAAAATTGCTTTTAGAACCATCATAATCAACTGCTAAACCACCCCCTACATCTAAATATTTCATATTCGCTCCTAGTTGAGCTAATTCTACATAAATTTGACTTGCTTCTCTAATAGCATCTTTAATTACACTAATTGAAGAAATTTGAGAGCCAATATGAAAATGTAAGAGTTGTAAAGAATCTAAAATACCCGTACTTTTTAACTGATTCACAACTTTAATTATTTCAGGAATATTCAATCCGAATTTTGCGCGATCGCCTGTAGTTCCTGCCCAACGACCCATACCTTTAGTACTTAGTTTTACCCGAATTCCTACTACAGGTTTAATATTTAGTTTTCGACTAGCTTCTATCACTAACTGTACTTCTTCTACTTGTTCAATAACAATTATTGGTATTTTTCCTAATCTTTGAGCTAGTATTGCTGTCTCAATATATTCTCTGTCTTTATAGCCATTACAAATTATTAGTCCGTCCGTTGTATTCAAAGTAGCTATAGCAATTAATAATTCTGGTTTTGAACCTGCTTCTAGACCAAATTTATGAGGTTTGCCAAATTTAACTACTTCCTCTACTAAATGACTATTTTGATTACACTTTACAGGAAATACACCTCGATATATATTCTTATACTTATAACGAGCGATCGCTTTAGAAAAACAAGCATTTAACCTTTCAATTCTATCTTCAAGAATATCTGAAAATCTAATAATTAATGGCAGCCCTATATTTCTTTGTTTAATAGACTCAACAAGTTCATATAAGTCTAAAGAACCTCCTAAATCACCCTTTGGAGAAACTGTTACATGACCAACAGAATTAATGGAAAAATAAGGATGGCCCCAACCAAGTATTTTATATAGCTTCTCACTATCTTCAATTCTCCATAATTTTTTTTGTTCAGACTTGATATCATTAATTTCTGTTTGATCTGTTTGAGAAATATTAGTTAGTAATGTATTGTTTGAAATCTGAGAAGAATTTTCATTTATAGTTGAGTGTAAATCCATTTTATATTTTAATTTTAATAGACTAAATTTGAAATAATTTTAACTTAATAAGTATAGCTATAAAAGTTATCAAAAAAATTATAATACTGTAGCCTAAACTATAATTTACTTTGTATTGTAGAGTACTACTGTAGAATAAATTTTTGAGGAGTATCAGTTTGGAACGCACCTTTATAGCGATTAAACCGGATGGTGTCCAAAGAGGACTTGTAGGCCAGATTATCAGTCGCTTTGAAACAAAAGGTTTTACCCTAGTAGGTCTTAAAATCATGACGGTAACTAAGGAACTTGCTGAAAAACACTATGATGTTCACAAAGAAAGACCATTTTTTTCAAGTTTAATAGAATTTATTAAATCTGGTCCTTTAGTAGCAATGGTTTGGGAAGGTGAAGGAGTTGTAGCGTCTGCGAGAAAAATTATTGGGGCAACTAATCCTTTGACCGCTGAACCTGGTACAATTCGCGGTGACTATGGAATTAGTCTTGGCCGTAATCTAATACATGGTTCTGATGCTATTGAGACAGCTCAGACCGAAATTAATCTTTGGTTTAAAGAAGAAGAGTTAGTATCATGGAAACCTACTTTAACTTCCTGGATTGTAGAATAAAATAGTTAAAATTGTTCTGACTTGAAATATCTATTAGTTAGCTCCCTAATTTAAAGGGCTAACTATCTTTCTGGGAAGTAGAGAATAGAAAAAAAGGAAAAAGTTTAATGTTTATTTAAATTTGTAACAATAACAGTCTATGAATTTGTAATTTGTAAATTACAGGTAAAATATTGAAAGTTAACTGCAAAGTAAACTACAAATATTAGGAGTTTTAAACTATGCCTTTATCTGATACCCAAGTATTAGTTGCTCTAGTAATTGCTCTAATACCAGGAATCTTAGCATTCCGGCTTTCGACTGAACTTTACAAATGACATACTCACTGCTGTGAATGGTTTGGTATTTTCACTTCACAGGAATATCCTAACAGGAGTATCAACTTCTAGCCCAATATAATTCATACTCTATGATCTTTTTTCGGTGTCTGCCTGACAGTACTTAACCTTCTTTATTTAAACATTTGGGCTACTGCCACATTCTGGTTGGTAGTATAATCACAAATATAATAAGAATGGCCTCAGTCAGATAGATCCTTACTTACCGAAAAATTTGGTTTAAAGCCTCGCCCACCCATTGGGCGAAAATTCAAATTATAATAAGCAGGTTTAATTAACGTTCAAATACCGACCTTTTATCACAAATACTGTAGAAACGAATATTAGGTCGACACTCATTCACTTGAGAGTAGAATAAGAAGAGCTTTTAGGCTTCGGAAAGGTTAGTGCCTTGAGGACACAAACAAAGACCCACAATAATTTTTGGTAAGTCGCCCTCGGGTATTCCGAGACTTTAAATAGACCTGAAGGCAAGCCTAAGATTACCAATAAGATAGCGGCATCCTGTGAAATGTCAAATAAATTTTGGGATATGGATAGGTTTTTCCCCATATTTTTAGGCTTGTTGGATGTCAACAAAGTTTAAGCTAAACTTGGGGAAGATTTAACTTTTCCCATTATTATAAACTTTAGGGATACACCCGGTTTCTAATAGATATGATTGAGAATCGTCAAAAATCAACTCTAAGTATTCTACAAGTAAAATTTCCTGTCTAACATTTTTTTATACTCTATATCAGGAGTAAGGTGTTTTCTCTTTCCAAGAAAGCGATCGCCTAAATATAGAAATTAAAGGCACCTTTATATATTTTTTGCTCTGAAAATATCTAATATTAGAAAAAAATAGCCTAATCACTTATTATAAAATGCTTCTCGATCTTTAACCTAAAATGGGTGGGGTGGAGAGTGAAAACGTCTTAGATTTTCCCTACAAGATTTTTAGAAGTTTCTTATAAAAGATAGTACCCCCAGAAAGTTTAATCGCCGAATTTGGGCTTAACCATATCTATACTAGGATTAATATCCTAAGCACAACTAGGCACTTTTTAAAACGATAAAAAACGCTAAAGCCTTTATCTGTATATATAGTTTTATATTTAATTAGCCAGCCCTGGATAGATTAATCTACAATTGGGAAAAGTATTATAATTAATTAACTTATCCTGGACAAAAGTATGCATGCTACTAAACCTGTTCAATTTTCACTCCATTCTCAGAGTCAGCCTATTCCAGTCCAACAAAGAGTTTTCTCTAAACGACAAAAGTCAACTTATACAGTAGAAATAACAATTGAAAGTATCGCCAAATTATTAACTAATGTCTTGCTTTCTATCTGTGTAACTTCAGCTCTATTAAAATTGTTACCTCATTACCTATCAATTCAAGAAAAACTACAGGTTATAGAATCTGAAATTGAGGTGACAACAGAGAGACTGCAGAATGATCAGGAAAAATTTAGCCGTTATTTTGATCCGGGTCAAGTTCAGACTATTATGCAGGAGCAAAGTAACCAAGTAGAGTCTCATCAAATACCGATAATTTGGTTGGAAGATAATGGTATTAAACAAAGCCCACAATCTAATTCTTCTCTATAGTTATTTAGGACTTGGGAGTTAAATTAATCTGAATGAATAAATATTAATTAAATATTAAGTATATGTGTGGGGAAGTAATCGAAAAAATTGTATTTCTAAAATAGTAGTCCTACCAAACCAATGATTGAAGAAGAATCATGGTGGTTAGTTGACATAAAGATTAAATCCAATTTAAGTGCTGCTTGGCTACTGAATAAATAAAGGCACTTGACATACTCTCCGGGATAAATGCACAGAACAGATCGAGAAACCAGAATTCAATGTTTAACAAGTCCACTTAAATTAAATTGTGGTCAGGGAATCAAATCAATCGAATTATTTTTTCTCTAAGGGTTTGCTCTATTTCAATATCCTGTTCTTGTCTTTCCTCTGGTACAGTTTAAACCTTAAAAAAATTTAATTTTCTGGGACTTATTGCTGAGAGCTGTTCTGAATAAAAGTATTAGGTGAAGTTAACCCTATAAATGTAGTTTAATAGATGTAAACGCTACAATTAGTTAGTCGATTATTTTTAGAGATACGAAATAAAATGGAGTTTATTTTATTATAGCATAAAGTTTGCCTAAAATGGTAAGTATCTATATACTACTCCAGTAATCAAATCTAGAGATGAAGCAGAACTTTACTTCAACCACATAAAGATGCAGAGAAAAGGACAAACAGACACTCCACAAAATCTAATTTCAAAATACAACTTTTTATGCTCTGCTTTTTATGATCGGCGGGCCGGATACTTTAAAAGTTATGTATAAAATAAAATAAATATTAATATCATATCAAACTTAAGCTTTCGGTGGGTTACTCTAAATCACAGAGATTATTAACTTTACCCGGGGGAGTGCATATGACCCTAACCTAACTTAATAAAGTGAAACGGCTAATTGGAAGTTAGTTTTATTATGGTATAGGTCAGGGAAAGAGTATACCACCGCCTGAGTCAATTAAGCTGCATTTGTTAATACAAATTGAGATGTTATAAGTTCTAGTGCGGCTTGATATTGTTTGTCAGCTTCTGTGGTAATTTGGTTAGGCAAAATCGGGTCTTGTTTAATCACAACATCAGGGATAATCCCCTGCTTATTAATATCTATATGGTTTGGCGTTTCATACTTGGCAACGGTAACTGCTAATCCCGATCCATCAGATAGATCAAATAAAGATTGAATTAAACCCTTGCCAAAAGTTTTTTCTCCTACAAGCATTGCACGACCATTATCCTGGAGTGCGCCAGCTAGAATTTCACTAGCACTCGCAGTTCCCTTATTAGTTAATACAACTAATGGGGCATTGGTTATAGCAATACCAACAGCCTCAAAACTACCAAGAACTCTTTGTCTATTAACCGTGTAAACAATTGTACCGTCGTCTAACCACAGACGAGCAATTCCTACACCAGCTTGTAATAGTCCACCTGGATTATTTCGTAAATCAAGTATATAGCCAATAGCTCCCTTCTGCTCAAAACTCTCTATTACTTGGCTAATTTCTGCCGTAGCGTTAGCATTAAATTGACTCAGACGAATATAACCGATAGGTCCAGCTTGAGAGTTAGACTTTAACTTGGCGTAAACTGGATTAATCTCTATTTGATCCCGAATTATGGTTATGTCTTGGGGTTGGTCCCTACTTTCTTTCAAAATTGTTAGTATCACAGGAGAGCCAACAGTGCCCCGCATTCTATTTGCAGCTTCGTCTAATGAAAACTCTGTGGTTGGATGGCCATCAATCTTGACGACGCGATCGCCTGCCTGGATACCAGCAGTTTCAGCAGGAGAACCTTCTAAGGGAGAAATAACTATTAGTTCTCCTGTTTGAGAGTCCAGGGCAATTTGTAAACCCACTCCTGTTAATTCTCCAGAAGTATCAACCTGTAAATTACGATACTGCTGTGGTTTTAGAAGTCGCGTGAATGGGTCTTCTAGGCTAGCTAACATTTCTTGAATAGTGCTATAGGTTTCTTCTCTAGTTGTCAGGGGTTTCTTCATCAAATTTTGACGCACAAACCACCAGTTTTGATGATTGAAAGAATCATCAACATAAGCCAAATTGACTATACGCCAAGCTTCTCCCAATAAGCCCTGTTCTTCAGTTAATGCTGTTGCAGAAGATATCCAAAGTCCCCAACTCAGAAGAATTGGTAGTATTAATAGAAGTGGAATTTGCAAAAATCTTTTTTTCATGAAACAAAAGTATAGAATGATTAATCCTTGATAATTGGCCAATATAGTTAAATCGTTTGATTAAATTTCTAGGGTAAACAAAAATTATAGAGAATATCAAACTCTACAAAAATTGTCATCTTATCTGAAATATATCTACAAATTATGTTAAATTTTCTTACTAGAGGGTAAGCAAAGATAAATATTTATTTTGTTTTGTTAAGAAATTAACTTGCTGCTTGATTCCTTTGTCAGTTGGTATCATATTTGTATAGCTGATTCAAAGGTTGATGTGAGTATCTTTTCCTAGCTACCCATAAACTGAATTTATTAATATTCCAGCAATATTCATCTAGGATTTTTGGCTTCATGTTCTCAAAACAGGTAACTGATTCACCCGCTTATAAGTGGTTTGACGAACGCTTAGAAGTTCAAGCGCTCGCAGACGACATTTCTAGCAAATATGTTCCACCCCATGTAAATATTTTTTACTGCTTAGGTGGAATTACTCTGGTTTGCTTTTTGATCCAGTTTGCTACTGGATTTGCTATGACTTTCTACTACAAGCCAACAGTAACAGAAGCATTAGCATCAGTCCAATACATTATGACTGAAGTTAACTTTGGTTGGCTCATTCGTTCCATCCACCGTTGGTCTGCCAGTATGATGGTGTTGATGATGATTCTTCATACTTTCCGGGTTTACCTCACAGGTGGCTTCAAAAAGCCTCGCGAATTAACCTGGGTAACAGGGGTAGTTATGGCTGTAATTACTGTTAGCTTTGGAGTAACTGGTTATTCCTTGCCTTGGGACCAAATTGGTTATTGGGCGGTAAAAATTGTGTCTGGTGTACCTGATGCAATTCCATTTGTTGGTCCATTCATCGTAGAACTGATGCGTGGTAGTACAAGTGTTGGTCAAGCAACCCTAACTCGTTTCTACAGTCTTCATACTTTTGTACTACCCTGGTTTATTGCAGTGTTTATGCTACTGCATTTCTTAATGATTCGTAAGCAAGGTATTTCAGGACCTTTGTAAGTTAAGCTATCAATAATTAAATACTAGCTTTCAGTTGTTACGGAGAAAAAAAAGATTATGTCTACTTTAAAAAAGCCAGATCTCAGCGATCCTCAATTAAGAGCTAAGTTAGCTAAAGGTATGGGTCACAACTACTATGGTGAACCTGCTTGGCCTAACGATTTGCTCTATATATTCCCAGTAGTAATTGTAGGTACAATTGCTTTATGCGTAGGTTTAGCTGTACTAGATCCTGCTATGATTGGTGAGCCAGCAGATCCATTTGCTACTCCTCTAGAAATTTTGCCTGAGTGGTATTTCTGGCCAGTTTTTCAAATTCTACGTGTTGTACCTAATAAACTGTTAGGTATTGTGGCCATGGCTTCTATTCCTTTAGGATTAATGTTGGTTCCTTTCATTGAAAGTGTCAATAAGTTCCAAAATCCTTTTCGTCGCCCTGTAGCTACTGCTGTATTTCTATTTGGTACTGCAGTTACTCTATGGTTAGGTATTGGTGCTACTTTACCAATTGATAAATCCTTGACTTTTGGTCTATTCTAAGACTTGGATTTATAAAATTTTTCCCCCTTTGTGGATTTTCAATCATAACTACAATAACTACATTTGTGTTTGTAGAGATTATTGACTAGGGGTTGATATTAATCCCCTCGCCTTTTGGCCAGGGGATTTTCATTTCGTAAAGTTATCCTTGATTCTATTATAATTTTAGGATTCTCAAGATAAATCTAGCAGTTTGCGCATAATTTTCTAGAGCCTGAACTTTGGAAGATTTATACTTTTGTCTTTTCTATGGCTTTTTGTATACTTAAAAGAGTAAGTTCTGTGAGGATATCTAGAATTCAAATCATTCTATGATTGCTTTCTATTCTCAAACTGAAACTTTTGATAGTGATTTTTTAGTTTCCATCTTTTTAACTTGAGTAAGAAAGAGTTTTTGTAGCTCAGAATTAGTGGGTTGATTTAAGCATAGTTTCTAATTTTTAGACAGCAGTAAGCTAGACTATCATTCCCAAAAATATGACAAAAACACATAACTTTCTACTCTGATATTTTTTCTGGTATTGGACAAATAAAATACTTAAATCTGGCTTTTATAATTGTTATCTAAACTAATAATATAATAACAGCCTTATTACTTTTTTCACTAATAAAAAGTTGCCTTAAAAGGGGGAAGTTTCAGACTCATTTTTCGGGTCAGTTGCTCTCAAGGTTAGTCTACAAAATATGCATTTGTGCTTCTGATTTTTGCATATTTTTGTTACCTCAGTTCTTAAACCTGGATGTTTGCCAATTCTACTACTCAAGTCTATCTACTCACTGCTTTATCGTGATTGATCATGGGCTTTAATATGACTATGATAAGAATATCTAACTAATAGTTTGTATTTCTACGCAAATATATCATGGGCTCTGATGTTTCTAAACCTATTCCCTTATAACCAAAATTGTCTATGTACTAAATAAAATACTTAGTACTATACCATAAAATTTATTCTGTAAAAAAAACAATTTATGATTGAAAAAAACTAGAGAAAGTTATCCGTTCTGAGGAGAAGTTTTAGATCTGAGGAGAAGTTTTAGACCTAATCATTTTATAAATTGAATTTGGAGATAAAATTGAATAAACAAGTTGAGAAAAAAAAAAGAAATATATTTGTTTTTTTGGAAATTTTTTCTTCTGAAGGTGGCATTCAATCTTATGTAAGAGATATTTTTCAAGCTTACATAGACTTAAAAAATAATGTAAAACCTAATGACACCTTTCAAGAATCAGATATTTTCTTACTAAGGGATGGTCAATATTGTGAAAATCCCTATCAGTCGA
Source organism: Trichodesmium erythraeum GBRTRLIN201 (assembly GCA_018457135.1). Classification (GTDB taxonomy): domain Bacteria; phylum Cyanobacteriota; class Cyanobacteriia; order Cyanobacteriales; family Microcoleaceae; genus Trichodesmium; species Trichodesmium erythraeum. The sequence continues at coordinate 8,891 of JAGGDU010000220.1, read as the reverse complement.
AGACCCTAAATTTCTATTATTTTAAAACTAAGTTTGTTTGGTTAGGAAGATTAAAGTTAGCTACAACATTACTATGGTTTTTAATTAAAAAACAACCATTACAAGTTTTTTGTGGTCATATTAATTTGGCTCCATTGGTTAAAGCTTTGTGTGTACCTCTGGGTATTCCCTATACAGTTTTAACTTATGGTAAGGAAGTATGGGAGCCACTACCAGATAAATATCAACAGGCATTAAAACAAGCTACTAAAATTCTAACTATTAGTCGTTACAGTCGCGATCGCTGTTGTGAAAGTAACCATCTCAATCCGGAAAAGTTTCATTTGTTGCCTTGTATGGTGGATGGAGATAAGTTTATTCCTGGACCATCACCGGTAGATTTGATTAAGGCTTACAATCTTCAGGGAGCAAAGGTATTAATGACTGTAGCTAGACTTTGGTCGGGAGACCCCTATAAAGGCGTTGATGTTACCATTAAATCTCTGCCAATTATACTGCAATTTTTTCCAGAAGTCAAGTATTTAGTAATTGGACGGGGAGATGACCAACCTCGCTTGGCTAAGTTAGCTCAAGATTTAGGAATAGGTGAAAAAGTGGTATTTGCAGGTTTTGTGCCCACAGAGAATTTGGTTAAACATTATCAGGTAGCTGATGCTTATGTGATGCCTTCTTTTGAAGGCTTTGGTATTGTTTATTTAGAGGCAATGGCCTGTGGAGTGCCTGTTTTGTCTGGAGATGCTGATGGTTCGGCGGAACCTTTACAAGATGGAAGGTTAGGATGGCGGGTACCTCACCGAAGTCCAGAAGCAGTAGCTAATGCTTGTATAGAGATGCTGAAGGGAGAGGATAAAAGGTCTGATGGTCAATGGTTGCGAGAGGAAAGTTTAAAGGTTTTTGGTAGGGTAGCTTTTACTGAGAGAGTAAGACAACTATGAAATTTGTGATTAGGATAGAGAAGGAGGTTAAGTATTCAGCTTTCAGCTTTTTTCAGCTTTTAAAGGTAATAAGTTACTAAAGTTAGCTAAATGTGACTTTTTTGTTCATAAGTTTTAATTATCCTGGGAGACTAATTCTTTCTTCGGTGTGATAATGGGTTAATAATTTATAACTGGTAGCTGATAGTTAACGGCTAAATGCTTACGAAGAGAGTTTATTAAAGGAGATAATTAAGTGAATCAAGGGAACTCAAAAATATTTCAATTAACTATATCTAATATTCGTAATTGGCTAGTTTTTTTAGCTGTTATTTGGTTTCTGGGTTCTGTAGGGTTGGGATGGTTAATTAATTCGATTTTAATATTATTTGGTTTTATTGTAATTACACCTATAGTTGCATTTATTGGTCTACGTTGGTGGTTAAATCGCAATGTAATTACGGATAAATGTCCTATTTGCAGTCATGAATTTACTGCTTTAAATCAGACTCAATGTCAATGTCCTAGTTGTGGAGAACCTCTTAAGGTTGAAGGAGGTCATTTTAATAGATTGACTCCTCCTGGTACAATTGATGTTTCTGCTGTGGAAGTTAATGGGCAAAAAATTGAAGATTAAATGTATCAAAAATTAGATGTATTAAAAGGGAATTAGGAATGATAAATGGGGAAAAAGTATTCATTATTTATCTGTTTTCAAAGTTACGATTAAGTTTTTTTTCTTAAGCTATAAGGAATTAATTTATGAATAGTTTTATAAAAGTAATTCTTGTGGTTGGTAAATATAATTATTAATATAGCAATCCTCGCATAGGTTGTAGCAAAATTTCATCCTGAAAAAGTTTTAGACAATTAATTATTAACTTAAATAGTTTAAAATAACTGCAAAGATTATCAAATTTTTTGATTATTTTTTTTGTCTTGCAGGCAATTATCTTCAACAGGTTTTTTTGAGGAGCATTTGGAGAAAAATTTGTACAATTTATCAACGATTCTTCTTCTGGTAAATCTTGATTGATTAACATTAAATATTCTTGAGATTCTTGAGGGTTATGATAAGTTGCACAGTCCCCAAATATTGCTAATTTTTTTCTGGCTTTTGCTATTGTAAATATTTAACTAATTAAACAGTGTTTTCAGTATTTATGCTATTTAATTATTCAACAATAAATTCCTTGTTTTTATAGTCTCAGGCTCTATAATAGTTTTTTTTCTAATCATTTTTAATGGGAATTTATATTGAAAATAATGAGACATACTTTAAAAAAAAATGTTTAGTGCAGGGGTAAAATGCTCTTGCTTTTATTGTGAAAAAAAATCTGACAATGTGTTATTTAGGTAAAAATTTATTGTTTAGGAATTAGCGATCGCTTCTCTGAGTATAACTAGATTTTTATAGTTATGGTAATTTTTTCTTAGAGGCGATCGCTTCCAAATATTATAGCAGTCGAAGCAAAGTTTAGGACATTACTAAATGCTAAAATTATCTCAGAGATTACTTCTGAATTCTTAGTTACCAGTAGTGCTATACTTCGACTGCTATATGATAAATATTACACTAGCTTTTCAGGCATAATTAGGTACAAATTTTTATGACTTTAGGAAATAGCAAATAAAGGATATGTTAAGCATAGCTGAAAAAGAACAAAAAGTATTATGGAGAATATTTTTAACTGTAATAAGTATTTCACTTCCAATTGCATTAAATTATTTATCCAGTGACAATAAATTATTGAAATACCTGTCTTATATTGTCCTATTCATTTGGGGTATCCTAGTAATTTACTTGTTATTTTCTGGGTTTATAAAGTATTACAAGACTAGAAATACATTTAGGCGTTTATTAACAGTAAGAGATAAAAAAGTCATTGACAATTATCTGACTGCTGTAAACCAGGAAGTAGAATTTGAACTTGGATTTGATCTAAAAAGTAATTATGTAAGTTTATCCGGAGAGCCAGGAAATCCAAATGGTCTGATGTCTCAACAAGCTTATGAAGAAAAAGGAGGTAGTCAGCGAACTAACATAGCAAATCTTGATAAATACTTGTTATCTCCAAACAAATCTAGGGTATTTATATACGGTCCTCCAGGAAGTGGAAAGTCTACAACTTTATATAAAGCACTTGCAAACTATACCAAAGAATTTTCCGAAAGCATAGGAGATTTTATTCCCATTTTTATTCATGCTAATGATGTTGAAAAAGTGTTAAACAAGCATGGTAAAAATATAACAAAAATTCTGGCATTTATTACAAATGTATATGAACTTAATGGTAAGTTATCAAAGCCTGAGTTTAAAGATTTTATAGTTTTATGGAATAAGAAACTATCTCTCAATTTTGTGATTATTATTGATGCTTTAGATGAGTTTATAGACAAAAGTAAACGGGAAACTCTCTTTGATTATTTATCAATTTTAATGAAAAATAGCGGTAATAAAACTAGATGGATTTTATCATGTAGAGAAGAAGAATATAAAGCGTATGCTAATACTTTGCAAGTAGCAAATATCAGAATAAAACCCATGAGTGTACTGCAAATTAAAGAACTTTTAAATAAGCGATTAACAAGTTTGCAACACGATACTTTAGCCCAGAATCAAATTAGAAAAACTATTTTGACAATCATAAATACTAATGCAGAACAGGAATCCTTTTTAAGGAACCCTTACTATTTATCGTTATGGCTATATCAAGTTTCATTCTCTTCTGATAAATCAGATTTTGCTGATACAAAAAATCGCATCCCATCTATCAGCAGTTTGCACGATCTAGAGTTAAAACGGGAGATATTAAAAGGTATGGATATAAATCCACAAAACCGTTTTGAAAAAATAGAACCAGTCCTATTTAAATACCTTTTGGAAGTATTATCAGTTTTGAGCTTTCATCTTATGAGGATATCTTTAAAAATTCAACAAACTTCTCATTACGGTGTAAGTATTTCCAATGATAGTATTGTTAATTCACTATATGAAAAATACAAATATTTGAAAAATGATATAGTCAATTTTGACAAAAAAATAAGCCAAAGGTTAGCTCAATATCAATCTTATGAACTATCAGTAGATAAAATCCAAGAACTCAAAATTATTGAAAGTGATAGACAGTTTATAAGAATACTGAAAATCTTAAATACCTCTCAGTTGCAGTGGCAAAATTTAGGTTTGAGAAGTCAAAATAAATTTGATTTTTTTATTGTAATTCCTAGTATTATGGATCTGGCAGAACAATATCGCCTAATAGAATTAGATGCCAATAATGATTATTTTTCTAGATTTTTTAATTAAAGAGCTGCTGACTATTTGGCAGCTCGCTATCTTGTTGAAAATGGCTTGAAGGAAATACTCCAGAAAGGAGAAATTAATTTTTGGTTATTCAGAACAATAGCAATTTCAATTGGTATTTCTAAGGAACTTCATAAGATATTAGACCCTAAAGTTGCATCTAGAGACCCTGTATTAGCGACAGCAGTTGTAAATGGCCTTTCATTTGTCAGAGCTGATGACAAAAAGCTCCTGAGTGGGTTTATTCAAAGTTTTGTGGCACAACTCCTCAAGCGGAAAAATTTTGATTTATCCCATAAAGAATATGATCCTTGTAGTCCCTTAAGAGTTTTAAAATTCCTGAGTAGGTTATCTTCAAATGGCTATAGTAGCTTCTTTTTTCTCCCTCTTGGTTTGTTTAAAATGCTTCTTCAACGCAGGGATACAAGTATTGCAGATGCAGCAGCTATTACTCTTCTTACCTACGCATCTAGAACTAAATTTAACATTAATATTTGGATAATTATGCTGCAATATTTGTTAAGAAATTCTGTTCGTTTTGAATTATATCTAAAAGTTTATAACGGTTTTTCTACAGCAATTTATAGAGGTTTAATTGGAGATGTATAATCAGCGATCGCTCACTAAAAATTCTTTTTGGAATTGGTTTTTTTGTATAACTTTACCTTTAGCTTTTGGATATACTTTAACTACTTTTATTGCCCTAGTATATCTTTGGCTATTATGGTTTCTTTTTCAGGAAAGCCAAAGTAGAATTGTTATGCTTTTACCGTTTGTCTATTGTATTTTTGCTTTAGCCTATTCAATATTTGCTTATTTCAGATCGGGAATAGCTATTCCTAAGTCAATTATAGTTGGATGGCATTATTATGTTGCTAAATTTTGCTGGAAAAATCCAATTATTATTATATTATTAGTATTTTGTATACTTGCTGTCCGTCAACTGTATCAACCTCCATAATTTAGTTTATCAGAGCTTGAATTAGTGAAAGAAAAAGTAACGCAATTGGAAACTAAATTAAATCAAACTGTTTCTGAAAAGATAGAGAGTTTAGAAATTTCATTGGCAGAGGAGTTAAGCCTATCAAATAAGGTGAGAAATTCAGAAAATTATCAAGAACTTTACAGACAGCCACCCCCTGGTAGAGCCTCTCAATCAAAAATTGATAGAATTAATAATATTTATTGGAAATTTAAGAATGAAGTTAAGTATCAAGAAAAATATGTAGATCAAGCACAAGGGAATTTAGAGAAAATAAAAGGTAGTATTAGGTCTATTGGTGAAGACCTTGATAGTTTGATATCTGAGCTAGAAAATATATGCAGTTTAGCCAATAATAATCAAGAAGTTGGCGATGAAAAATATTTAGCTAAAAAGAATGAGTATTGTAATAAATTAAGAGATATTTATTTGCCACTAAAAGAGTCTACAAATTCAAGCTCAAATAACTTTAAAATTTTTAGTAATAATTTAATAAGGATTGAAGAAAATGTTTCAGATGCCAAAAGATTTCTTCCTTCTTGGAATAATTGGCTAGCTGCACAAAAAAAGGTTGTAGATACTAGATTAATTACTAGAGAACAGATAGATAATTGGATAGAATGTGCGAATCGTGAGTTGGATTTTGTTGATCAAACAATTGATAATATAGACAGTGTTATACAAACAATTCCACAAGAAAAATCAGAGCTTATTCGTAAGATTAAAACTATAGAAAAAGAATCTGACAATTTTGAGCTTCAGATTAGTGAATATGAAAACGTGAAAAGTTTGACATTAAATAAGGAAATTATTAGTGGTACAGAAAATAATTTATTCCTCATAAATGATTTATTTGATCAAATTTCTCAAGCTGAAAAAAAGACTAAAATTTTAGTTGATAATTTAAGAAAGGAATCTGATAAAATAGAGGATAGAATCACACCCCTTAATAACTTATATTTTGAAGGTCGCGATCTTCTGAAAGCTCCAAGATTTACTCAGGGGGCATTAAGTCAAAAACCTAATCTTCAAAGAAGGGTAGAAAATGTTAATAATTTCAGGGTTAATGAACTTCCTTCTTTGAAAGAAAAAATACAGAATGAACTTGATAGTTATAAGTCTCTGCAAAAGTCAATATTTCAGAAGTTAGGAGAAACTCGGTTATCAGTTAAAAATACCCAGGAGAGGTTTGAATACTTGAACAAAAGTATAGAAAAACGGCGTTTTATATCTACTATCCAATGGTCTGCTATCTTAGTAGTAATTGTAGCAGTTGTGATTACTATAGGTTACCACTTATATAGAAAAAGAATTTTGAGAAAACTAAACTGTCTTGATTATAAGAATTTAAAGAAACTACTTGCTAGGATTAAGGATACTAAAGAATCTTTCACAATTAGACTAGAAGCAATAAAACTAATCTACGAACATCAAAATAATTTTAATATTGACAAATTAGAATCATTAGTAAAACAACTAAAAGATACGGTAAAACAGATGGAAAAGTTTAAATATGATGATGATATAAAAGTTATTGGGGAGCTCAGAAAAGTAACAGAGTCTCTTGAGCTACGTCTAATGGAAAAGCGGAGTTTTAAATAACTTAGAAATTAAAGACTGAAACATAGATAATTGACTATTAGGCTGATTAAATTCAAATAGAATTGTACATACTTCAAACAACATAATATATAAGGAATTAGTATCATGAAATTAGAAAATTTTCGAGTTTATCCTAGTATATCAATACTACGCTCTAATAACATACTAAGTAATTATTAGGAAGCTGAAACCTGACATCTGAATGGTTACTATCTGACAAAAATATTAAAAGAATCTGCATAGTTTCAATATCTTAATTTTCAATTATTAAAATATAGACTATCAGTTCTCGAAGTTAGGATTTAAAACTAATGAAACGTTTAGCATTACTTAGTACATCTGATAAAACAGGTCTGATTGATTTAGCAAAAAGTCTAGTTACAGAATTTGACTATGAAATAATTAGTAGTGGCGGTACTGCTAAAACTCTCAAAGATGCTGGAATTTATGTTACTAAGGTATCTGACTATACGGGATTTCCAGAAATTTTAGGAGGTAGAGTTAAAACATTACATCCTCGCATTCATGGGGGTATTTTAGCAAGAAAAGATTTGCCTCAAGATGTTGAAGAACTAAATGCTAATAATATTCGACCTATTGACTTAGTTGTTGTTAATTTATACCCCTTTGAAGAAACAATTTCTAAACCAGAAGTTACTCTGGCAGAAGCAATTGAAAAAATTGATATTGGCGGACCTGCAATGTTAAGAGCATCAGCTAAAAATTTTGCTCATCTGACAGTTTTATGCAACCATTTTCAATACAATTCTTATTTAGAAGAGTTAAGAAAAAATGCCGGGGAAGTATCCTTAGAATTTCGTCAAAAATGTGCATTAGCAGGATTTAAACATACCGCAACTTACGACCAGGCGATCGCTACTTATTTACAGGAGCAACAAACAACTTCTGAGTCGGAAAAATCAGAAAAAGAAATATTTTTTCTCTCTGGCAAAAAAATTAAAACTTTGCGTTATGGAGAAAACCCTCATCAATATGCAACTTGGTATCAAAGAGGAATTAATGCTAGTGGTTGGGGTGCAAGTAAAATTATTCAAGGTAAAGAATTAAGCTATAATAATTTAGTAGATTTAGAAGCAGCAAGACGGATTATTATAGAATTTTCTGATGCTCCGACTGTAGCAATTCTTAAACATACAAATCCTTGTGGAGTTGCAGTTGATGAAACTATTTTGGCAGCTTATGAAAGAGCTTTTGCCGGAGATTCAGTTTCAGCTTTTGGAGGAATTGTTGCTTTAAATAAATCTATTGATGCAGCAACTGCTAAGGCAATGACTAAGACCTTTTTGGAATGTGTAGTTGCTCCTGGATGTGAACCTGAAGCGGAGAAAATTTTTAAATCTAAATCTAAATTAAGAGTCTTAATTTCACCATATTTCAAACAGAGTGAACCGGAAACTATAAAAGTAATTTCTGGGGGTTTTTTAGTACAAGATACTGATGATACGATAGATAATTATAGTGATTGGAAAATCGTTACAGAAAAACAACCAACTACTGAACAAATAGAAGAATTAATGTTTGCTTGGAAGGTGGTGAAGCACGTTAAGTCTAATGCAATTGTTGTGACAAAAAATCGAGCTACTGTTGGTATTGGTGCGGGTCAAATGAATAGAGTCGGGGCAGTAAAAATAGCTTTGGAACAAGCAGGGGAAAAAGCTATTGGAGGTGTATTAGCTAGTGACGCTTTTTTCCCTTTTGATGATTCCGTAAAAACAGCAGCAGCAGCAGGAGTAACTGCAATTATTCAACCAGGTGGTAGTCTGAAAGATAAAGATTCTATTGCTGCAGCAAATGAATTAGGTTTGATAATGATACTCACCGGAATTCGTCACTTTTTACATTAGAAAAAGCCGGATAAGTTATCAGTTTTTAGTTCTCTGTTTTTAGTGATAATTTACATAATATGCATTACCTTTAACTCCAGAAGTGACAAAATTAAATTGACTCTGCTCAGAATTTTTGAGATGAGAAAAAGTCGGATGTGGGAAAGGATATTTTCATTTTACTTAAAGCAATTTTGGCGATTCAGTAATTAATATAATGTATCTATTTCTCCAGAAGCGAC
>JAGGDU010000219.1 GCA_018457135.1 Trichodesmium erythraeum GBRTRLIN201 | reverse complement strand
TTCTATAATAGGTTACTTCTAAAAGTGTAGCTTAAGTTTATGAAATTAGTATAATCTCTTGTAATTCATCCTCTATTTCAGCAACACCAGACTTTTGCCTTTAGCCACAGGAGAAGTCAATTTTTTTTATCCCACATTCCGTACTTCAATTTGTAACATAAAAACTCGTATAAAATCCGTAGCTTGGTTAAACTAAATCATTGAATCCTATTGACGACTATAATTTTCTTCAAATTGGGGTGACTTTTCCCCTTGGGAAATAATAAAAAGGGGAGGCCTAAATGCATGATTTTTGACTTATATATTTTATAGGATAAAATGTAGTATAAAATATAATTTTTTTAGTACTAGGCATTTAAGGCTGGGAAATTTATAAATACTGTTTGCTCCACATAAGGGACAAAAAACTCAGTCAAAGATTATTTTTGACTTTTGTAAAGTTTATATTGACTTTTGACTTGCCCTTAGAGTTATAACCCAAATCAGCAGCAACTCTATGAGCACAAGCAAAACCAGAAAATGCTACAGCATTTAAACCTTGACCAGGAAATGTACTATCTCCAACACAATATAAACCAGGTATTGCAGTACGATTAAATGGCATTCCTAATAAACCTTTTAATTTACGTTGAGGAATAGGTCCATAAGTTCCATCTGCACGATTTAAAAATCTTTGATGCGATCGCGCAGTGCCAACTTCCACATAGTCTAAACCTGCATCTAAACCGGGAAAAATATTTTCTAATCTCTCAATAACTCGCCCTGCTGCTGCCTCTTTTTTAGCTTCATATTCCTTTATACTTAGTCCTTGCCAATCTTTTATATAACTAGGTGTAAAAGTATGAACTATATGATATCCTTTTGGCGCCAAACTTGGGTCTAATAATGTAGGAATAGAAACAAAAATTGTACCTTCTACTGCTTCCATTTTTTCCCAATTTTCTAAGAGAATATGATGACATTCTGTACCCTGGGGAAATACAGTTGCTTCGACTCCTAAATGCAAGCTTAAAAAACTTGGTGATTTTTGATAATTACTCCGCCATTTCATCTCACTTGGGGGCATATTTTTCTCAGGGACTAACTTGCCAAAAGTATCCCATCTTGTAGCATTAGAAATAATTCGTTTACCTCGATAAATTTCACCATTAGTTAATTCCACTCCTACCGCTTTTTTGTTTTCGATAATAATTTTTTTTACACGGGCTTGATATTTAATTTTTCCTCCATTTTTCTCCAAACCTTCCACTAATTTCTGGGAAATTTTTCCCACCCCACCTTTGGGATAATTAATACCACCATAATGTCGGTCAGAAAATACCATACCAGCATTAATCATTGGAGTTAAGTTGGCCGGAACTACTGACCAACAATAACATTCCATATCAATAAATTTTAATAACTTAGAATCATTAATATATCGACGTGCAACATCACCAACATTTTGAGGCAAATACTTCAATAGCCCTAAACAAGAACCAGGATTTTGAAAAAATGATTTGGAAAGATATCGCAGTTCTTCTAAAGATAATAATTCCATTGAATTGAGACAATTAAATACTGCCCAACATTCATCATAAAATTGTCTAATTCCTTTCTTTTCATGGGGAAATATTTTAGTTAATTCTTCTATAAACTTCTCATAGTGTTGGTAAACTTTTAATTCTAAATTATCTGGTAAATGATAATGTATTTGTACCGGGTCAGGAATTGTTTCTAGGCTCACATTGACAGCATCTAAAGCACGAGTAAGTAAATTTGTTGTACCTTTCTTGCCAAAACCAAATATCATTGATGCACCAACATCAAATGTGTATCCTTCTCTTTCAAAGTAACCAGAACTACCACCAGGAATAATATAGCTTTCTAAGACTATAACTTTTGCTCCTTTAGCTACAAGTTGAGTGGCTGTAACTAAGCCACCAATGCCAGAGCCAATTATAACTGCATCATATTCAGGTATTGCTGATAATTTATCAGTTAATGAGGTAGATTGCTTAGAGACTGTCATAGTAAAACCTTTGATACTTTTCTTGATTTTAGTCTAGTGGTTATAATAGTGTTTAATTTGAAGTGTAAACTTGGTTAAGTATTAACTAATAATTAAAAAACTCATGTTAGTTAAACTCAATAGTAAAATACTAAAATTTGCCATAATCCACCAATACTTAACTCTTAATTATACCTTAAGATTTATTAAATTTATCAATACTTTCACTTTCTTTAATTTTAACCTATTCTTTTGTGTGAGATAATCAACATTGATTGTTATTATTATTAGGCACTCCTGTAACCAGAGAGATAGGCTTAAAAAGCTAACATTCTAATTAACTCAGGACTTACCCACCCAACAAAAAACTGGATTTATTGCTCTATATTGACTTTTTGTTCAACTCAGAAAGTTTTGTAGATTAAGTTTCTACATAAGTCCTAAAACTAATTTTTTTTACTTTTGTAATCATGGCTTTGCAACTTCGTGTTTATGTCCCACCCCATCCATTAGTCAAACATTGGTTAGGAGTAGCTCGTGACCTTAATACGCCTTCTCCTCTATTTCGTTCTGCCATAACAGAGTTAGGTAAATGGTTAACTTATGAAGCAATTCGAGATTGGTTACCTGTCGTAGAAACAAATGTACAGACTCCTTTAGCTGAATGTTCGGCTACTTTTGTCCATCCTCAAGCTCCCATGGTAGTAATACCTATCCTCCGAGCCGGTCTAGGATTACTAGAAGGCGCTCAAACTGTCTTGCCCTTGGCATCTATCTATCATTTGGGAATGGTCAGGAATGAAGAAACTCTCGAAGCTAATTGTTATTTCAATAAGCTTCCCTCCCAATTTGACTCGAATGTTCGGGTTTTGATTTGCGACCCAATGTTAGCTACTGGTGGCACAATTATGCAGGCAATGGCGGAATTAACTCATCGTGGAGTTGACCCTGCTGCTATAAGAATTATTTCTGTAGTAGCTGCTAAACCTGCTCTACAAAAACTGGGTAGCACTTATCCTAGCTTGGCTATCTATACGGCAACTATTGATGAGATTGTAAATGATGTTGGTTATATTGTGCCGGGCCTTGGTGATGCGGGGGATCGATTTTTTGGTACTTAGTGATTGGCCACTAAGACTTACCTAATCTTAATTAAATTTTGACATTAAATTTCATAATCTGTTATTCTAGATATATAAACATGTAATATAAGTAATTAGCTATTTGCTAAATATGAGTAATAAAGATAGTTTTGTGAGTGGTTTAATTGCGGGGGCAGCATTTGGTAGCTTGGCTGGTGGATTATTAGGAATTTTAATTGGAACAAGTATATCTGATGATCCTGAATTAGTAGAAAATCTATTAGATAGTCAAGATACAGAAAAACAAAAATCAATAACAGAATTAGACAGTACAGAAGTAGCTCATCAGAGTTTAGAAGCTCAAATAGCACAGTTGAATCAAGCAATTGATGAAGTGCGTCAACAAATAGACAATGTTAATGGAAATTTGATAAATACTGATCGATCGCTCTGAAGAAATTTCCACTAAATATCTAATAAATATCTAAATTTTAGAATATATAAAATTGTTCGTAATATACTGATTTTATAGCCATCTAAAGCGAAAAATCATTTGAATTGAATTATTTGATATTTTTAATATATCTATATGTATAGACTTTATATTAAATCCAGTATTTCTAGTATAGATAAAATATATTCCATTTTAGGAAAGTATTAAGTGTCTTACCATACTGATATTCGTATAGTATAAACAAAATTTATTATAACACTCCGAATCAAGCATATTCTATATCAGAGCTTAATACACCTATTTAACTATTACTGATTTGCTGATATTTATTGATATAAATTTATATATGCTGATATAGCTAGGGTTATCAAACTTAATTAATTGTGGTATAATTATACTATTAGGGGTACTTTTGTAGTATGAAATAATTTACTAAGCATTAAGTAACCGAATTGAATTAATACTCTCTGTTGCCCAATCACCTGGCCAACTAATTAAACTTCTGTCTGTGAGCGCCGATCCAACAAGGCGATGTAAGTACTTAAAAGCGTCTACAGGTTTTCTAAATTAGGTATTGGGAGATACTACCAATGCAAGGTATATCTTACTGTGAATTGTTAACAATTGTTAGTACTCATAGTATTGGTAAAGCTATGCTAATATCTATTGTATAATTATGTATTTGTAGTTTCACGAAAAATAAAAATACTTATGAGTGCTTCCATAGGAATATTAGTCGGGACGTTAACAACATTTATAAACATCTATTTGGTTCTGATGTTCATTCGGATTTTGTTAAGTTGGTTCCCTAATGTTAACTGGTATGATCCACCATTTTCTGTATTGAGTCAGTTGACAGACCCTTATCTAAATGTATTTCGTTCTGTTATTCCACCCTTGGGAGGTATTGACTTTTCTCCAATAATTGCTATATTTGCTCTCCAATTTGGAGCTCAATTTTTAACTGGATTACTTAATAGCTTGATTTTGCCAGTTTATTAATATCTACAATCTTTCATGAGAAAAAACTTTGGGGCAGATGATCAAAAGGTATTTATTCCTATAATTCTATCTGCCTTTAATCATTAAAATCCATCAAATTCTTCAATAGTTTGATCCCAACGAGCTTTACTAGGAAAACCAGATGATTTAAACTGCTTAAGTTTCAAGGGAGTAGGTAGATTTGCTGGTACTGAAACTCTAATTTCAAAATCGGTAGTACTAAGTGCAGGCACTTCTTCAATTGCTCCAAGTCTGGTACGATTTTGCATGACGTTATTGTTGTTAGCGTCATAGATACGGCCATAAACATCAGCATCATACACAGTTTTATTAGAAGTATTTTTGGCTTTCCCACTAATAATAAAACAATTAGCTGCCAGACTAGAACCACTGGTAATTGCCCCTTTTCCTATTTCTGTAGGGCAATCTTTATAGTTTAGATCGGAAACTTTAAGTTGAATTAATGCCCACGCAGGGCTACTCCACAACCAAATAGCTATTGTAATTAAGCCGGAGATAATAATATTAGGCAGGAATCGCGATCGCATATCATTAATTAATATTTAGACTGAGCATAATAATTTTAGCTTATATCAAAAAACTTAGCTATATTAGTGGACAAAAACATGATTTTGCTAGCCTTTCTTCAAAGGAATATGAATCACGCTTTGCTTCAGATATAATATTATAGCATTATAAAAAAGTGTTAGGATTTTGATAAAATTAAAATTCTTTAGAGGTAATAAGTGTTTACTAAATACTATGGCTGTTTGTTTAACATTTTTTGTATAGTCCTGTAATGCTAAAGTTATAAATATTAATTTTTAGTATATGTGTATGCATTATTATTTGATTTCCCTCTGAGAAAAAACCTAACCTGAATAATTTTTTCAGGAATTGTACCGCTCATACCATCAGTAGAGAGCGCATATAAACTTAGATATAGCGATCGCACTAGTTACTCAATGGTGCTATATCAATATCACTATACTCATTATAGTTATTAGCAATTAAGAAAAAAATGGCTAAAACCCTTATAGTTTAGCTTTATGGTATTTGTTTGATGCCTGATATCTTGAAAGTCTTATATAGTAAACTTTCTATCATTTGAATTTTTTCTATACCGGATTATTATAACACCTGATTACGAAATTTGTCAAGAGAAAAAGAGTTTAGCATGATTCGTAGCTATCGGGAAACACTATAAAATAAGGGGGAAGTTAATGAAATGTACGCACCCTACAAGAGCAACTGTGGGGAGCAAAGTCTGGAGCAGTGGGTGAAATATTAGGGTGGAAGAAGCGTTGAGGCTAGTACCTGAGTTCAGTAAGCTGTTTGGCGTATATAATAAAAATCAGGAAATCTATAGTGTGTATTGTCTCTTGTTAAAAATTAAATTTCAAGGGTTTTGATTAAAATATCAGGAATATTAGAGCATTTGGCGGGGATGGTAAATTACAGTTAAACACTAATCTCTCTTTGCTCTAAGTCTAAAGTCATCAAGTTTTTTTTACTTTACGCCCCTCTGAAACTGGTATAAATAGAAATTTATATGTCCACTTATAGTTTTTTTGAACCAGTCCTAATTATTTATTTAATCCTAAATGTTTATGCAAAGAATAGCGCATAACATCCACTGGTACAGACTGTTGTAACCATAGTTCTAAGGCAGCAGCTCCTTGTTGAACTAACATTTCTAAACCGTCAATAGCGATCGCTCCCCTCTCCTGAGCTTGCTGAAGAAACTTAGTAGGGTTAGGAATATAAATTAAGTCATAGACGATCGCCCCTGGCGACAATTTGTCAAAAACCTTCTCATCTACTGGAGACTCCTGAATGTTTGGGTACATTCCTATAGGAGTTGTGTTAACTAACAAATCTGCCTGTGAAATTAAGCTTGACAGTTTATCCCATTTATGTATTTTCAAACTTATGGCTAGAGGAGAATTAAGCCAACTTTGCTGAAAAGCAGTTAATTTTTCTATTGACCGACCAATAATATGAATTTCTGCAAAACCTAACTGAATGCAACCCGCAACAACTGCACGAGAAGCACCACCGTTACCTAAAATTACTGCTACTTTTTGATGCATATCCCAACGATAGGTTTGTAGTGGGGCCAGAAATCCTGCCACATCTGTATTTGTCCCCGTCCATCCTTGATGTGTTCTATGAGAATGTGTTTTATAAACAGTATTAACTGCTCCCACCGCCTGAGCGATATCGGAAACTTCTGATAATAGTGGCATTATTGTTTGTTTATGAGGGATAGTAATATTAAAACCCTGAACGCCAATAGCAGAAAATCCCGTAATAGCTGCGTTTAAATTTTCTGGTTTAATAGGGAAAGGTAGATATATATAATCAATTAAATTTTGTTGAGCTTGTTGAGCATTTATTGCTTGAATTGCAGCATTGTGCATTAAAGGAGACAGAGAATGTTCAAGAGGATAACCAATGACTCCTAATAATTTTGTTTTACTTGTAATCATTTGCGAAAATAAATTTAAACTGGTATTTGCTATATTTTAGTATATTTGTTGATATTTTGAAAATTCAAAAAAACTATAGCGCTAGAGTAAAACAATTCTGAGCATAATTACAATTGGCACTATGAATTAACACTACTAATACCAGTCCAGAAAATAATACTAACAATTTCTGGTAACTCCACTGTTTTTTTCCTTCCTTTGGATGTTTCAGATTTGGCCACAGGTAGTATGGGAGCTATCGTTTCCCAAGTAGCGATACTTGAGATATGTGAAATAGGCTTTGGGAGTTATGTACTCAATGTTTGACACCTGGTTGACTAGTTCCATTTTCTCTGTTTTACTTTCCCGTTGTTTGATTTTAATCTTTTTTTTACAGATACCGTCTAATGCATGGCTATAATTTGACTTTAATAGTGCTGGTTTAAATCATAAATTAAACATTTTATATTTTACAAAAAATTGGTTTTATAGCTTGATTAATTAATGTTTAAAAGAATATTCTTTCTGTATTAATAATTTACATTAAGGGATATTAAAGCCAATAATATAGTCAAAAGTATCACTTGATTTTCATTGAATTATCTAACATATTATCTAAAATTTAATATCAATTCAATAAGGGTTTAGATGATTTTTTTCTGTCAAATATCTCTTTTATAATTATTAAAAATTATTATAAGTTTCAACATAAATATAAATTAAAACTTTGTCTTAAATCTTCTCAAAAAATTTTTTTAGTTAAATTAATTGTCATACTATTTTTTTATATGGGTAATAAATGATTAAAAACTTCCATTAGACATTAGCAGATACTTATAAATTATCTTTAAAAAAAAATTTTTTTAGTTAAATTAATTGTCATACTATTTTTTTATATAGGTAATAAATGATTAAAAACTTCCATTAGACATTAGCAGCTACTTATAAATCATCTTTTTCCTGGAATAAACTACCTAATTAATGAAGACTTACTCTTTCTATTTCTAACTTTATAAATCCTACTTGCTATAGTAATTTTTATCTTATTTGAGATGCTCTTTATATATCCAATTTCACTATATTTTTTCCTGTTATTGTTTGACTAAGACGTATTTTATTCCTCCAAAAAAGATAATAAGCATGAATTTTAACACCTAATTTTTTTTCTTTCTCTCCATATAAAGTCATTAAGTTTAAAGATGGAGATGAAGATGTATTATTGACTTTAAAAACAGCTAAATCAAAACCCTAAACATCTCCTATATTTCAAGAACCCGGGTATTTCAACCTTGAGGTGGAGGAGTTTTTAGAAGTTTGAGTCATGGGATGCCTTCATGTATTTGATACTTTTTTGGTTTCCCACTCCAAAGTAAACTAGATAAACTGGCTTTTTTTTTGACCAAAGGTTTGGTCCCGATACTTAATACTCAAAACATTCATTGAGAGCTAATGAGGTGATTGCCTGATTAGTATATCTTTGAGGGCACAGAAGTATGATTTGTGCACGAAGTGCATCTTAAGCTTGTGATTTATCGGCCCAGACAAAAGATATAAGATGGGATCTTTCTTCTGCTTTCAGATTTACCAGTAGAGCTCGATGGGGCATTTTTTTATCTTAGTTATTCACAAGGAAACTATCACTTGAATTGGTATAATAAATATATTAACTTTTGCAACTAGACACTAGGTAAAAAACCATATCAAAAGTTGGGCTCATACTTGAGAAAAAACTATTTATGACTTACGCAATGGCACTAATTATAGTGAGCATGTCTTGAAAATGACAAAGTTATAAGTTATATATAACAGTAATGGCTGGGTAATATATTTATCAGATTAAAAAAAACATAAATCGACTTCTCTAAAATGCTGATTTGGAAAGAAGCAGGAGATAAGAGAATTTTTTATGAAGATGTTTAACTTCTATCATAATATCTACGAATAAACTTCAATCTGGCAATAAGGCAATTACAATTAAAGTTATTATTTAATTAAATAATGTTACAATCTGTTTTTTTTATGTAAAAATAAGACTGGAAACAGAATTTTTCGTTTTACTTTAAGTTATTGCTTACTCAAATATTCAGTTATTATTATAAGTAGAAAATCTGAGAACTAAAATGGAAAGAGGTTTATTATGGTTGCCCTTATTGGGTGTGTTTATTTGGCTCAGTTGGGCAGGTTGGAATGAGTATCAAAAGTTGGAAGCTTACCGTGTTTGGGCAAAACCTTTTGAGAAAGCTAAATATGATATTTATGCGGTATTGGGTCAGAATGGTGAAAGTATAACTTGGGGAAAACCTAAACGCAAGGAACCTGTAAATTTGGAGACATTTTCTTTGTCAGATGTGCGATCGCTACAATTATTAGTTAATAATAAGCTAGTAGATCTAGAAAATCTTCCTACTCGGGGTAAGGTAGTTTTGGAGTTTATTTTTTCTGATTCTAAAAATATCCAAGTTCCCTTTACAGATATTGATTTAGCTGTTAATTGGTACAAATATTTACAGCAAAAATTGTAGTAGTAGCATAACAGACCTAAAAATGTCTGCTTTTGTAGAACGAAGTGAAATCTAATCCTCAATTTGAAGATACTGAGCATTAAATTCCCTCCCCCACCCCTTGGGTTAATGCATATTAATTGAAAACTCTAGTTAGTAAAATAGTGGAGTTTTCTTTTGATGCTTGATGCTCATTGCCCTAGCTCCAGAAATTGATTTGCGTTACGATCGCTTATACGCTTATCTTCAGGATGATTTCACTTCCAAGGGGTCCAGTGTTGATTTAGCTCTAAACTGACTCTGTCCCTCTCCTGAAGCGAAACTGCTGCAACGAATCAATTTTGCTCCTGATGTACTCTTAATCAAATACGGCTTACTTCTCTTAATTCCTGAACATCATCAGGTTAAGCCACCAATATTATCCTATTATTTGAAACTAGACGACCAGATGATCCATTTTCTCTTAAACCAAAAGGGACTTGAAAACAGCTTAGGATTATATTATGGTATAAATTATTAACTCATCCTGCTATTGAGGAAAAATTTCCCATTCGGGATGAAATCAAGCAGATACTTCCTAAATTAATCACCCAAGCTCAAAATATACACCAGTATCTACTTATCTATTTCTCTAGCTTGCACCTTCCTGAGAAACGCTGTGGAGCGATCGCTCTTGCAGCTCAACTTAACAGGTAGTTATTAATTACCGACTTAGCTCAAGCTTTAGCAATTAAGCAAGATTTTGACTAACTGCTCAAATTATTATTTCGTGAAGCTTGTTTTCACAGTGATGGGAATATTCAAAATATTGCCTTAGCTGCTGCTTGCCTAGCTGCCGAAGCTGATAGTGCGGTAACGATGGAACATATTTTACAAGGAATTCAGCGGGAGTATCAGAAAATGTGTAAGGCATGAGATAATGCTCTGACGGGGTTATCAGCTAGTTGAAACCGACTTACCCAGAACCGCCACATCTAGTAGGTTTTAATGATCATTAACTCTCTACAAATAGGGAATGAATTGCATTTGCCCTCTACAGATAGGGTATTATCTAGAAGTCATGGATAAGTCCTGTAAAAGTTATATATAGAAAGGAAATAAGCAGATTACTAACTTAATTGAAGAACGTCAATGTCTCGTTACAAGGCTTTTCAAATTGATGAACTGCATCGCTATAACTACAATCTTGTAGGGACGCTTTTATGTAACGTCCCTACTGTGATATGGTGGCATGAAAACTGCTGTAAGCTTAACGGAAGTCGTGCATTAAGATTTTATCAGCTTACAACTTTGACGGCCCCAGTAATTTCAGAAAATTATTTGACATTTAAAGTATGAAAAATCCTACTATATTATGGTGGTTATGGGTTAGTCTTGATACTATGATTTTGGATTTAGAAGTAAGGGATACATCGGTTCAAAAATATGGT
This sequence comes from Trichodesmium erythraeum GBRTRLIN201, assembly GCA_018457135.1. Lineage (GTDB taxonomy): Bacteria > Cyanobacteriota > Cyanobacteriia > Cyanobacteriales > Microcoleaceae > Trichodesmium > Trichodesmium erythraeum. The sequence goes on along the minus strand of JAGGDU010000219.1, from coordinate 71,677 downwards.
AAAATCAAGTTTTTTTTTGGTTCTTATAGGTAATATTTATCATACTAATATTCTATCTCAATTTGTTACTAAAAAGTAAATAAAAAGCTAATTCCTATTACTGCTACTAAGACTCCAAAAATTGACCTAATACTTATTTTTTCTCCCATTTTAACAGCAATAGGAATGATAAATATTGGACTTGTAGCTAAAAGAGTTTGGGCGATACCTGCGGAAGCATATTTGAGAGAAGTTTGTTGTAACCAAATACCTAAATAAGTACCACCAAAAGTTACAATAAAAATGTCTATTCTAAGTTTTATTGACCAATTAATTTTTTCTGATTTTTCCTGTCTGGTTCTCTGGAGAAGTAACAAAAAGACAACAATAATTATGCCTCCTATTAATCTGAATAAAGTGCTCCATAAAGGAATAATCTCTGAGAAAAGTAAAGCAAAACGGGAAAGAATTATACCAGTAGAATTAGCTATTGCTGCTAATATTGCCCAAACTATTCCTTGTTTGATATTAATATTACTAATTACTACACCAGGAGTTCTTTCTGAAATTACCCAAGCTACACCTATTCCTGTAATAAAAATTCCGCACCAAGCACCAAAGGTTAATTGTTCTTCTAAAAAAATTAAACTTAGTAAAGCGGTTATTGGGGGAGACAAAGTTCCCACTAAAAGAGTTCTTCTTGCACCCATATTTTTGAGGGCATAAAAAAATGCAGTATCTCCTAAACCAATGCCAATAATACCGCTTATTAAAAGTAAATTTATTGTAAATAAGTTTAGTTCTGTCTGAAGTTTGCCACTAATAATTAAAGTTAGAAAAATCAGAGCGATCGCTATTAAACCTTTGAATAAATTTAATTTTAAGGCAGATATTTTTTGACCAAGTAAGCTATAAGCTGCTGAAGATACTGCCCACAAAAATGCACCACTTAAGGCAGCTAGTTCTCCTTGAAAATTAGTAACCCATTGTTGCATAATTTTTGACTTTGGATAAGTTAAGAAAGAGGGTGAGTCCTAAAAGTGCTGTAATTCATTGCCTTTAGAGCAGAAATTACCATTGATAGATTTATTCAGGACTTACCCAAAGTATTAAATCATACTTTATTTATATTAAGTTTTGAGTGCTGAAAAAATGAAAATTCTTAATATATATGTTGGTTATGGCTAAATCCCATTATTATAATTATTTTGGTCAAGGGAACAGTGGCAATATTTTGCTCTCTTGCTCCTATCTTGCCTGTTTTTGATATTTTTGGGTCCGGCTATATTCTTGATAAATATTAGGAATTTCCACTTCCCAAAATAAACAAACTTAACAAGGTTCCACTATTCCATAAACTATGTAACAATATAGAAGACAAAAGATTACGAGACCTGGTATAAACTGCTCCTAAAATTATTCCCAAAACTGCCAAAGGTAAGACTTCAGAAATATTCAAATGTGCGATCGCAAATAAAAAACCACTGACAATAATTGCTCCCCAAATAGGCATATATTTTGTCAAAGAAGGTAACAAAAATCCGCGAAACATAACTTCCTCAAAAACTGGTGCTGCAATAGAAGCAGTAACAAAAAATAGACCTAAAGCTAAACCATCTTGCCCGTTTAAAGCAATAGGTAAAATGGGATTACTACCACCTTGACCTTGCCATAATTGTTGATTAATTAGAGATATTAAAATGACCATTGGTAAAGCTAAAAAATAACCACCTAAACCCCAGAAAAACCAACCACCACGTAAATCAAATTTAAACCAACCTTTCGGTAAGGGAAAAAACGACTTTAATGATAAATACAATACTAATAAACCACCTAGAGAAAACAAAATATAAGCACTAAGAATATACCCTGCTTGTACTCGCACTCCCATCATTGCAGGTTGCAAATTTGTGAAACTTTTAAAAACCTCTAATCCAAAAGGAACAATAATTTGCCCGACCAAGAAAAAACCGACAACAAATACTTGTAAAATTGTTTCACCATTCCAATTGACTTCCCAAGGTAAATCAGCATTTTTTAACAATAAAGATTCCTTTCCTAAAATTAACCATTGCACTCCTAAAAATATTAGTAATCCTACTCCAAATGTTAATCCTATTCCCGGCACACCGGCAATAATAGCTAACTTTAATACTGCTTGTTCTGCTATCTCTTGTTCCTGTTTTTGCAGTTGAGCTAAATCTTCTTCTCTTTCCTGTAATTTATATAGTTTTTTAAAAGCACTATAACGAAACCATCCATCTAAATTTTGTTCGATTAAATATTCTGCATTAGGTAAAATTTTGGCTGGTGTACTCCAGATTTCTGCTAAAACTTTTGCCGTTTTTCCTAAAGGTTTATTTGCAGTTTCTGACTCAGTTAAATTTTGCCAACTTTGCTGAGCTGTATTTATTTGATTTTTTTCTATTTGCAAAATACCAATATTAAGATCAAATTCATTAATTAACTTTTTTAACTGATTAATATCATCATTTAACTTTTTACTTTGTGCTGTTATTCCTTCCTCTAAAGATAAAATTTGTAAATCTTTTTCTTGTTTTTCCAATTGCTTTTGAGCCGAATCACGAGCATTTTTGTATTGTATTAATCCAATTTGCTTAGAGTCATTACCAATCAAAGTTTTACTAGCTAAATAAAAATTTTTACTATCTAAATCTTGAGGTTTCCATTCCCCAGCCTGCAACAATAAATTTGTCTGATATAACTCCAGACGACTTTGAATTTGTGGCTGAGTTACACTACTAATTAAAGAAAAACTAATATAAGCGATCGCTACAATAGTCAGAATACTTAAAATTAACTTTTTAATTTTCATTAATATCTCCGTTCTACTAAACTTATTCAACAGCTTTTTAGAGCTAGTTTCCTGCTTCTGTGAATCATCACTGAGCAAAGTCTGTAACCTTATTCTCTCCAAAGACTTAACATCGGTGATAACTCCACCTACTGATGTACGGGGCGAACATTCTCAAATATAGTCCATACTGTCAAGGGACGAATGGCCATTAACCCCTACCGACTTCCCCTTTAGAGGACTATCCTTTATAAACATCTTTCTTAACATAAAACTTGACAAAAGAAAAAAGTTATGGATCTACTATTAAGTGAATATTTCGGAACAGTAAATGTATTTAAAAATACGTTTTTTTTCTGCCGTATGTAATTGAGCGATCGCTTTTTTCCCACATCTCCCACTCTTATAGGGGTATGTTTTTAACAAATGGGTAGAGTAACTACCTTTATTCAGTATCAAATCAATCCGAAAAGAGTACTTTTTTTTATACAAAAAAATGGTCAAAAAATCCTCCCATACTTACCTCTTTTCCTACACTCCCCACACTCAAGGGCATAATTCTAAAAAACATACACTTGTAAAACCCCCCACTTCCCCACCTCCCTATCAGAAAAGGGTGTTAGAAGTTCCTGATTAGAGATAGCTCAGGGAGGTTTGACTTTTAAGTTCAGCTATTAAGACCTAAAACAGTGTAAAATGCACTCTGTCTCACAGTTCCAAATCAATCTATAATATAAATTATCGATGAGTACCCGTGTTATCCTTGTGCGTCATGGCCAGAGCACCTATAATATAGAAAGCCGAATTCAAGGTCGCCTTGATGCTTCAGTTCTGACTGAGACAGGCCAAAATACCGCTCGTCAAGTAGGTGAAGCTCTTCAAAGCCTAAAATTTGACGCTATTTATAGCAGTCCCCTACAAAGAGCAAAACAAACTGCTGAAATTATTCATTCCTATTTAGACTCTCCACCCCCGGTCCAAATCAAAGAAAATTTAAGAGAAATTGATTTACCTTTGTGGGAAGGAATGATGCGCGAAGAAGTGATAGAGAAATATGGAGAAGATTATAGTTTATGGAAAAGCAGTCCCCAGGAACTTTGTATGGAGGTTTCCAAACCAGAGGGTCAAATCAAGCACTTTCCTATATTATCTCTGTTTGAGCAAGCTAAGAAATTTTGGTCAGAGACTTTGAATAATAATGATCATAAAACTATTCTACTTGTAGCCCACAACGGTATTAATCGCTGCCTCATTTCTACAGCTTTAGGAATAAAGCCATCTTATTACCACTCTATTCAACAGTCCAATTGTGGTATTAATATACTAAACTTTACTCCTCCTTATTCTTCTTTTTCTGGAGAGAATGAACCAGGAGGACCTGTACAATTAGAATCAATGAATCTCACTACTCAGCTTGGTGAAAAGTTTCCTCAACCTAGAAGTAACCATCAAGGTCCCCGGTTGTTACTGGTGCGTCACGGCGAGACTGACTGGAACCGAGATGGTAAATTTCAGGGACAAATTGATGTACCACTTAATGATAATGGTCGAGTGCAAGCTAATCAAGCTAGGGAGTTTCTTAAGGATGTACATCTAGATTTTGCTGTGAGTAGTTCGATGTTACGTCCCAAAGAAACGGCTGAGATTATTTTGCAGCATCATCCAGATGTAGAGTTAAAATTATTGGATGGTTTATGGGAAATTAGCCACGGTCTCTGGGAAGGAAAGTTTGAGTCAGAAATTGAAGAGGGTTTTCCTGGGTTGTTGAAACAGTGGAAGGAATTTCCGGCATCGGTTCAAATGCCAGAGGGAGAAAATTTACAGCAAGTTTGGAAAAGAGCGCTGGTTTCTTGGAATGAGATTATTAGGTCGGTTTCTGGTGTTGGTATTGTAGTTGCCCATGATGCTATTAATAAGGCTATCCTTTGTCAATTATTTGCTTTGGAACCGGAACATTTCTGGAATTTTAAGCAGGGTAATGGGGCAGTTAGTGTGATTGATTATCCTGAAGGTCCAGATGGACTTCCAGTATTGGAGGTGATGAATATTACTTCTCATTTGTCTGGGGGTATTTTGGATAAAACTGCTGCTGGAGCTTTGTAGGAGTTTGGTCTCCAAACCGAAGGAGAGTAGGGTGCGTTTCACTGCGTGACATGAAAATGAAATGTAACGCACCTATCATTTAATATATTTCGATGCTACTGGAATGACTAATTTTTCTAATGATTTAACAATCTGTGGTAATGCACCATTTTAATTGATTGCTATACTTTGCATATACTAAAATGAGGTTTATATTTTCCCATATCATAAGAGAAAAGAATTATACTTTTCAAAAGCCACTATCTTTTTATGTTTCTTTTTCTTCTGTTTGCTTTGGAGTAGTGTTCCTAATCTCATAACATATAAACCTGCTAGCGCTCAAACAATTCATCGTTGCGAAGAAGATTTTAGAACCGACGTAGATTATTTTAAGGAGTTGCCAGACATTTTTTATCACGTAGTGCCAGATATTTCTGGTTCTTATGGAGGGTTCTTTAATCCCGGAATAAAAATGGCAACCTGTTTTGTCCCAGTTACCAGTAGAAAATGTTTTTACTGGGACCGAAGTAAAGAAAAATGGCGTCCTTGTGGTCAAGATTTTCAACACTTAGACCCTAATCATCCCACAAAATTGAGGTTCAGCGGTGATGGTGGAGTATTAGAGCGCAATGGAAAAAAATATCATGGATTTTTTCCTACATCAAAATTTTACTTTGATTGACAATTATGAAAAAGTCCTGTAAGTTACATTTTTGCTGACGCAAAGTCCAGAACTAGGTTAGGTTGTTTCGCTAATGGGACATGTTTCGGCTAAGAGATAAGTATAGGTTGGGTTGAGGTATCGAAACCCAACATTAGCAAGGTTTTATTGGGTTTCACTGTCGTTCTACTTAATCTACATTCTACATTATTCTGACTTGTATATAATTAATAAACAGCAAACTACTTCAACAAATCCGAATATTAGGTATAGGTTTGGTTGAGGTATGGAAACCCAAAATTAGCATAACAAGGTTTTGTTGGGTTTCACTATCGTTCTAACCAACCTACATTCTTCTGACTTCTATAGAAATGAATAGCAAATTACTTCAAAAAGTCCGAATATTAGACCCTGTTTACGACACAGACAGAGTTGCTGATGTTTTAATTATTGATGGAAAAATAGCCACAGTTGAGGAAAATATTTCCGAGTTTCCAACTAAAACAGATATTCAAGACTGTCAGGGATTAATTTTAGGTCCTGGTTTAGTAGATTTATATTGTCATAGCGGAGAACCTGGGTTTGAGGAACGGGAAACTATAGAATCTCTAATGCAAGCTTCTAAGGCAGGTGGTTTTACCAGGTTAGCAATTTTGCCGGATACTTTTCCTCCTGTGGATAATTTGTCTGGTTTGGCAAGATTACAAAATTTGGCAACTCAGGTAAATAATAATTCTACTTTTCCTCTCTTTTATTATTGGGGTGCTATTACTCAGGGTGTAAAAGGTAAGGAAATGACTGAGTTGGGGGAATTAGCTGCATCAGGTGTTATAGGGTTTGCTGATGGTTTGGCTCTAGAAAATCTTGGTTTGTTACGACGAGTTTTGGAATATTTGAAACCTCTGAATAAATCTGTTGCTTTATTTTGCAAAAATTCTGGGTTAGCAGGTAATGGGGTGATGCGAGAGGGGTATGATTCTATTCGTTTGGGTTTGCCTGGGGTTTCGACTATGGCTGAAACTTCTGCTTTGGCTGCTGTTTTAGAGTTAGTAGATGCTATTGGTACTCCGGTTCATATTATGCGGGTCTCTACTGCTCGGAGTGTAGAGTTAATTGCAAATGCTAAAAGTAGGGGTTTGCCTATTACTGCTAGTACGACTTGGATGCATTTGTTGTTGGATAGTCTGGCTATTGAGGGTAAGTCTCTTCTGGATAATTATTTTTTTCCTTATGACCCGAATTTACGTTTGGAACCTCCTCTAGGAAGTCAGAGCGATCGCTTAACTTTACTTGAAGGTATTAGGGATGGGGTTTTAGATGCTATTGCTATTGACCATGCTCCTTATACTTATGAAGAGAAAACTGTTGCTTTTTCTGAAGCACCCACAGGAGCAATAGGACTACAAATAGCATTACCTTTATTATGGCAGAGTTTTGTCAACACAGGACAGATGTCGGCTTTAGAGTTATGGAGATTATTAAGTACGTCTCCTAGCAAATGTTTAGGATTAATTCCTGGAGATATCAGACCCCAAAAGTCAGCAGAAGTGACTTTATTTGCTCCTCAAGAAACTTGGGTAGTAGAAAAACAAACTTTGAAATCTCGTTCTTTTAATACACCTTGGTTAGGAAAACAAATTCAAGGTCGTGTCCTAGAGTGGGAGTTTTAAAGGATATTATTTGTTATGAAGCACCTAGACATGAAGATATGAATTAAGGAATTCATTACCTTGAAATTGATAAAAACTTTTGATATTTTAAAAGTTTTTCAGATTTAGAGGTATTCAAGTTTAATCCCTTAATTCCCCCGACTGTAATTAAACCTTAATCTTGAGCTTTAAATTTCAAATTTTGATAAAAAAAATAGGGTCTGCAAGCATTCCCTGAGACAGAGGATAAAAAAAATATTCGCCATACACTTTTCTTGCCTTTGCCTTAGAGGGCTCAGTACTGATACTAATAACTAAAATGCTTCTTACTCGTATAATGGTAGTTCATCTATTGTACCAAGACTAGTAAAAGGCCAAAAGCGAAATATAGCTCGACCAATAATATTTTCATAAGGTACAAAACCCCAACATCGGCCATCATAACTATGATTACGATTATCCCCCATAACCAAATAAGAATTTGGAGGCACTTCCACAGGTTGAGAAAGAAATCTTTTATCAGGAGGGCAGACATCTATTCTTGTTTGTTGGTGATTAGTTTTTCTAGCTTCAAGTTCTGCTGGATTAGAATCTGAAGCAACATAAGTTTCTTCTACTATCTGATTATCTATATATACCTTTCCATCTTTCAATTCTACTCGCTCTCCAGGTAATCCAACTATCCGTTTAATAAAAGCATCTTTATACTGAGTTTTTAGTTCATTTGTTGGGTTGAAAACCACAATATCTCCTCTTTTCGGTTCTTGGAATTGATAACCCAATTTATCTATAATCAAGCGGTCATTAATTTGTAATGTTGGTAGCATCGAACCAGAGGGAATAAAACGTGCTTCGGCAACAAATTGACGAATTCCTATAGCTAAAATCACGCTAAGTCCAATAGTTTTTATTGACTCAATCAAAGGATTTTCTTCATTTTGATTTTCTTTATGTGTTGATTTTTCTTCTTTATTCATTATCTATATCAATCACAGAATTAATCTGAAAATACTGGTTTTATTTAACAGTTTTTTAACCCTTAATGATTCAGGATTTTTTTTAAGTACCCTGTCTAAGCATTGAAAATAGCCGAGAATTTCAATCATCTTAAGTTCATGTTGTATTATAGTGATATTTTGATTTTTTATGTTTTTGAGTTGATAGTCATAATAGGGATAATTATAACAATCCTAAAAAAATTGTGAAAAAAACGGAATTGAGTTTAGTCTTTTCATGCCATTTTTTTGTCCTCGGCTTGCAGACCAAAGCCCTACAATAAAATACTACAACCTATGGTTGGAATACTTTAGTAGAGATTGTGAATAAAAACTATAACGTCTTAGTTTTTGTAGTGCTTATAATTTAAAATATTACCATAGTCTTAATAAAAATAATATTATACGGTTTCTCTAGTTATTGAGGTATGGTTTTTTCGTATTTTCTATATTTCTGTTTACTGAATTACTAGCTCCTAGTCCTTTATCTTTAATTCCTAAAATAATATAATAAGTTTCAAACCAAATTTTCTTTCTCTAGTTTTCAAACCAAATTTTTATTATGGCTCCTATCTCTTCTTTGTTGATTCGTCGTGCCCGCATCCTTTTACCGGATGGGACATTTTTGATTGGTGATGTGCAAACTCAAGGCCGAGAAATTATTCAGGTTGCTCCAGAGATTTCATCTTCTGAAGCTCCAGAAAAAATCATAGATGCTGAAGGTTTAACTTTATTACCGGGAGTAATTGATCCTCAAGTACATTTTCGGGAACCTGGGTTGGAACATAAGGAGGACTTATTTACTGCTAGTCGGGCTTGTGTGAAGGGTGGTGTTACTTCTTTTCTAGAAATGCCTAATACTAAACCTTTGACTACAACTCAAGGAGCATTGGATGATAAGTTACGACGGGCAGAGCAAAAATGCGTGGCTAATTTTGGTTTTTTTATTGGGGCAACGGCAGAGAATTTACCTGATTTATTAACAGCTAATCCTACTCCTGGAATTAAAATTTTTATGGGTTCTATGCACGGACCTTTGTTGGTGGATACTGAGGAAAAGTTAGAGCCAATTTTTGCTAGGGGAAAAAGATTAATTGCTGTTCATGCTGAAAATCAAGCTCGAATTGATGAAAGGAAAAAACAGTTTGCTGGTATTTCTGATCCTGCTATTCATTCACAAATTCAGGATAATGAAGCTGCTTTGTTGGCAACTAAGATGGCTTTGAAATTATCTAAGAAGTATGAGCGGAGGTTACATATTTTGCATACTTCGACTGGAGATGAGGCTGAATTGTTGCGTCAGGATAAGCCTAGTTGGGTAACTGCTGAAGTTACGCCTCAACATTTGTTCTTAAATACAAGTGCTTATGAAAAAATTGGTACTTTAGCTCAGATGAATCCTCCTTTAAAATCTGCTGGTGATAATGATATTTTATGGCGAGCTTTGTTGGATGGAGTAATTGATTTTATTGCAACGGATCATGCACCTCATACTTTGGCAGAAAAGGGTAAAGGTTATCCGAATACTCCTTCGGGAATGCCTGGGGTGGAAACTTCTTTGCCTTTGATGTTGACTCAAGCTATTGAGGGAAGATGTTCTGTTGCTCAGGTTTCGAATTGGATGTCTACTGCTGTGGCTAAGGGTTATGGAATTCTGAAAAAGGGTGCGATCGCTCCTGGTTTTGATGCAGATTTAGTGTTAGTTGATTTAAATAATTATCGCCCTGTTTTAAGAGAGGAATTGATGACAAAATGTAGGTGGAGTCCTTTTGAAGGATGGAGTTTAACTGGTTGGCCTGTTGTTACTATTGTTGGGGGAGAGGTTGCTTTTAATCGTGGTGAATTTAATTCTGAAGTTCGGGGTCGAGCTTTGATTTTTTCGGAAATTGCCTAAACAATTTTGACAGTAATTTTCGGGATTTTTTTGCTGCTTTGTTGCACAAAAGATGAAAATGGACTAAAAATATAGTTATAGTACAAAAAATCTGCACCTATTTTAGATATGAGTAAGTCCAAGTCCAAATACAGAGTCAGTAACTGGTCTGAATACAATGCTTCCTTGAAACAAAGGGGGAATCTAACATTTTGGTGCTTGTGATGACATCATAGAGCAGTGGCTCAACCAAGAGAAAACTGGACATCGGGGGGCATTTAATACCTACAGTAACGAAAAATATTGAATCAATGGCTACCCTACAATCTCTGTTTAGCTTGGCAGGACGACAAACCGAGTGATTTTTGGAATCTATATTTGCCTTAATTGGGTTAGAACTACCAGTACCAGATTACACTACCTTGTCCTGTCCTCTAAGTAAATTGAATATTGAGATATAGTAGTTGAGGCAAAGATTAGGATGTAATGCTCGAAAAATCATCTAGGAAAGATTATGCCTTCTCCTTATAGCTATGACTTAAGACAAAAAGTTTAAAAGGCCATTGATGGTGGGATGAGTAAAACTCAAGTAAGTTCTATATTTAAGATTAGTCGTAATACCATCAATATTTGGTTACATAGAAGAAGAGAAACTGGGGATATAATAGCATTAACAGGTTATCAAAAAGGATATAATCCCAAAATACCAGACTTAGAACAATTCAGAAAATTTGCCCAGATTAATGGCAGTAAAACTCAAAAAGAAATGGCTGATGAATGGCCAGATAAGGTAAGCGATCGCACTATAAGTAAAGCCTTAAAAAAAATTGGTTATACAAGAAAAAAAAACTTACGGTTACAGAGAAAGAGATGAAGACAAAAGAAAGAAATTTCTGGCCAAAATTCGCGATAAAAGGCCGGAACAGCTAGTGTATATAGATGAATCAGGTATGGATAATAGAGAAGATTATGGTTATGGATGGAATGAATTGGGAAAAAGATATTACGATTTAAAGTCAGGAAAAAGAAGTCTAAGGGTAAGTGTTATAAGTGGTTTGTGTCAGGGAAAATTAGTTGCCCCATAACACAATTTGAAGGCTCTTGTAACCGTGTAGTTTTTGAAAAATGGTTGGCAAAAAAATTGTGGCCATAATTAAAGATAGGACAATTAGTAATATTAGACAATGGAAGTTTTCATAAATTCCCAAAAATGAGAGAATTAATAGAATCAGTGCCAAAGTGAAATTGAATATTTACCACCATATTTTCCTGACTTAAATAAAATAGAACATTATTGGTTTCCAATTAAAAACCTCCTCAGAAAGTCCGTTGGAACAAGAGAAAATTTTCGCATTGAGAGTTGATTATGCTATTAAGTTAACGTCCTAACCTTTCCTTCGATTGCTATATCAACATTGCTATTGTGATAAGGATGTATGCCTATTTTAATACAAAGTTTAGGTATAATTTCCGTCTTTTTTAGATCACAAAATCTTATTATTCTTTTGTATTTTCTGTCGAATTTGTGCCTTTTGTAATTGTGAGAGTTCTTGTATTTATTGTCGATGATGTGATATACTTTATTCATTGTGACTAGAGTAACTGATATTGGATGACCTTTAGGTCCCTATTCAGCATCAAACCATATTTCGGTATGGACTCTGTTTATAAATTTTATTTGTTTATGTTTTTAGTGTTTGTTTTTTTCTGCCCTCTTCCGATTGCAGTCTGAAGGGGTAAATTTTTAGAATAGAGATTGTGATACTAAACGTTAATTTTTAGCTTGAATTATATCATGTATGAAGGATTAAGAATTTAGGCGGGAGGGCATCTCTCTAACGCTTCTGGAGTTCGAGTAATACCAAGCAAAGGTACTGCTTTTGCAAGGTATTGAATGATGAAGGAAAAATCCCTTGCTTTGAGCAACGGGAGTTGTCAAGACAATTGGGTATTATTGGCTCAGTCCTATGCTAGACTACTTAAAAATTGCTATAATACTACTAAGTGATGTTCGTAGCAAAAGAACTCAAAGATGAATTCCCAGATCAAAAAACTGGATAGTTCGAGATTAGTTGATTCACAACCTGCTCTGAATCCTTACGTATTCTCATTCAAAGTACCATCTAAAAAATTTTCATTGGCTGCTTTGAGTAAGCTTAATTTATGGCAAACAGTAGGAGAAATGGTGAGTAGTGGCAATAAGTGGCAGCTATCTCTAATTGCTATTGGTAGTGCTAGCAGTATTATCTATCCCCATGTGCCTTTAGTCGGTTTTGCTGCGGTATATGGTAACACTTTGACTCGCAAAAAAGCGCTTATTACTGTTACAAGTATCTGGTTTGCCAATCAGCTTTATGGTTTCACCATTCGCCAATATCCCTGTACTTTTGAGTCTTTTAGTTGTGGGCTAGTAATGGGTTTGGGAACACTGCTGATTACTTGGCTAATTACCCTACGACTAAAATTTAGCCCTCGTAGTTTTCGGGGTTATTTACTGTGGTTAGCGATCGCTGTTGTCGGTGGTTATGCTATTTATCAGGGCAGTATCGTGTTGATTGCTCTGTTAACGGGTGGACATGGGTTTAGTTCCACAATTTTTAGGGGTATTTTCCTAAAAGATACTGTCTGGGCTGTTGTCTTATCAGCAATTCACTCTAGTTTTGTCTGGCTGTTAATACAGACTATACCAAACTACTCTTATCCTTCTTTACCTCTTACTCAGGCTATCGTCCCCCTGGTTGTGGACGAAAAGGTTAGCTACACAAAAAACTTGCTCACAAGCAAGAAGCTGTGCACTGCCGAAAGTTGATATTATATACAGAACATTATAAATAAATATTACGGTTTTCTTCATGTACTTATATTACGCTCTTGGATTTATATTATTACTCGTAGCCCTCGGCATAGTTATCTATTTAATCACTCCCCGTAGCTATGAATCCTCTAATACGGTAGCCAATTCCTATGACGACTGGACTCAAGACGGTATTTTAGAATTTTACTGGGGCGAACATATTCATTTAGGTCACTATGGTTCACCACCACGACGCAAAGATTTTTTGCAAGCCAAAGCTGACTTCGTTCACGAAATGGTCAAGTGGGGTGGTTTAGACAAATTACCTCGTGGTACTACTGTTTTAGATGTCGGTTGTGGAATTGGTGGCAGCAGCCGTATCTTAGCCAAAGAATACGAGTTTGAAGTTACGGGGGTTACCATTAGCCCCAAACAGGTACAACGGGCAACAGAATTAACCCCTCAAGGAGTTACGGCTAAATTCCAGGTAGATGATGCGTTGGCACTATCTTTCCCAGACAATAGTTTTGATGTGGTTTGGTCGATTGAAGCTGGACCTCATATGCCGGATAAGGTCAAGTATGGTTCAGAAATGATGCGTGTCTTAAAACCTGGCGGTATTTTGGTCGTAGCTGATTGGAATCAGCGCGATGACCGTCAAAAACCCCTGAATTATTGGGAAAAACCCGTAATGCGTCAATTATTGGACCAGTGGTCACATCCTGCCTTTTCTAGTATCGAAGGCTTTTCGGAACAAATAGCGGAAACTGGGTTAGTCGAAGGAGAAGTAGCCACCGCAGATTGGACTCAAGAAACTCTCCCTTCTTGGTTCGAATCAATTTGGCAAGGAATTGTTAGACCCAAAGGATTGATTAAGTTTGGCTTTTCAGGGTTTATTAAATCTCTCAGAGAAGTACCTACTATGTTATTGATGCGATTGGGATTTGGTGCTGGGCTGTGCAGATTTGGAATGTTCCGCGCTGTTAAGTCTAACTCAGTACCTGTCTCAACAGAGACTGCTACCACTGAAGTAGCTAACGCTTAAGAGATTAAATACTGATTTCAGCAAATATTTGCTACAGATGAAAAGCAAAGCTAATAATCTGTAGCATTCTTTATTGAGAAAAAACCAAATGGAAGAAGAAATTATCATAGTTGGTGCTGGTATTGGTGGTTTAACTTTAGCTTGTGCTTTAGAACAAAAAGGCATTGATTTTCAACTATACGAGCAAGCAGATTCTTTTGAAGCTTTAGGATACGGGATTCAAGTAAGCCCTAATGTGGTTCGGGTGTTGAGGGAATTAGGTTTAGAACAACAGCTAGAGGAAGTATCTCATCTTTGTCTGGGTTTTGAATTGCGCTCTTTTAACTCCAACAGAGTTTTAGCGACATGGCAACTTGACAACGATACACCTTATTATCAATGCCGACGGGCAGATTTACACTCCTTAGTATTTAATTCGATCCAAGATAAAAGTAGAATTCATTTCTCGCGATGTTTGGAGTCTTATGAAGAAAAGGATGACCAACTATTGCTTTCCTGGCACAACCTCCCATCCACAACAGCAAAAGCATTGGTGGCAGCAGATGGGGTTCGTTCGCTCGTCAGGCGATCGCTTTTTAATGCTGTCGCCCATGGGGAAAACCCGCAAGATAGCGCTACATCTGTCTTTTCCCAAAATCAAGCTCAATACGCTGGCTATGCTGCATACAGGGCAATTTTACCTTTTCAAGACAAATATCTTCCTTTATGGGGTAAAGCAACTGTTTGGATGGGAAAAAATCATCACGTTGTAGTCTATCCTAATGGTAACGAACAGAACTCAACATCTTGGCTCAACTTAGTATTAGTTGTCAAAGATAAAAACTGGAATCCGCAGGGTTGGACAATTCCTGCGGATAAAAAAGCTGTAGCTAGGGATTTTGCCAACCAATCTGAGGAACTTAATGAGATTTTAGAAGATATGGCAGCAAGTCCCGAACCTTGCTTCAAATGGGGCTTATTTATCCATAAACCACTACCTTATTGGTCGCGAGGTAAGGTAACACTATTAGGGGATGCAGCCCACCCTATGCTTCCGTTTCAGGCGCAAGGAGCAGCTATGGCAATAGAAGATGCTTATGTCTTAGCTAAGTATCTAGCTAGTGAAAGGGATATAGAAAAAGCCTTTATCAAGTATCAACAAGCCCGAATCAAACGCACGACAAAAGTACAGCAAGTATCGATAAATAACGCTAATATCTTCCATGCTTCAGGAGTGAAAGCAGCGATCAGAAATTTTGCTTTGGGTGTAGTATCGACGACTGTTCCTAGTCTACTGAATAAAAAAACAGCTTGGATTTATGATTTTGATGTAAAAACAGCTGTGTCTTGATCTACTGAGGCTATATTTTTACGTTTCATCACGCTCTCGAAGAAATAGTCATCATATATGATTACTGACTCATCATATATGATGACTATCGAATTTTAAAACCCTTATGTAGAGCCGCTTATAAGTAGGTTCTCTTATGTTTCTTGTAATGAAAACCTATAAGCTGATCTTATCAATAGAGCGATAAACTAGATTATACAAATCTTGTAGAACATTCCAAGGAAACTGATTAAATCGAAGGGTAAAAGTAGAACGTTTAAACTATCTTTCTCACGGATTATTATTATTGTCCTATTGATTGAGTGATATTCATAACTGTGCTCCGAGGGCTGGAGACAGATTAGGAATTTAACCCCACTGGTTCAATTGAAACGGATATTGTTACACCAGTAAAACTTCTGCACTTGAGCAAGAGCTACCAATTAAACATGAAACTTATGGGGGTAAATAAATCAAACGTGGTTTATTCAGGAGTGCAACTGGTATAGTCATTAATGCCGATATCAATGGCAGTATTCAAATTTAAGACAAGAAATTCCCAGAGGCATTTACTGCCGAGGGAATAGTGAGCTGTGCGGTAGAGCCTGTATAGCTTAATCCAATATCAAGATAAAAGCTGTTACGATTTTCTACAGTTTTTTTCGTACGGTGACTTTTACCTGGTATCCTGAGTTTGGTATGAGGGTTAATTTTTCACTCATACCTACTAACTGGACAGTACAAAGTTCTGAGTAAAAAAAAACATTTCCCACTAAAAGTCGGGGAATGGTGCATACTAGTTAATGATTCTTAAATTTGACTAGCTAATCTTTATTATGCACATAATACGTTGTCTAGAGCAAATATTGACCAACTTAAGTCCAGTGTTTAGTCTTCATGCCACTTATGAATGTTTTGTTATCCTGATTTGGGGCATTCTTTTATGTAGCCAACATCGGGCAGTTACCAGCTATGTAAACCCAGTGGGAGTAACACAAAATTACTACACCCAAGCTTTACACTGATTTCATTCAAAGGGAATTAGTGTCTAAAAATTATCCACCATGTGGCACAAGTGGTTAATCACTCACCCAAAAGTCTACCGTCTCAGAGGTCAACTAGTTTATCTAGGTGATGGTATTAAAGTCGGTAAGGAAGGAAGAAAAATGCCGGCGGTGAAAAAACTGCATAATGAATCAGAAAATGTCACCAAACCAGAGTGGATACGAGGTCATTACTTTGGAGCTCTCGCCTTACTTTCAGTTACAGGCTCTTGTTTAAAAGCAGTTCCTGTGACTTTGGGGTTACAAGATGGTATCAAGATGGCTGAGGATGATGAAACTATAATAGTAGAGTGAATGTCTACTTTGTGTATCGAACTTATCTATGCTGGTAGCGATATCATTCTGGATGCTTATTATGCTTCTAAACACTTGATTGAAGATTTTAGGAATTATTAGATACACTTAATTACCAGAGTACGCATCAATGCAGTAGATAAATATCCTTTACTGCCACCACCACTCAAATACAGTCGGGACATGCCTCGCATCTGGGGTGAATCAGTCAAATTACGGAACTTGTTTGACGAGAAAGACTGCTTTACTACAGAAACTCTACTACTTTATGGCAACATGGTGAAGCTCAAATACCACAGTCACAGTATAGATTTGCATTAGGACTCTTCTGTTCAAAAAGTTCGCTTTGTACTAGCTGTGTGGCGGTCGGGGAAATAAATAATCCTGCTTTCAACTGATGTCACTTGATCAGCAGCATAAATTTTAACCGCTTACAGTTGGCGTTTCAAGGTTGAAGTTACTTTCCGGAACTTATTCAACTATTGTCGGTTTTTAGCTATCAGTTTTGGATGAAAGATATGACTCGGACTCAGGGGTGGCCGAAAGACTTAATTCTCAGTCAATATCCGAAAAAACAATAACAACAGTTTCAGAGAAAAGTTGAGGCAGAGGCAATGGAACGGTTTTTCATCAACACTTAGCTCTAGGTGTTTTACAATTGCTTAGTTTAGAGATGCCTATGAATGTATGGAAGTATTTCCCCTGTTAGTTTCGTACCTTACCCTCTAATGGTTATCTGAGTGAAGAGATAGTTTTACTAACACAACAGCTAACAGAGGAAGTATCTTTTAGACAAAAGTTGGTCAGGACTAATTTTGACTAAATTCTTAAATACTCGATCGCTATTTACGAGACGGTCGACAATTGAGCATTTTGTCAGGTGAAATCAACGGTTTTATGAATACAAAAACTTTTTCTTGCCAAGTTATTGAGTTCAATAATAGGAATATTTTCTGCTTTAATTTGAGCGATCGCTTCCCCATTCTCATGTTCCAATTTAATCCTACTTTGCAACTGAGGTATTAAAGCAGACCACTGCACTTGACTCAACTCCCCAACTAAAACAATTTCTGGTCCCTCATCTACCTCTAATTCTTCCTCCATTAACAAGTTCATTGCCACGCTAGATAAAATTAAATCTGCATCTTCAGCAGTAATATTGCTGTTATCTATTAATAAAGTCATCTTAGCTCTATCTGGATGAGTCACTAGACTTTTAATTACTTTTTGTAATTCTAATCCCACTGTTTCTTCTGGTTGCGTCCAGTCTGGGAAAATTATCAGATTAAATTGTCTGAATTTTAACCTTGAATGTAGCTCGTCTTCTTTAACCACTGGCTGATTTAAAAAATACTTACTATTGAGATAACCTTTGATTCTTTCCATCGCTGGTAAAGCGCCCACTCCCTCCTTAGCCAAATTGTGGAATTGGGATAAAACCTCTGCTATGTTGTTGGCAAAATTGTACTTAGGATTATCACCATACTTCCAAGTTAAGCACTCCAGGGCTTCCATTGCTACGTCAGGAAATTTTAGGATATCGGCAATACAAGCTAACTTTAACAGCTTTTCTGGAGTCTTATTACACGATTCCTGAGCGGATGACTTTTGGATCAAATCCTGAAAGTAAAAAGCATCTGTCCATATTAATTGACCGGGATGCTCTTGAGAACATATGGAACTTCTGCGACGGGAATCTCGATACAAAGTTCCAAAATCAAATAGGGTAAAGCCTTTTTTCCTCAGATACAAGTCAACATCCCCAAACAAAGGTTGATTATCATAGAGACTCGTAAATTCTACCTCTACATTTAGTGACAAAACACTTTTTAAAATTTCCTTAGCACCTTCTAAAATTTTGAGTTCTGCTCCTTGAGTATCAATTTGTATAAAATCAATTTCACTGATTTCCTCAGAATGACAAAAATCATCTAAAGTTGTTGTTTGAATCTCTTGGGTGGATGCTAATTCCATAAGTGGGGAATTTCCAATAAAGCGATCAATATATGACTGACTTGGAGGGTACAAAGAACTACAAGCAGGGAATTTAGTAATGTGCAAAGTAGCAGTTTCTACAGAATCCCAAAGAGCCAAGGGTATGTGTTTTTCTTGATGGCTGATTTGTTGTTCTTGCAGCTTTGTGTTCATTTTCTTGCACGCGTCTTGATCAGCATCAAAACCGTATATGGTCAGATTGGGGGACATTAAACCCCATCCTTGATTGATATATTCTTCTTCAAACTGTTCAAGCTTTCTAGAACCTACAATGGCTATGGTTAAATGAATATCATCTATTTTTCTATTTTTCTTTAAGTTATCAACAAATATTGGCATCCTTAAAATTTCCTCTTTTGTTCAGTTTTTTTACTTTAACTATTAGCTAAATCATTCAGACTTAGAGCAGTAATATGACTTGCTTTTGCAGAAGCGATCGCTTCCCCATTCTCATGTTCCAATTTAATCCTACCTTGCAACTGAGGTATTAAAGCAGACCACTGCACTTGACTCAACTCCCCAACTAAAACAATTTCTGGTCCCTCATCTACCTCTAATTCTTCCTCCATTAACAAGTTCATTGCCACGCTAGATAAAATTAAATCTGCATCTTCAGCAGTAATATTGCTGTTATCTACTAATAAAGTCATCTTACCTCTATCTGGATGAGTCACCAGATTTTTGATTACCTCTTTTAATTCCAATCCCACTGTTTCTTCTGGTTGGGACCAGTCTGGGAATATAACAAAATTAATTTCGCTTAGTTTAAAAAGTTCCCATCTACCAGTTTCTAGCCTAAGAGATCGCGATCGCTCTATACCTTGAATCTCATAAACAGGGAGATCTTTATCAACAACAGCGATCGCTTCCCCATTCTCATGTTCCAATTTAATCCTACCTTGTAACTGAGGTATTAAAGCAGACCACTGCACTTGACTCAACTCCCCAACTAAAACAATTTCTGGTCCCTCATCTACCTCTAATTCTTCCTCCATTAACAAGTTCATTGCCACGCTAGATAAAATTAAATCTGCATCTTCAGCAGTAATATTGCTGTTATCTATTAATAAAGTCATCTTAGCTCTATCTGGATGAGTCACCAGATTTTTGATTACCTCTTGGAATTCCCATCCCACTGTTTCTTCTGGTTGCGTCCAGTCTGGGAAAATAATTAAATTAATATCCCTGAGATTTAAATGCCCTAAAGTTGCTTTCATTAAAGCAATACTCATAATATCAGCCATTTTACCCCAAGAGAATTTCTTCGCTTGTTCTAAACCAGTAGCAATTAAAGAATTACGCACTTTTGGCTTTTGCACTTCACACAGGGCATCCGTCAAACCATCTACGTCATTGCCATCAACATATATAGCAGCTTCCCCGACAACTTCAGGAATAGAAGCATTGGCACAAGTAATCACCGGGCAAGCACAAGCTAATGCTTCGGCAACAGGCATTCCAAAACCTTCGTATAAAGAAGGATAAACTAAAGCTATTGCACCAGAATAAGCAACTTTCAATTCTTCATCGCTGAGTATGAGTGAATGTACGACACTGCCAGAGGCATATTGTCTGTATTCGTTAGCTAGGGTGACACCGCTACCTGTGCAGACTATTTCAAAACCTTGTTTGCTGTGGAGTTGGGCAAAGGCTCGGAAAAATAAAATCGCGTTTTTATAGTTACTTCCAGCACCTACCAAAAGAAAATAAGGTTTGCTGATGCCGTATTTATATTTAAACACACTTATTTCTGCTGTTGTAGCTGGAGTAAAAGTGGGAGCAACACCGCAATGAGCTACAGTCACATCATCTGGTGTAATATCTGGGAAAAACTTAACCAAATCCCGAGCAGTACTTTCTGATATGGAAATGTAGGAGGAAGCATGACCAATAGCGTGATGTTTTTCTCGCCACATTGGTTCGTTGAAATTTGCCCCCAATACTTCCGGAATCATATCATAAGCCATAAATACTGAGGGTGTTGATATGGGAGTTGTGTAGTAAGTGGAGATGAATAAATCTGCTCCCTCTTCGTCGCAGACTTGTTGGAGTATTTGCTTGTCGGCATCGGTGTTGTTGTAGCTATATGCTGGTAAAGCTCTATATCTGATGCCTGGTACTTTTGCTGTATTTGCTCTATCAAGTAATATTATGTGATTAGCAAATTCAGTTTTAGCCCATTCTGCTAAGACAGAGCGCCACACACGAGCAATACCCGTACTATAAAGTTGGAAAAATACACCATCAATAAGAATAGTGGGCGATCGCCTTTCCCTCTTCACTGGTTGTTGTAAATATTCTGGTTGCAAAAATTTCCAATTATCTCCAGTTACATCTTTTTGCACCAGTGGAACTATGCCTAATGACTCAGTGCTATCGACCATCGTGTTATCTCCTACCCAGGCAAAATAATCCCGCAGATATACTGGAAACTTAGTTTGTGACTGTAAGGTTTGCCATTGACTGACGGCATTCTTATAACCATAGTATTGTTCTTTAAAGCTTAGTTGTTCTGGGGTGACATAAGCAAAGTGTTGGAAAATTAAACCTTCTTTTTCTGTTTCTGCGTGCATAAAAGGATTAATAGCAGCAATATTTTTTTGTTGATCATCTGGCAAATTTTCTACTAATACTGGGGGTTCGTGGGCTGCCCAAAGGTATCCTGGTTTAAACCTCCAAGTGCGTAACCAATCTTGTTTGGGATTTTGTGTGTAGCAGTTGCGGCTACTAATAACCAGATTTTCTCCCACAAAATACCAACACCAATAAAACGCCGCCGTTTTCTCTGGATTTTTAATAAACAATTTCCGACTATTACAAATCTGTTCTAAAGTCCAGATTTCATCAACATCTACCTGCCACAGCAAACATTCTTCTTTTATGTTTCTCAAAGGCGCGTTAACCATTTCCCGTTTGCCATCCCAAAATTCTCCTTCTGGTTTGCGGTAAAGAGTTATATTTTCTGGGTATTTGGCTGCAAGTTCGTCTAGATATTCCGATGTACCATCTTTGCTGCGACCTTGTTTATGAATTTCATCGGTTATTTTTCCCCCTAACTGCAAGCTCCAACCAGTGTCGTGTTTTAAGTCAGCTACACCTTCAATAATATGCCAATGCCACTTAAAGGGAAGTTGCTTGAAAATGTCGATGTGGTAGCGAATAAATGGTTGGCCGTTAAGGACAATGGTAAAGAAATGAATGGGTAACGTTGCAAGTATTTGTGATAACTTAGAAAAAGGAGGCTTAAAAGCTACTCCTGTTCCTGTGGCATAGTGATCATCAATAAATAAATAATCTTGATATTTGCTCTTGTACTCGTTCCACAAAACACCCAACTCAGGATGAGCATGGTGAGCAATGTCATCGAAAACCAATACTCCACCAGATGCCAAATGAGTAAAGGCGATATCCAAATCCATTTTGGCACCGGAGTAAGTATGGTCTCCATCTATATTAATTAGGTCAAATTCTTGGGGATTATCTGAATTAGCAAAAAAAGATGGGAGCATTTCGTGAGAGTCACCCCTAATTAAAGTTGGCTGTTTTTTGATTCCCAACTTTTCTAACTCTGAACGTACAAACTCAGGACCGGGATTATCTTCAGCAGCATACCCAGGTATCCACATATCAAAACCATAAGCATTAGTATCGGGGGATTCTACTAAAACCTGGGCCATAGAACGCCCCCGACGCACACCTACTTCTAGATAATTCTTAGGTTTAAAATTATGCCCACACCAGTTTAAAAACGAAATTAAATCAAACCATTTTGATTGTGTTTGAGCAGATGAACTTGAATAATTTCTCAAATCATTGGATAACCAACGATCCTGAGTTAAAAGGCTAATAACAGAGTAAACTCTTTCTTTAACTTTCGGACTGGTTATTGAGTCGAACACTTTAGATGCGAGTTCTTGTTTGGTACTTTGGTAAGCTGGTATCATAGTTATTTGCTCAGTCATCATATTATCTTCCGAACTATTTTTTTCAAGTACAACTAATATTCCATTGTTGGAAAATTCTCTTTTATTTGGATATAACTGTTCTAAACTCTCTTGAGTTTTCTCATCAATAGGATTTTCAAATATTAATTCTATATGCTTACTTTGAAATTTACTCCTTTTAACAATTTCTAGATAATCTTCTGTAAAATACCTATTAATATGAGGTGAATTATAAACATAATCAACCATCAATTCTGCTGTTTCTTGATCAGTATATTGATATAAATAATGACATAGTTCATCAGGCTTCATTAACAAATGTCCCCAAGGTGGGATAGGCGAATTGCCAAAGTTAAAAACTTTGCCTGCTTGGTCAGTTATTTTTGGCAAATAATGCCCATCGTAGGCTGACCAAATAGGCGAAAACATAGAGAATAATTTGCCTCCTGGTTTTAAAGCCAGAAACATTTTATCTAAAGCAGCTGGTAATTTATGAATATGCTCGAAAGTTGCAATAGAAAAAATTAGATCGTACTTTCCGTAATATTCCTCGGGAAGATTTTCTATATTTTCTAAGAAGAAATTATATTTTTCTAGTTTTCTATTATCAAAACCTAAATTAGAAGTATCTTTAATATTAGGAATAATTGTTCCTGTATGAGATAGTCCTCCTGCTTCCTTGAGGGATTCTTCATAATCTGGAGTTTCTATTGCTGACCAAGACTTAACATGAAGATAATCAAAAACAAATTCTGGTGGTAAACTCCCACCTACTTCTAAAACATCTTTACCTTCAAAACCTACTAAATCTTGACATATACGGGCAAAAGGAACGTGATAACTAAGATTAAACTTAGCTTGACATTCAGCAATATTAGATTCTTTTAACATACAATTATTTTTAGATCTAGGGCTAGTTACTTGAAAACAAGAAAGTCCTAAGCAAGACTCTTTCTCGCTAGGTAATCCTCCCCTATCTAAAACTTTACTATCTTTAAAAAAAACTGACGTACAATTTTTGTAAGTGTACCCTGGAATCATTCCATAGAAATCTATTCTTTTATATCCTTTCAATTCTAAAAGTCTTACACCCAAGTCGTACTGATAATCATCTGTATTGTCAAAAATAATAAATCCTGTTTCTTTGAGCTTGCTTAAACTTAATTCTACACACCTATTTCTATTAATACCATCTATAACAATTACATCAAAGTAGTTATTTTGATATCTATTGATGTTGGCTGCATATTCTTCTTCATTCTCACTAAGGCTTAGTTCTACATTATTGGGGATTTTTTCCTGAAGATCAGAAAACCAGTTTCGATTACTTTCAATCGAAATTACCTTTAATGTTCTTTCAGCCCACCACAATGTTGATTGCCCGCTTCCATATTCAAAAACCTGAAAATCTGATGCTATCTTATTTTCTATAAACTCTATAGCTGGATAGGTGTACCAGGGGATAGGTTTTGAATCATAATTGATAGGTAAACCAGTCATTAAGGAATTTATCCAGCCTGATGATTCTGGATAATTTATACCAGGTGGTAAGTTTTGTGAAACATCAGACCAATCTGTAGATAAAATAATACTATGTGCTAGGTTAATATTGATTCCACTCCTGGCTAGGTCAGGGTTATTAGTGATTAATTCTTTATATAACTGCACTGCTTCCTTAAATTTACCTTGCCTAAATAATTTATAAGCTTTTTCTAATTCCTCCAATACTTTATCCTCTGACATTTTTCCTTTCTTTAATAATCTTTATTTTTATTGGTAATAATCTTACTAATAACTTTAAAGGTTAGATTGCTCCCATCCACTCCTTTTTCTCTAACCCTTAGCCTTACCTAATCCAACACCACTTTATAATCCTCCCTCTGATGTCAAATAAAAGAATTAAGATTGATTTTTTGAGAAATAATCAAATTCTTTTTTATTAACTATTTTATGTTAGATTCAAGCTCCTAAAAATCAGTGTTTGAATCTCAGAAACTCGATATTCCCAATTATTCCCCATTTCCCCACAAAAACGATCGCCTCCCACTCAACCAACCTCTATAATAACCCCAAAGAAGCAACATACCAAAATGGACTACCAAAAATTCATCCAACAACTTCCCACTAATTACCAAAACTGGGGCAATAACTCCCTTCAACCATCTGACCAATGGCCAAAAACCCTCACCCCTAAACCCAACGTCAACACCCTCAACCTCATGAAACTACTCAACAGCGCTGTAGAACACACAGAACCAGATGAGATTTACTGCGAGATAGGCACTACTCAAGGTCTCACTTTAATCGGAGCATTATTTGAGCATACCGAAAAAATGGCCTATGCAGTTAACAACTTTTCTAACTTTGATTCTACTGGAGAACTACAACAAGAACTATTAGAAAATTTGCAGCAATTTAATCTTGAATCACAGGTCTTTTTTTGTGACCAAGATCTAGAAGAATTTTTATTAGAATTACGAGAAATAGAAACAGAAAATAATATTGGTGTCTATTTCTATAATGGCTCTCCTGAATATCGCTCCGTACTGTTAGGATTAATGTTAATTAAGCCTTTTTTATCTAAAAAAGCATTAGTGGTTATTAATAATTCTAATAAAAGTCTAGTACAGCAAGCTTATTGGGATTTAATGGCTAGTTTTCCTCAATATAAAATATTATCAGAATTACCAGAATTTGCACAAATAAATCACTTATTTGGTAATGGGATTCAACTCCTAAGTTTTGACAGTGAAAGAAATCATAATTATCCACCTTCTAGGATTATTAATAATCGTCAACAAAATGTCATTACAGCCATTTCTAATCTACAACAATGGGAGACAGAATCATCCAGGCAGTTGTTCTATGAAGAAGCAATATATTTACACCAACAACAGCAATGGCAATTAGCAGAAAAAAAATATCAAGAGTTATTATTATGGCAACCTAATAATTCCCTGGTTTGGTTACAATTAGGAGTGCTTTATTATCAAATAGAAAATTATCAACAGTCTATTTCAGCTATATCTAAATCTTTAGAAATAGAACCATCAAGTTATGGATATTACTACCAGGGTTTAGGGTTAGAAAAAATCAATCAAATTGAACAAGCGATCGCCTCCCACCAACAAGCAATTAAACTAGATATTAATTTCATAGATCCTTATAATAATTTAGGCAATCTCCTCAAGACAAAAAGTGAATTTGAACAAGCAGAAACTATTTATCGCCAGAGCATTTCTATTAACCCCAACCATTGGGGAAGTTATATTAATCTAGGTAATTTAATGCTCGAACAAAATCGAGTTGAGTTGGCGATCGCTAATTATGAAAAGGCCCTAGAAATCAATCCCGAAAATTCAGATATAGCTAACAATCTCAACATCGCTCTTCGAGCAAAAAATAACCCTGCCCCAATATTATTAAATTGGGCACGAAGACTGCAACAATTAGGAAAATATGAAACAGCAATTTTAGAATATCGTAAATATCTAGAACTTCAACCAACAGATACTCAAGTCTATTCTTTTCTCTCAGAATGTTATCAACAATTAGACCAAAAACAAGCAACTATAAACATTCTCCAAGAGGGTACCCAAACCTGCCCCAATTCAGGACAGCTCCATTTTAACTTAATTATGACCCTATTACAAAATGGGAGAACTGAACAAGCAATATCTCAAGCAGAAATAGCTTTACAAAACCTGCCCCAAGATTACACATTTAAACTCCTAAAACATTTAATAGTTCCCATTATTTACCACAGTCCAGAATCAATCAGCTTTTATCGCCAAAGATTTGAAACCGAAATACAAAACCTCATAAAAACAACCAATTTAGAAAATACTGAATCGCGAAAAAACGCTCTTTTAGGTACTAGCAGATTCACTAATTTTTACTTAGCTTATCAAGCTCATAATGTTCAAAAATCTCAAATTATCTATGGTAATTTTCTCCATAAAATTCTAGGAGCTAATTATCCAGAATACATACAACCATTATCCATTCCACCCGTAGAAAATAAAATCCGCATTGGCTATATTTCCAACTATTTACATTCTTATAGTGGCAGCTTGTGGTTAATAGGTTGGTTACGTTATGCTGACCATAAAAATTTTGAAATTTACTGTTATTATACTGGTAATTCTCCTGACCCAATAACAGAAAAATTTCGTCAATATAGCCATAAATTTCATCATATTCCAGGCAATTTACCCGCAGTTTGCCAACAAATATTAAATGATAAACTACATATATTAGTCTATCCCGAAATAGGTATGGACCCACCCACAATGCAAATAGCAGCCTTGCGGTTAGCACCTATACAATGTACTGCCTGGGGCCATCCAGTAACTACAGGGTTACCAACTATTGATTATTTTCTATCCAGTGAATTAATGGAGCCAGAAAATGCTCAAGAACATTACTCAGAAACTTTAATTAAACTACCTAATATTGGGGTGGCTTATCCTGAACCTAAAGACATTACTAACCTGACAAAAAAACAGACTATTCCCCCTTTTCCAAAGAGCGTTAGGGGCGAAAAAAAATTCCAATTACCTGAAGATGGAGTTATTTATTTATGCTGTCAAGCACCTTTTAAATATTTGCCTCAATATGATTATATTTTCCCAGAAATAGCTTTAGGAGTTCCCCAAGCAAAATTTGTTTTTCTCAGAGGAACTTTATTAAAACCTCGTTTAGAAAAAGCTTTTTATTCTAGAGGGTTAAATAGTGAAGATTATTGTGTTCATTTAAAGATTCCAGAAAGGTCAGATTATTTGATGTTAAATCTACTTTCAGATGTTTTTCTAGATACTTTTACTTGGTCTGGTGGGAATACTTCTTTAGAGGCGATCGCTTGTAATTTACCGATAGTAACTTGTCCTGGAGAATTTATGCGCAGTCGTCATGCAGATAGTTTCTTAAAAATGTTGGGAGTTATAGATACTATTGCTAAAGATGAAGCAGAATATATTCATATTGCTGTTAAATTAGGTTTAGAAACTGCTTGGCGAAATGACATTTCTCAGAGGATGAGTTTACGCCATAATTATCTATTTGATGACCAAACTTGTGTCAATGCCTTAGAAGATTTTTATCAACAAATAGTCCGAAAATATTCCTCGTGGTGAATGATGAAAAATAACTATCCCAGGCCTTAATCATCCACTAGGAAAGTATTAGTTTGAGATGACTTCCCTATGGATCGTAATGATATAAATATATTGCCTGTGGGTAAATTCTACATACAATAAATATTATCGTTGTTTATAAATTATTCCCGACACTAAATTAAAATTATAGTGTGGGACTCCAATATTTATTTAAGTTGAAGGTATCATAAAACCAACTACTAACAAATACTAATTATAGAATAATCAATAGCTTTTTCTGAACCAATGATAGCAAATATAACCAATCAGATTTATCTTTTTTATAAATCATAAAATTTTCTTCAAATTTACTACCTAGACATCAGAAATTAGTTAATTATTATCTTTAATGTTAGTCAACCTCCAACTTTAGCTGCTCCAATACAACTTTATAATCATCTTTGTGAGGATACAACCCCACCAATTTTTCCAGAGGAGCGATCGCCCCTTTCCTATCCCCCATCTCCAACCTTACTTTAACCAACCCTTCCAAAGCGGTCACATTTTCAGGTTCTCGCTCCAAAACACCCTCATATCCCCGAGCTATTTTCTGCAGCTGCTCCTCTACCGAAACAACTGTGTCCGTTTCTACCTTTTGAGACTCCTGTAAAGCACTTTTAAACATATTCGCTATCCCAAACAAAGCAGCACTCCCAAAAGATATAAGCCCGACTAAGGACATTATTCTTCTCAATGTTTTACTTCGCTGCTTACGGGCTTCCATGTACTCTTTCTCTGTTCCTTGCATTAGCATTCTACTCTTAACATCTACCTTATCCAGTTTTCCCAGTTTGAACCAAAAAGCGATCGCCTCCTCAGCATTTATTACTTGTCCCACGACTGTCCAGAGACTATGGCCTTTTTAGTTATTAGTTATCAGTACTATTAACAATAAACTGAATTTTATTTTTTTGTCTTCTTTAAAAAGGAGAATATTTTTTTTTGTTAAATTATTATTGTATCATTATAGTAGTTACTTAGTTTTACAGCCCCAACAAAAAAACAATTATTTTTGTTATTCTTAAAAACATTTTGCAAGCTGCCAAAATTACAGAATAGGAATTAAAAATAGAATTGGCTGTGCTACTCTATAAACAAAATAAAACTAGTAGTATCAAAATTCGATATTGGTTAAATTTTAGCTTCTTATAATTTCAATGCTAATTTATTAAAATAGATTTATATCTTAAGTTCAATTTTAAATAATTTAGCCATAATTTATAAATATTCAAATTTCTCAATTTCCCATAATTATTATTCGCAAGTTTTATTTTATTACTAATATTGATACCTGATTAAAATTAGATTATTGAATATATTTTAAGGCTAAATAATGATTATAAGAGTTGTTGATAATAAAAATTTAACTGCAAATTACTAGAGTCAAACCTCTAATATATAGACTTTTCCAAGAAGCAATAATTCCCATCAATAATCAACTTTATCAAAACTTTTTACCTAAAAATTGGATTGAAAGTTTGATGCATAAATAGGAGACTTTTTAGTTGTTTTTTTGAATACATATATTGTTATTCTATCAATTAATTAGTCGCAGGTGGGCAGTCCAAGACAAAAAAACAGACACGGAGACAAGGAAAACTTGCCCCCAGAGGAGGTATAGCAGCCTGTAGAGCTCGAAGCGCGTGCTAAGTGCAAAAGACTCAACCCATGTAGGAGCTTTGGTTTGGTATAACCCCCCTCAGAACTAACAGCCACTAGAGGATGTCAAAGAATAAAAACTTCCTTATTTGAGGAATAAAACTCAAACAATTTTTTCTGGGTTAATGCCTAGCGATCGCAACCTTTACCTTTCTAGCAATTTTTTAGTCTTAGCCTCTGCTTCATTGACCTTACTATGAGTCATAAAGCGATCGCCTCCACTTTTATTTTCCTAGGATAAAAAGTATAAAACTATAAAAAAGTACATTTGACATTGATAAAATTGAAATCTTTTACAACCAATAGTTTTGACTAGAACTAATAGCTAATAGCTGATAGCTGATAGCTATTTGTGGAGCATTCCGGCATAGAAATACTATGTTAATAAAAACAGTAATATTTCCATTCTATCCCCACCTAAAAATTCACATCTAAAACCTCAAAGCTACTCATAACTTTTGGTAAATTTACTAATCTCTGAACTGCTACTCTCTTTCAACAAACTTTCAATATTTTTTGCCGTCTGAGTTTGCTTCTCTAACTGCTTTGTTGAAGAGAATAAATCACCTAATCCATTAATAATTTTTTTGAGGCTTTTCCTAAATCTTTCATCCCCTGTTATATCATCTAAATCTGATGACATTTTCTGCACATTTTCAAATGTTGCTCTAGCTGAATCTAATGTTTGTTGCAACATAATTATGTTTGTTGGGCTGTTTAAATCAGTAGAAATATCTCGTAAATTCGCAGAAGTTTCTACTGCATTTTCTGATAATATCTCTAAATTACTAATAAATTCTCCTCTTTCTAACTCACCAATCATCGGACTTAAACTTGCCACTAGTCCTACTAATTCTTCAGTTGTTTTTTCGATATTATTTAAAGTTGCAACTAGAGTCGAACGATTTGTATTAACAATTTCATTAATCTGCTCAACTGTTAAACTAAATTGATTAGCTACTTCTTCTACAGAATTTGCTGAAGCGACTGCGGCAGAAGAAACTTTTTTTGTAGATTCTTTCATGGTTTCAGTCACAGTAGTTACTTGATTAGAAATATCATTCACTTCTTTTTCTAAGGTTTTAGTCAAACTATCTAAGTCTTTCTCTACTGTATTAGTTAAACCACTAATTTCTCCTTCTAATGTTTGAGTTAAGCCTCCAATTTCTCCTTCTAATGTTTGAGTTAAACTACCCACTTCTGTGCGGATAATTCCTGTTATATTATCAATATCTTCTCTTAGATATTGACTTAAACCTTTCATTTCTTTTTTAATAGTTTCTGATAAATCAGAGAGTTGTTTCGCTAACTTAGAAGCTTCAGCAGATGCATTAGCTGTATTTTCAGCAATTATCTTCACATTATTAAATAACTCTGGGTCACTATAGAGGTCAATTAAACGTATTCCTGCCCTTAATAATTGTTGCATTTCTACTCCGGCCTCTCCTTGTAAACGGTCATTATTACAGATAATTATTTCAGGGCAATTAGATGATAAGGCAGTAGCAGAAATTTCTGATTCTGGTATTCTATTTCTTGGAATAATATCTATTTGCGCAGTTCCAATAAATGAAGATATATTGCCTTGAATGTATACATCACGAGGAATAATTAAATCTTCTGGCTGAATTTCTAGGGTAATATCTACTCCATTTGACCCTGGTTTGATTTTTACTACTTGCCCAACATCAATACCTCGATATCTAACTGATGTACCTAACTCAATACCAGATGCACTTTCAAATTCAACTATGAATTTATAACTACGTTTGCCTAATTCTACTCCTTTGAGCCAAAGCATTAAAGCACCAAACAAACCCAGTCCGAATAAAGTTAATAAACCTACTGAACCTTCTCTAGTTGTTCGCGATCGCATAATTTCCCCAACCAACTTTTATTGTATTGAAACCTAAAAATTTTACTTGATAATCAATCAACTTATGGTATAATATCCATCTTTATTTTCTATTCGTGTCAAGGTGAAAATTTTGATGTTTAGCTGATGACTTAGTTATCCCTGTGACCAAAACAACTTCTGACTTCTGAGTTCAATTTACCAAAAAATTCTGATAATAGCTGCCCTTTCAAGGTTTGGACACAAATATTCCTCTTGTGTATTTCAATCTAGATGCTGAGGGCTACTCAGTACTAATAACTAATAACTAATAACTAAAACAATTTTTGGTTTCCTAACTTCTGAGCAAAAAAATCAGGTTAATAACCTACTATTTCAATGTTAAAAAAAAATATTCGCCTTATGTATTTCAACCTGGATGCTGAGTCTCAGAGATACCGAGAACCGATAACTGAAATAACTTAATTAACCCACCACCTGAATTGGACCATTTACACTACCCGTAAAAAATTGTTTGACCAAAGCATTATCCACAGTATCAATTTCATCTGCAGTACCTTCCCACTGCACCTTACCCTGGTAAAGAAATACAATTCTGTCCGCTGTACGACGAATAGTACTATGCTGATGAGTCACCATCACATAAGTATTACAGCCACCATCTACATATTGTATATGACGAACTATATCCTCAATCACAGTAGAAGCGATAGGGTCTAGGCCAGCGGTAGGTTCATCATATAATAATACATCTGGATCATGATGGGGATTTTCTGGATTAGTAATAATTGCTCTAGCAAAACTAACACGTTTACGCATCCCACCAGATAACTCCGCCGGATAGCGATCGCCAATATTACCCAAACCCACCATTTCCAACTTCTGGTTGACCAATTCCTGAATCTGGGGACGTAACAACTTAGAATGTTGATACAAAAGAAAACCCACATTTTCTTCTACTGTCAAAGAATCAAACAAAGCTGCATTCTGAAACACCATACCAATAGTTATTGGATCTTTTAAATCATCTATCCATCTAACCCGTTTCTTTCCCTGCACATAAACTTCCCCAGCATCAGGAGTTAATAAACCAGCAATAATTCTCAGAACTGTAGACTTACCAGTTCCTGATGGACCAATAATAGCTAATGCCTCTCCACGATAAATAGTTAAGTCTGTTTCATCTAACACAACGTTTTGCCCGAATGACTTACTAACTCCCTTGAGTTGAATTAAAGGTTCATTGTTCATAGATTAGAAATTGACTTTTTTCCCACTATATTATAAATGACTAGGCAAATACTTGAAAACATCCTTATATTTTCTATTCCCTATAAATATTTTGAGTTTGCTAGATTTCATCTAAAACAAAGTTGGTCCTGAAGAGTCATAATAATGCCAGAATTCTTTTTATGTAAAAAATATTTTTATAAAAATTATTATGTCAACTAGTTTATTTAAGAAAACTCTACGTATCTTTCTGAAGAAAAACTTCCCTATTACAAAACCTCAAAAAAGTAACTATCAAATAGTTAGTCAATGGTTCAAATGGCTCGCCCCAGGATTATTTGTCAAACGGTGGTTACTTTTAAGTGCTGCTGGTGTACTACTAACTAGTTTAGGGCTGGCAATATGGACGGGAATGACTCCTATTTTTTACATCCTACAAACAATTAGGGAATTTTTAGGGTGGGTAACAACAATAGTCCCTAAGTACATTTCTGGCCCAATAATTATTGTTGTTGGCTTACTATTAATCTTTCTAGGCCAAAACCGCAGCTTAAAAACTATTACCCAAGCGTTAATGCCAGAAGGAGATGAACAACTTGTAGACCGGTTACTCACTCATCGGCGATTAAATAAAGGTCCCAAAATTGTCGCTATTGGTGGGGGTACTGGTCTTTCCAACTTATTAAGGGGTCTCAAGAGTTATAGTGCAAATATTACTGCTATTGTTACGGTGGCTGATGATGGTGGCTCTTCTGGTAGGTTGCGCCGAGAAATAGGGGTACTCCCACCAGGAGATATTCGGAATTGTTTGGCGGCTTTAGCTAACGAGGAAAAGTTATTAACTGAATTATTTCAGTATCGCTTCAAGGCTGGTGATGGTTTGGTAGGGCATAGTTTTGGCAACTTGTTTCTGACAGCTATGAGTGAGGTGACAGGAGATTTGGAACGGGCTGTTGCTGCTAGTTCAAAGGTTTTAGCTGTCCAAGGTCAGGTTTTGCCTGCTACTCTTACTGATGTGTATTTGTGGGCAGAGTTAGCTGATGGACGACACATTGAGGGGGAGTCTAATATTACTGAAGCAGGGGGCAAAATTGTTAAAATTGGCTGTACTCCTGAACATCCTCCGGCTTTGCCTAAGGTTTTGCAAGCTATAGAAGAAGCTGACTATATTATTATTGGTCCTGGTAGTTTATATACTAGCGTTATTCCTAATTTATTAGTACCTGAAATTGCTGAGGCGATCGCTTGTAGAAATATTCCTAGTATTTATGTTTGTAATATTATGACTCAGCCTGGAGAAACTACTGGATATAGTGTGGCTGACCATATTTGTGCTATTGATGTTGCTTGTGGTCAAAGATTATTTGATACTGTTTTAGTACAGGGAAAAAGTCCTTCGGCACAAGCATTAATTAAGTATGCTCAAGAAAATTCTCATCCGGTTTTTCTTGACCGAGAAGCAGTTAACAATTTGGGGCGGAAAATTCTTTTAACTAATGTTATGTATGAGGACGAACAAAATGGTTTTGTTCGCCATGATTCTACGATGTTGGCTCAGGTTTTATTTCAGTGGTATAGTGGAAGTTAGGATAAATTATCAATAACTGGAGATTATTTAGAGATTATTAGAGACTATCAGAGATTATAGCCACCGGTTACTAGTCCCCATCCCATCCGTAAAAGGGGAGCTGTGGAGGTGGGTCAGTTATAATGTTAATTTTTGGAGGATATGATTTGTGGCAATTGTTAAAACCATTAGCCAACTTGGCAATGAAAAAATTGAAATCAATATTCAGGTTAATGATGATTTTAAAGTTCAAAATAATCCTAAGCCTTTGTCTCGAGGTAATTCGGGAAAAGAAGTTATTGCGGCAGCAAAGGATTTATTTGGGGATGGTTTGGCTTTAACTCGTAATTGTGCTGCTAAAGTCATAGAAAGTGTCAACCAAATGAGCGATGATATTAAACCTAATGAATTTGAAATGAAATTGTCAATTACTTTAGATTCTGAGGCAGGTGTACCAATGTTGGCAAAAGCAGGTGCAGAAGCGCAAATGGAAGTTACCATGAAATGGAAATTAAAAGAGTAATATTTATATATAGGATGTTAGGTTTTAGGTTTTAGGTTTCAGGTGTTAGGTATTAGGTATCATGTTTAAAAATTAAGAAAGTTCACTCTTTTTTTCTTTTGACTTAGTTTTTCCATTAAGCTATATCTGTTGTTTTCATCCAGCCCTTAAAACTGGCTGGTTTCTAACTACCTTAATTTTTGACGATGGAACATCCCATAGCAAAAAAAAATATTACCTTACACTTTGCTTGTTGGTCAGGAAAAGTTAAAACTTACATTAGAATTAGCTTATATTGTTCCTCGTATTGGGGGAGTTTTGTTAAGCGGATAGCGAGGAACAGGTAAGTCAACTGCAGTGAGAGCGTTTTCGGTAATGATGGACAAAAATTACCTGTAACTTTACCAATAAATGCTACAGAAGACAGGGTGATGGGAGGTTGGGAAATTAGTCAGTTAATGGAGAGTGAAGCAAAATGGCAAGATGGTTTGCTCAAAGAAGCTAATGATAAGTTACTTTATATTGATGAAGTGAATTTACTTGACGATCATATTGTCAATATTATTCTTGATGTTACTTCTACGGGAGTTTTAGTGGTGCAGCGAGAAGGAAAACGAATGGAAGAGGCAGTATCGTTTACTTTGGTAAGTACCATGAACCCTGAGGAGGGGGGTTTGCGTCCTCAGTTATTAGATAGGTTTGGCTTGATGGTGGATATCAAGGCACAAACTGACCGCCAAGAACGGATGAAAATTTTACAAACAGTTATGGAATGGGATCAGGCAATGTTCGACTTTTCTCAAGGTACATCTTCTGAATATATTGATAAAGCTAGGGAAAAGGATCAAGCATACAAACAAAAGTTAGAGGATGCAAAAAATAATGTTCGTCAGATAAAAATACCAAAGGATACGATCGAATATTGTGTAGAGTTGACGGCGGCTTTTCAGGCAGAAGGAAACAGAGCAGATTATGTAATTGCCCTAGCTTCCCGTGCCTATGCTGCTTTGCATGGTTTTCAACAGGTAAATATTGAGCATATTCAAGCAGTCGCTCAATTAGTTTTGCAACACCGTCGCCCTGAATTTCTCCAAAGTACCCAACCTCCTTGGACTGATGAAGATGAGAATAAGGTAAAGAATATATTAACATAACTTGCCCAGAACCGCGATATATGTTAGGGCATAAGGCTTTTTCCTTCTAGGTAGGGGAACTGGTGGAAGCACTCCTAACCACTCCTGGGAGTAGACCCACTGCTAACATCTTATCTCCCAGGATGAGAAGTAGGGAGGTTGCATGCAACATTCCTACAGAGCAACGGGAAATTATATTGACAAGACTTACACCAATTCACCTTGAAAATACTATATGTAGAGACTTTCTGGCATTCGCCTTTGCTCTCGTGTAGTGCCCGTGGGTAAGTCCTCATTTAGTTAGCAAACCCTAATTATATCCTTGGCAAAAAGTCACAGAAAAAGCCGGTAATTAATCACAGAATTACTATTCCATAATTATGGTAAATATTCAAAGCTCTTTAATGAAATCTCTTTGTTGTGTAGCGCTTAATTCCAAGTTACGCAGTATTTTGCTGTTTGATATTTCTATTAATAATTTGCAGCAAGTTGCTGGTATTTTAGTGTCTCTACTTAAAGTAACAACAGAATGTGAAAAAGTTGTTCCGTTGAAGTTGGGAACTTTTGAATCAGAGGATAATTTATGGGGGCAAGTTGGGCTAGGGGATGAGTTGGAAAAACAAGCTTTTAATTGGCAATTTGGATTATTTAGTAGTGCAGATAATACGAATGAAATTAAGTTAGTAATTATTCCAGATCTGACTAAATTAAGTTTAGCAGCTATGAGGGCTTGTGTTGTATTGATGGGAGCAGATGTCGCACATTTAGAGCGTCACGGACAACATAAATATTGGCAACCTAATTTTTGTTGGTTAGTTGGTTGTTCGAGTCAGAATGAGGAAATTGGTAAGATTTCACCTCATTTATTAGATAGGTTTGCCCTGCGTCTCAATATACAACAAATTGAGAATAATGATAAGAGAGTAACTCAGATTCAAAAGTTATTAAATAGTCCGGAAAAACCACAAAAATTATTGTTTGAAGAAAGGAAAATTGAACCAGAATTACAGGAATGGTTGAGACAAATTCGTTCCTCTTTACCAAGTATGACACCATCAGCTTTGGAGACAATTTTAAATTATAATTATGAGTCAAATATTTATCATCGGCGAGAAATTGCTTTGGCTCGTTTTGCAAGTACCTATGCTCAATTAGAAGCAGCAGATTCAGTCACAGTTAAGCATGTGGATAAAGTAGCTAAAATTATGGGATTGAAGTTAGAAAGAAATAATATTAATAATTCTATTGATTTTAAGAGTTTCAATCCACAACCAGAGACAGAAGATAATGATTTTGAACCACGAAGATCACCCGAATTATCAGAAATTAAAGACGAATCTTTATCAAATAATCCACCAGAAATTCCTGTTTATCAATCACAGGTATCTAATTATTTTCCAGATACTGATTTGCCAGAAATTACACTTTTAGAAAATCCTTATATAGAAGATACTACTTCATTAGAAAGAGAAATAGATTCCCTTAAATTACCTACCCGTATTTCTCAATCTAAAACTATTCATTGTGGCACAATTCTTGGGCTAGAAAAAACTACTAACGCTAATGATTTAGCTATAGTTAGGAGTCTATTAGAAGCAGCTAAATTTCAGAAAATTCGTCAGAAAAAACAGGGTAATAATTATCATAAATTGAAAATATTGCCCTCTGATTTATATCGTTATCGTCGCGCTTCCGTTGCGGAACAGATGTTCATGCTTTTACTAGATTATACTTGTTTAGAATATTGTCAATGGGAAGAAAAATTATTGCCCTATCTTAGTTGGGCTTACAGCCAAAGAGCAAGTGTTGGTTTAATTCAAGTTGGTATTGCTCCGAACTCTATCGTATTAGATAATAACCAGTCAAATGTTACAATTAATCCTGTAGAATTACGGGCTAAAAAAATATCTGGTCAAAATATTCTGGTACCTACAATTGCCATGGGACTAGACTTGGAAAAGACTAAAAAAGGTAAAGCTACACCTTTGGCACATGGCTTTGACTTGGCTTTGAAAACTCTTCGTCATGCTTTACAACATGGGAAAAATACTGTACAAAAAGCGGTATTAGTGGTAGTTAGTGATGGTAGAGGTAATGTTCCTTTGGAAGCAAGTCATGTAGGAAAAATTAAGCCTCCTGTGGGGAAAAAAGGGGTAGAAGATGCTTTGGAAGTTGCTCGAAAAATTAGTAATTTAGGTAATTTAGAAACTATATTTCTTAATCCTCAATCTAAACAATATCCTGATTTACCATTACTATTAGCGAAAGCATTAGGAGCAAAAATTTTGTCTATTCCACCTGTGGAAAATTGGGAAATTACAAGTCACAATTAATTTAAAAATCAAAACTAAAAAGTAAAAGGCTAGAAGAAAGTCAAAATTAAGTCAAAGGTTAAATTTTGCAGCAAATTCCAAGTATACAAAGTACAAATATTAAAAATTAAATGTTTCTAGTGCCGGCATCTTGCCCGGGATAGGTGTGCCTCACCAAGATTAGGTGTATATTACTAGTTGTACCTCAGCAAGTTTGATATACTCAAAATACTGTGGAAGTTGCTATAGTTATTAGTTATTAGTTATTAGTTATTAGTTATTAGTTTAATGAATCCAATTCAAAAGCTAAAAAATCAACAAAGTCCTTATCCAAGTAGATTATTTGCCCAAGGAGAATCTCCGGATAAATTACTCAATGATCAAGAATTAGAGCTGGAAAAAATTGAAGGGTTGACTGATAATAATAAAAGCTCACTTTCTGAGAGTTTTGGCATTAAATTAGATGGAAAATTTGATTGGAAATTTGCTTTTTTAGAAGTAGAATCTCCTAATAATAATAATGATAATATAATTATTCGCTGCCGTCACGGCTCGTTAAAAATAGGCGAACAATTACATACTGACCCTACTCCAGCTCCAAGAATATCTTTTGATAACATTATCAATCTAAATCTAGAAGAAACTCCCGGTATAATGCGGATGTTTTCTCAGAAAAATTCTCAGGCTAAAAAAATTAGGGGATGGCTACTGAAATTACAAGAAAAATTACAAGAAAGACAACATAATTTCTCTTATTTAATTATTAATGACCGTACAACTTTTGAAATTCCTTGGGAAATGTTGGAATTGAAAAATAATGATTATTTAGGAGCTTCTCTCGTTACAGTCAGATGGCAAGATATTACAAATCCAGAAGATTTAGATAACGTTAATGGCTTCATTAATTTAGAAGTTACAGAAAAAAAATGTTGCGGTAAAATAGTAGCTTATCTAAATACTAAAGATTTACCCGAAGTTGAGCAAGAAAAGGAGATTATAGAAGTTTTTCATTCGACTATTTATGACAATGTACGAAATTTTTTTGATGATTTAGATAAAGTTAATTTAGATCAAGTTAATTCAGAGGTTAGTTTAGTTTTTATCGCCAGTCATGGTTTTTTTGATAAGGATTTATCTCAAAGTAAACTAGGAGAAAAAGATGAGACACAACAAATATCTGTATATGATTTATATGAATATGATTTTAATTTTTTCAAAAAAGGTTCAATTGTTTTTATGAATGCTTGTAACTCTGGACGTTTACAACAAAATGATACTTTAAAAATTATTGATACTAACCCTACAATAGGACAAGAATATCCCATAGGGTTTTCTACATTTTTCTTAGAAAAAGGAGCTGAGGGAGTCATAGGAACATTATGTGAAGTTTATGATACATATGCAGCTAAAATTTCTCGTAATTTCTTTCAAGAATGTCAAAAATATCCCCATCTTTCTGTCGCTACAATTTTAAAAAATCTCCGACGGAAAGCTGCTGATGAATATCAGCGTCAGAAAGGTAATGATGAGAATAAATATTTATTTATTTATACCTTTATGTATATTTATTATGGGAACCCTATGGCTAAATTGGAGCTTTTGAAAAAAGAAGGTATTTAAATATCAGCTTTTTTAATTATCTGTTATTTGTGATCTGTTTTTTTAATGACTTTTACTAATAATATACATAGTTATTCTCACATAATTATTATCATTTTTGAATTCTGACTTGCCCAAAAATATGAATGAAACTCAACAACTACCTATATCAATTCAACCTATAATTAACTATCCCCATTCGGCAGAAGTGGGTAAAACTTATTTGATGGAAATTGATATTAAACAAACTGAGGATTTTGAAAAATGGAATTATGAGGAGGAAGAATATCCTATTTATTTTCGGGTAGATACCTATTGTCAAGGAGATACTACTCCATTATTTAAGATTCAAATTATCGGCGAACCTGCAGTGGTTTTACATCGCTTTGGGGGGACTTACGGCCCGGCAAAATTTTTATTAACTGCTGCTCAAAAGGAGATGGAAGGAGAGATTAGAGTAACTTTGGTTAATGGTTGGGGCGTACCTCTCAAAAGGTTGCGTTTGGAGAATGTGGCTGTAGTTGCGGATAAACAAGATGACTCAATTATTGCTGGAGTTAAGGTTAGAAATAATCACGCGATCGCTATGGGCATTAACCAATATAATTATCTACCATCTCTAAGATATGCTGTTAAAGATGCAGAGGTAATAAAAAATTGGTTTGAGCAGAAAAACTTTAGCAAGGTTGATTTATTTACAGAAGTAATTTCAGTGAGACTTAAGAGGTTTTTGGCAGAGAAATTTGAGAAACCTTTCCTCTCAGCAGAAGATAATTTTTGGTTTTTCTTTAGTGGCTACGGTGAGTGTATAGAAGATGTAGACTATCTCATCCCAGCAGATAGTCAAAAGGATGACTTCAGAACAACTGCTATTTCTGTTAATTCTCTTGTAGAAAAATTATTTTCTTCTGGTGCAGGAAAAGTAATTTTGTTCTTAGATACTAACTATATCTCTGGTGAAATTTCTTTCTTTTCCGGTTTTTCTTTTTCTGTTAAAGATGGGCAGGAACTGATAGTTTTCTTGAGTAAAGAAGCTAATGAAGTTGAGCAACTTCAGCAGGGAAGTTTTACTTATGCTTTACACGAAGCACTCCGGTCGAGTGAAGGGAGTTTGAGTATAAATCAACTTCAGAAGTTTTTGAGCGATCGCGGTCGGGAACTTAACAAACGGAATAACCAGCAGAGGCAAATTCTACAAAAGTTTATTTCTCCCAAAAATTTGGGAGAATGGGTTCCTTTTCCTTCAGACTTTCAGGTTTTTCAGTATACAACACCTACAGTTGACGGAGGGGGAAAAATTATCAAGCAAGATACTAAGCTTACCCAATACTTTAGGGAAACTATTGCGCAACAGTTAGAACTAGAAATGGTAATTATTCCTGGTGGTAACTTTACCATGGGTTCTCCTGAAAGTGAAGAGGGTAGCTATCATGATGAACGCCCCCAAAACGATGTGACTGTCTCTCCCTTTTTTATGGGCAAATATCCGGTTACTCAAGGACAGTGGAGAGCGATCGCTTCTCAGACAAACTTGAAAGTAAATTTAGACCTAGACCCAGAGCCATCATACTTTAAGGAACCATATCAAGATATAGATAGATGGGAGAGACCAGTTGAGAAGGTAAACTGGTACCAAGCAGTAGAGTTCTGTGAAAGACTATCGAAATTAACAGGAAGGAATTATAGACTACCCAGTGAAGCAGAGTGGGAATATGCTTGCCGTGCAGGAACCACTACACCTTTCTACTTTGGAGAAACTATAACATCTGAGTTAGTTAACTATAATGGCAACTATTACGGGAATGGGCCCAAAGGAGAATATAGAAACCAAACTACTCCTGTAGGTCAATTTCCACCAAATGCTTTTGGATTATATGATATGCACGGAAATGTATGGGAATGGTGTGCTGATAATTGTTCCCGTGATGGTTATCATTATGCTCCTACATATGGAAGTCCTTGGGTTGCTAGTAATAAAAAATATTATACCGAAATTGGGGCCTTAGTACGGGGCGGTTCCTGGGTCTCCTATCCTAGTTATTGCCGTTCTGCGTTTCGCAGCGGCTCTCTTAGGCGCGACGACCACTTCATCTTTATCGGTTTTCGTGTTGTCTGCGATGGCGGGATAACTCTCTAACCCTTTTCTCTTTCCCCCTTTTGCCCTTTACCCTGTTTTTTTTTCACTAATAACTAATAACTAATAACTGAAATTACCAATTAAGAATTAAATGAAAAGTCAAGAAGTATTTTTGTCACTAGGAAATGCAGCAGCTACTTATAACCTTGGTAAAAGTTTAGGAAAATTTTTACCTGCTGGTGGTGTAATTTTATTGGAGGGAAATTTAGGTACTGGTAAAACCACATTAGTTCAAGGTCTTGGGATAGGTTTGGGAATAACTGAAACAATTGATAGCCCCACATTCACATTAATTAATGAATATTTTTCTGGCAGAATTCCTCTTTATCATTTTGATTTATATCGTTTAGAAAGTTCAGAGATAGAAGCCCTAAATTTAGAGATTTATTGGGAAGGTTTAGAAGTACCTTTAGGTATTCTCGCCATTGAATGGGCTGAGAAGTTAGTTTATTATCCCCCAGATTTTTTACAAGTTTGTTTGAGTTTTTCTAGTGTAGGAGATAATTTTGACGAAACTCTCCACGGACGCTATGCTAAATTGACTTCGATAGGTAAGTTGGATATTGATTTAAATTTAATTAGTATCTAAAATTTACAGCAGATTTCTTTCGAGCAAATAGAAGATCATTTTGTCTTTCTGTAACTTTATATATTCTCGAAAATTTTTCTGAAAAAAGAGGGTAAAAGTAGTTGACAAGTCTTGCATTTGACAGCTATAATTAAGATAATGGGAATAGAAGCAAAATTTTTAAATGTGTCACCACTTCCATTATGATAATAATACCAGTCAAGGGAAACAAAAGTCAAGCAAAAGCAAAAAAAAAGTCGCCGCCGAAAAAAAATCTTGAGCTTCAGAAAATGTCAAAATTCAAGCCCTAATATCAGAATTAAAATCTACCACAATAAAAAGCCACTTATTTCCGAATAAGAGTAATAGTAAAGCAAAAAGTCAAGCTCCATCAAAAAAAACAAACTATACCCAGATTTTGTGATTAATTAATCTCTGAAAAAAAGACAATCATCATGAAAATCAACCAATAAAAAATATCCATCAAAACCAAAAGCGATCGCTCATTTTTAGTAGTACTGATACCATCTCACAGAAATCATAATTCAGATAAATTATAACTGAAATTATGACTTTCTAATATACATCTTAAATAGATATTAGCAGACTATTTGTAACTAACCAAAAACTTACCATCAATAATCTGATATCCTTGCTGAAATCCAGCATCAATTAAAGTTTGGTTAGTTTGTTTTCCATCAAAAAAATAAAAACGGCAAAATTGTTCCTTAAGAACTTCTCCATTAGCTTGAGAAAAAACATACCACTTATCCACATAACTTCCCTCTTTCTTGATTTTCTGCTCATAAAAAATCTCATCTTTAATTTCCTTTTTATAATTATTATGAGGTCCCTGAATTGCTAGTGCTAATAATCCACCATCATCTAACTGACTGTGTAACTTTGCCAGCAACTGCTTATTTTGTTCTGGATCAGTTATATGACTATAAATTCTATATTCTCCTTCTTCTTCCACAGCAGCAATAACACCTCCCGTAGAAACTATAGCTTCAAACTTTTCCTCAGTTTCAAACTCTGTCATATCTTGACAAATCAACTTAACATCTGAAATTGCCAATCTTTTCTTAGCAATTTCCAACATTCGGGAAGAAAAATCAACACCAACAATCTTATAGTTTGCCAAAGAAAGCATTTTTTCAGTAAGTAACCCAGTTCCTACGCCAATATCTAAAATCTTTCTTCTAGCACCAAGTAAATTGTACAAAGTATTGCTAAGAGAATCAAAGTCATAGTATCCACTTGTCAATACGTTGTCATAGTAATTAGCTATCTCAACATACTCATTAATCATTTCTTTATTCTCATCAATTATGTTTAACTCAACCCAATTTATGGGTATATTTATCAAAACCTAAATAAATAGATTATCAGTAGTTTTTTTGGCTCTCCTAGACTAGTTTAAGCAAACTAGTAATTGCAATAGACTTAAACTTTTAATAGCAAATAATTCAACCAAAAGTATATAGTTTGCAGTAGGGTTTTAGCCCTTAAAATATCTATCTTATCACTCTTACCTTACCATAGCAATAATCCTATATAAAGAGTGAGAGAAATAGGCGACTAGAAAGTAGGAGGCAGAAAACAGAAAGAATTGAAACAGGAGCTATTTTTTAAGAGGGGATGTAATTTTATATAATTTTCTGCTCAGAAAAAATCTCATCTTTGATTTCTTTTTGAGAATTGGTATGAGCTCCCTAAATTCCTAGTGCTAATTTACCACCATCATCTAAATTGTATAACTTTGGAAACAATTGCTATATTCTTTCGAGCGATCGCTACCAATTGGATATTATCCCCAAAAGAATCTCCAAAAGACCCAGTCTATTATTACTTTCAACTAGGTTGTCATCCCATGAACTATAAAACTTGAAGAACAGCGAATTTGCAGAGAGAAATGTAGTTTAAACGCCACGGGATATTAGAGATGAATAGGGGAAAGACATACATCTAAATAATTTTTATTATTATTAATTATTTTCAGAAAGAAGTTACTGAGTTTGAAAAATATTTTGCACCATTTTCTTGCCTGTACTCGCAGCAGCCTTATCTAATTCTGCAACTTCACCAGAGTCTAACTCCCAACCCAAAGCACCAATATTTTCTTGTGCTTGAACTTGATTTTTGGCTCCTGGAATAGGAATTGTACCTTTAGAAACACACCAGTTAATTGCTACTTGTGACATAGTTTTATTTCTTGATTTTGCCACAGCTTCTAAACATAATAATAATGGGCGAATGCCTGGCAATATTTGCTTAAATAAAATACCTCTAATTCCTTTAGGATAAGAACCTTTTTCTGAATATTTTCCTGTTAATATTCCCAAAGCTAAAGGGCTATATGCAATTAGTTTAATACCTAATTCATCACATACTTCTTTGACTCCCAATTCTGTCACTGGGTAGGTTGATAACAGAGAATATTGAACCTGTAAAGTAGCAATTGGGACCCCGCGATCGCTAAACCTTTTATAAACTTTTTTCAGTTGTTTCGGTCCGTAATTCGATAACCCCACTCCCTTAACTTTTCCTTGTTCATACAGATCGGCTAAACCATCCAAAAGTCCCCATTCTTG
Source organism: Trichodesmium erythraeum GBRTRLIN201 (assembly GCA_018457135.1). Classification (GTDB taxonomy): domain Bacteria; phylum Cyanobacteriota; class Cyanobacteriia; order Cyanobacteriales; family Microcoleaceae; genus Trichodesmium; species Trichodesmium erythraeum. Next base: position 26,866 of record JAGGDU010000219.1, on the reverse strand, counting down.
CCAGGGAAAATAATTAGCAGTAGACCAATGCATCTGTACCAAATCAACATTTTTACCTAGACGTTGAGCAGATGCTGCACAAGCCGAAATCATTGCTTTAGCTCTCCACCTCCAAGGATAAGCTGCAAGTTTTGTGGCAATGCAAATATTATCCTGATATGCACCCATATATCCTTGAGAAAATTTTCCCAACAGCATTTCACTACGTCCATTTAATCTACCAGTTCCATAGGAGTCGCCCGTATCAAATAAGGTTACCCCATTACTAACACAGAGGCTAAAGACATTCTGCAGTTCATTATCCATACTTTCGTCATATCCCCACAGGAGTCGGTTACCCCATGCCCATGTACCACAACCTATTTTTGGCAAGATAAGTTTTTGGTTAGTTTGCATCCTTAACTATTGTCCAATAGTATTACCTGATGTTATTTTCTCACAAAACGAGGCAAGATAGCGATCGAGCATTTGGGCAGAATTATGATTAAAACCATGATAAGCATCGGTAACAATAACTGGACTACCTGGCTCATAGAACTCAGCAATGTCATCAATAGCTACCCACTGTGGATTTTTCTCATTTTTTTGTCTGAGATATTCCAAAACTCCTTGCTGCCGAATATGTTGATTTGTTTCAATAACTATCGGGTGTAAATATGGAGTTACTCCAATAACACGCATACCAATATCCGGTGAAAATAAGCTAGAAATTTTCTGCAGAGAATACATTTCTCGCCAGGATGAGGATATAACTATTTTAGTCTTCGGATAACGACGCAAGACATTTTCAAATTCATTTAAACAACCTGGATCGAACTTGATTATGTCTTTTTGTAATACTCGTTTATCAAACTTTTTCTCTGGTACTAATACTCCATCAATATCTAGGAAAACCCACATGATATATCTCAACTGCTTGAATGTCAATTTACTAATTCAAATTATATCATTATCATTTCTGCTAGGGAAAAAAACCCCCCAAATAATATTAAATCCGGTTTTTATAAACCTGTTATTTTAGACTTTAACTTTATAGTTAAAGAGAATTAAACGAAGATTATAAAGTGGTTTTAAAAGCCGGATTTAGTATAATAGAATTTAACAATAGAATTTAACAAATGTAAAATTTATATTTTTGCTCTTATCACAACCTCTAATTAAATTTGATTTTCAGAAATTTCCTTTTGATTTTTCTACATCTTAATATTTTTTATATTGCGCCTCTAGATATTGTGAATAGCTATCATAAAATTACTTTTGTGTCAAGCTATTTAATCAATTTTAGCCTGATGTAATGCTGGCGGGCAAGTTTCTTCTGGGTTTTGCCAATTTTCATCATAAAAACAAAAAATAGAAATGGGGTCAGCTCGACCGTGAATGTGTGTGCATGAGTAACTACCGACAGCCTCAGTAGAAGCAGGAAGTAAACATCAATTGATAACGTTATGTGATCCTTTGTATCAGTTTTATAAAACAGCAGAAAAGAAGGAATGGAGATTTATATTAAACTGTACCTCTTTTTTGCCCAAGTACCTACTTCCTAAATCTACTAAAAATGGGAGACACAATATAGAAGCAAAACTTCTACAAAATTAGCCAAACAGCTAATCCCCAAAATGGTATAAATCTTAACCAACGTTTGCCACTTTCTGGCGGTTCAATATTTCCTATTAATACTGCTTGAAAAATGGCAAATAAAATTACATCTACACAAAAGGCAATGGTGAGGCGATCGCTCTGAAAGTTTTGTATAAAAAATTTTCCCCTAGTAGCGATATCGCCAAATTCTGGTCTAGCGAAAATTCCCCAGACTATAGCGATGCTGCCTATAATTAATCCGACAACACCGAATATTTTCGCCAGTAAACCTTTACTCATTTGTTCCTCTATAGGAAGTTCAGTTGCAGTGCTGCGCCAAGCCATGTATGGTAGTAAGAAAGTATTGGTAAGGAACATTGCCATACTCCAAATCAAGATTTTTGGAAGTTCTCCACCACGGCGATCGACAAGCAGGAGGGGAAGAAACATAAATATCCAAGCTTCAGCAAAGTTGAATAAACTTTCTAACCAAGGATGTACGATCGGTGCTTCCATATATTTTATACCAATAACATTAAAGATGGGAAGAATGAAGAAAAAATTGATAGATACCTCAATGACTTCTTTAATAGTTTCAGGTTGAACCGCCCAAATTGGTCCGTTAGGAAGTAGTTGATCTTGGGGTGAAAGTAGGAGAATGTAGATATATGTTGCTGATAATAGCCAGAGTAAGATAGAGATAATGGGAGAATTTTGTTGTTTTGGCAAATTTGATTGTGTCATTGGGTAATTTTTTTAGTATTGGTTATAGCCGTTCTTATTTTAGTACAATGTTGTGGGGAGTAAAATTATATATCTTCTAAAGGTTGTTGTGGGGTAACTATTTCCTGAGAGCAACAAGCTATGATACTTAGTAAAATCTGATTCTATGATCGTCGCTACCACTAATGATAGTAGTACCATCAGGAACGAAGACTAGTGAATTCATACTGGGAAAAAGTATTCTTACTATTCCCAAAATTCAATAATTATGATCGTTGTTGTTGAAAGCTAAGACTACTGAATAAGCCTGACCCTTAGTTTCAATAGTTGATAATAAGGAGCTATCAGCTACATATCACAGTTTGATAGTTAGCTCAAGAAAACCATACCTAACCTACTAACAAGAATGGGATCATTGCAACTATTATCGTAGGCTGGCGGAGTAAAGATTAGTAAATTAACTCCACCAGAATAAGCATTAAGAGTAAATAACAATTAGCCATCAGGTTTTCTGACTCAAGCTCTGCCAACCGTCTAGAAATTACTGACATATTAGAATCATAGGTAAAAGTAGCTTGCTTTGTTTTGTCAGCCAGACTGCAATTAAAAGTTTCCCTTTGAAGTCCTAGAGTTCTCCATTGAAAAGCAGGCTATGGAAAATTGACGGAATGGGTTCAAAGGTATAAATTTCGGGTGCCGGGCAAATTTGCGCTGCAAACAGGGTAAATAGAGCAATATTTTCCCTCTTGGGAGTGGGTTATGATTCGATATTATTCCTGATACATTTAAATCATACATTCAAATTTTATATTACTATCTGTTTGTTTAAGAACCAGATAAGTAGTCAGTTTATCCAATGTATTTTTTCTGATGTTAGCTATTTTTCTATATACTAGTAACATAAAATAAATAGATAATAGGAGATAATTGTATATCATACCAAATTATAGACAATAGTTAAAAACCCGATAGATAAACATAGTTAAAGTAAATATTTGATAAAGGATAAAACCTATCAACTTTTCTAAGTGCTTGTTTTTTGCTGTATTTATTCAGTTATCACCTGATTTTTCCCGCTACTAAAATTTTACAATTAAGATTTTAGTATATTAGGAAGCCAGCTTTTTTATGCCAATACAAATTAAAATCTGTTAACAAAACTTGAATGTATTCAATTAAATTAACCCTATAAATACTATTTCTTAACCTTAGCCAAATTTGTTGTTGAAAACAATGTACATAATACCTACCACTTATATACATACAGCAGTTTTCATTTCAGTAGATTTGAATAAGAGTAAATGGCCCTTTTTTTGTTCAATATGTTTACATAGTATTCTACAGGAAAATGCCTCTACAGGATTTTCTTTTGGTTATGAAGGTATGGCTCATAAATCTGAAAAGTGCTGTAATACTTACCACTAATACTTAGCAACCCAGTATAATGATTCCAATTTCATTAATTTAGGGGTAGTAGTGTACAAGTAGTGATTTTTGCAGTTAGGCTTGTGAGAATGAAAGGAATTTTATTGTGAATATTGCTACACATATATAACTCCTAACTTAGGCTACACTAAATATTTTAAAAAATTGTGTGATTTAGTTTTTGAGCATGATATGTAGCCATCTTTGATAAAAATTTGGTACATAAAGAACATGAGGTATTACTTATTATTAAAATTCAAATGACTTCAAAATACTCAGACAAAGGAATCATAAACATATCAAATATTTTTTCAGAGAAGCATTCAACATACAATGCTCAAAGTCAAAGTAAGCTAAATAATATTCAAGAACCAATTACTACTGCACCTCCAGAAGTAAAGTATATCATTGGCCGAGTATTACAACTAGAAAAAGACAGGCTTTATAAAAAAACTCCTCGAATTAATGATGATATTCTCAAAATTATTAAGGAAGCAGTACAATGAAATTAGTGTCAATTATATTGTGTAACTTTCGCCAGTTTTATGGCAAAACTCCAGAAATAATTTGTGCTTCAGGGAAACAAAATACGACAATTATTCATGGCAACAATGGTGCCGGTAAAACTACTATCATGAATGCTTTTACCTGGGTACTTTATGAGAAATTTAGTGCAGCTTTTGCTGCAGAAACTCAATTGGTAAATAAACGAGCAATTACAGAAGCAAAAGCGGGTAAAGCTATTGCTTGTTGGGTAGAAATTATATTTGAACATAATCATAAACGTTATCAAGCAAAGCGTTTATGTCGAGCTTATAGAAACGAAGAAAATAAAATTGAACATGGCAAAAGTGAGCTATATATGCAGATAGCTGGAGATGATGGACGTTGGTCTCCACCACCAGAACATCCTGATGATATTATTGGTAGAATTCTGCCAGAAAGTTTACATCGATATTTCTTTTTTGACGGTGAAAGAATTGAATATATTGTTAGGGATAACCAAAAAAGTGAAATTGCAGAAGCTACTAAGGAATTATTAGGAATTGAAGTATTAAATCGTTCTGTTAGACATTTAGGGGAAGCTAAAAAATCCCTAGAAACTGATTTAAGATTGATTGGGAATCCAGAGACTAAAAAGTTCTTGAAAGAAAAAAGTAAAATTGAACAGGAAATTTATAAATTATCAAAACGCCAACAAGAAATAGATCAAGAATTACAACATCATGGAAAATTTAAAAAAGAAATTAATAGTCGTTTGTTAGATTTTAAAGGTGCAGAAGGATTGCCTCAACAAAGAGACAAATTAAAGGTTCGTATTGGGGAAATAAAAGAACAAATAGTACAAGCAAATCAGAGTTTAAAAAGAGCTATATCAACTCGTGGTTATATGGTTTTTTTATCAGAAGCAATAGTAGAATTTCGAGAATTATTTAGTCATTTAAAGGAAAAAGGTGAGTTACTTACAGGAATTAATCGGCAGTTTGTTCAACAGTTATTAGAAAAACAACGTTGTATTTGTGGCACTGAATTAACTATAGATTCTAATGGGAGAAAATTAGTAGAAAAATGGATGCAAAAAGTAGAGGTTGCTGATGTTGAAGAAACTGCAATTAGAATGACTGTACAAATGGATGAAGTTGATAAGCAAATTGTAGATTTTTGGGATGAAGTTGATAGACAACAAGGAAATATAGAACAATTACGTTATCAGCTTTCAGGGGTGGAAAATGAATTGGAAATAGTTCAAAAAAAATTACGCTCTTATCCAGATGAGGATATTCAGGAGTTACAAAAAAGGTTAGATGAAATTGAAATTAAGGTGGGAAATTTAAATAGAGAAACTGGTTCAAATAGTCTACAGTTAGAAACTTTACATAAAGAAATTAAGGTTTTAGATAAACAAGTCGATCGCCAAACTATGAATGAGTTAAGGCAAGTTTTATCTCAAAGACGAATTGCTGCTACTCAGGATGCTATTGAGAGGCTAAACGAAGTACGTTTACGTTTAGAAAAACAATTTAGAATTTCTTTAGAAAAACGGGTACAAGAGTTATTTTCTGAAATTTCTTTTACTCCTTATATTCCTCAGCTAAATAAAAACTATGAGTTAACTTTAGTAGAAAATACTAGTAGTAAAAATGACTTAGTTGCTGCTTCTACAGGAGAGAATCAAATCCTCAGTTTGGCATTTATTGGTAGCATTATTGATCAGGTAAGAGAGTGGAGTAAAAAAAATACTTTAATGGGTCCTGACAGTAGTACTTTTCCTATTGTAATGGATTCTCCTTTTGGGAGTTTAGATGAGATTTATCGGCGAAAAATTGCTAAAATAATTCCTCAATTAGCAAATCAATTAGTTGTATTAGTAACTAAGACTCAATGGCGAGGTGAAGTTGCTGAGGAAATGGCTGATTATATTGGCAGGGAATATGTGCTTTCTTATAATTCTCCAAAATCAGATTGTGAGGAAGATGCTATTGAGTTAGGTGGTAAATCTTATCCTTTGGTAAAACGTAGTCCAAATGAGTTTGAATATACAGAATTACTTGAGGTAGATAATAATGATTTTTAATCATATAATAACTAACCATTAGCACTCATTTATATATTAAGTTTTAGTAGGTTTAATGTTTAAGGTTTGGTGATTTCAGGTTTCAGGTTATTAGAAATAATTGAAAGTGAATTGAAGTAAAAAGTTATTGATATTTAACGGGCTAAAATCAATATATTTGGTAGTAATATGCTATCAATTTATTGATTTTTAAAACTAATACCTAACACCTGAAACCTGACACCTGATACCTAAAACCTGACATATAAAATGTGAAAGTTAGACAATAGAAATTTTTTATCTTAGTGGCTTACACATATACCCGAAAAGACCTGATTAAAAATTTATGAGATTTGCTCATAAGGGTATCATGAATTAAATAGGATAATTTGACTATTTCTTAAAATCTAGAACATCACCCTTTTTATATTAATCAGATATAGTTTTTATATCTATCCTCTGCCCTATTATTTGTTACCAAAAATCTACAAATTCTCAGAATTCAAATAAGATTGCTATAGTAGTTTTTCTTGAATTATCTAATAGTATTAACTTAGTATTATTCTTAACCTTAGTTTCACAAAGAAATATCAGGCTTTTTAAACACTAAAAAATGCTGTTGTGGTAAAAAATCTCTAGTATCTTGCCAAATCAAACCAACAGCTTTCATTTCTTTTTTTACCTGTTTTTCACTCATTTTGTGTAAACCCTTAATCATAATCATTGGATTTTCACTCCGATATTCCAATAAAACTACTCGCCCACCAGGTTTCAATCCCTCAACTATTCCTAACATCATTTCTCGTGGATATTCAAACTCATGATAAGTATCAACTAACAAGGCAATATCAACACTAGATGGCGGTATCTTTGGATTATCTACATCACCTAAAATTGTCTCAACATTAGTAATATTTTCCTCATGATTAACAAAATTAATTAACTCTAACATCTCTGGCTGTATATCTATTGCTAGTACCTTTCCCTCTGGAACTAAAGGACTCATCCTAAAAGTAAAATAGCCAGTACCAGCACCAATATCTGCCACGATATCTGTTGATTTTAATTCAAGATTATTAATAGCACTTTCAGGTTTTTCTTGATAAGTTCTACTATCTCTTTCTAACCATCCTGCGCCTTCATGCCCCATTACTTTAGCAATTTCTCGACCTAGATAAAATTTGCCAATACCTTCATAATTATGAATAGTTCTATATTGGTAAATACTATCTGAATTGGTAACTATACCAGTGTTAATGGCGCAAGAAGCTAGAGTCGAAACTAGCAGCAATAGAGATAAAATTTTTCCTAAATTTTCTATAAATTTTATGATATTTTTAGTCATAGCAAATACCTGGTTATTTCAGTTATGAGTTAGCCTTCTTGGGTCGGAGCTTCCCTTTTCATCTCCTGTAGTTAAACAGTTATCAGTACCGAACGCTTAATTCAGAGACTTGAGACCTGATTTTTTGGTCATAAATAAAATTAATTTTGAATAAGGGAAATAATACTAAACATTATAAAGAAAAAAACAAACATAAATTCGATGCAATCCAAAGTCTGTTTAATAAAACATTATAGTTCTGATGAACCTTTGTTACAAATAAACCACGGAACATTGACTTGAGAATAAGCATATTTTTAGCAATTGGTAGATAGCTATCCTATATTTATGTTGTCCAAAATATTGGCGTTTTTGAGGGTTTGGGGCAACGGGCAATGAGGGCAATGAGCAAGAGTTTCAAAGTTTATTTTGAGTTTTTTAATTTTTATAACCGTTTTATATAATTGCTATATATTTTATATATAATGGTTTGTGTTAGTTTAATTAATAAACAAAACTTACTGAATAAGGCAATATAATTATGCGTCAAGAATATAATAAATTAGTCCGCGATCGCATCCCAGAAATTATCCTTAAAAGTGGTATAGAATGTGAAACTGTAACTCTATCAGAAATAGAATATCAGCAAGCGCTACGACAGAAACTTATTGAAGAAGCTCAAGAAGCTGCTGCAGCAAATAACGCTGATTTAGTAATAGAAATAGCAGATTTATTAGAAGTAGTAGATGCTTTACTAAGAAGTTATGGTATTTCTCATGGTAGAGTTAGATTAGAACAAGATAAAAAGCGAGCAAGTAAAGGAAATTTTGATAATAAAACTATGTTGTTATGGACAGAAGAAAAGAGAGTAAGGAGTAGGAATATTTCATAAGGGGAGGTTTTTAACTTTCTGGTTGTGACTAGACTTGTTGGATTTGTTAATAAGGAAGAAAAAAGCGTAGATATTAAGAGGTATTTACAAGTATATAATCGTAAAAAAAAACTACTATTACTTACTTATTACTTAAGAAATAAAGTTTTGAGTAATCTTCTATATTTTTTGTGAAATTGCTATAAATATTTAATTTTAGTAATGCTAAAATAGACTTTTATGAAAAAGTATGTTAGTGACAGGGAGTAATCAAGAATATGATTGTTTGTAATAGTTGCAGTATGTTTTGTTTGTACATTTTTCTCACTCACTAATATTAGAGAAAATCCTCAGGAAGCGAATATTAGTTCCCTAATTGTTTGGTACTTTTATTAAGGTTTAAACGAATTAAAATAATGTATAATTAAGGTTTTATATTTATTTAGATGGCTCGAAAATAGCAATAAAAAAAGGTAATTAAATATTGCTTTTTATCGATCTCTTTATGGTCAGAATTAGTTCTTAATCACTACCTTAATTTTTTGAGTTATGAACAGAATTAGAATTGCTAAAGATAAAGCAGATTTAGTTAAAGCTTTAACTGAATCAGAAGGAAAAACAGGCCCATTTAAAACCTATGCAGATGTAATAGTATTTGCTGCATCTTTAGCTATTAAGAAAAAAAAGCGAATTCCAGTGACAGAAATTTCTATAAGAGAACCAGGGCCAATTAATATTGAGGTGTTTTGGTCTAGGGGATATGAAAATATTATTAAATTAATTGCGATCGCCGACACAAGAGATACAAAAATTCTCTCCCAAACTAATGAAGAAATAGAGGAAAATCGGATTAAAATATTTGAAGAGTATGCTAATGGGGGATTGGAAATATTACAAGATGAACTGCGAGGTGCAGTAAATTATTCAGAGCGTCTTTTATTAGTTTTAATTTCTGAAAGATATCAGAAACCTCAGGCAGAAGCCGAATTTGATTTAACTAAATTTTTGGGATAAAAGATTCGGATTTTTGGAGAGAATAGGAATGATGGGGTGATAGGGAACAAGCAAAACAAAGAATTTAACCTCTGAAGTCTAACTTCTAACTTCTGAGTTCTAATTTCTGAGTTCTGAATTCAGCTATAGGTATGCCCATACTAAGATAATTGGCCATAATCTAGACTAGAAGCAGGATAATATCTTTAAAGTAATTTTTATAGATAAAAATACTATTCCAGTTGACAAAAAAAGGTAAAAACAATCAAAGTACTTTTTTTGGAAAAAAAAGACTAAAAAGACGAATCTAACTGTACCGTAAGCAAAAGAGCAACAAATGCTGATGTGAACAGTTCAGAGAAAATCATAATAAAAACAGCTCCCTTATGTCTTTAACTATGGGAGTGAGGGTGTTGTAGTTAAACCAGCCAGGATAACACCTGCAAAATAAAGATATATTTTATGTGACTATATTTTTATAAACTATGATGACGATATTTAAAATTAAAAAGGGAACGCAAACTCAAAAATTATGCGAATTTTATTTGTGTCTGCTGAAGCGACTCCTTTAGCAAAAGTTGGTGGTATGGCAGATGTAGTGGGTGCCTTACCCAAAGTACTACGGAAAATGGGTCACGATGTTCGTATCTTCATGCCTTATTATGGCTTTTTAGGCGACAAGATGGAAGTTCCTGAGGAACCTATCTGGGAAGGAACGGCCATGTATCAAAACTTTAAGATTTATGAGACGGTACTACCAAAAAGTGACGTGCCATTGTACCTATTTGGTCACCCGGCTTTTTGGCCACGTCATATTTACTATGGAGATGATGAGGACTGGAGATTCACTCTATTTGCTAATGGGGCGGCCGAGTTTTGCTGGAATGGCTGGAAACCAGAGATAGTTCATTGTAATGACTGGCACACTGGCATGATTCCAGTTTGGATGCACGAAACTCCAGACATTAAAACCGTATTTACTATTCATAACCTAGCTTATCAAGGACCTTGGCGCTGGTACTTGGAAAGAATTACTTGGTGTCCTTGGTACATGGAAGGGCATAATACAATGGCAGCAGCAGTTCAGTTTGCAGATCGGGTAACTACTGTTTCTCCAACCTATGCTAGTCAGATCCAAACACCTGCCTACGGAGAAAATCTAGATGGTTTAATGTCTTTTATTACGGGGAAACTACACGGTATCCTCAATGGTATTGATATGAACTTTTATAATCCAGCTAATGACAGATATATTCCTCAAACTTATGATGTCAATACCCTGGAAAAACGGGTTGACAATAAAATTGCTCTTCAAGAAGAAGTAGGTTTTGAAGTTAACAAAAATAGCTTTCTCATGGGAATGGTCTCCCGACTGGTAGAACAAAAAGGACTTGATTTAATGCTGCAAGTCTTAGATCGGTTTATGGCTTATACTGATACTCAGTTTATTTTGTTGGGTACAGGCGATCGCTTCTATGAAACCCAAATGTGGCAAATAGCAAGTCGTTATCCTGGTCGGATGAGTGTCCAACTTTTACATAATGATGCCCTTTCCCGACGAATATATGCAGGTACTGATGCTTTCTTAATGCCCAGTCGATTTGAGCCTTGTGGTATTAGTCAGTTATTGGCAATGCGTTATGGTAGTATACCTATTGTCCGTCGCACAGGTGGGTTAGTTGATACTGTCTCTTTCTATGATCCTATTAATAATGTAGGTACTGGCTATTCTTTTGATCGCTATGAACCACTAGACCTGCTTACTGCAATGGTCCGAGCCTATGAAGGTTTCCGGTTCAAAGATCAATGGCAGGAGTTACAGAAGCGTGGCATGAGAGAGAACTTTAGCTGGGATAAGTCAGCTCAAGGTTATATCAAAATGTACAAATCAATGCTCGGATTACCTGAAGAATAAATTGTAGCAGATAAAGAGCCTGAGTTAGCACAATAATACCTAAGACTAAATCTGGTTTAGATAGAAGCATAATTTTTGAAGTTAAGGCAGAAGAGCTAGAGAAGAACTTGAAAAAGGTAATGCATTCAGGAGCGGATCTGCTATAGTCTGGGGAAAGGAGTTGAGGTAAAATACCTCAATTTCTTTCCATAACTTCCATATAGCATTCCAAGTAAAGAGCTTAAAACGATTTCTAAATTATTTTCATCATAATATCTTTGGTTTCCGAGGGAACATTTTCGTTTGACTAAACTTACCCAAACTTACATAAGCGTGATCCTATAAGTTTTGGAGCTAGCTTCGGTGTTTCACCTTTATGTCACTAGGCCGCAGTCTTTCTACTTATCTACGACCCAGGCTTCAAATCCCCAGAAAGCTAAAGCGACTTATTCACATACTTTTCACTCATTACCCATACTGCTACAGTATCGCTATGTAGATGTATATATAATTTTAAATAAGTATCGTTAATTTCTATTGAACTTTCAAGTTCCCTACTAATTTCCCTCTATAATTAATCCCAGCGCCTCAATGTTGATTCTGATTTTCCCATCAATACGAGGGAACCCATTCATGTTAACTCTATCATAATCATAGGTAAGTTGGGGTAGATATCCGTAAACACTTATTTTTAGCTGCCAAATATTTTATTCAATACTCCATACGTGTAACTATAATTTTTCTTTGATTCTATACTCTTTTACTGATAATCTTCTAGAGTATTTTAATTTTAGTGGCATAAATCCTTGTAGAAGACTTGCCATTCTATTTAGACTAGCTTTTTTACCACCTAAACTCAATTTAAAGCCTCTGGGAGTTCCAGTCTATCTGAAAATGATATTACCCCGCAGATAATTTTTCTTGTTTCTACGGGGTAATAAGGTTTTTTTTGAAGCATTAGGTTGTATTGTTACAAAACCATAAAATCAGCTATTCTAAACAACTTAACAAAATAGTTAAATAATTAAACTGTCAAACTGTCAATTTTTCTCGCTTAAGTAAGTTATCTAGAAATGAATTTTGAGAGAGCCACTCTACAGCATCAGAATCTTTTTCCGAGTCTGGAAGTTGATCGACAGATACTAATATTGAGTCAGTCGAACGCACTACCATCTCTCCATTTAATAAAGCTTTTCGCCATTGTTTCCCTGTCTTCCAGGCCCAAAACTTGACCCCACTCCAACGAGGATTGACTGGGTATCCGGCAAATCCAGAACGCAGCGCAGGAATATAAGCATTTTTTAGTTGAGTACGGACTAATATTCCTTCTGTTAGTTTAACAACCTTGAGGTTGTGATTCTGTTCCTTTAACATGGGACTCACCTCCTATTGTAAATTTACTTCATTATTCTTGAAATATCATAATACAGAAATTAAACAAATCTATGGCCATCAGTTACATTCTAGCTAATATTTAGATCAATTCAGGAAAGTTATCTAACTTTTTAGACAAGGATATATAGGAAATAACTCTATCAGTTATCAGTTCTCAAATCATAGCTTTAAGTAGAAACTTCACTATCAAGAAAAAATATTGGATTGAATATAGAAAGAGATACGATTAATCAAAAATGGATTCAAAATTTAATTGGGGTGTTAAATACAAATACTATATGTGAAACACCCATTTTGCAGAATAGAGTTTTATTTTCTATATTATATCTATGAGATAATTAATCTCAAACCCTTGAAATACCTAAGTAAAAACTTAGTTTTTGAAGAGGTCTATTCAATCAAATCAGGATAATTAGTAAGTATCCATCCATCTTTAATTAATTAGGGCTTACTGACTAAATCTAAAAGCATTTACATATCAAGACTTTAGCCTTTGCATCTGGGAAAAAATTGCGAGCTTTTTTCTTCCCATAGTTCCCATAGTTGAGCATGTGAGTTTTGTGAGAGACAAGGGCAGAAAATTAAGGGGCAATTCTTTCAACTACATCCTCTGTAATTCCCACTATTATATACTAGGCGCGCCTTGATGCAAAGTCTCTCCCTAATCTTTACTCCTACCCTTACCAATGGATATTTATCATAGAGTCAATGGGGGAGATTGCATCCCCTTACTTCCCTCCTTTATGCGCCATAAATGAGAGTTTTGCCCCTCATGGCTTCTGATACTGGATATACGCTTAAGGGTTCGCCCATAGTAATAGATCCCACTTTTGCTAATAGCTGGGTTTTAGCCGTTGTAAGTAATTTCAACTAAGACTAATACCTCCAATACCTTCCCAAGCCTGGGTATCCCAGCTATAAGGCTAGGCTTTTGCTTATTGGAATATCCTTAATTCTTGAGCCTTCAAGTGTACTCTTTTCTTACCTCTAAACAGATGAGGACTCAAGGACTGACTTCGTTCCCACATACAATTCCGTGTCTGAGACTAGAACTCCTAAACTGTGGCGGTTTTACCAGAAGTATCCTAATTCATGATGAAATACCCAGGAGCAAGCAAACTAAAATGGTATGGTTTTTCGGGAATACTTGGAGAATTACCCTAAACTAAGGTAACGATAGTTTTAATAGCATTGGTTTTCTATTCCTAACTAAGATAAATATATAAGATGACCGGCTTCATTTTAAATTTTAGATAGTCTTTCTTTGCTTACTCAAAACACATTTGAGCAAACATTTTTTAACCATCTGTTGCTGCCTTTTTTCTTTCAGTATCAACGTTTTTGTAAAGTCTTTAGCCACTTGGAGAGACTTTCGGTAATATTGAGCAATTCAAACTAATTCTCCTTGGTTCGTTAATACAGAAGATTAAATAAAAATTAACTTAAAAGTCTTATACCAATTCTCAAAAACTTGGCTATATTTTAATTGTATCTTTCACTAAAAATTTTAACTGAAAACCTCTGAAATTTTGACTCCTGACTCTTGAGTCTTAACTGCCAGCAAAATATTACAACTTAAACTGGTGTAAACTAAGTACCATCGTGCTCCAAAATTTTCGTCGATCGCCTCCTTCTCCCAGTATATTTTTCCTTAATTTGTTTCACCCGCCTCACTAACTCCCTACCTTTTTCCGGGTTGACCATCGCCACAAAATTAGCAAAACCTTCTATTGCAGCTATCACATTATCACTATGACCCCACCTTTTCCCTTGAGGTCCGTCCTTTTCTATCTGATATAAAGTTGCCCGAAACCTCTTCAACTCTTTGCGAGAAATATTCGGAAATTCATTCACCACAACACCAGTAACTTCAAGTTGACTAGACTTGCCCCGAAGAAGTCTGGTCTTTTCTCTATTTACAGTAAACCCTTCATGACTAACAATAGACTCAGTACGTCGGAAAACATTGCAAATGTGTCGGAGACTATCTCCAGAACTAGAAAAAGTCAAGTCATCAGCATAACGAGTATAAACAAAATCAAGTTTGGCTGCCATTTCACTTAGACGTTTATCCAAGCGACGACACATAATATTAGTAATTGCTGGACTAGCAGGAGAACCTTGAGGTAAGTGGCGATCGCTCTGAGCTACATAATAAACCTGTCCGTCTAACTCTACTACTACGACATTAGGTTCAGTACAAAGAAGAGCAAAAATAGTAGCAGCAGCTTCAGAGTAACCCAATGAAAAAAATAATCCTTTGACACGCTTGTAACAAATAGAGGGAAAAAAATTTTTTAGGTCAAAATTAATAATTACATCTTTAGCCACATGAGGTTCAGCATTAGTAAGAATAGAATGTCCGGCACGGAAACCATGAACTGCTTCATGGAGGGGAACATTACAGAGAATATTATCAAGTATCCAAGTTTGAACATTTTTCAAACGTGGCATCGGAGCAGATATTTGCCTTTCTCCCCCTGTTTTCTTAGGAATTTTGAAACGGATGTAGTGGGAAACTGTAGAAGTAGGGCGGGAAAATGCCAGAAACCTAAGTTCTCCCACAGTAATATCCATAGCATTAGCTATATCTTGGGCAGTATTAAGGATAGGGAGGTTGTAAATTTCGAGACGAAAGATATTCCCTTCAACATTATTCAGTCCTCCAGATATCTCTTCCCCTAGATAAATAATGTCATTTTCTTTTTTTTCTTGCCATGCTTTAGCGCGTTCTTGTCTTTCTCTTTCCCGAAGTTCTTTAGTTTCTTGTTGTTTGCGACGTGACTCAACTAATCTTTGTTTGTAAGCTTCTTGACCCAGTTTCTTTAAGTTAAAAAGGTGGGCATTTTCTTGGCGAAGTTTTTTCAGTTGTTGTTCTAGTTCCCCACGACGCTGAATTTCATCGACAGGGTCTAGAGGCATTTCTTCACCTTCTGGCCAAAAGCCATAGCGAGTCATTTCTTCGAGGAGAAATTCTTCCCGGCCTATTTCGCGAATACGAGCATATAGTTCTTTGCGGGAGCTTGGCTGATCCGTCATTTCAGTTATCAGTATCAATTATCATTTATTGGTTAGCTTCCTGGAGGAGGAACTGGGCTTTTCATATCGCGTAGGGCAACAGTACTTCCAGTAATAGGGAGACCTAAAAATCCCAAATTTCGTTTTTTTTATTCTGTTGAAAGAGTAAAAGATTAACTTTATTTCTTTGGTAATTTTAAGTTGAAACTCAAAAGTTAAGATTTCAAAATTATTTATATCAATTAGTATTGAGTTATCAGCTTTTTTTTAAGTTAAATCTTTTTAAATAAAAATTTATTGGCTGACTTGCCCAAATAAAAAATTAAGCTCTTCAAAAAAATGAATCTAGGAAATTATCCAAATTAGTTTTTCCTTATTCAATCAAATTAACCCTACTTTTTTCAGAGCTTTTTCTGCCGCACTTTTTTCTGCTTCTTGTTTACGATTTCCTTTACCAACACCATATAATTTTCCTCTAACTCTAACTTCCGCAGTAAATATTTTAGCATGATCTAAACCTTCTCCATTATTAGATTCATATCTAGGATTTTCTCCAAATTTTGCGAGTGCCCACTGTTGAAATTTACCCTTAGTATCTACTAAATCTTTTGGTTGTGAATTATCACCATAATTAGGCAAAATTATATTATCTGCAACAGGTTCAAAAAGCCTTTTAATAAAAGGTTTAACTTTCGTTAAATTTGAGTCCAAAAAATAGGCTCCAATTATTGCTTCAAAAGTGTCACTTAGTAAAGCTGGATTTTTCCTTCCACCATCTTTTTCCGCACCTTTACCTAAGCGCATTTTTGCACCAATTCCCAATTGAACTGCGAACTTTGCTAATTGTTTTTCATCTACTAAAAGTGAACGGATCCGAGTAAGTTCTTTGGGTTTGAGATTATGCTCTTCTTTGTATCTTCTATATAGCAATTCTCCTACTAAGAAACCTAGTAAAGCATCGCCGATAAATTCTAGACTTTCGTTGTCTTCCTCATCTCCATAATTTTCGTTTAAATAGGAACGATGGGTTAGAGCTTGTTGAAGAAGTTTTTGATTTTTAAACTCAGGTATTTTATCTATCATTTGCTAATTTTCAATTTATTGATATTTATTTATATTTATCTATATTGGGTAAGTATTCAGCTATCAACTATCAGCTATCAGCTAAAAGGAAGAATGAGCCTCCAAAAAAAATTAAAAGTCCAACACGAAAAAGACGATCAGCTAAACTTAGTAATTTATTACTTTTATCCATGTTTTTTACAAGGTTATGCTGGGAAAAACTGAGAGCTGACTGCTAATAACTGAATACTTACATATGGGAATATTAGATATCTATTTTTAATAGTGTATAAATAAAAAAAACTCCCATCTCTTGATAGACAATTACCAAAAAAATATATATTGAGAGTGACAAATACAGGATATTTCAACTTTATGAATACCCTCACCCTAGCAAGATTCCCGCAATGCATAATTTTCTCTAAATACAGCCGTACATCTTATGCCCGAAATTAGCTGTAATATCACTCCAAAATTACTAATAATATTGGTATGTTTTTCGGCATAAAATTTTATCAAATTAGAACCACTCAAACTGAGCAAACATTATATTAAGTTTCCTCAGCTAAGCTAATGTCTTATCAATGGTAGATTGCCATATATTACACTTATTGCTTTCATCTCATTTGTAGTTACTTTTCTTTTAGATAAAGAATTATGATATTTTTAGTTAAGTAGAAACTTAAAAACTTATTTGCTCATATCATAGTTGGAAATAACTATCTTAAAAATTATTATTCTTTTGAACTATTTACCTAAATAAATAATTATATATTTATGCTAGAGATTACTTACAAAGATTGGATACACAAATAAACTTGATATATCTACCATGGATGAGACAGCAGCCAACTAATGACTATAGGTTCTAAAATTTTATACTTTATTAATTTGAATAATAGCAAAGATATAAAATTTTTGTCAATAGTTCTCAGATTAATTTTTTTTTGCTAACTTTTATTTTTTCTTGACATTTGACCTCTCATTAATTTATTAGTAATTTTACTGATTAAGTGAGGACCAGTCAGGAATATTTATTTCATCCTAGAATCAATAATTCTATTGAGATTAATTTGTGCTATTTGATTAAGAAATCACAATTTATTAATCAATAGCCAACTTTTTTATGAAATTTAGACAGTAATTAGTTGATTTTTGGGAAAATATCATATTTAATAATTTCTCAGAATAATTACATTTATTTTTAGGTTTCTAAATATTAAATTATATGAGTAAAACTTTAATTTTATCTGTGAATTATCACCAAATTATAAAAAGTGTAAATCCTTTCAATTATGGTAATTTTTTACATATAATATTAAAGTTACTAAATATAAAATTAGGATAATGAATATATGTCAACTATTGCAGTTATAGATTACGATATGGGTAACTTGCACTCCGTTTGTAAAGGCTTAGAAAAAGCAGGAGCAACTCCAAAAATTACAGATTCTTCAATAGAAATAGACAAGGCTGATGCAGTGATTTTACCAGGGGTAGGGTCTTTCGATCCAGCAGTACAACATTTAAGAACACGCAACTTAGAAATACCTATTAAACAAGTTATTGCTTCTGGAAAACCATTTTTAGGTATATGTTTAGGTTTACAAATATTATTTGAAAGTAGCGAAGAAGGTCAAGAACCAGGCTTAGGAATATTTGCTGGAAAAGTATGTCGGTTTAAATCTGAACCTGGCCTGACAATTCCACAAATGGGTTGGAATAAATTACAATTTACTCAACCAGAACATCTTTTGTGGAGTGAAATAGGTTCTCAACCCTGGGTATATTTTGTTCATTCTTATTATGTTGATCCTACAGACTCTCAAGTTACAGCAGCAACTGTCACCCATGGTCATCAAACTGTTACTGCAGCAGTAGGAAAAGATAATTTAATAGCAGTACAATTTCACCCAGAAAAATCTTCTACTGCCGGATTAAAAATTTTGTCAAATTTTGTTAGTAAAGTTATCCCTAAAAATTTGGCTTTAGCTAGTTAAGGCTTGCTGAAAAAGTCTGAGCAGTGAAGTTAGAACTCAGAAATAGGTGGGAACATTTCATGGAACTTACTTAGGTCTAAATGGGAATTAATTAGAAAGTAGTCAGATATATTTGCCCTTGATTTTTGGGCAATTATTCTGCTGTTGATATTAATATGTATTAGCTTTAGGTACTGAAAAAATTACACTTTATTAGACTTTTAAAAAGGTATTTGTAAATATCAGTAAATGGCTTGATATTTAATTAGCAAGCTATAGTGAAATGACTATTATTTTTAATTTAATTTTTAATTTAATTTTTAATTTGATATCCTGGTACTTCTTTTTTTTTTAAGATAAGTCTTTGAGATGAATTTTTGAGGTGAATTTTTGATATGAATTTAAGAATATATGGTAACCGTCAGTTAAAAACTTTACCAGGAATGGAAATTCGACCAACTTTGGCTAAGGTGCGAGAAGCAGTCTTTAATATCTGGCAAAATAATATAGATGGATGTCGATGGCTCGATATATGTGCTGGTGTAGGTTCTATGGGAGCAGAAGCTTTATGTAGAGGAGCATCCATAGCGATCGCTATGGAACAATATAGCCCTGCTTGTACTTTAATTCGCCAAAATTGGCAACTGGTGGCTAGTTCATCCCAGGAATTTCAGGTTTTGCGGGGAGATGTTTTAAAACGGTTAAAAGTTTTAGTGGGCCAGAAGTTTGATTTGATTTATTTTGATCCCCCCTATACTAGTAATTTATATCAACCAGTATTGGAGGCGATCGCTCAATATCAACTTCTAGGGCTAACCAGCGAGCTAGCAGTAGAACATTGTCCCAAAATATGGCCAGTTAAATCTATTCCCAATTTAGAAATTTGTCGGCAGAAAGTCTATGGCAATACAGCTTTGACTTTCTTTCGTCTTTTTCAGAACTGAGCATAGATAAATTTATGGAAAAACTTAACTTTCTTTCCATCTCTACGTCTTGAATATGTATACTATCACTGAGGGATAAAAGTGATGGTTTTTACATGTATTGTCTTGGTCTTTGAGGACAAAACCCATATTACACTGGTTGATAATTTGGAGTATGTTGCTTACTCACTCCCAGCACTGTAACAAGAATGGTTTCCTTTCTTTTATGTCCCTTAACTTAGAAATAGTCATATATAAGTAATAGCTTTTAGTTTTTCCTTTTTAAACAAGTTATAATTGTGATTTCAATACCTCAATATAGAGCTTTTGTCAAGGGCTAACTAAATTTTTTAAGGTAAGCTTTTTAAAGCTACATAATGACATATTAGTAACTTTAAAAAGTTTTGTATTTTTGGTTTTGGTTAACTATTGCTCCTTAATATTTAACCATTTAATTGGTTACCTCGCTTGTATTGTTGGTAAGCTGCAAAAAATAGTCCTGACAATGTTACGAGGATTAGACCTAGTACTACTCCAGAAAGTAATGGTTCTACCACGAAGCTAACTCCTTTGATGAAATTTTTGTTTGTTATTGATCAATAATATAGTGGATTAAAGTTAAACTAACGATCAATTTGATCAAAACCTGTACTTTGTCTTGAGATGGTGAGTCTAGTTCTTTTTTTCAGGTAAACATTATTGTTGTGACAATATTTCTCTTGGGGGAGGCAGGTTCTAACCTCTACATTTTGGGCATTAAACAATTCAAGAAAATTCAACAAAGACAGAGGTGAGGAAAAATAGTTTGCTAGGATAAAAACTTTAGATAACCGGGGAAAGAGAACTTGGCACTACAGTATGAGCAGAGAACATTAGAGTTTTGATTCTAGCTCGGCATCAACTTGTACTAATCTCTCATAAAGTTAGCACTTGAGAAAACTAACTGTCTTTTTCTTCCTTAAACATAAAAATATAAAGCTATTTTAGAAGAATATTGTTATAGACTTAGGACTTTCAAAAAATATTTAACTTTCAATCAAAGTATTACCACTGAAAATATTACATCTGTTAAGATGTACAAATCAATATTAAACTTTAAATTTTTCTGTAAATAATTTTTGAGCTCTAAAAGATTTTGGATAACCAACTTGCTGAAATCAAAAAAGAAGTCCCGCTGCAGTGGATCAGCTTAGTTGGTTCTGCTGTTCTTCTAGTAATCTTATTTATATTTCTAGGAGTTGAGCCATCTCAAGTGTCTGATCCTTATAGCAAAGATGTATTGTCTCTTGAGGCAGACCCCATAAAAGGTGAAGATATTTTTCAGATCAATTGTGCAGGTTGTCACAAATCATCTATGGATAGTCAGGTTGGACCAAGGTTAGAGGGAGTATCCCAACATAAGTCGGACTTGGCAATTATTAAACAAGTAGTTAGTGGCCAAACACCACCTATGCCGCAATTTCAACCTAGTGAGCAAGAAATGGCCGATTTATTAAGCTATTTAAAAAAAATATAATTAAAAATGAAATAGGGGTTGCCAAAATAGCTCTACTTTTGCTATATTAAAAAACGTTGCCGGTGTAGCTCAGTTGGTAGAGCACTCGACTTGTAATCGAACGGTCAGGAGTTCGAGTCTCCTCACCGGCTCTTTTTTAATTGGTTCGCCCTATATAATTCTGATTAATTAATTAAGTTATTGCTGAGGCTAGTTATAATATAGTTACTTAAAGAATGTAATTGATTGGGCAAAATCAAGTCAAAAATTATGAATTGGTAAATGGGAAAATTGTGCAGAGTCTCATGTATCTTGTGGGATAATTCTGTAATAAATTGTCTCGTCTGGGTGATATAGAAATGCTAAATTAACTATATATTATCCAGGATTAATATGCTGATTAAAACAGATGAATTAAATAATTTAATAGATAGCTATTGGCAAGTCGTAGGATATCAAAAACAGATTAAGGAACTTTACCAATTCTTAGATGCACAATTTAAGGCGCGGGAATATGGAGTAAAATTAGAACCCATTCGTAATGGACTTTTTGCGATTTCCCAAGATTATGATATTTATGAGAAAAAGGTTTATCCTATATATCTTTGGGTTCCACAATGGTATGGTCGTTTTTATGTAAATTCCCAGAAGATCCCCGCAGATACGGCTATAGAAGATTGTCCCATAGAACGATTAGATTATATAGCGTTTGTTTGGAATTGGATAGGATGCAATGATCCTCATGTCCCAGATACAAAAGAGCCTGAATGTTGGTTAGCTGTTACGAAGCCAGAAGTAGAAAACCCTTCGGAGAGGTTGGAGGATGTAGCTGAAAATATTTGGAATCACTTTCGGTTACAATTAATGGATGAGGAAACTGAGGATGGCTGGTTAAAAGGTCATTTCGATCCCCACAAAGAGGACTGTAATTTAAAAGGTTGGTGGTTACTAAGGCGTCTACCACTCTCTCAGGTAGTTAGTTGTTATCAGGTACAACAGTTAGTGGTAAAAGCAATTTGTGAAAAATATAATGAGTTAAGTAATTCTCAGTCTTGACTTAATTAAAGAATAATGATAAAATATGTAAATAATTCTACTATGAGATAGGATATAAATAACTACTGGATAAGACCCTATCTGTAGGAGGTAAATATTAGAGTTGCTTTTCTGGGTAAGTCTTGAGTAAGCTTAAGCTAAATAATAAACAAACAGAAAATCCTGATGACTCAAGACTGGGACTATAGCAGGTTATAATAAGCTGATCTTTTTTAATAACCGTAAAACTGGTTTAATAATTGCTTTTTGTTCCCTGATAATTTTAGTCGAGCTTTTTTTTCTTCAAAATTTGCCAGTAAATATGAAAAAACGTCAGTTGGGAAATACGGATATCAAAATTAGTGAGGTTGGCTTGGGTACTTGGCAAATGTCAGGGGATGTGTGGGGGAAAAAAACGGAGGCTGAATATTGTCGGGGGATCGAGGTGGCAATAGAGGCGGGTATTGATTATTTTGATACGGCTTTAGAATACGGAAATGGCTATTGTGAACAGGTTGTGGGAAAGGTATTACAGAGATATCCATCTGTGGTTATTTCTAGTAAAATACCTCCTCAATGTGATGAATGGTCACCAAAACCTCAAGATAATATTGATGATTATTTTTCCCCTGCTTGGATAAATAAATGTTGCGAGACCACACTTAGAAATTTACGGCGAGAATGCATTGATATTTTATTTCTGCATACTTGGAATGTGGCTTGGGGCGATCGCACGGAATGGTATGAGGCGATGGTCAAGCTAAAAGAACAGGGAAAAATTAGAGCTATCGGGGTATCAGTGGGGGACCGGCGTGCTTCTGAAGCGAATAGTCATATCGAAGCAGGACGGATAGATGTGGTAATGGCTGTTTATAATGTTTTGGAACAGGAGCCAGAATATACTCTCTTGCCGATGGCTAAAAAACATCAGGTGGGGATAATAGCACGCTGTCCGTTTAGTTCTGGTGCATTGGTGAGTAATTGGACATCTTCTCATAAGTTTCCTGAAGGAGACTGGCGGGGCTTATGGACTTCTCATGATTGGGTGGCTAAACAAATGGAAATGGTGGATCATATTAAACCGATCGTCAAAAATACTAACTTACCAATGTGGACTATAGGCTTAAAATATATTTTGAACAATAAAACGGTGACTTCGGTTATTCCAGGTTCATCTAGCCCTGAACATATTCGCGATAATGCTTCTGTGACTATGTTGCCTGATCTTTCTGAAGAGGTATTGGGACATTTACAAGAACTTTGGTTAGATGGTAAGGTGCATGGAACTTACAATGGTGGGGCTTAATAAAGATTCCTGTTTATGCTTAGAAAACTTCGATAAAACAATTGTAGTAGTTGAATATTAGGCACAGATAGTTCAGTGTTAAAACTTGGTCAGGGATAATTTCTGGCTTTTAATTTGTGCATATTTTTATGACTATTATTTAAGCAGATTAAAATATATTCTGATGAAACAAAAATGTACTGATAAAGCAATAGCTAACAAAATTAAAAAATGGCTTCAAGTAGTATCTCAACTTAATAATGGAGATTTTATTTTTGCTATACCTACTACTCGTTTAACAAGTCTTAAAAGTCTAATTCAAGATAAAACAGCAGCAGAATTATTTGCTTTTCATCTTGCTAAAAAATTACAGCAGGAGATGAATGAAGTTAAACGTTATAAAGAATTTACTCAAGAAGAATGGTCAATTCGCCTTAATTTGATTTCTGATACTGTTGCTCAAATGGAGGATTATTTAGCAGATCCTACTGCTGAAAAAAAGCACTCTTTCTGGGAGTTGTTGAGAAGAATTGATGGTTTACAAAGTAATCATTATGGTAGGGTTAATTGGAGTACTGTAAGTTTTTTTCGTAGTGGTTATTTACTTAAGTTAGATTATGCTTTGCGCTGTTTTGTTGAACAAGATTTTTCTAGCTGGGCTTATAAGTTGGCTATGGTATATGTTGTACGTTATGAGCCAAGTTATGGTAGTGGGTTAATTCCTGCTTCTGTTCCTATGTTATTAGAGGTGTCTGAGTTTTGGTGTAATTATTATTTTGATTGTTCTTTAATTGAGAAGTTTCCTCAAGATTTGAAAATAAGCTGTTTAAAATGAATAATTAGTTTTTTCCGAATTTAGGGAGGTTAAATGGAACATCTATAAAGAGGTCTACTATGCAGGAGTTTTTCTGTATGGGAGGCCTCTTTACGGGGTTAAGTTGGGATTTATTAAGTAATAAGCTGTTATAATTATATCATTGATTTTAAAAAATGTCAAGCCCTCAAGGGGGGAAGTTTTAGGAAAAAGAAATTATGGCTAAAGGCCAAAAGGGGAAAGGAGAAAAGGGTTAGAGGGTTATCAGGCGATCGCAGATAAGGCAAAAACGAGGACTCAGAAGTTTTTTTCAGAATTTAGAATGAACAGTTTAGAATAAAGAGTTAGCTTTGAGGCCAATACTCAGCTATTTTGTTGAGAGTTTAGAGTTTGAAATGAATAATTAGTTTTTTCGGAATGTAGGGAGGTTACATGTAGGGACTTTGCATGTAGGGCGTCCTTACTGTGGTTTTCTGTTGAGGAAAATTTCTGTATAGCAGACTCCTTTGTTCTATTAAGTTGGAATATAGCACGCAACATATTACAACAATACTACATAAGCTCAAAAATTTCGACTAGCCTTTGGCGAGACTAAATAGGGCAAGAGGGCAAGAGGGCAAAGGGCTATTCAAAAGTCCTGGGGGGGGACACTCACAAGACGAAAACCAAAAATGATGTTGTTCGCCTCGACGGAGAAATAGCTGTTGCGGTCCCCAGAGCGACACCACCAAGGATAGCCGTACCAGGAGCCGCTACGAAGGATTTTTCTACTTTTAGTATCACTATGTGTATTACTATTAATCCAAGCACTTCCATCTGTAGGAGCTCCTACATAGTTATCATGCCTGTCGTCAGCACACCATTCATGAACGTTTCCATGCATATCATATAAACCAAAAGCATTTGGTGGAAATTTACCTACAGGAGTTGTTTGCCCTCTATATTCTCCTTTTGGCCCATCGCTGTAAGTATACTTCCCATCATAGTTAGCTAACTCAGGTGTTATGGTTTCTCCAAAGTAGAATGGTGTACTCGTTCCTGCACGACAAGCATATTCCCATTCGGCTTCACTGGGTAACCTGTACTTTCTTCCTGTTAGTTTTGATAGTCTTTGACAAAATTCTACTGCTTGGTTCCAACTAACCAGCTCCACTGGTCTCTGCCATCTATCTATACTTTCGTATGGTTCTTTAAAATATGATGGCTCTGGGTCTAGGTCTCGTTCTACTTTTAATTCTGTTCGAGAGGCGATCGCTTTCCACTGTCCTTGAGTTACTGGATATTTGCCCATAAAAAAGGAAGGAACAGTTACCTGATGTTGGGGCCGTTCATTATCTTCGCTATACTTTTCACTTTCAGGAGAACCCATGGTAAAAGTACCACCAGGGATAGCTACCATTTCTAAATTAATATCAGGCCCAAGAATTTCGATGAAATAAGAAGCAGTATAAGTTCTGGTGTTGATAATATTTCCACGTCGGTTAACAGTAGGGGTTTTAAAACTCCAATGTTGTAATTTTTCCCCAATTTGAAACTGATTATTTTTAATAGTTTGAGGAATATCTAAATTTACATATTGAGAAAATAAAAATGACTGTAGAGCTTCTAATTTAGAGCCTTTTCTAGATTCAAATAACCCTGGGTTTTTATTCTCAAATTTACGAAAGATATTAGTTAAGCGACCCCTAATGGCTGAAGTTGAAAGAGGCAGTTTTTGAGCTAGTTCAGAAATAGAAAGAAATTCTTGGGAACTTGGAAATAGATTAATTAAAATTTCTTTTTGAATAGAAGTTAAATCATACTCTTGAGCGACTTTTTCCAGAAAATCTCTCCATTTTACAGACTCTCCTGGAACTTCAGAATTCAAGTCTTGTAAATTTTCCTCAATTTGATCATTTTCAAGAATTTGAGGAATATATGAATTTTTATATTCAGAAGATAAAAATAAATGCAGAGCTTCTAGTCGAGAATATTTTTGAGATGCAAATAAATCTGGATTTTTACTTTCAAATTTACGAAAGATATTAGTTAAGCGACCCCTAATGGCTGAAGTTGAAAGAGGCAGTTTTTGAGCTAGTTCAGAAATAGAAAGAAATTCTTGGGAACTTGGAAATAGATTAATTAAAATTTCTTTTTGAATAGAAGTTAAATCATACTCTTGAGCGACTTTTTCCAGAAAATCTCTCCATTTTACAGACTCTCCTGGAACTTCAGAATTCAAGTCTTGTAAATTTTCCTCAATTTGATCATTTTCAAGAATTTGAGGAATATATGAATTTTTATATTCAGAAGATAAAAATAAATGCAGAGCTTCTAGTCGAGAATATTTTTGAGATGCAAATAAATCTGGATTTTTACTTTCAAATTTACGAAAGATATTAGTTAAGCGACCCCTAATGGCTGAAGTTGAAAGAGGCAGTTTTTGAGCTAGTTCAGAAATAGAAAGAAATTCTTGGGAACTTGGAAATAGATTAATTAAAATTTCTTTTTGAATAGAA
>JAGGDU010000218.1 GCA_018457135.1 Trichodesmium erythraeum GBRTRLIN201 | reverse complement strand
ATAATGAAGCGATCGCTTCACTGTAATTTTATCACTACATATACAGGACTACCCCAAAATATTAAGTTTAACTATTAATCTGTGCAAAACCCCAAGCCTAGACAAGAATTTAATATTTTATTTACAAAATACTCTCTTAAAGTATTTCTAGGCAAGCGAAAATATGTTAAGGTTACGAAGATATTATATCATATACAAGAAATTATCCTAAACAGTAGAAAAAATGGTCAATAGTTTTAATGAATGGTCTCCTTTAAAGGAAGTTATTGTGGGCTCTCCAGTTCATTATGATATTCAAGATTTAGAATTATCTTTCAAACTCTTTTTTCATGATGTTGTTTATTCCTCTTTTTATTATCCTTCATATTCAAGTAGTAGTACTCAAGAAAATCAAGATTCATCAAAATCTATAACTAAAAAATTAAATAAAAGATATTTGGAAGAATTAAATGAAGATGTTGAAGAATTGGTGACAACTTTACAACAATTAGGAGTTAAAGTACATCGTCCAATACCTTTAAATCAAACAATTCAATTTCAAACTCCCTATTGGAAAGCCGACTGTATTCCCGCTTTAAATGTTAGAGATCAGGCAATTATTTTTGGTAATGAAATATTAGAAACCCCTCCTCAAGTTAGAGCCAGATATTTTGAAAATGACTTGTTAAAACCAATTTTTTACCAATATTTTCATCAAGGGGCAAAATGGACAAATATGCCTAAGCCCATTATGACCGATAAGTCCTTTGATATTTCTTATGTCTCAGGAGATACGGATCCAGCCATACAAAAAGTTTATCATCAAAATGAGTCAAAATTTGATATTGGCTATGAGATGATGTTTGATGCGGCTCAATGTATCCGTTTTGGTAAAGATATTTTGATTAATGTATCTACTAAAAACCATTATTTAGCTTATGAATGGTTAAAACGTCATTTGGAAGGTAAATTTAACTTTCATCTGCTCTATCGCTTTGCTGATAATCATATTGATAGTATTATTCTACCTCTAAAACCTGGTACTCTTTTACTACGAAAACCAGAGTTTCTTGATAAATTACCCGATCCTTTACAAAAATGGGATATTATTTATCCTCCAGAGCCTAAAGAAAATATGTTTCCTCAATATGAAGACGAAGATTTAATCTTGACCACTAAATATATTGACTTAAATGTTTTATCGATTGATGAAAATACAATTATTGTTAATTCTCTATTTCCAGAATTAATTAAAACTTTAGAGCAACATGGTTTTACTGCTATTCCAGTGCGTCACCGTCATCGCCGTATTTTTGGCGGGGGTTTTCATTGTTTTACTCTTGATACAGTTAGAGAAGGTACTTTAGAGGATTATTTTAGTTAATTTTCTGAGTAATTGGAATTGCACGGTATTCCAGGTGAGATATAGCCAGAGGAGCAAGATGATTCCACTGGGTAGATTTAATTATTAATATCTGCACTTCTTATGCTTTGAATATGCTGTGCTTCAATATTGGGGAGCAAAATATTAACAATTAGGGTTTGATATTTTAGCTAGTTATGGGCAAGATACCTATACTTTTCTTTACTAAATATCAATAGTTTCAGTTTAGTTTTAGCTGTTAAAAGCTACAATAAATATAAAATCAATAGATTACTTTTATCAGTTTTTTATCTAAAATCATCAATTGTCGAATTTAATTATGTTACTTGGAATTTATTTTACTATAGCGTGCGCTTTTATAATTATTATATTAGCAGTATTGTTAACTCCTTTTCCACATTGGCCTACTTATTATACTATTTGGAAACATATCTTCTTCGATCCAGAGCCATCTATCAAATTTAGACATAGAAAAAGACAAGTTTTTTATTTACTTAACTATGCTTTAAAACTTCCTTTTGTCTCATTATGTTGGTGTCTTGATGAAATTTTATTCTCTCAATATCGGGAAATGAAATTGTCTACACCTATTTTTATAGTTGCTCAACCTCGTAGTGCCACAACATTTTTACATCGTACTTTAGCTTCAGATGAAAAAAAATTTTTCTCTATTTGTTTATTAGAATGGCGTTATCCTTCTATATTAATACAAAAATTTTTTCAAGCTACAGGCTATTTAGAAAAAATGAGTAAAGTCAGCTATTGGGGTAATAACAATGAAGCTAAATTAACTGAAAAAATGCACTATAGTTATCTTAATGATTATGAAGATGATGGTTTTTTGTATGAAGAATGTTTTTTCCATCAGTTTTATGTGATTAACCGTTTTCCTTATCCTAAATTAGTAGATAAACTCAATAATTTTCAGGAATTACCGAACAAAACTAAAGAAAAAATGCTAAAAGCACATTATCAAGTTATTCAAAAAATTCTTTATTTACGAGGTGGTAATTTAGTCTATGTTTCTAAAGATAATGAATGTTTGCAACGTTCGGAATTAATGAAAAAGCTTTATCCTGATGCTTTATTTATAACTATTACCAGAGAATCAGAAAAATTTATGAACTCTTATATTACTTTAATACATCAATCAGCTTATTCTAAATCTAGAGTAGATGTTAATAATATTTCTGAATGGATATCGATGCAAAGAAAAGTAAGGGTAGAAGCAGCAAGTCAAACAATTAATTTTTTTGAAAGCTTATCTGAAGAACAAAAACTGTGTTTTTCTTTTAATAATTTAACTGAAAATATTAAAGATTCTATTGAATTAGTTTATCGTAAATTAAATATTGATTTAACTGAAGCTCAAAGTGAATATTTGAAAAACTTAGATACTAAACAAAATTTAAGAGATTCTGCTTATAAAACAGGTTCAGATAAATTTGAGGAGTTTGCATTTTTCGATAAATTTGCAACTGAAACTGCTAGGAATCATAAAACATTACTTGAAAAATCAAAAAGAATTTAGCTATTAAGGATCTAAGAGCAATTATAAGAGCAATTAATAAATTGATAGAGAATTAAAAGTTACTATCAAAGTAAGCATCTTTAAATTTAAAATAAATTATTTATTATTTGCGCTCTAGGTGACTTCTTACAAATTAAATCTAGAGATATGAAAACGGAAACAACCAGACAAATTTTACAAAATTGGTGTGACAGTTGGGCAAAAGATGACATTGACGCAGTAATGAATAATCTTTCTGAAAATATTGTTTTTTATGCTCCTCAAAATGAGTATAACAAAGCAATTCCTTATTTGGGTGTCAAAGTTGGTCGTCAAGCTGTTATTGAAACCTTTAAAATTAGAGCTAAAACTACTCAATTATTAAACTATGAAATACTTGAGTTTATTGTAGAGGCAAATAAAGCTTGTATTATTTCTCGGACTAAAGAAATTTGTAAATCTACTCAAGCAATTTTTGAACTTGAAGATGCTCAATTTATTATCTTAGATGAAGAAGGTAAAATTTCTAGATGGAGTTTTTACTTCGACCCAAATCCAGAAATAGCTGCTTTTAAAGCTAATAATTAGTGTTTAATTATAAATTGATTTGTTTGAATTAATAGTGAATCAACTAAAAATACTTGAACCATTTACACTAGGAGATTTACAATTACCTAATCGAATTGTAATGGCACCTTTAACCAGAAGACGTGCTGATATTAATAATGCTCCTACCCCATTAAATGCCTTATATTATAGTCAAAGATCTTCTGCTGGTTTAATTATTAGTGAAGCTAGTCAAATTTCTCCCCAAGGTACAAGTTTACCAAAAACTCCCGGAATTTATAGCCAAAAGCAAATTGAAGGGTGGCAACTGGTCACAAAAGCCGTACACAATTCTGGTGGTAGAATTTTTATACAATTATGGCATGGTGGACGATGTTCCCATCCTTCTTTACAACCTAATGGAGAATTACCTGTTGCACCTAGCGCGAGGGCCCCGATAGAGGAAAAAGCCTTAACAGCACAGGAAAAAGAAGTCCCTTTTGTTAATCCAAGAAGTCTTTTAACCACAGAAATACCTGAAATTATTGCTCAATATCGTCAAGGAGCGATAAATGCTTTAGAAGCAGGTGCTGATGGTGTAGAAATTCATGGTGCAAATGGTTATTTACTAGATCAGTTTTTACAAGATAATAGTAATCAACGCACTGATAAATATGGTGGAAGTATCGAAAACCGTAGTCGTTTACTCTTAGAAGTAACTCAAGCAGTAACAGAAGTTTGGGGCTCGCAGCGTGTAGGAATACGTCTTTCTCCTAGTAGTACCTATCAAGATATGTATGATTCTAACCCAGAGGCTTTATTTAATTATATAGTAAGCAAAATCGATCAGTTTAATTTAGCTTATCTTCATATTGTTGAGCCTCGAATAAAAGGCAGTCACGATGATTTAACTGAAAAGAAATTACAACTTGGAGTTAAACATTTCCGCCCTTTATATAGTGGAAATTTAATGACAGCTGGAGGTTATACCCGCGATCTAGGAGAAGAGATAATTAGTCAAGGTTATACTGATTTAGTAGCTTATGGAAGGCTATTTATTGCTAATCCCGATCTACCTAAACGTTTTGCCTTAAATGCACCATTAAATCCTTATTATCGTCCTACTTTTACGGGAGGAAATGAGATAGGATATACTGATTATCCTTTTCTATCAATTGATACACTTGCCAAGAATATAATTTGATGTTGTGTGACAACAAAGTTATATCAAATCCGGTGTGCAATTCATTTCGGCTAAGTAAACTAAGGAGTTTACGTTCCTTCCCATGCTGATACTCCGTGACTCCATAGTCTCAGGATTCGGACACTAGCAATGTCAGTCTCTGGTGTGCATAGCCTAAAAGCAGAGTAATGGTAATGAGGTCCCAATCCTCTTTAGACTGAGGACTCAGGACTCAGAACGAGAGAAGATTACAAAGATTTAGTAATTATAAAAATTGGATAGTTTTTTATGCCCAATCAAGGGGATATGATATTAAATAATATATATATTAAAAGAGAGAAAAAATTCTCCTTGCCCCATAACTAAAAATCTATTACAATTACATAAATAAAGAGAATATCCTAATGATTTGGCAAACTTTGACTGGAGTGTTAGTCCTGTTTACATCAGGAATGCTATTTTGGATTTGGGAATTTAAAGATCCCTTACGTTCAATTACTTATCGGACTCAATTTCTTAAAGAATTTCTGGCAGCGATGATTTCAGCTGTTTATAGTATTATTCTAACTTACTTTTTTGTAGCTTTAGTAAAACTAACTATTTCTGCATCTCTGATGGATTTTATGGGATGGACAGGTTTATTATCTTTACCTTTATGGTTGAGACTATTAATTGCTTATTTATTAAAAGATTTTAGTTTTTATGTAACCCATTTGGTTAAACATAAAAATAATATACTCTGGTTAACTCATAACTGGCATCATTCTATAGATAGACTTTGGTGGTTAGCAGCACAAAGAGAAAGTTTAACTGATGTACTTCTTTTTAAAATAGGGTTTCTGAGTTTTCCTTTATTGGGTATTCCTCCAGAAATTATGATTTTTGTAGGTATTCATTACCTTATTCATGATAATTGGATTCATTTAAACGTAAAATGGCATTCGTGGATGAAATATATTGAGTGGTTTTATGTAACACCTCGTTTTCATGCTGTGCATCATACTGAAACAGGCTCTAACACTAAAAATTTAGGAGCATTATTTACTATTTTTGATCGAATTTTTGGTACTTATGTTAATCCTGAACAACTAACGGACAATCAAGTTCAATTTGCATCAGGAGAAAATGCCGTTGTAACAGTACGAAAAATTGTTGGAGTATAAATTAATTTTGAGAAAAAAAAATGATTACGCAAGTTATGATTGGCTGGTTGGCATTATTTATTACAGGTATTATTCTCTGGCTATTTTGGGAAAAGCAAGATCCTTTACGAGATATTAAATATGTCAATCGATTTATTCCTGAATTTGGGGCTGCATTAGTATCAATTTTCTTCACTATTATTATTGCTTATGCTTATTTTTATATTATCAAACTTGTGGTTCCGACATCAGTGACACAATGGTTAGGAGAAATAAAAATACTTTCTCTTCCCGTTTGGCTAAGATTAGTTCTTGCTTATTTAATCAAAGATTTTTGTTATTATGTCGCTCATTGGTGGATGCACCATAACAAATATTTATGGCAAACCCATCAATGGCATCATTCTATTCAACAACTATGGTGGTTGGCTGCTCAAAGAACAAGTTTTACCAGTCGTTTTTTATTTCAAATTGGATTTATTGCTTATCCACTTCTATCAATACCCCCTGAAGTAATGTTTTATGTTGGTTTATTTGGAGCTTTTCATGATAATTTGGTACATCTTAATATTAAATGGCATTCATGGATGGGAAAACTAGAGTGGCTATTTGTTACACCCCGCTATCATAGTTTACATCATACTGATATTGGTGCTAAAAATTTAGGAAGTTATTTTACTATCTTTGATCATATTTTTGGTACTTATATTGATCCAGAAACTCTTAATCCTGATGAACAGAAATTTGGTAGTGTAGATGAACCCATGACATGGCAAAAGTTTGTCGGTATTTAATATTATTCAGGACTTACGCAGAACCACTATATCTAGTAGGGGTTAAACCCTACATATGGTGTATATTTTCATATTTTGCGTAAGTCCTGTTATTATTATTTACTAAAAATTTAGAGTAGGTAAGATTTTTATGCACAAATAAAATAGGGTTGCTATAAAATGCTTTATTGGTCAGATGAAAAAAATACAGACTTAATAATTAATGATAACTTAAAAGATTTAGCTCGCCAAAATGGATGGCTTTTTGAAGTAGTTGAAAAATCTATGAGTCAAATTTTTCAACCTTCAAAAACTATTGAGGAGGATATTATTTATGCTATTCAAGATTGGGGTAAAATTCTCAATAATAAGAATGATAAAGAATTAAAAGATATTATAATTCCTAGAGAAAATAACTTTTATCATCTTTATTGTGTCACATCCTCTGAAATAGGAGAAACATTTAGGTGTACAATCCCAAATGCAACTATTTTAGAGCCTAATGGATTAGTTTTAACTTCTGATTTTGAAATAATCACTCAATCTGTAATGAGTGAAAAGTTAAAACTTGATTTTAATTTAGAAAAAATCAAAGAAGCTATTAATAATTCGGAGAAATTATTGGGAACTTATGTATCTCTTTTATCTGATTATAGTTTAAATTATGCACATTGGTTAATGGATGGTTTACCCAAACTTGCTTTACTAGAATCATTAAAACAAGAGCTAAAATTTATTATTCCTAAAAATTCACCTAGCTATATAATTGATTCTCTAAAATTATTAGGAATTAAAGAACAACAACTTATTAAGATTCAACATCCCTGTCTTGTAGTTGAAAAACTAATTCTTATTCATGGGGCACAAAAAAATGGTAGAGTATGTAAAAAATATATTTTAAAGATTAGAAATAAATTACTTCAGGCAATTAATGATAATAATAAACCAAATAAACTAATTTATATTTCTCGTTCTAATTATACTCGTAAAATTATTAATGAATCAGAAATATTACCAATTATAAAAAAATATAATTTTGAGATATTACGATGTGAAGAACTGAGTTTTAGAGAACAAATAAATATATTTTCACAAGCTCAAGTTCTTCTTGGTCCTCACGGTGCTGGAATTTATAATCAAATTTTTTGTAATAGAGGAGCAATTATTATTGAAATTTATAATAAACAGTATTGGAATCATTCATCACGAATAATCAGTAGTTTTTTAAACCATAATCATTGGCATATTTTTGGTGAAAATGTTGCTCAAGATTATCAAACTTATGTTGAACCATTAAAATTAGACAAAGTATTGTCTTATGCAATTAATGACTATATTTAATAGACTTCTTGTAGAAGTCAGGGAATAGAGAATAGGGAATGAAATTGTTATTTCATATCTTTAAATTAATTTAATGTAAGGATTCAGGTGAGATCGATTGTTTCGGTGGCTATAAGTCCCTAACTTCTAAAAATATTCACTCACTTGACTAATATAGCTTTCAACTAGCTTGTCACCCCGTGAGGTCATCGCGACATCCAGCATACAATACGTTATACAAAGTTAGCCTCTACACGATTTCTATGACTTTGGAATTGCTTTGTTGCACAAAGCAAGGAAAGATGGTAAAAATAACAGTGGGTAGCACAAA
>JAGGDU010000217.1 GCA_018457135.1 Trichodesmium erythraeum GBRTRLIN201 | reverse complement strand
ATCAGGTATACATTATACCCTTTTTTTTACTATTTTTTCACTAAAGTCCCGTTAGGATTCTGTATCTTCAGCTAAAGCTTGAAGTAGTCTTTCCTTCTTGGAATTCCTGCTCTATAGCTATATAGAAGAGCCTCCACAAAGAGTTGGTCGTCTCTTTCTGTCCATCAATCAATTCCTTCACACCTTGATAGTAAATTTTTAACTACTTCCCATTGGCGGTCCCACAAACCATAATGTTCTACTACTTAACGCAGTCTTTTTTTGTTGTTTCTGTAGTTATAGTAGTGAGCTCTCGCATCTTTAAAGTCTGAAACCTCTAAAGATAGTCCAAATCCTCTAAAGTAAGTCTTTATTAACAAAAAATTATAAGTAGACCAACACATTTGGCTATATCATTTTTTATTATCATACTATACTCATAATGTCAATCTCTTCTTTAATTGATAATATACCCTAGTGTCAATGGGAGTATTTTTGTATATATTCTGAATGGGAGATTGTTTTTGCTGGATAGATGGAAGGTAGGTCACAAATTTAGTAATTAAATTTTCAAGGGATGACGAGGAGTCCCAGTGGCGATCGCTTAGATAGTCGGAACAACTAAGTTGGAAATATCG
Organism: Trichodesmium erythraeum GBRTRLIN201; assembly: GCA_018457135.1. GTDB lineage: Bacteria > Cyanobacteriota > Cyanobacteriia > Cyanobacteriales > Microcoleaceae > Trichodesmium > Trichodesmium erythraeum. The sequence goes on along the minus strand of JAGGDU010000217.1, from coordinate 7,941 downwards.
AATTGTAATTGGTTTTAATTAGCTTTTATTTGCTGCTTTAGCTTGTTACATACTTGAACTCATACTTTTAAAATTTTGAATTATTTATATATAAGGGTTTATAAACTAAATCTTAAGGAGAATAATCATCTGATCATTCCCACACTTTCTTGATGGACTACCAGGTTTTGTTTATAAATGGTCTTTTGAAGCTAAACTGCTGAACCTTCTAAATAGTAGTATTTATGGTCTATCAAAACTGATATGATCTCTAAGGTATTAATTTTTTTTACAATAAATAAAATAATCAAGCTACTTTTTATTTATTGTAAAAAGTAGCTTGGTTAAAATCACAAATACTGTGATAGATTTATTAGCCTATTGTTTGTTCTAGAGAAAGTCAGTCGTTAGAGGTAATGGTACAAATTCAACCCTATCTTGCAACTGTGGAATCATTAAAAATCTATAATTTATCTCTACTTTGGCTATTGTGGTTATATGGTAGAAAAATTACCTCTCAATATTAGATAGTGGAATACATGAGTGTGATAGTCACTATACATAATTAGGGTATAAATGCAAGTATAAATTTTTGGCAGCTTAAGGATAAGTGTCATTGTGTGAAGCTAGCATAGGAGCTGAAGAGAGTAAATTCCCAAAAGTGGGTGCTATAAGGCAGAAAGCCCCTAACAGCGATGCTAGGAAATTTCGCCATGTCTCGTAAGAGTAGCATCAAGAGGATTTTATTGAAGCTATAATACCCAGCAAAATCAAAACAAAATTATTAAGACAATAAATCTACGAGGTTAGGATGACATACAAACACAGTAAATTTACAAAAATTAGAATGGGTAATCAGCTAAATAAAATTTTGACTATTGTAATAGTTACCTGTACAAGTTTAATTTTTTTCAGCACTACAGAATTAGCAATGGCTCACCATCCAATGGGGGGTAAAATACCAGCTAATTTTTGGGAAGGTTTAATTTCTGGTATGGGACATCCAATTATTGGCATAGATCATTTGTCTTTTGTCGTTGGAGTTGGATTAATTGCAGCAGGAATGTCTAACTCTATATTAGTTTTAGTATCTTTTCTGGCTACAGCAATGCTAGGAACAGGTATTCATCTTCTTAGCATTGATTTACCTTTGACAGAAATAGCGATCGCTATTTCTGTGGTTGCTTTGGGTGCAATGTTAGCTTTCAAACAAAAACTAAATACTCCTTTAGTGATTATCTTTGCTGCTATTTCTGGTATATTTCATGGTTATGCTTATGGAGAAGCAATTATTGGTTCAGAAATGACTCCATTATTAGCATATTTGATAGGTTTTACTGCAATGCAATTATTCATAGCATTATTTGCAATGAAGTCTGCTGAATTAGTTAGTAGTTATTGGCAAAACCAATTTTTTAGATTAATGAGTTTTTTAGGTTTATTTATAAGTACTATTGGACTGGTGTTTTTCACAAAAGCTATTTTGAATTGATATTATGCATGGTTTTTAAGTTAGTAATGTATATTTTTTTTGCGTTGCGGAATAACCATAATACTCTAGAATTTAGTAGATAGAAACAAGTTTTTATATTAAGCTTTTGATAGTTATACTAAATTTAAAAATGGAATCAGTAGTAATCTAAAATTAGAATATCGTTAGAAACAATTAAAATTAGGTACATGTTTATTTTTCTTATTTTATATTCCTGATTAAGGTTTGTACTTAATGAAGTTTACTATCTATATTTAATTGAATTGTTATGAAGCTATGGTTAATTGTATATACCAAAAGTTATTTGGCAGTTCCAAATAGATAACTCTAAGATAATTTAGGAAAATATATTTTATTAATCTAATACCTCTTATTAGAAGGATTAGCTGATATATAATTAATATGATTTATAATTATTATTCAAAATTTCAATTCAAGTTTTTTTCTTTAAATACAATAAGAGAATATCTAATATAATTTCTGGGTTAATATTTATTGATATGGTGATTTATCGTTTGTTTGTCAAAGTTTATATGTTTATAAACACTGTTAATGCTTATATTTTATTTCCTCTAAATTAAACAATTTATGACTTCACAAATGCATAACCGAATCGACCCAAAGTTTTTAGATATAAAAAAAATAAAGCGTGAATTTAAAGATATTTAACTCAAAAATAGTACTGCTAGTTTTTATAATTATAAATAATGCTTAATATTATCAGTAATAAGCTTAAAGCTAATCCCTAAAAAGTTAACTTTTTGATTTCTTGTTTTTTCTCTCTTTTCTTGACTTATTAATTTTTTCAAATAACTTTCAATAAATTACTAATAAAATTATGAGTGCTAAAATTCCAGTTACTGTAATTACGGGTTTTCTCGGTAGTGGTAAAACTACGACAATTCGCCATTTATTAAAAAATAATAAAGGTCGTCGCATTGCTGTTTTAGTGAATGAATTTGGTGAAGTTGGTATAGATGGAGATTTATTACGTTCTTGTCAAGTTTATGATGAGGAAGGTATTATTAATAATATTGTTGAACTAAATAATGGTTGTCTTTGCTGTACTGTGCAAGAGGAATTTTTTCCGACTATGCAAGAACTATTAAAACGTCGAGAAAAAATTGATTCTATTTTAATTGAAACTTCTGGGTTAGCTTTACCAAAACCTTTGGTACAAGCATTTCGTTGGCCTCAAATTAAGACTTCTGCTACGGTGGATGGAGTTGTTACTGTTGTTGATTGTGAAGCTGTGGCAAATGGTAGTTTGGTTGGAGATATTGATGCTTTGAAAGCTCAACGTCAAGCTGACCCAAATTTGGATCATGAAACCCCTATTGAGGAATTATTTGAAGATCAGTTAGCTTGTGCTGATCTGGTTTTATTAACTAAGGTTGATATGGTGGATGAAGCTACTTCTGATAAAGTACAAAATTGGTTGAGGGAGCATTTGCCTAAAACTGTGAAAATAGTTCCTTGTATTGGAGGTGAAATTAATCCAGATTTATTGTTGGGTTTTAATGCTGTAGTTGAAGATAATTTAGATTCTCGTCCTAGTCACCATGATACTCAAGAAGAACATGAACATGATGATGAAATTAATTCTGTACATTTAATTTTGGATGAAGAGTTTGAACCCCAAGGGTTAGTTGAAAAGTTGAACGGTTTAGTGACAAATTCTGAAATATATCGGATTAAAGGTTTTGTGGCAGTGCCAAATAAGTCTATGCGTCTGGTTTTGCAGGGGGTGGGTTCACGCTTTGATTTTTTCTATGACCGTCTCTGGCAAAAACAGGAGACTAGGCAAACTAAGTTAGTTTTAATTGGTCGTTCTCTACAAAGAGAAAAAATTTACTCCGAGCTGGTTTCTAATTTCTCTAATTAAATGAAATGTTTTCTATTCTTTTTTTGGAGAGATTGGATATTTCATATTAGTGATTTTTTTCTATTTTAACTTTTTTTTGTTGAATAAAAAATCTAGTTTATAGGAAAATAAATACTACTATATTAATAGTACCATAGAGGATTTCGCTTACATAGTCAAATCCTCTGATTATGAAAATATTAAAGCTTTACAAAATAAATATTTCTAACCCTCCTCAACTGTTCTGATCATTATTTATATAGAGTTAAGGCCACCATATTTTTATGGATTAACTACAAGATTTAGTAATGATTATTTTCTCTGGTTTTCTTGGGGCGATCGCTTGTTTTTTTATAGTTATTTTAATTTGGATTGAGACAAGTTTTTTCTTACTATAATTAAGTTTCAGTAGAAAAAGTTTTCCATTCTTATTTGTAACGACTAGAATTTTTACTGTTGAATAAAAAGTCTAGTATATGGTCAGGTAAATCTAAAATAATAATATCACAATTAGCTTGAGAATGCTAGCTTATTACAAACAGTCAGGAAAAAATATGACTTTCAGCGTGTAGCAGTAGAAATAGTTTTTCCTAGTGACATTAAAGTTCGTTTAAAATTTTCAGCACGACTGCAGAAATCATCACCTTTTCCTAAATCAAATGCCATTCCTTTGACTCCTGATAATAACTTTAAATAAACTTGACTTTCGGCATCTTGAGTGGCAATAACTAAATAAAATTGTTCTATTCCTGTAGTTTGAATAGCTGTTACCACTTCCTCAATATTTTTAGTTTTTTTATCTGGAATATGTGGAGGAGCATCTGTTACTAAAACAATAGCTTTATTACTTTCTAAATCAAAGGGTTGAGCCAATGCCAACATGACTGCATCTAAACTACTTTCTGGCACATCTCCCCCTCCATAAGCTTTAATTTTAGCAACTTTTTGGCGGAAAAGAATGGGATTATTTGTAAAGACTTTTCTGTCAAATTTTAAGAGTTGATGTTCTTCATTAATGAGGCGATCGCGAAATTCTATTAAACCCACTCTAACTCAGACCCCATCTTTTTCGATAGTATCAGCAAATTCCATGATTGTTTCTTTTATCCCATAAATTTCACCTTGCATACTGCCAGTACAATCTAACACAAACATGATATCTGCTTTGCGTTTTATGTCTAAAGTTTCTGCTCTTTGCCTCAGAGTTTCAATAAATTTTTCTCGGGAATAACTTTTAACAGTTTTTGCTGCTAGTTTTGTCTCCAATTTTAGACCACACTCATTACAGAATTTAGCAGTATCTAAATTTGAGGCTCCACATTTAGGGCAAGCTTTCATTGTTTTATTAACTCCTATCTAAAAACACAAACCTTAAAAATACATCTCCCACTTTAATCATATTCCCATGTTTAATTTCCACAGGATAATTATCAATCATTTTACCTTTCAACATAGTACCATTTTTACTACCTAAATCTCGGACAAAATAATTATTTTCCTTTCTCATAAACTCCAAATGTTGTCTACTAATAGTTGTATCAGCTCCGGCAATATCTACACGACCTAAAATCAGACTACCACTATCATTAATATTTACAAAAGTACGAGCTCCTTTGTTATTTCCAGATTCTACTATTAATAAGGGGTATTCAAAATTTAAAGCTATGGGTAACTTGGGATATTCAAGAGGAATTTCTAAATCACAAATCACGTCTTCTACTGACTGATAACGTTCTTCTGGATTAATCTTCATCATCTGGGATAATACCTGCTCTACTTCTGGGAAAAAATCACAGTAAAAATCATTCAAATCTATCCCTATTTTTGGTGTTGGGGTTTGAGTTAAATACTTGATAAAATCTTCTAGTTTATACCAACCGGAATGACGCCAAAAATTTTCTCCCATGGCTAACTCATAAAGAATATGACCGAGAGAATAAATATCACTTTTAGCATCGGCAACTTTGGCTCCTTCTATCAAAAATTCTGGAGCCATATAGGGAGGTGTATCTATTATTTCTTTGCTCATGGTAATATTTTGATCTTTAAATTTGGCAACTCCAAAGTCGATAATTTTTGTTTGCATATCATTGCTAATAATAATATTTGCTGGTTTTAAGTCTCTGTGAATAATGTTGCATTGATGAGCTGCAGATATACCTAATAATATTTGTTTAAATATTTGTTTTTTTTGTCGGTTATTGAGGGATTTTTTTTCTAAGAGTTTGTCTAGGCGTTTGCCGGGAAAGTATTCAAATAATATTAGATAGGTATTAGCATCCCATTCTTTTAGACCTAATAAGGGGATGATGTTTTCTGAGGGGATGTTAACTGCTGCTTCTAAACGAATTCTTTCTACTAAGGTTTCTTCTGGTTTAATTCCTTGAATTACTTTTAAAATATAGTTTTTTTTGTGGCTATGGTCTATTGCTTTCCAAGCGGAACCAAAAGTACCTGTTCCTAGAAGTTCTAATAATTCAATTTCGCCTATTTTATTAATATTGATAGGAATTTTTCCACCTACCATTAATTCTAAAGTTTTTGAAATTTTAGGTTATCAGTTTTTCAGTTATCAGTTTTCCAATTATCAGTTTTTTGATTTATTAGTATTAGTACCTCCAGTTAAAACTTCAGTTCAGAGTTTTTTTCAGTTATAAGTTTTTTCAGTTATCAGCTTTTTTAGTTATTAGCTATTAGTATCTCAAATTCAAGCTTCAATTATCAGCTTTTTCATTTCTTAGCTTTTTCATTTCTTAGCTTTTTCAGTTATCAGCTTTTTCAGTTATCAGCTTTTTGATTTATTAGCTATTAGTACCTCCGATCCAAGCTTTAATTATCAGTTTTTTTCAGTTCTTAGTTTTTTCAGTTATCATTTATCAGTTATCAATTATCAGTTTTTTCAGTTATCAGCTTTTTGATTTATTAGCTATTAGTACCTCCGATCCAAGCTTTAATTATCAGTTTTTTTCAGTTATTATTTATCAGTTATCATTTATCAGTTATCATTTATCAGTTTTTTCAGTTATCAGCTTTTTGATTTATTAGCTATTAGTACCTCCAGTTCAAGCTTCAGTTATCAACTTTTTTAGTTGTGAGCTATTAGTACCTTCAGTTCAAGCTTTAATTATCAGTTTTTTTTCAGTTATTAACTTTTTCAGTTATCAGCTTTTTCAGTTATCAGCTTTTTTAGTTGTTAGCTATTACTACCTCCATTTCAAGCTTTAATCATCAGTTTTTTTTCAGTTATCAGCTTTTTCAGTTATCAGCTTTTTGATTTATTAGTTATGAGTACCTTCAGTTAAAGCTTCAATTATCAGCTTTTTCAGTTCTTATATTTTTCAGTTCTTAGCCTTTTTAGTCATCAACTTTTTCAGTCATCAGCTTTTTTAGTTATTAGTTATTAGCACCTCCAGTTAAAGCTTCATTTATAACTCAGTTATTAACCTTTTTTTACTTATAATCTTTTTTAGTTATTAGCTATTAGTAACTTCAGTTTAAGCTTCAATCATCAGCTTTTTTTAGCTATTAAATTTTTCAATTATTGGCTTTTTTAGTTATCAGTTTTTCAAGGGTTAACTTTTTTAGTTATTAGTGATTAGTCTTTCCACTTAAAACTTTAGTTATTAGTTACTAGGTAAGGATTCAGGTATACAAAATAGGTAAGTATTCAGTTATTAGCTTTTTTTAGTGAGTAGCTGGGGTATTGAAAAATTATTGATTGGTCAAATTATTAATTGAGAGAGAATTAAAATTTACTGTCAAACTACACTGCTTTAACTTTAGAAGTAATTATTCTCTATTAATTCCTAATCACTCAGTTCTTGCCTAAAAAAATATGTTTGTTTACCATTTTTTTATTGATTGAATTACTGTTTCATTATCTGCACTTTTTCCAAGATGACGCCATACAATTAAAGTCTGATTATCCGTTTCCCCCCCCTTGCTGAGATTGACTAATTAATTTCTTAGAGATTTTTTTTAAATCTCCTTCTGATAGGATATCTTTTAATTCTTTTTCCTGGAAATTACTACTCACTCCATCACTACATAATAATAGTAAATCTTCTGCATAAAGCGAAACATAATGTATGGGTAAATCTGGTGGTAAATTATCACACCCTAAATAAAATTCTAACATATTCTTTCCCTCGTGGTGAGCTGCCATTTCTGAGATAATTATTCCTCCTCGTCTTATGGCACTTGCTAATGTGTGGTTGTCGGTAATTTGTCTGATTTTTTGACCATAATTTTGATGAGAATAATGATAGATTAGGCTGTCTCCTAAGTTGGAAATAATTGCTATTGCTTCGGAGATTAAGGCAACTGCTAATGTGGCTCCAGATTTATCCCAACTATTGTTTTTTATTATTCTTTTTATATGAGCGTTTGTTTCGGCGATCGCTTCTTTTATGGCTATAGTTAATGTTTCTATAGTTGGGAGTTTTTTGCTTTTTTCTTGGTTGTTAATACTGGGTTCAAATACTAAGGTTTCAAATAGGCTGAGGCTGATCTTTTTAGGACTTCTCTACTGATTTCTTCTCCATGTTCGTAACCTCCTATTCCATCTGATATTGCTAATAATGTTAATGGGCTTTGCTTTGGGTTT
>JAGGDU010000216.1:83713-84996 GCA_018457135.1 Trichodesmium erythraeum GBRTRLIN201 | reverse complement strand
TTATCAGTCACTAGGGCATTTTGAACGCTCCATTGATTCTTTTCAACAACAATTGCCGATTACTCGTGACATAAAAGATCGGCAATCTGAAAGTCAAGCATTAGGTAATTTAGGAATTGTTTATCAGTCACTAGGGCATTTTGAACGCTCCATTAATTATTTTCAACAACAATTGGCGATTACTCGCGAAATAAAAGATCGGCAATCAGAAAGTAAAGCCTTAGGTAATTTAGGAATTGTTTATCAGTCACTAGGGCATTTTGAACGCTCCATTGATTCTTTTCAACAACAATTGGCGATTACTCAAGAAACAAAAGATAGGCAATCAGAAAGTAAAGCCTTAGGTAATTTAGGAATTGTTTATCAGTCACTAGGGCATTTTGAACGCTCCATTAATTATTTTCAACAACAATTGGCGATTACTCGCGAAATAAAAGATCGGCAATCAGAAAGTAAAGCCTTAGGTAATTTAGGCATTTGTTATGAAAATCAAGGGCAATATAGCAAAGCCGAACCCTTGTATCTCGAAGCATTAAAGATGAACAAGCAACTGTTAGGGTCAACACATCCGGATGTGGCCTCTAATCTTAATAACCTGGCTGGTCTCTACTATTCCCAAGGGCGATATAGCGAAGCCGAACCCTTGTATCTCGAAGCATTAAAGATGAACAAGCAACTGTTAGGAGCAACACATCCAGAAATTGCTTCTAATCTTAACAACCTGGCTGGTCTCTACTATTCCCAAGGGCGATATAGCGAAGCCGAACCCTTGTATCTCGAAGCATTAAAGATGAACAAGCAACTGTTAGGAGCAACACATCCAGAAATTGCTTCTAATCTTAACAACCTGGCTATTCTTTATCGTTCTCAAGGGCGATATAGTGAAGCCGAACCTTTGTACAAACAAGCGATAGAAATTAATAAAATCGCCCTACCAGTAAATCATCCCTCTCGTGCTTCGAGTCTCAACAACTTAGCTGGTCTTTACTCTAACCAAGAGCGATATAGTGAAGCCGAACCTTTGTACAAACAAGCGATAGAAATTAATAAAATCGCCTTACCAGCAAATCATCCCTTTCTTGCTTCGAGTCTCAACAACTTAGCTAGTCTTTACTTTAACCAAGGGCGATATAGCGAAGCCGAACCTTTGTACAAACAAGCGATAGAAATTAATAAAATTGCCCTATCAGCAAATCATCCCTCTCTTGCTTTCAATCTCAACAACTTAGCTGGTCTTTACTCTAACCAAGGGCGATATAGCGAAGCCGAAGCTTTGTACAAAC
>JAGGDU010000216.1:0-83613 GCA_018457135.1 Trichodesmium erythraeum GBRTRLIN201 | reverse complement strand
AAGCGATAGAAATTAATAAAATTGCCCTACCAGCAAATCATCCCTCTCTTGCTTCGAGTCTCGAGAACTTAGCTGCTCTTTACTTTAACCAAGGGCGATACAGCGAAGCCGAAGCTTTGTACAAACAAGCGATAGAAATTAATAAAATTGCCCTACCAGCAAATCATCCCTCTCTTGCTTCAAGCTTCATCAACTTAGCTGGTCTTTACTCTAACCAAGGGCGATATAGCGAATTTGAAGATACAATAGCCGCTCTCAGAGAAGACTTGAAAACACGAAATCATTTAAGTAATTTTTGTAAAATAGTCGAAAATTATCTCCAGGATACAGACTTAAGCACATTTGTAGAAAAATATTATTCTGAGATTGCAGAATCAGGCTACAATAGAGAAATTGACGCCCTTGTGAATAACCTGGACCGACATGGGCATATAGAATTAGCACTCAACTTATTAGAATCAATAAAAAAACAGTAAAGCAATAGTTTCTATCACAAGGACGCCTTCTACTGAAAGGTAAATTATGCTTCCATCCATTCAATTTTGTTTTCCCGACCTGCTCATCTATTTCTAACCCTAAATAACCTCTAGGTGTAATCATCCAATTATTATAAACTCCTGTAAATTGATAACCTATTAAAATTACAGTCAACATATCAACTGAAACTTCTAATAATTTATCCAAAGTTGTTAAAGTCCCTTCTTCCTTTTCTCAATAAGCAGAACCAATAACTGCTTCTAGATTTTCCGTTTGATATAGTTTCCTTTGATGATTTTAATACTTCCTCTAAATAAAAACTGATAACTTAATTCTCTTTAGCCTAAACAACAAGCTAAAAAATTAGTTTTTGCAAATGTTCAATAGATGTGGCATGACCGATGGCTAAAAATAGCTATCTTTCTAGTCTTTGAGCTTCCCCAGCCCATTGGTAAAACTGAAGTCGTTTCATGATTATCTGTCAAAGCGATCGCTTCTAGCAGTTCACCTTGTATTATACAATCTAGCCGCTCAAAATATCACCAACATATATAACCTTTTAATTAATTCTTAATTTTTTTTTTACTGACCAAAATATCACCAACATATATAATTTTTTAATTAATTCTTAATTTTTTTTTTACTGATTAAGTATGACAACTTGTCTTTTGACATTTTCATTACTGAAGTTTATATTAACTAAATATACTCAAAAACTTGCGTACAAAAAAAATAGTGACAGAAGCCAACTAGACTAAAACTATTTTTGTATTAGAATTATCCACAGTTTTTGCTACAAGGTAATTGTGTCCTAGAAAAACTTTTTAAATAGTTTGAATAATCTCAGCATTACCTAAACTTGCCAAATAAATAAAAATAATCAAGAGCACTAAAAACATAAAACATATGCCTCCCTTACATTACCCAAGGGTTCTAAGTGGCAAGTTTTTATTGCTTCTGAGTAGATTATTTGAATACCAAAAAATTTAGTCTAAGCTTCAGTTACTATCATTTTTTATGGTAGGCAGACTAATCATAAATAATGAAAAAAAAGATGAACAAAATACTCAAGATTGTATCTACAATACTAATTTTAGCTACTGGATTAGGAGTTGCTATCAAAGTAAATTATGCTAATAATCATTTAGTTGCTGATAAGTCTCACAATCACATAAATCATAGCCATAAAAACATAGAAATTCCATCAGAAAAACCAGTTCCTAAAGTAGATTTATTTGTTTATCAAGATACCATGAAAGGATGGAATTTACATATCAAGTTAACTAACTTTCAATTTTCCCCAGAAACAGTTAATCAAAATAGCAACATTAATGAAGGTCATGCTCATCTTTACATCAACGACAAAAAAATAACTAGAATTTATAGCAATTGGTATTATCTCGGAAATTTAGAGCCAGGTAAGAATAAAATAACTGTTAGTCTGAATACCAATAAACACGAAAATTTAGTTAGTAATAACCAGATGATTATGGATACAGAAATAATTGAAGTTGTAGCACAAAAATAGGACTAACTAATACTATTTATTAAAAAAAATTCAACCTTCCACTTTGAGTAGAACACCTAACTTGAAATAATTCCAGAAGATGGGAATAATTGTAGAGATATTGTATAAAAAATTATGACATTAGAGACTTTGCATACAACATCTGTACATGATTTATAACATTAACTCAATTCAATAGCGTTAATCGTAAAAAAAATTATTCCCTTTATCTTCATTACTTAAATTTATGAATTCTTACAAATAGTTAGTATTAATATCTGGGAATTAGTATTACTATAAAAAACAATATAAACTGTACCCGAATAGCAGATTCTAACCAGAGTTAAATTAACTTTATGCAGCCTGATTAAATATCAAGATAAAAATCAAAGTTTATTTCTCTCTTTTAAAAATCAAAATATATAAACCCTGTCCATTAGTAGGATTAAAAACAACATTAGTTTGACTTAATTCCCACCCATCTTTTCCAGCTTCATTTAAAGCTTTTGTATAATTGTCTCTTTCTTGCTCACTTTGAGGAAAACCAAATTGATATTCAACCTTATACTCATATCGTCTCTTCCTACCCTGACTTAACTTTTCTGAATTTACAAATTCAGTTTTTGACTCTGTTTTTCCTTGAGGTTTAGGGGTAGAAGTTGCTAAAGTTTGATAGGGAAAAAAAATCAATACTATTGCTAATAAAATAATCGCAACATTCAGAACAATTAAGTTAATAACTATAAGTTTATTTAGATTCCATTCTCTCATACTTATCGCCTCTATTAATTGAAAAAAAATTTAGGAATTTTAGTCGCGGTTGGGTGGTGCATTAGCCTAGGCACACCATTCCGCAGGAAAGCTCATCCCCACTATTAACCCAACATATATAATATAGCTTTTCCAAGTAATTTATAAAACTTCCAGCAGTAGGAGCAAAATATGCCTGTCATTTTTAAAAGCGTTTCATATTTACAGGATGAATTACAGTTTTAGAGAAATAGGAAGTCAAAGATAGAATTTACCTTTTCTGCAAACTCTGCAAAGACTCATCCCTTAGTTCAGCAACACCTTTTTTACAGTAAATCTTCATAATACTTCACACTTATTGTAGCAATTCTAATAGCAAAGTACCTAAAAATTTATTACTCATATCTATCACTCAGAACTCCCAATAGTCATAAATTTAGAAAAGTATTAGATAGACACGAGAATGGAACACGAAACATATTAAATAAAATATGAAGGGAGGTGGGTCTCATTTTGTATAGCTATACAAAGCTTAGACCTTAGTCAGCCCCTAAAGTCAGAAACTTCTGAGACTTGGGTATAGTTATCCTCGTTTCAGAAGCTCCCGTTATAATTTTTGATTAACAGCGCTTTTCAAATTAATGCAAATTAATGAACGACATTGCCATAACTAAAACCTTGTCGAGACTTGCATATAGGGATGTTGTATGTAAACTTCCTACTGTTGTCTAGGGTGCCAAAAAACTGCTGTAACGAGTAGAGAAAACCACAGAAATTTCATTTATTTAAGTGGCTAAAAATAGTTAAAATTCAAATTAATCTATAAATTATTGCCAATTTAGTAGAACTCAAATATTTCCGTTGAGTTTAGCAATAGCTAAACCCAACCAAAGGCTTCATTACTAATTATTTGATCAATTATTTTTTCAACCCATAATATCAGCAAAAAAATTGATTGTATCTTTCAAAGCATCAACAAAAATATCAATATCATCACGAGTATTATAAAAAGATAAACTTGCTCTTGCTGTGGATGAAACCTTTAAATATTGATGCAAAGGTTGAGCACAATGATGACCAGAACGAATTGCTATCCCTGCTTCATCTAACATTGTTGATAAATCGTTAGGATGAATATTTTCTACTGTAAAAGATACTAATGTCCCTCTACCTTCTCCATAGGTATTTGGTTGAGGTCCGTAAATAGTAATTTGAGGAATTTGACGTAATTTATTAAATAAATAGGTAGTTAATTCTACTTCATAATTATGAATTTTTTCCATACCTATATTTGTGAGATAATCTACTGCTGCACCAAGAGCGATCGCCTCTCCTATCGCTGGGGTTCCTGCTTCAAATTTATGAGGTAATTCTGCATAAGTATAATGATCAAGAAACACCTCAGAAATCATTTCACCCCCTCCTAAAAATGGTGGCATTTCTTTTAGTAATTCCAACTTACCATACAAAAAACCAATACCAGTAGGAGCGCACATTTTATGGCCGGAAGCTACTAACCAATCACAATCTATTGACTGCACATCTACCACACAATGAGGTACACTTTGGCAAGCATCTATTAATACTTTAGCTCCATTTTTATGAGCAATTGAACAAATTTCTTGAATTGGATTAATACAACCTAAAACATTAGAAACATGAGCTAATGCAACTAACTTTGTTTTGTCTGAAATTAGAGCTTTATATTGTTCTAAATTAAGTTCTTCAGTTTCATTCAACTCAACAAATTTTAAAACTGATCCAGTTTTTTGAGCAACCATTTGCCAGGGAACAAAATTACTATGATGTTCCATCACAGAGACAATTATTTCATCTCCTGATTTAAGATTATTTAAACCCCAAGAATAAGCAACCAAATTAACTGCTTCGCTAGCATTTCGAGTATAAATAATTTCATTCCGAGATGCCGCATTAATCAAAGCAGCCACTTTATCTCTTGCCCCTTCATAAGCATCTGTTGCCTTCGAGCTTAAAGTATGAATACCCCGATGCACATTAGAATTATATTTGAGGTAATATTCTTGCCAAGCGTTGATAACTGCTAATGGTTTTTGGGAAGTAGCAGCATTATCTAAATAAATAAGTGGTTCACCATTTATTTCCTGATTTAAAATTGGAAAATCTGCACGTAATTTTTCTGCCAAAGTTCTTTCTTGAATAATAGTCATCTTTTTAATTATCAGTTATCAATGGTCAGTTATAAATTAGCCTCCTAGAAGAGAAACTGCTTTTTTCATGTTGGGTAGTTAAACAGTGCTCCAGTAATAAGGAGGCCAGAAAATTAGTTATCAGTTAGCCTCCTGGAGGAGGAACTGTATTGTTCATTTTAGGTGATAAAACAATACCTCCAATAATACCGAAGTCAGAAAGTCTGCAATTTCCTCTTTTATCCCCTTGAATAAAGTTGCTTGAGGCCTTATTTCTTTTGAGCTATTAAGTATAGCAGGCAAGATGCCAACATGACAAAGGTATTATTTAACATTAGTCTTTTAAGTTTGAGTTAGCTCTAGATCTAAATAAACTTATTAACTCACTTTATTTATCCTTTCTTATGTTAAATTTTACAAGCGACACATTGTTTTAAAATACGCTGCAAAGAAGGTAAAGGTAACTTGTTAAGAATTTCTGCAGCAAAAGCATCAATTAACAAATTGCGACTTGCCTCTTGGCTCAAGCCTCGACTTTGTAAATAAAATACCTCATCATCATCTAACTGACTAACAGTTGCCCCATGAGAACATTGAACATTATCAGCAATAATTTCTAACTGTGGCTTTGTATCAACTCTCCCTCCAGAAGAAAGCAACAAATTACGATTTAATTGAGCAGCATTTGTCAACTGAGCAGTTTGAGAAACATATATTTTGCCATTAAATATAGAATGTGCTTTGTCATCAACAATGCACTTATAAAGTTGGTCAGTCACACTATTGGGATAATTCAAAGTAATGCTGCTGTGAGTATCTATTTCTTGCTCATTCCTAAGAAATGCCAAACCATAAAGATTTGTTTCTGTTCCCTCACCCATTTGAACAACTTCTAAATTATGACGAGATAACCTTCCTCCCAAATTAATAGCATTACAAGTATAACGACTATTTTTAGCTTGAGCGATCGCTGTTTTGCCAATATGAAACGCTGCCCCTGCATCTCGTTGCACTCTAGTATGATCAATTTCTGCATTTTCCTCTACCCATATTTCTGTAACAGTATTTGTCAGATAGGGATGAGAATTTGGTGCTTCTGGACAAATTACTTCTGCTGTCACACAATGCTCAATTATTTTCCCACTACTATTGCTTTCTGCTACTACTAAACAACGGCGCTGAGTCAATATAGGAATTTCCGTCTCAGTCGCAATAAACAATAGATGTATTGGTTTTTCTAGCACCTGATTTTTGGGCAACCATACTACTGCTGCATCAGTTAAACCAGCAGTATTTAAGCAAGTAAATACTTCTTCACTCCCTGGTTGTTGTGCCAAATAATTGCCAACGCGCTTTTGATATTCCTCAGGCAACTGCCCCAAATTGCCCACAAATACCTGATTTTCTATACCTTTCACCTCTGATAACTGAGGAGCAAATACCCCATTGACAAACACCAACCGACTGTCTGCTACTTCCGGCAAAATAAATGGAGCGATATTCAAAGCATCCAAGTCTACTAGGGTCGGTGCTTGGAAACTTAGCTTCATCATTGAAGACAAATTAGTAAAGCGCCATTCCTCATCTTTTTTAGTAGGAATACTCAACTCACGCACCCAGGCAGCTGCGCGATCGCGTACTTGTTGTAACCAAGCTGCCATCTTTACATCTAGAGAAAAGTCTGACGCTATAGCTGGGGAAACTTTTTTACAAGATTCTTCAAGTAATTTGTCTAAATAAAATATCTCTGGTTTGACGGATATTTGCATACTTTTTAAACCCCAACTTTTGCTACTTCAGTCACATCATCGTAACCTTTTTCTTCTAATTCTAATGCTAATTCTTTTGTACCAGTTTTAATAATTCTACCACTTTCTGTTACATGAACAAAATCCGGAACAATGTAGTTTAATAAACGTTGATAGTGAGTAATTATTAACAAAGAATTTGATTCATTTGCTAATTTATTTACTCCATTTGCCACTATCCTCAAAGCATCAATATCTAACCCGGAGTCTGTCTCATCTAAAATTGCTAATTTTGGCTCTAACAATGCCATTTGTAATATTTCATTTCGCTTCTTTTCCCCTCCAGAAAAACCTTCATTTACACTCCGGTCTAAAAACTCTGGTTTCATTTTCACAACATCTAATTTATCCTGTACCAAATCATCAAAATCAAAAGCATCTAATTCTTCTAATCCTTGATATTTTTGTTTCGTATTATAAGCAACTCGTAAAAAATCTAAGTTACTAACTCCAGGAATTTCTAGAGGATATTGAAATGCCAAAAAAACACCATTTAATGATCGTTCCTCTGGTTCCATGTCGAATAAATTTTTACCTAAAAATGTTACTTCTCCACCTGTAACTTCGTAGGCCGGATGACCAGCCAAGACTTTAGAAAATGTGCTTTTTCCAGAACCATTTGGCCCCATAATAGCATGGATTTCTCCCGCTTTTATTTCCAGATTAAAACCTTTGAGAATCTCTTTTCCCTCTACATTCGCTGTTAAGTTTTTAACAGATAAAATTACTTCGCTATTTTCTTTAATCATATTTACATAAGAAGAGTTATGAATGATTTTCATTAAGTAATTTACCCTTGATTTCTCTAAGAAGTAAGTACTTTAGTAATTAATTAATAATTAATAATTACTGCTAAGTTTAAGTGGGGTGTAAATTGTAATTATCTTCAGGACTTACTCACCCAAAGAGGAAACCTGGTTTATTACCCTGATTACTGTTTTTCAAATCTGGAAATTTTGTATGAGCACCAGGTCGGTACGTAAGCCTTACTCTGATTTTAATTATTTGAAAATGACGTTTTATCTACTAGAATCATATATAACTAGTCCCAAAGTGTTAGGAAATTAATAAAACTTATCATCGACAACCAATAGTTTTTACTATAGTTTTTACTTTCGCTGATACGCGATGTGCTGAAAACTATAGATATAAACTTTTATTGGGTTGCCTTGCCATTTAATCATGTTGCAGTGCAAAACCCAAACTAAAGTTGCAAAAAAAAGAGTTAGAAAGTTTTTTAGTAACATGAAGTAGTAACTGGCAGAAAACTCATTCATTATTAATTATTACAACAAACTTTAATTTGATATGGTATAATTACAAACATGAATATTTTTTAGCCTTCTCCCCTACTCCCTTATTTAACCTACTGTACCTTCTAATTTCAGACTCAATAACTTATCAGCTTCCGCAGCAAACTCCATTGGTAATTCATTAAATACATCCTTACAAAAACCACTAATAATCATAGAAACCGCATCCTCAGGAGAAATACCTCTTTGAGCAAAATAGAAAAGTTGGTCAACTCCAATTTTAGAAGTAGAAGCTTCATGTTCAACCTTAGCAGTATTATTATCTACTTGAATATAAGGAAAAGTATTTGCTTGTGCGCGATCGCCTATTAACATTGAGTCACATTGAGAATAGTTCCGTGATCCCTTAGCACCAGGCCCCATTTTTACTAAACCACGGTAACTATTAGCGGAGTTCCCAGCAGAAATACCTTTAGAAATAATTGTACTGCGAGTATTTTTGCCAACATGTACCATTTTTGTGCCTGTATCTGCTTGTTGTTTATTATTAGTTAGAGCAACAGAATAAAATTCTCCCACTGAGTTATCACCCACCAAAACACAACTAGGATATTTCCAGGTAATAGCTGAACCAGTCTCTACCTGAGTCCAAGAAATTTTAGAATTTACTCCTTTACACAAACCGCGCTTAGTCACAAAATTATAAATACCACCTTTACCATTTTCATCCCCAGCAAACCAATTTTGCACAGTTGAATATTTAATTTCAGCATTGTCAAGGGTAACCAGCTCAACTACCGCAGCGTGAAGTTGGTTAGTATCGAACATTGGAGCAGTGCAACCTTCCAAATATGTTACTGAACTACCCTCCTCTGCCACAATTAAAGTCCGCTCAAACTGACCAGACTCACCATTATTAATTCTAAAGTATGTCGATAGATCCATCGGACACTTTACACCTTTAGGAATAAACACAAAAGACCCATCACTAAACACAGCAGAATTAAGAGCCGCAAAAAAATTATCCCCCACTGGTACAACACTACCCAGATATTTTTCTACTAACTCTGGATGTTCCTGTACTGCTTCAGATATAGAGCCAAAAATTACCCCTTCCTCAGCCAGCTTTTCTTTAAAAGTAGTAGCAACAGAAACACTATCAAACACAGCATCAACCGCAACGTTGCTTAGACGTTTCTGCTCTGAGAGGGGAATGCCAAGTTTCTCAAAAGTTTCTAACAAAGTAGGGTCTACTTCCTCTAGACTTTTCTTCTTGTCTTGCAATTTTGGTGCTGAATAGTAAATAATATTCTGATAGTCTATTTTTGGATAGTCAACATGTGCCCAAAGTGGTTCTTTCATTTGCAGCCACTTCTTGTATGCTTTGAGACGAAAGTTGAGCATGAACTCTGGTTCATTCTTTTTAGCAGATATCAGACGAACTATGTCTTCGCTTAGTCCACGAGGAATTGTGTCTGACTCAATATCAGTGACAAAACCATATTTATAAGGTTGATTGACTAAACTTGTTACTTTAGCAGTCATTATACTTAATTTCCTCGTTATATTTACTTGGTGGATACTTAAACAACTTATTTGTTGTTTAATTCTCTTTTATGTTACATTAACAATACTAATATTGTCAAAGTCTAGTAAAAATATTTTTTTTTTACCAAAAAACCAAAAAATTAGGTCTCCCGCCCTGGGATAGGGGACGACAAAGATTTTTTGTCATAAGTATTTAAGTCCCTGGCTGAAGGGGGTCGGTATTAATAACTGATAACTGATAACTGAAATGATGGAAACGACTCAACAAAATTCAACCAAACAAGAAATTCTGCAACATTTGATGAAGCAAACTCAAGCTACTGCCTTAGAATTAGCTAAGTCCCTAGAAATTAGTCCCCAAGCTATACGTCGTCATTTGAAGGATCTGGAACGAGAAGGACTAATTACATACAAATCAGTAGGAACAGGAACGGGAAGGCCACAACATATTTATGAACTGACAACCCAGGGACGCGATCGCTTTCCCCACAGCTACGATAAATTCGCTGTTTCTTTCCTCGATACCTTTGCCGAAACTATGGGACATGAGCAACTCAGCCAAGTGCTGCACGAACAATGGCAACGCAAAGCAATGCACTATCGCCAACTATTGGGGACAGGCTCAGTACAGGAGCGGATGGCCCAATTAGTAGAAATTCGCAAAGCTGAGGGCTACATGGCAGAATTGTACCCTAATGAACAGGTCAAAACTCAAAACTCACAATTCAAAAGTGATTCAAGTTTAGAGGAAGTTGAAGGCTATATATTAATAGAACATAATTGTGCCATATCTAATGTGGCCGAATCTTTTCCCATTGTTTGTGGCCATGAATTAGAGATGTTTGGTGCTGTACTGCCTGATTGTACTGTGGAAAGAACCCACTCAATTGTTAATGGAGAACATCGCTGTGGTTATTTAATTACTAAAAAATAAAATTTTAAAAAGAGATTACTCAAAGTGACATATCGCAGCAGTGGCCATTTTTGTGAGAATATTCTCAAATTCCTAAATACAATACAGTGGGTACTGAGAATTTAACCTCCTCTTTTTGACCTTTGACTTTTAACTTTTGTTAGAATGCCCCTTTCCCGTCAGTCAAAAAATATCAAATCATAAAGTTAATATGGAATCATCTCTAAATTTTTTAACTTCCGAGGAGTCGGCTCAAGTTGATGCAGCTCTCTTAACTTCAAAAGATAAGTTTTCAACGCGTTTGGCCATTTATTCTTTAAGGTGTTTAAGGCAAATAGCAAGGGAAACAGGTTTGACTCTAGAGGAAATACCTGCTGAACAGGTGAAGGCTTGGATGCAAAAGGACAAAAGTCTGAAGCAAAATTTAGATTCAGACCCTAGTTTTGAGAGCTTCTTTACTAGATTGGTGATGGCCTCCTTGTCCCCTTTAAAACAAGTTGCTCAAGAATCTGCTGTAGCACTTCAGGATTTAACTGTCCAACAAGTTGTTAAATGGTTTGAGAAAAAAGGGAAAATTCAGTAAAGAAGAAAGGTTAGAGCTTAATTTGGGCCACAAATATACAGATGGCCCCTAGATGACAGTTTTTGGGTGCCTGATTTTAGGAAAAATGGCCGATTTTAGGGAAAAGTTGGGGGTGAAAAAAAAATTTTGCTTAGGGGGTTGACATTTATGGAAAAGGTATTTATAGTAGTAAATGTAAGGAAAAGAAAGCAACCGGCGACCTGAACAGTCAAAGGTAATTATAACAAAAAAGATTATAGTTAACTAGCTTTTCCTGGTGTCTATGACGCAGTGGAACCACTCCGATCCATCTCGAACTCGGAAGTGAAACGCTGCAGTGGTGAAGATACTCGGTGGGTAGCTGCCCGGTAAAATAGCACGATGCCAGGTTAAATATAAACAAAGGTCCTTTTAACGATACAAAAGGACCTTTGTTTTTTTTTGGTTAGTTTAATGGAATTTAGCAAAATTCCTGGCCTAATAATAATTAGTAATCAGGCTAATTAAAATATTTTATTTTGGCCCAGATGTCTGTTGATCAAACTTGGCCGGGAGTGGACAAGGGTTAAGACAAAGGGACATTGACCCTCAAAAATGATTAAGTAACTTTGAAAAATTAATTTTGAAGTTAAACGAGCTTACAAAATGAGTTATCCCTAAGTTCATCTAGTTACTAATAATGATGAAGAGTTTGTCTGAAAAAAAAAATTTGAGTTTCCTATATTTTTAATGGGATGGGAAAAGATGAATATGGTTGCTCCAGTGCTGGCTAAAATTGCTAATCTGAACTATGGCTATCTACTTTAACTATTGCTAGAGTTGATGGAGGTTTTAGTACTGGACAAATGAATTGCTGAGTTAATCATTAATTTTCTGAATCAGGTGGTATTATCAATTATTGGAGCATATCAGCAAATATATAAGGTTAACTACAATTAACTGAAAATGAAAGGGTGGATTTAATGCTTTTTCAGTTCAGCATGGATATTTTGATCGACCCTGTATTTTAATCTTAAAGTAGTAGAGATATGGGGAATGTACAAGATGGTTATTATTGATTGTACTGGAAAAAAATTTTTTGTTTGATTTTCGCAAATAGGGAAAACTATGAAAGGGGTCATACCTCCAAAAATAATATTAGATAATTTATTAAAAGATTGGTTGCTAGAAGATATTGGTCGCGGCGATCGCACAACTTCTGGCCTTTTACTAGAAGATGAGGTAATTGTAGGAACAGGCCATTGGTTAATAAAGGAGCCTGGGGTTATTGCAGGTTTGCCTATAGCCGCTAGGGTATTTGAACTTCTAGACCAGCAGGTAAACTTTTTACCTACTGTTGCTGAGGGAGAATGGTGTGAGAAGGGAACTGTAGTTGCTAAGTTGGATGGGTCTTTAGATAGTTTACTGACTGGGGAAAGGGTGGCTTTAAATTTGGGGATGCGTCTGAGTGGGATAGCAACTATGACTCGTAAATATGTGGAGAAAATTGCTGGTCTGCCAGTACAGTTGGTTGATACTCGGAAAACAACCCCTGGTCTGAGAATTTTGGAAAAGTATGCTACTCAAGTTGGTGGGGCGAAAAATCATCGGATGGGTTTGGATGATGGGGTGATGATTAAAGATAATCATATTGCTGCTGCTGGAGGTATTGGGGAAGCGATCGCTAAGGTGAGAGAAAGGATACCTTATCCTTTGACTATTGAGGTGGAGACGGAAACATTGGTGGAGGTTGAGAGGGCTTTGGAGCATCAAGCGGATATTATTATGCTTGATAATATGTCTGTTGAAGTGATGGAGCAAGCGGTTAAAATGATTCGGCAAAATAATAGTCGGATTAAAATTGAAGCCTCGGGAAATATTACCCTGGAAACTATTAGAAATGTTGCGGAAACCGGAGTTGATTATATTTCGACTAGTGCTCCTATTACTCGGTCAACTTGGTTAGATTTAAGTATGAAAATAACAAAAGCGGTTTCATAAGTGTTTCATTTCTAGGTAAAAAATATGAATTAATGTTGAGGATGTTGTATACAAGGTCCTTATGGTCGCAGTGGGAGAATCTCACAACAGCTATAAAGGTAACAACAAGAGACTCGAAAGAAGAAACCCGGTTTCTATGGTCCCAGCAGTTTTAAGAGTTCTTAGAGTAGGGCTGTGTGAAAATGATGAGAATAGATATAGCCATCCGCCCATAGGTTCCGGCAAATCAAAAAGTAGATCAAAAAGTTGAGTCTCTTACCTGTTGGCTGTTGCCTGTTGCTTGTTACCTAAAAAGCAGTAAGATTTTTGCCACAAATAAAATAGCATTGCTATAATTATAGCTTTATATAATTTATCTGCATAATTTTATAACTAAAAATTAAAATGACTCTAAAAATTGAAACGACTCAATGTTTAAACCCTGACTGTTTAGAAGTTAACCAAGCACAAACAAAATTCTGTACTAGCTGTGGTGAAAAATTAGTATTAAGAGAACGTTATCGCCCTCTGAAAATAATCGGAGAAGGAGGTTTTGGTAGAACTTTTCAAGCTGTAGATGAAGATAAACCTTCAAAGCCTTTTTGTGTAATTAAACAATTTTTTCCTCAAGCACAAGGAACTAAAAATTTGGAAAAAGCTGCGAAATTATTTGCTCAAGAAGCAGAACGTTTAGATGGTTTAGGTAGGCATTCACAAATACCAGAACTTTTAGCATATTTTACTCAGAATAATCGGCAATATTTAGTGCAAGAATTTATTGATGGGCAAAATTTAAAGCAGGAACTAGAAGAGTCAGGTGCTTTTAGTGAAAATCAAATATTAGAATTATTAAAAAGTTTATTACCAGTTTTAGAATTTATTCATTCCCAACAAATTATTCACAGAGATATTAAACCAGAAAATATTATTAGGAGAAGAAAAGATAATCAATTAGTATTAGTAGATTGTGGAGCAGCTAAATATGCGACAATGACAGCTTTAGGAAGAACGGGAACGGTTATAGGTTCTGCGGGATATGTGGCACCAGAACAGTCAGTAGGAAAAGCAAGTTTTGTAAGTGATATTTATAGTCTAGGTGTAACTTGTATTCATTTATTAACTCAAATAGAACCTTTTGACTTATTTGATGTGAGTGAAAATGATTGGGTATGGCGGGATTATTTACAATCAAATGTGAGTAATGAATGTGGGGAAATATTGGATAAAATGATTGTGGGAGCAACTAAGAAAAGGTTTCAAAATGTAGGAGAAATTTTGTCTGTTATTCAACCGACTTCTCAAAGGAAAACTCAGCATATTTCTCCACCACAAATATCTCAGCCACAAAGAGCTCAACCAGAAAAAGGAAAATTATTTACTTTTGAAGTTGTAAGGGTTAATGCTTCTGGAAGTATTGTTAACCGTAGGCAAGAAAGCGCTAGACAGATAATTGAAGATTTGGGTAATGGAGTGTCTTTAGAAATGGTGAAAATTCCTGGAGGTAGGTTTCTAATGGGGTCTCCAGATACGGAAGCAGAAAGACTTGACAAGGAAGGTCCGCAACATTATGTAGATGTGCCAGAATTTTGGATGGGAAAGTATGTCGTTACTCAACAACAGTGGCAAGCAATAATGGGAAATGATCCTTCGAAATTTAAAGGAAAAAATCGCCCTGTGGAATGTGTAAGTTGGAATAACGCTACAGAGTTTTGTCAAAAGCTCTCTAAGAAAACAGGAAGAGACTATAGACTACCGAGTGAAGCAGAGTGGGAATATGCTTGTCGTGCTGGGACAACTACACCTTTCTACTTTGGAGAGACTATAACAACTGAATTAGTCAACTATGATGGCAAGTACACTTACGGCAATGAACCAAAAGGAAAATATAGAGAACAAACAACTCCTGTAGGTCAATTTCCTGCTAATGCTTTTGGTTTGTATGACATGCATGGAAATGTGTGGGAGTGGTGTGCGGATGAATGGCATAATAACTATGCTGGTGCGCCTACAGATGGCAGTGTTTGGCTAAATGGAAATAAAGAACGATCACCGCTGCGGGGCGGTTCTTGGTACGACCTTCCTAATTATTGCCGTTCTGCGGTTCGCGACACCTACTCTGTTAGGCGCGACGACCACTTCTTCATTACTGGTTTTCGTCTTGTCTGCGATGGCGGGAAAACTCAGCATATTTCTCCACCACAAATATCTCAGCCACAAACATCTCAACCAGAAAAAGGAAAATTATTTACTTTTGAAGTTGTAAGGGTTAATGCTTCTGGAAGTATTGTTAACCGTAGGCAAGAAAGCGCTAGACAGATAATTGAAGATTTGGGTAATGGAGTGTCTTTAGAAATGGTGAAAATTCCTGGAGGTAGGTTTCTAATGGGGTCTCCAGATACGGAAGCAGAAAGACTTGACAAGGAAGGTCCGCAACATTATGTAGATGTGCCAGAATTTTGGATGGGAAAGTATGTCGTTACTCAACAACAGTGGCAAGCAATAATGGGAAATGATCCTTCGAAATTTAAAGGAAAAAATCGCCCTGTGGAATGTGTAAGTTGGAATAACGCTACAGAGTTTTGTCAAAAGCTCTCTAAGAAAACAGGAAGAGACTATAGACTACCGAGTGAAGCAGAGTGGGAATATGCTTGTCGTGCTGGGACAACTACACCTTTCTACTTTGGAGAGACTATAACAACTGAATTAGTCAACTATGATGGCAAGTACACTTACGGCAATGAACCAAAAGGAAAATATAGAGAACAAACAACTCCTGTAGGTCAATTTCCTGCTAATGCTTTTGGTTTGTATGACATGCATGGAAATGTGTGGGAGTGGTGTGCGGATGAATGGCATAATAACTATGCTGGTGCGCCTACAGATGGCAGTGTTTGGCTAAATGGAAATAAAGAACGATCACCGCTGCGGGGCGGTTCTTGGCTCAACCTTCCTATTAATTGCCGTTCTGCGGTTCGCAACTACTTTTATAGGCGCGTCGACCTCAACTACGATACTGGTTTTCGTCTTGTCTGCGATGGCGGGAGAACTCTTTAACCCTTTATTCTTTTCCTCTTTTGCCCTTTACTCTGTGTTTTTTTTTCTCTCATGAGTCTCGCCTCTGGCGAGTCGAAAAATTTTTTCAAATCAATGTAATATATTTGTAATATAAAATTCAACGAATAGAATTAGACACAAACTATAAGACAAAATCCAGATTAAATATTATTCTTTTTTGTGATTTTAGTATTCCTCAATTTATCAAATGTTATTCCTTTTTATTAACCAATAAATTTTGCTTTTCAAACAATAATTATTCCCATAAAAAAGTCAAATATAAGATATCTTGTCAAATAAAAAAAACTACCTTATAATGATAATAAATCTGAATAATAATTATTCCATTTAGCTAGGCTATGTCTAAGCTTTTCTGCTTTGACTATGGCTATATTTGTTAACCAATCAAATATCATAACTTTGCTTATAAATTATTAATTGTTAGTTATTAATTATTGACAGGAGATATCTAATTATGTTTTTTACTAGACTTGAATAAGCTATCAACTCTACCACTAATGCTAGTGGTGCTTCTCTGGAATCTCGTATCGAAAAGCTAGAAAAAGAGTGAGTTAAGCTCAGAAATGAACATGCTGCTAATGAATACAAAATAAAATTGTGCTAGCTTTTCAGTAGCTATAAACAATGTATCAAATTGTATAGCAATTCCCTCGTAAGTTGTGACAATTTAAAAACTAGAAATAAACTCTAAAACTCTTCCCTATTGACCATTACACCATTACCTATTCTCAAAAAGTGGCAGGATTTTCAACATAAATAAAATAGAATTGCCATATCTATCCTTTTCTGGTTTAGCGATCGCTTGCCGCCATAAACACTAAACTTTATTCTGGCAAATTATTCCTGAGCGTTATTACCACTCAGTTAAGAATAGAATTGTTCTCAGCCTTGCAAGCCGCTCAAGCACAAAACACTATTGAAGTAGTGAGACTAGAGAGACTACCTGAGGTGTTTTGTACCGGAAGAGATGATATTATTTGAAGAAAGAGTTTATTTCAGCCTCTATTATTAATAATAACTATTAATAGTCTATGTATCGCGATCGCTTCTACTTTGAAATAAAATGTACCCAGAAATTACCATCTGGCATACAAACATTACGAATTAACTCATAAGAACAATGTAGACAAGCACCACTTAGGTCAGTCCGATATTTAGTAGAAGACCATTCCCCATATGGGTCATGGATAAATAATCCTTTATTATCAAAACCAACACCAACAATTAGATGACCAAAAGAAGTAAAATAACTGTGTATAGCCACAGGGTTTCCTGCTATTAGAGAGTCTTGAACCTCTTGAATAGTAGCATGAGTTTTAAAAGTATCTTTACATCCATAATCCCTTATAATTTTAACTAAATGATATGGATGATGACGACTGTAACCTTGACTTAAAGCATACTCATAAAGTTCATCTTCAAACTCACCATAATTCGACTTACGATTTACTTCTAAAAATTCTAAACATGAAGCTATTGAAGTAATATTACATAAACCTGTAGGATTATACAAATCATCTAATTTTGTTTTGTAAGGAACTTTTATTTTAATACTTTCTGGCTTCAGCTTAGGATGTACAACTTGATTATTTTCATAAATTTCAACCTTTTTTTCATCAACATACCAAACCCCTAAACCATTATATTTATAATTACGAAAAGCAACCCGAAAATGATTTCTAACTGGAGTGTAAGCTAAAAGTTCAAATTCTTGATGAGCAGACATTTGATGCTTTTCTGAATCAGATAATTGAGAAGATAGAAGAGGTCTTAACTTCAGAATAGTTTCTTTTGTAGTTCTTAATATAATTGGAGCTGCAAAAATATTTGCTTCTTTTGCATCCCACAATTTTTTGATAGTTTTTTCTCCTAAATATCCCGCTTCACCACTTTTTTGCTCTACTTGAAACCGATGAAGTGCTGCCGTAGTCAATGGGCCAAATATGCCATCTATTGGAGGGTTAAGCATATTTAAGTCAATTAGTATGGCCTGAATCTCGCAAGTTAAGTATTCATCATCAGCGAGGGCTTTTACGTCGTATTTAAGGTCTGTTCCGAGAAAATCTTTAAGTTCCATATTAGCTTTACATAATAGGAAATAGTAATCAGCAGCTATGATATACCATCTCTTGGGCTAGACCAAAGTATGGGACATTTTTGAAACGCAAATTTGAAAAGCAGTAATAAAGTACTAAGGTATGAATAGTCACACTCTTGTATTATAAATTTTAGTATTCTTTATATAGTAATGGTAAATAGAATAGTACGGGAGCACTTTGCTCCCACTACCTTGTCTCTTCACAAAAATAACTACAATACACTACTATTACAATAAAAATTACCTAGGTATAATGCTCAAAAGCCATGATATATACCCTTAGAGGGAAGTAATGTATTAAGTTAAAAGCGATCGCCAATTTCTTTCATAGGATATCCCATGGGGTAGGTTTTCCAACACTTTTTATCCCAACTAACTCAACCACCAGCAACAGCAGGAACAATACTAACTTCATCCCCATCTTTTATAGATGTTTTTGTTCCTTCTAAGAATCTAATATCTTCACTATTAACATAGAAATTTAAAAATCTTCTTGGTTCTCCTTTATCATCACAAAGACTTTTTTTTATACCAGGATATTTAGCTTCTAGAGATTCAATTAAATCTAAAATATTACCAGCACTACATTCAATTTGTGATTCATTGTTAGTAAACTTTTGCAATGCAGTAGGAATTAAAACTTTGATTGCCATAACTTGTTAATTAACTCGTATAAATAACGCTTAATTTGTAGATACTTATTATTATGGTTAATTCAATAATATAGTTATCTTTTTCACAAAAAAATTATTTTTCCAAAACTAATATAGTAATCCTATCAAACTATTGCAAAAATTCAAAAACTAGAAATAAACTCCAAAACTATTACTCATTACATATTGCCAAAAAATGGTAATATTTTAGACCACATAAAAATAGGATTACTATATATAACCTTAAGTTTCCTAGGAATTTATCATAAAAATCCCATAGGATAACGAAAAATTAAACCAAAACTTGTTGCCAGTCAAGACGTTCTAATGTTTGAGCGCGTTCCCATGCTCTTTCAAAACTATCCAGCTTTGCTTCTATTGTTAAAGGTTCGCCGACATAACCTTGTACTGCTTCTTGAGTCTTTAAGCCATTGCCTGTAATGTAAACAACAGTAGTCTCTTCAGGGTCAATTTTACCTGCCTCTACTAACTTTTTCAATACAGCAATAGTTGTACCACCCGCTGTTTCTGTAAATATACCTTCTGTTTCTGCTAATAATTTTATACCTTCAATAATCTCAGTATCATTCACAGATTCAATGTTACCATTTGTTTTACGAGCTAACTCTAGTGCGTAGACACCATCTGCCGGGTTGCCAATAGCAATTGACTTAGCAATAGTATTAGGTTTAACTGGTGATATAAAATCACGCTCCTCCTTAAATGCTTGAGCTACTGGTGAACAACCTTCAGCTTGGGCTCCACTAAAACGAACTGCCTTATCTTCCACTAAACCTACTTTGATAAACTCTTGGAACCCTTTGTAAATTTTGGTGTAAAGGGAACCAGAAGCAATAGGAGCAACCACATGATCTGGTAGTTGCCATCCTAGTTGTTCAGCAACTTCAAAACCAAGAGTTTTTGAACCTTCTGAATAATATGGGCGGAGATTAATATTTACAAAGCCCCAACCGTAGCTATTTGCTACTTCGCAACAAAGGCGGTTTACTTGGTCATAGTTCCCTTTAACTGCCATGAGTGTTGGGTTGTAAATTAAGGTACCAAGAACTTTTCCTGCTTCTAAGTCAGCAGGAATAAATACACAACATTCTAATCCAGCTTTGGCCGCGATCGCTGCGGTAGAGTTAGCTAGGTTACCTGTACTTGCACAAGATACTGTAGAGAAACCTAATTCTCTAGCGCGACTTAAGGCCACTGATACTACCCTATCTTTGAAACTAAGGGTAGGCATATTTACTGCATCATTTTTAATATAGAGATTTTTTAGACCCAGGCGACGTGCTAAACGTTCTGATTTTACGAGGGGAGTCATACCTGTTCCTACATCTATAAAGTTGTCTGTTACCACTGGTAGGAAATGTCGATAACGCCAGATAGACTTAGGGCCTGCTTCTATTGTGGCCCTACTTACTATTTGAGAGAGCTTTTCGTAATTATATTTAACTTCTAAAGGGCCAAAGCACACGTCTTCACATATGTGTTTTGCTTCTAAGGGGTATTCTTCTCCACATTCTTTGCATCTAAGGTTTTCTACGGCTGTGTTTGTCGTTTCGATTTGGTTATGAGTTTTTGTGGCATGGGTCATAGTCTTTACTCCCTACTTCATTTCTCAGAACTATTTAGATTTTTCAGATACTAGCATGGGTCAAAGTTACCGTCAACCATACCCGACAAAAACAGTCGGGTATAATTTTTGAGCATTTTTTCATTAATTTGATGCTACAGATAAATAGTTAATTTTAGTTTATTTATATTACTTTTTGTTATAGTAAATGTATCATTTTATGAACTTTAATTTTGTTTAAGTCTATAATCTATGACTAGATAGGGAGTAAATTATATTTTCTAAAAAAAAATCTCTAAATTCTAAAATCATGAAGGCCACCACTGACTGGAGGAATGAGGACAACTTCGTCGCCGTTTTGAAGAATGGTTTCTGGAGGGACAAAATTGAGGTTAATGCCAAATTTTGTGACATCTTGCCACTTTTCTAGTTCGGGGTATTGGCTAATGACCCTTTCTAGAAGTTGAGATACTGTTGTTCCATGGGAAATGCTGAGTTGGACTTCGGGAACTTTGTAAGCTTCTTGGTAGACTGCAAATAGTTTTAAAGTAATCGTGATTTTGGGGTTATTCATGTTAAGGAGGCAAAGAACTATAAATTTTTTATTTTGTTGAATAAAAAGTCATTATTGTTAACAAATTAGTTTAACCATAAACTTAATTAATCAGAGTTTAGTGTTTTGTGCAAGTTAATGTTTGTTTTTCTTCAAATCAAAGATTAGTTAAACTAGGTCTTTTCTTTTCCCTAGTAGCGGACTTATTTGAATGTTTTTTAGAAGATAAACGCCATATTTTTTTCCTTTGAAAGTGGTCTAAACTATTGAATACTTCTTTACTGACTTGAGTTAAGAAATAGTTAACCTATTCCCTAATTATCTATGGGATACTGAATAAAATGCCTAATTATTAGATAGTCTTCGTTTTATTCTACAACAATGTATTGGATAAGTTTTATTTCTAATATCTGTTAAATTTTCAATAACATTGCAAGTTTTATGAGTCGTGGCTTTTTTGACCAAATAAGTTGTTATTTGAAGATTAATTAGCTTTCTGAAAGAATTGTTTTTGCCTGATAACTGTAGCCGTAAGCGATCGCCCCGAAAGCCAAAAATAGTAAAATACCAACAAGAATTTCTGCGTTGAGAAATTCAATTCTTTCTGTGAAGGTAAAATTTGATTAGGAATTAACCATACAAGCTGGGTTTTGCCTCTAGCAACTAGATAGTGATAAATAGGAAAAATCAGTTTTATATCTTGCCCCGCTGTTAGGTATGGGGAGTATTATACTGAGTTATGGTATATGATTTGATATTTATTTGAAAAGTGATATGTGCTATATTGATCTATATTTTACATTACAAAATGTAGCATAGAGATATACTATATAACTAGAATCTATATTAACAGAATTACTCTGTTTTGCTGACTACCCTATGAATATTTTGTTCTATGTGATTATCTCGTAGTCAAAATACCATAAATAAAATATTATAGAATTTGGAGTAAATTTTTATTTTTTTTGAAAGCAATTATGGATATTTTGTCATTAGGTTGGGTTTCCATTTTAGTTCTGTTCGGTTTCTCTATTTCGATGGTAGTTTGGGGTCGTAACGGGTTCTAAAAATTAAGTATCGGTTTGTAGGAAACTTAATTTTTTGATCTTTGTTTACCAGACTAAATTGTAATCTAATAGTCAAAAAGATGGGATAGGTGATAAGCTTATCTCATCTTGAATTTATATACAGCATCTTTCAGGTTAATGAAACATGCCTACGGGAGTCAGGTGGGGGCACTACATAATTTTTACCAAATACAGCCATAAATCATTTTTTTAAAATTAGCTGAATGCTAACTAAAAAATTGACTGGCAGAGATGTTAAAATTGATAACTTCGCGTCACATTTATAAAATTATTTAGGGGCTTTTCTGAAACGTTTATACTGTAGTTGACTGAAATCAAAACTACTATAATACAATTTGTCATTTAATAAATTTGAAATAAATAGATATATAAACCTGCAGCGGTCTGTAGTAATAACTAATAACTGAAATGATATTGATTAATAATACGAAGACCCATCAAAATACTAAACTAAGAATTTTCTTCCCACATAAAGCTATATTGTATTAAGTAGCTTAAGTAAAATAACTGATATTCTAATGATTGCTAATACCATCAAAAAATCCGACAATATTCCTGTAAGTGCAGGTGGAACAGACCCAGAATATTTTGATTGGCAAGAAGTTTGGTATCCAATTTATTATATAGAAGACTTAGAGAAAAATAAACCTACAACATTTACATTATTAGAACAAGATCTTGTGATTTGGTGGGAAGAAAAAAACAATCAATGGCGGGTATTTGAAGATCAATGTCCCCATCGTTTAGCACCCCTTTCTCAAGGTAGAATTAATGAGGCTGGATGCTTAGAATGCCCCTATCATGGTTGGGCATTTTCAGGGGGAGGAAATTGTGAAATTATTCCTCAACAAATTGCAGGAGGAAAGGCAGAAAAATCATCAAGAGCAAAAGTTAAATCTCTACCTACAAAAGTTTGTCAAGGTCTTTTATTTGTCTATGCAGGAAAAATCGAAAATGCTGCTCAAACACCTATTCCTAAAGTTGATGTTTTAGATGAAAATTCTAATGAATGGATTTGTTTAAATACTTTTCGAGATGTACCTTATGATGGTTTAACATTAATGGAAAATGTCTTAGATGCTAGTCATATTCCTTATACTCATCATCGTACTGTGGGAAACCGCGCTAATGTTGCTCCTGTAGAATTAGAAGTTTTAGAATCTGGAAAATGGGGTTTTAAAGGGGTCTGGGAAGAAGGTCCAAGAAAAGGAACTTTAGGAAGACAAGAGACTACTTTTATTGCTCCTGGAATGATGTGGCATGACCTTACTTCTAAACAATTTGGTCGTACATTAACAGTTGTATATGCAACACCTATTCGTAAAGGAGAATGTCGTTTATTTGCCCGTTTCCCTTTTAAGTTTTCTTCTCCCTTACCGAAATTTTTTATTCAGTTAAGCCCCCGTTGGTATTCTCATATTGGGCAAAATGGAGTATTGGAAGATGACCAAATATTTTTACATTATCAAGAACGATATTTAGAAGCAAAGGGTGGTAGTGCTAATTTTTCTAAGGCTTTTTATTTACCTACAAAAGCAGATTTATTTGTATTTGAATTGCGTTCTTGGGTGAATAAATATAATGCTCAATTATTTCCTAATGCAACTTTAAGTTCTGCTCTGAACTCAGAAATATTGTTAGATAGGTATCATTCTCATACTAAAAAATGTAGTAGTTGTCGCAGAGCTTTAAAAAATTTACAACGAATAAAGGTTGGAGTCGTGCTTGTGACTTCATTTATCTGGGCAAGTATTTTTTTTATGCTGTTAATATTAGATGATTTTAATATGACTTTGATGACTTTTTTGATTTTAAGTTTGCCTGTTGGAGTTGTTTTTTGGTTACTGTTAAGTAAATTAGAAAAACAGTTTTATCAAGGACGAGAAATACCTCCAAGAAATTTATTAAATAATTGAATTTTTCTCTAGAGAACTGCTTCTAAATTACTTCTACATGGTTTGCTGAATAAATATAGAGTTGTGATTTATTTGTCAAATATTTGATTAAGGTAGCAAAAAATATTTGCAAAAAATATACAAATAATACAAATTTTGGCATTGGTGACTTAGGATATGGTTTGAGGTGATAGCGATCACTGTGAATATCTATAAAGAACTGGAACATTCCAAAATTGATATTTAATGGATCAGTAAGGGAATTGAATGCTTTAACTTCTCGTGAGATTTTGAGTAGCAAAGAGTCCTTCGATGTCATCTGGCAAGATAGTGCCGAAGTCTAGTGTTTTCTCCTTCTACTCTGGTCATAAAGGTTTTGCTGATAATTTTATCCCCATCATTAATAGGTCTTGGCATATACTTTCCATCCATCTGTAAAATAAAAACAACATTCCCATTTTTTAACTGGTTCCCATAAAGAATAAAAGATTTTTCCACTATGACTTCCAATAACCAATTCTAAAATTCCTTGTTTAAAATGATTTACTGCGGTTTACAGCCAAATTTGGTTTTTTTTTGAGCTTAATTATGTCTGTAATTCTTCTAGCTCTCCTACTTGAGGAGTTTCTTGAGAAGAGTTAAGAACGTGGTAATAGTTTTCCTACTTGTTTAATAGAGTTGATAAGCGATCCTTATAAACTCAAATGATACCTTAATTCACAAACGCCCAAATTTTGATGTTGTTTGATATAATAATATGGTATACTTTATTTAATTGGAGTAATAAGGTAATGGATATGTCAAAATTACTGAAGAAACTTTCAGTTATCGTCGCTGGAACAAGTTTTTTTTCCATAACAGGAACAACTGTAGCTGAGGCAATTTCTATAGCCCCTAGGAATAATGAACAAGATTTAGCATCGAAGATTCTCGGAAGTGGAATTACACTAATGCCAGGTTCTGTTAATTATATTGGTGCTACTGGTGCTTCAGGATTTTTCCAAAATGGAATTAAATCAGGAATAGGTATTGATGAAGGTATTATTCTAAGTACAGGTTTAGCAGAACATGCAGTAGGTCCGAATAACTTAAGTAAACGAAGTACTGTGAATGGGCTCTCTGGCGATCCTGATTTGGGTGCCTTGATGCCTGGGGTTTCAACTAGTGATGCTACTATTCTAGAGTTTCAGTTTAAAACAGCAGGAGGCAATATTTTCTTTAATTATGTGTTTGCCTCGGAAGAATATAACCAATATGTTGGCAGTGCCTTCAACGATGTCTTCGGCTTCTTTTTAAACGGAAAAAATATTGCTCTCATTCCTAATACATCTACTCCAGTTGCAATTAGCACAGTAAACGGAGGCAACCCTTTTGGAACTAATGGGAGTAACCCTGAGTTTTTCAATAATAATGATGGAGAAAGGTTCAATATATCATTTGATGGGTTCACTGATGTCTTTACTGCCCAAGCGTTTGGACTAGATCCTGGTGTTCATAATATCAAACTAGCGATAGCTGATGGAGGAGATTCTTCTCTTGATTCTGCCGTGTTTATTCAGGGAAAGACTTTTTCTACTCAAACAACAAAGTATGTTCCTGAGCCTTCCGCTGATCCTGCCGTGTTTATTCCGGAAAATACTTTTTCTGATCAACCAACAAATAAACTAACAAAGCATGTTCCTGAGCCTTCCGCAATGATCGGTTTATTAGTAACTAGTTTGGGCAGTTTCTTTTTCAAAAAAGTCTACAAAGTTTAATAACTAATTTCTTCCACTGAGGATATTAGATAGCGATCGAGCCACAATGATCGGTTTATGAGTAACTAGTTTGGGCAGTTTCTTTTTCAAGAAAGTCTACAAAGTTTAATAACTAATTTCTTCGACTGAGGATATTAGATAGCGATCGCTTTCAACAGCACAGAGGAATTATTTGGAATAAAGGTTTGAAGTCACTGAAATTATTGACAATTATTGATAGGAAAGGCTTTTTTAGTTACTTCTATATAAACCACAAAGTCAAAATTACCACTGTTTTAGGGACATTTATAAGAATGTCCCTATTTGAATATAATCAACTGAAAAACCCTGTAAACCCTTCCTCTGCGTCAATCTGTCGCACTACAGTCAATGCTGAATAAGAAACTCCCGCTGTACCCTCTCCCGGATGAGTTGAGTCTCCTACTAACCACAAGTCCTGGATGGGAGTCCTATTAGCAATTCCAAAAGGTCCGAAGTTTGCCAGACGCTGACCGACACCACCAACAATACCTTCATCCCGTGCTGTAAACTTCACGAAAGTACGAGGTGTTGCAGCTTCCTGATAAACTATTGTTTCTGGCCTTAAGTCAAAATATCCACTTAAATGAGCGATCGCTTCCTCCATATATTTCTGTTTCAACTCCTGATAATTTTGGCTATGTCGCCATATCTGAGTATCAGTAAAGCTTGAAGCAGTAATTGTTGCTTTACCAGTGGGAGCGCGACCATCTCCAGGATGACTCACTGATACAAACAAAGAATTATTTTCCCCTATAGGACCATCATAATTATAGAAAAATTGCAAGTGAGGCGGGCAGTTTGTGGGAATAGCGCTTTCATCGACCCCTAAATACACTATAAATGCACCCCAGGGAGATGGCAGTTTATCAACTCGCCGTTTGTAACCAGCCATTGAGTCTAAAGTGTGTGGTTGATTTTCGTTGGCTACTAATTTTACTAAGTTTTGTACAGTCACGTTTGCCACAACATGGTCGGCAGTTTCTACCCAAGTTTCCCCAGTTTTCTGATTTCTGATCCTGACAGCGTTAGCTTTGCCATTATCTACATGTATGTTTTCAACAGTATGACCCATGAACAATTTGGCTCCGTCTCTTTTTAGGGCTGCAACTAGGCGATCGCTCAATTCCTGCATACTTCCCTCAAGATGGTACAAGCCTTGAGGAGCTTGAGAAACAGCTAAAGCAGTGGCAGCATAAAGTAAAGCTGTTTCTTCTGTACCAACTTGAGAATAAAGTTTCAATTGTAAATCTAGGAAAGTTTTTAACCTTAGGTTATCATTTAAACCACATAATTGTAACGCATCTGCTACTGTCATTAAAGTAAATGGTACTGTAATTAGAGTATCTGGGCGTACTGCTTTGACTAACTGCCAGAGATCCCAAATATTTCGGGGAGGCAAAACTGGGTCGCGACCTTGAAATTTCCAACTTGCCTCAAACAGTTTTGTCATTAATTGCCAAAGGGGTTCGCTGCCTGGAAATTGTCGTTGTCTTTCTTCTTGCCATTTTTCAGGGTCTCGCCAAACATTTATGGGTTCTGTTTCTCCGGGGAGAAATACGGCACAGGCAGGATCGCAATTGGTGGCGTTCGGGATGTCTATTTCCAATTCCGAGAAAATGCGGTGATGGATGCCACCGGGTTCTAAGCCTGCGACTTGAGTTGCACCGACATCGAAGGTAAAACCCCGCCGTTTGAAAGTTGAGGCACAGCCACCGGGAATAATAGCTTGGTCAAATATTTGGACTTCGTAGCCTCTATGGGCCAGTAAAGCTGCTGTTGTGAGGCCACCAATACCTGCACCACATACCACAACTTTAGATTTTTGTCTAGTATTTTTAGAGGACATAGGATCATTGTTAACATTTTTTAACTAAATATTAATATAATCTGTCCCGATGGTAGTTGGCAAGGAAAGGGCCACAAAGCTTGGCGATCGCATAATTGTAATGGATTTCTATTGTTTCTAAGGCGTTATGCATTTAGATTTAATAAATAGGGCTATTTTTGTTTATAATAATTAGTGTTTTTCATTTAACAATCTTTTGAGGAAATCTTATAATTATTCAATTGATGTAACTATAATGTTTAGTAATCTATTTTTTTGCTAAGTAGCCTAGTAATTCTATTAAGTTAGAATCTGAATTGTATTCTAGTAAGTATTCTTGTCGATTATTTAGTATTTATCCTTCGATTTGTTGAGGAATATGTTGGATTTTATGAAAATTGTTATTATCAATAATAATTGCGATTATTCGTTATTTTTTAGAGGCTTCAACCTTTCCCCAAATGACTATCCATTAAATTTTTAGTGAAGTGGTTAGGTACTAGCATTTATAATCCTGATTTTTTTAAAAAAAATACAACAGCTTATAGTTAAATATTTCTCCAGAATGTTTGATAATTTGATGAACTACAATATCTGAAGATAACTGAAAAAAAACTTAAATGTTTAATCAAAAAAAGTATATGTATAAATATTCTATACTTTTAGTAACATAAAAAGTATATTTTACATACTTTATATTGAAAATATTTCAGATTAAAAGTATAGCTAATTAGTTAATTTTAAAAATTTACATCTATTCTTAAGTATTATTAGAAATATTCTGACTAACCAGAAATAAGGTACTCCGTATTAACACTTATAAAAAAGACTATAACTTGATAAAAATAGCTATAAAAAATTATAGACTCAAGCATAATTAAACTGATTTTGAAAGTTTTTCAATACACCATTAGAATAGAGCTTTTTTAGGATAATTAGGGTTTACTCTACTGTGAGAGTGAGGCTTCAAAATAGTAGTATTACTGATACAACTCATAAAAATAATTACCCCTCCTACTTTTCTCCTAACTCCTATTTTCCCCCAGTAAACTCTCTATCTGCTCACCTCCCATACTATTACTCATTTTCCGCTTTTTTCTATCTTTTGTTATATATAGTTAAAGACTAACCAAAGATAAAACTAAAAATGACTTCAACTTTAGTCCCACCGACCCTCTCCTATCTTAATACCCCCACTGTTCGTCAATTACCAAATGGACTAACCATCATCGCCGAACACCTGGCAGTTGAAGCTGTGAACCTCAATATATGGCTTAATGTTGGTTCCGCTTTAGAATCTGAATCTATCAACGGAATGGCCCATTTTCTGGAACATATGGTTTTCAAAGGTACCCCCAAGCTTCCTAGTGGAGAATTTGAACGTTTAGTAGAACAAAAAGGAGGCTTAATGAATGCTGCCACCAGTCAAGACTACACTTACTTTTACATTACCACCGCTCCCAAAGACTTTGCTAAGTTAGCACCTTTGCAATGGGAGATACTCCTCAACCCGAGTATTGCTGATGATGCTTTTGAACAAGAGCGGCTTGTTGTACTTGAAGAAATTCGGCGTTCAGATGATAGCCCTAGCCGTCGTTGTTACCAAAAAGTCATTGAAACTGCTTTTGAAAAATTACCTTATCGTCGCCCAGTATTGGGTCCGCCAGAAATTATCTCTCAACTACAAACTCAACAAATGCGAGATTTTCACCAGAGTTTGTATAAACCGAGTTCTATGACTGCTACTGTTGTCGGAAATTTGCCGGTGGAAGAATTAATTGATATTGTTACAGACTCGTTTACGGAAGCGAATAATGGTAAAAGTACTTCAGAAACTTTATTGCCACCGAATATCAATTTTACACCAGAGTCACCTTTTACAAAAATAGTTCGCCATGAAGTGGTTGATGAAGCTCTTCAGCAACCAAGGTTAATTATGTTTTGGCGGGTACCTGGGTTAACCGAGTTATATGAAACTTATGCGTTGGATGTGTTAGCAACTATTTTGGGTGGGGGGAAAACATCTCACCTGGTGCGTGACTTACGGGAAGAACGAGGTTTAGTTTATTCTATTGGTATCAGTAATGTAAGTCATCGTTATCAAGGTCTTTTTTATGTTTCTGCAAGACTGCCAGAGGAAAATTTAGCTGAAGTGGAAGCAGCGATCGCTCATCATATTTATACTATTCAACAGGAGTCGGTAACAGATGCAGAAATGCAACGTATTCGCACGTTGGTGGCGAAGAGATTTATTTTTGCTAATGAGACACCAAGCGATCGCGCGAGTTTATATAGTTATTATCAGTCAATGGTCGGAGACTTAGGATCTGCTATTAACTATCCCCAGAATATTCAGGCATTTGAGTCATCAGATATTCAACAAGCAGCGTTGAAGTATTTATCTGTTGATGCTTATGGAGTAGCAGTTTTTCGACCTAAGTAGGTGTAAAAGTTTAGGTGGTTGACTGACACGGTTTAAATTTAACTGTTGCATTAGAAAAAAAATGGTCAAGCTTTGCCATAATACTAAAAGCGTTAATGCACTATTTTAGCTGTGTTAGTCAAGTAGGGCTAGGAAATTTTATGTGATAAATATTAATTATTAAAAGTCTTTAGTTTTGAGATTATATAGATGCTCTTAATACCGTTTTAATGAAGTTATTTATTTATGTATTTATCCTCCATTCAATTCCGATTTTTATTTATCCTCAAAAGTCAAATTTTTAAAATTTAAACTTTGACGGCTTCAGTTGTTTAAGTAAGTTATTTGACATTTATTTGACATTTGCTGTTAATAGTTATGAAGTGTAGCCTAAGTTAATTAAATTAGTATAATTATGTTGAGTTATAATATTGATAATTAGGTTGTTTCTGTTGTATAGATGTTGTATGCAATTTTCCTACTCCTACTCAAATTACTTTGTAGAAAGTTTTTGAGAAATGGGATAATTTGGCGCTTCTATTAACTCATATTTCTATCAGAAAAGGGTTTGAGGAGTTCCTGAAATGGATAGCTTCAAAAAGCAGAGAGACTTAAAAAGATTAGTAATGGTATGGAATAGGTTAAAATCATGAATCATAAATATTTACAACAATTTGTCTGGATTATGGTAATATTTTTGAGTAGTTGTAATTATCAAAAATCAATCCAAAGTTTTTCAGAAATGCAAGACAATTTATACCCAAAAAAAAATTATATTTCCAGTACAAATCTAGCAGCATCACAAAATATTAAAGAGTTAGAAAAAAACACATTTACCCTGATAAATCAATATCGACAATCTAAAAATTTACCGGCATTACAGTGGAATAATGATATTGTTCAACAATCAAGAATTCATGCTCAACAAATGGCTAGTGGAAAAACAACTTTTAGCCATGATGGTTTTAAAAAAAGAGTAGAAATAATTAGTCAAAAAATTCCTTACAAGGGTGCTGCTGAAAATATAGCTTCTAACCAAGGTTATAGTGACCCTGCAGAAGCAGCAGTGAAGGGTTGGATCAAAAGTCCTGGTCATCATAAAAATATAGTGGGGGACTATAATTTAACTGCTATTGGTATTGCTCAAAATTCTCAAGGAATGTATTATTTCAATCAGCTTTTTATTAAAACTAGGTAGAAAAGAGAGGTACACCCACGGGGGCGAGATGCTCACGGCGGCAATGTACCTACACAATGTACCCAAACTATGTGATTTTTAATATTTACTTTGTGTATTATTTTTTTGAAGTTAGCTATAATTATTTAAAGCTATTGAGCGCGTCAAAATTTTAATTTTTTTCAAGTCTGACTTTTGAATGGGTGACTTTTAAGTTTTGGCTTCCCAAGAGCGATCGCTATTCAAGGAATAAGCAGATATAAATGTGTGATAACGATAAAGTTTCCATTAGTTTCGCTTCAGGGAAAGCTGGTTAGAAAAAACTAAGTGAAAATTCCCTCATGGGGTGACAAGCTAGTTGAAGGCTATATATAGAAATGAATTTGCGTTCAGGAACTGAGGAATACTTCAACTAAAAGAAAATCCTTATTGGACTGGGAAAGGGGTGCAGTGCCAGGGCAGAGTGCTCGCACTGCACCCCCTAAAATTGTTGAATCATTATTCAAGTTATACTAGAGAATAATATTATGAAAAAAATCACTTTTATTAATTGATAGTTAATCAAAAATTACAGTCTAATTAACCACTGTATTCATCGCTTTTATTTCCCTACGATAATAGAGAAATTTATGAGGATTAAGACTCATTAAATGTTCTACTAATTCCCAGATAAAATTATCATTTATTGCCCAATAAATCCTAGATAATCCCACAAAAAAACTATTATGTCTTCTTTCTTTTCTACCTCTTTCATTAGTTCTTGATATATATTCTTGAAGCCCTTTATTTTTAATTTTTTTTCCTTGAAATGAACTAATTGCATAAGAAATAGCTATTAATAAAATTAGATTCTTCAGTCTGTTTTCAATAGCCTTAGATGCTTCTAGGTTATAAGCAGCGCTTTTATAATCCTTAAATATTGTTTCTCTGGCAAACATTGTTTTAGCTTCCAAAATTGA
Organism: Trichodesmium erythraeum GBRTRLIN201; assembly: GCA_018457135.1. GTDB lineage: Bacteria > Cyanobacteriota > Cyanobacteriia > Cyanobacteriales > Microcoleaceae > Trichodesmium > Trichodesmium erythraeum. The sequence goes on along the minus strand of JAGGDU010000216.1, from coordinate 51,560 downwards.
TTATGACTTATCCAGATCTGCACCGGTTAAATTAGCATTATGAAGTACAGTATTGCTCATATTTGTATTTCTTAAATCTGCCCAAGATGCTTGAGCATCTTTTAAATTAGCTCGGCTAAGATGAGCTCCTTTGAGATTAGCCGAATCTAAATTAGCTCCTACCATTTTAGTCCTATGTAACTGCGCTTTAATTAAAGACGCTTCCCTAAGATTAACCTTATTTAAATTAACTCCACTTAGGTTAATACCATCTAAATTTTTCTTCGCTAAATTAGGGTTAATTAATCAAGTTTTTATAAAATCTCCTCGACCCTCTTTTAGAGCCTGATGAAACTGTTCATTGCTCAGAGTTTCTATCCCAAATAAATTGTATAAACCCCGAACTAAACTATCAATATTCTGAAAATAGCATCATTTTTGAGAATCACAATTCTTCTTATATAATTTTATGCGGGAGACAAGTTTTTTATTCTTAGATAATGTCGTTGATAATTTGCTAATTTTTTTCTCAATATTCTGAAAGCAGCATCATTTTTTAATAAATGCAATCATTATTATGTAAAGTTATACGAGTGATAAGTTTATGTTCTTAGATCATATATTTGATAATTTGCTTGACTTTTTTTACATTTTTAAAATACCATACTTTTTTTACAACCGCAACCATTTTTATGTATCATTATGCGAGTTATAACTATCTATTTTTCTGTAAAAATTACGTCCATTTCCAAAGAATTAGTTATACCAAAAATAAAAAAAAATTAAATCTAGCTAAAACCTCAATAATTAAGGAATTGACAATATATGCGAGTGAAAAGTTTCTATTCTTAGATTACATATTTGATAATTTGCTTAATTTTTTTGACATTTTTAAAATAGCATATTTTTTTTGACAACCGCAATCATTATTATGTAAAATTATGCGAGTGACAACTATCTATTTTTCTGTAAAAATTATGCCCATTGCCAAAGAATTAGTTATACCAAAAATAAAAAAAATTTTTTAAATCTAGGTAAAACTTCAATAATTAAGCAATTAACACTAGCCGATAGCTTTTCTTGATAATTAGCAGGCTAAAAGAGTATTAATTGTATAAATGTTTTAAGGACATTCCAAACAAAGTCTCCCTCAAGGGAAAAAATTAGGGGTGAGTCTATGTCTTCAGACTCTTTCAAACAAAAGTTTAATAGTGTAAAACTTGATATTTTTAACACCGCTACCACAAATGAACAAACCTTTAATATGTCACTTCCTCATCGGTCCCCCAGGATCAGGGAAATCAACCTTTGCCACCAAACTGTCAACATTAGGAGATTATACCATCATTTCTACAGACACAATACGCTCCAAACTCTATGGCAACGAAACCATCCAAGGAGAATGGAGGGAAATAGAAGCCACCTTACTCAAGCAAATTACCCAAAGCATCAAAGCAGGTATCCCCATCATTTACGATGCCACCAATGCCATACGCCCCTATCGCATAGCCTTACTAAAGAAACTACCCCAAAAAAACTGTGCATGGATAGCATGGCATCTAAAAACCTCTCTCCCTACCTGCCTAAAATGGAATAAACAACGGACTCGTAAAGTACCAGAAACTACTGTCAAAAAAATGTTTCTATCCCTGAAAAACTTTCAGCCCATAATAGCAGAAGGCTTTGCAGCAGTACATACTCTTCAAAAACCTAACTTTAACCCCAAAACAATACAGGAAAAAATTGACTCCCTAACCCGCAGCAGCGTTAACCGCCAAAACCGTCTCTCGTGCCTAGAATTTCATTCCTATTCCCGACTCCTAGACTTCGAGCGCCTCATGCATTTAATTGCCCTATTCATTAAATATCCAGGCCTTGGCAATTTAGAACAAACAGAACCCGATATACTAATTGCTATATTTAAAGAAGTACCAGAATTTCCAGATGCTTTAGCAGAAATAGTAGCAGTTATAGCCTTATTAAAAGGAGAAGTTTATGCAGACAGAGAAGCGATCGCTACTGACTTAGCTTGGTTAGAAAAAAACGGCATCGTAGCAGAAGGACAAACTGTTACTCCGGCAATATTACGTCAGGAAATATCCCCCCAACCCCTGACAAAAAGGGGGAAAAAGAAAAATGGAACATCTGATCTTCCCCTTAAAAGAAAAAAAGGGAAGGAGATAAAAGCGAGAAGTGAAAACAATTCAGAGCAAGACATCATTCCCCATCCTTATTCAGATATTGCTCCGTTTAAAAGGTTAATAACCGCCATTCGTTTGATCTTAAACCGACCATTTCTCAGAAACGACGATCAAAAAAGTTTAGACATTTTTGCAGAAGAATTATCCAAACAACCAGGAATAGGAGGCAACTGTCGAGACAAATTTCGCAAGGATGTGGAATATATTCTCAAACCCTTTCATATATTGCCAGAATTTCCCATGCGACGTGGTTATTTTGCCGGGACAGGAATTTTGTCCCAGGAGCAATTAAAACGTTTGCAGGATATATTACAAGGGCAAGTTAAAAGTATAGAAGATCCGATGGCTTTATCTACTTATGACCAGTTTTGTCAACGGATGATTTCTTCTAAAATTAACATTGAAAAACCTTATCCAATTAGAGCGATCGCTCATAAATCAATGATCGACTTAGAGTTCGTTGATGAGAATGTATTATCTCGGAAACTTGATCAAATTGAAGAATTTATTATTCATGGAAAATTAGTCGAGTTAGAGCGGTTAAAAGGCAAAGGAAAATTTAGTGGAGGTGAAGAAGGAAAGTTTTCTGTTCGGTTATTACAGATAGTATTTTTTAATAATGCTTGGTATTTAGGTTTTGAATATGAGGGGGGTACTTTCAATGGCTTATTCAGGTTTGAACGTTTAGATCGCTTACGTATTAGTCAAGATTTAGGAAAGTCTTGCCCAGAAAAACAGCGCTCAAAATTAGAACGGTTACAAAAACTTTTAGATGCCAGCTTTGGGATATTTTTAGGTTATAAAGCTGAGGATCAAAGTAAATTTTTAAGTAAAGACAAGAAGAAAAAAAAGGAGGTAATAGTAACAGTTGAGTTGTGGTTTAATCAGGAGAAATTTGAGTTTGTATGTGAAAAAACTAAACTGTTTCCATCAGGAACATTGAAAATGTCACCTCCTCCTCAAGGTAGTAGTTTTATCCAGAAGAAGGAATATGAAAAAATTTTTGATTTGGAAGGTACAAAAAATAAACATTTTCCTTATCGGTTTCGAGTAGAGTTACCTTGTTGGTGTATAGAAGATGTGAGTTTTTTAAGTTGGGTTATTGGGTTTGGCGGTCATGTAAAAGTAAAAAAACCAGATGAATTAATCGATAGTGTTTATGAAATTGGGTTAGGTATTGTTGAAGTTTATGATCAGTGATCAAAAAACTTTATCCTTTTTTCCCTTTGGTTATATCATGTCCGGATAATTACTCATCAAAAAAAAATTCTGGTGGCAAGCGCCAATTCTATCCTCCTGCCGAGAGCCAGAGAGCCTTATGCCATAATTATCCTACCTTTAAATATTCAACCGGGCATGATATTACTTACACTTTGGAAAATACCAGGTTTATAGAACTTAACTATAACTACTATATATAGTAAGGGTTAATAGCTTTTTAACTCTACATTTGGGTATAATTTCATATAGGTGGGTAAGTACTGGTTTAGTTGGAAAAAAGTATTCCAAAAAAGAAAGGGAAAGATGATTGCCAAATGAGTAGATGGAAATTTATAAATGTTAAAAAATTAGGATTCAGGAAGATACGAGAAAAGAGAGTTTAAGAAGATTTGCACCTTTGCTGAAGATAAAATATTTTTTTCACCGAATTAAGGGAATTTGATATTAAAATTGTTAGGAATTAAGGGGAAAAAATGGCTAACATCTAACACAAGTCCAGGAGGGCGTGCTTTTGAGAACTGAAATCCTGAAAAGATTATAGAGTAAACTTTTGAGCATTTTAAATTTTCCTATATCAGACAATACTATTATATACAGATTCCCTGACTTTGACAAAGCGATCGCTTTCTCTTTAAATGGAAAGGGGGCTTTTTTGCTCCCCTAGATGTCAAGGCCCTAAAAATGGTTATTACCCTTGCTCAACCCCCCCCCAGAATTTGTACTAGCTTTTATCTGTCAATGCTTTAAGAATTAATTAGCCAGCCATAACTATGAAAACTGTTATTCTTGTTATTAAATAGAACCTAAAGTTGTTATATAAATAACTGCTTCATCTACAGGAATACCTAAAACTTGGTTCACATGATCGTCAAAGAAACCGCCGATACCACTAACACCTAAACCTAGATAAATAGCTGCTAAATTTAGTCTTTGCCCTAGATGGCCTGCGTCTGAATGGAGATAACGGTAAACGCGATCGCCATATTTGCTTACAGCTTTTTTTAAGTCGGCAGTATGAAATAAAACAGCAGCAGCATCTCTACCTAAGTCTTGCCCTAAGCACATAAAATGTAATTCTTTTCGGAAATTTTTAAACCTAATTTGTCGTAGTTCTTGAGCTATTGGGGCATAATAATAACAACCATCTTCTAAGTCATTTACTCCAGAAACTGCAATAAAAGTCTCAATCAAACTTATATCAAAATAATCAGGATTACGATCTAATTCTTGATTAATGTAATGGTGGGGTTGATAAGTAAAATCTAAGACAGCCAAGAGTTTATTCAAAGCAATAGTTTCTCCCGAATAGCTGCGAGTTGAACGTCGTTTGAGAATTGTCTTTCTGAGACCTTGTAAGTCTTGACCCCATGAAATGGGAGGAGTTACAGTTGAAATTTTTGTACAAAATGGAAAGTTATATTTATCTTCTGAATGTTCTAGGGTTGCTCTTGTTTTCCAAGCAGATACTTTTGGAGAATTTGAGTTAATATGAGTAGCTTTATGTAAATATTTTAAGAGGTCACCCTCTTGAATTTTCGGATAATCTGTTTGAGTCCCAGAAGGTAAAGCAGCTTGCCAGTGGGGCAGATGTTGTTCAATATCTAATAAGTCTGCAAGGGCGACAATGGCGATCGCCTGTTCCTCCTGATTATCTAAATAAAGCATTTGATTTATTGCTTCATCATTAAACCCCCCAATTAGATGTGATCGGTAGTTACTGAAACTAGAAGCTAGTTCAACGTTACCTAGTAAGTGACCTGCATCTAAAAATATTCGTCTATAAGCCCGATCTTCGTAACGCCAAGCAGAACGATAGAATATGGCAGTGATGGCGATCGCTAATTTTGTATTTTCTAGAGCAGGATGCCAAAAACAAGCATCCTGCAATTCTGGCCAGACTCTATTGTCCCAAAATTTGAGCAAGGAATGAGTTTTGGCCTGATAGTTATATAATCCTGTAGGTAATAGGGGTGTGCCACGGGAAATTAAGTAAACCTCTGCTGGGTACAACCCACCAGCAGAAGGAGCCGCCCTTAAGTAATGATTCCCCATCATTGTTGGTATCTTACCGGTTAAGCCATAAGTACATACAAGTAAGTTGGATAGATTTTCTTCTTCTTTAGGATCTTTTTGTTGAATTTTTTCTTGTAGATAAGGTTTCAGGTCAATAGTTGTCCCAAATTTATACTCTTTAAATTGTATTGGTTGATTTTCCCAGTCTAGTTGGTGATTTTTCCTCCCAATGGTTTCTGGGTCATATTTTGTCTGTTCATGATAATATTGAGCGATAGATTGTTTAACTTCTGCCATCTTTTTATCTAAATGTTGCGAGTAGACCACTACTTTCCTACAAGGAAGCGTCATCAAGAAATCGCAAGCAATATTGTGGTTTTACACATAACATATTAAACTGTATAGAAAATAATAAGCAAGTATTCTATATCCTTAATTGAACTGAAAAACTTAAGTTTTGTGCGACTCCAGAACAAGAGAAATAAGGAGAATAATAGGTTGTGCAACCTTAATCTACAGCTAGCAAAATTTTGAGCAATTTATATTAGTAGTATTAGTTGTTTGTATTGAAAAATAATAAGTCTTTTTTTGATTAATTTATATTTATAAATATACTCTAATAGTTCATTTAAATATATAATATATTATTACTATTTGAGCTTAATTTTTATTTTTTTATCTGTATATTTATTTGAAAAATACTAGTTTATTAACTATCAGTATTTGCTAATAATAAAAATTATATAGAATTAAAACAAGAGGGTAAAAAAAGAATATATTTCAATTGATTTTGGCTATAAATATCAAAACATTTGACAAGATATATTTTTTAAAAATCAGATAATTTATGAACTATTATTGCTGTAAAAGCTATTTATTCATAACTTCTGTACAGGATGATAGCCATTCACCTTGAAAATTATTAATTCTAAAAAAATCTTCTAGCTATTTGTACCAAACATTTATCAGGTTTGGTATTAAACAAAAATTTAAGATTAGTTCAAAAGTCTCTATTCATAAAAACAAAAAGCTCTAGTAATTATCATAAACTACGACTCAAATTAGCAACAATACATGCAAAAATTAAAGATTTAATACTTGAGGATGCCCATAAACTGAAAACTTAAATAATCAGAGAAAATTAATTGATTGTGGTTCAGGCTTAGTAGTACCTCTATCCCCTTACAAGAGAAAATGATAGTTAGAATATAAAGTAAAAAATTAGGGGTATAAGTTAATCAAAATTGACAGATATTTCTCCAGTTCTAAGTTTTACTCTAATTATAGCTACATAGTAGCAAAATTACCCTTAAGTATCAGAGGGTGAGATAGCCCAGAATTTGGTATTTACTATCATTGCGATATATACCTAAGTACTAATATTTTGGTTGGGGGACTCTCCCAGTATCAGTTTGTGGAGCGATCGCATATTTGAGGAGAATAGGTCTCTCAAAGCAGGTACATTGAAGTAGAAAGCCCCTATCAATAATTTTCGAGTACCATACTTTCTCCTAGAGTAGAGTCAGGGTCAAGAGAACATCAAAAATGAAAATTTTACAAATCTTAAAAAAGGATTAGGATAGTAGTAATTTTTGCCCAACAATATTAGTATAACTTATTATAAAAATACAATACATAAATAATCATCATTTATTCAATAAATTATGATTATCAACCGAATCGAGATTAGCTCTAAAAATATTAAGATAGAGAATATGAATGCAGAGGAATTACTATGGAGATATGCAGAGGGTCAAAGAGAATTTTCTGGTATTGATTTAAGTAATATAGAGTTATTTGAAGCTAATTTAGAAGGAATTAATTTAGAAGGTTGTAATTTAACAAGAGCTTATCTTCCTTATGCAAATTTGAATCAAGCTAACCTCCAAGGATGTAATTTACTAGAAGTAAAAATGGGAGATATTCAACTTTATAAAGCCAACTTATCAAATACTAATATTCAACAGGGACATCTATCAAGAGCTAATTTGCGTCATGCTAATCTTCAAGGTGCAAATTTGAGGGGAATTAATTTACAAGGTGCAAACTTATACCATGCAAACTTAAGAGATACAGATTTAAGGTATGGAGATTTGAGAGGAACTAACCTAGAAAAAGCTAAGTTAGATAATGCTAAATTGGGATGGTGTAATTTATTTAGAGCAAGAATTGTTGATTTATCAATGGCAGAATACGATCATACTACTATCAATCCTAATGGATATTGATGGTTGAAAAAGGTATTAGCTATAAGGTTAATTTTGGCTAAAAATAAAATATTTATTTTTCATAGAGTGAGGATATTTTAGAGACTGTTGAACAACAAAATATTAAGGCTGGAATCAGATATATAAATTTAGAGCCATGCTAATAGTAAAAGTCTTGAATTAAGGTAACAAATAATTAATATTTTTTCTTCCTTCTTACTTAAGAAAGGTGCTAGCAAAAAAAGTGTGAGGACAAAAATACCAGTGATTATTCCCTTTACAGCCAAGAGTCTTGGCTATATTGTCGATATTTAAATGCTTAAAGTTATATTTGATATGATAAAAATCTCTCATATATGATAACAGTTGCTAATAGGAGAAAAAAATAATGGCCAGAATGTACTATGACTCTGATGCTAACCTGGACATCTTAAATGACAAAACGATCGCTATCATTGGATATGGTTCTCAAGGTCATGCTCACGCCCTTAATCTCAAAGATAGTGGCTCAAAGGTAATTGTAGGCCTCTATTCAGGTAGTAAATCTGCTACCAAAGCCAAAGACGCAGGTCTAGATGTTTACCCAGTAGATGAAGCTGCGGAAAAAGCAGACCTAATCATGATTCTATTACCAGACGAAGTGCAGAAAACCGTCTATAAAAATCAAATTGAACCCCATCTCAAAGAAGGAAAAATTTTAGCTTTTGCCCACGGTTTCAATATTCACTTTGGCCAAATTATTCCCCCAGAAAATGTGGATGTAGTAATGGTAGCACCAAAAGGCCCTGGACATTTAGTCAGGCGTACTTATGAACAAGGAGAAGGAGTCCCCTGTCTATTTGCCATTTTCCAAGATGCTTCTGGTCAAGGACGCGATCGCGCTATGGCTTATGCTAAAGGTATTGGTGGTACTCGCGCTGGTATCCTAGAAACTACCTTCCGGGAAGAAACTGAAACAGACCTCTTTGGTGAACAAGTTGTTCTCTGTGGTGGCCTCAGTGCATTAATTAAAGCTGGATTTGAAACCTTAGTAAAAGCTGGATATCAACCAGAACTAGCATACTTTGAGTGTCTCCATGAAGTTAAACTTATAGTCGATCTAGTTGTCGAAGGTGGTCTAGCTAATATGCGTGACAGTATCTCCAATACTGCTGAGTTTGGCGACTACACTCGCGGGCCTCGCATCGTTACAGATGAAACTCGCGCTCAGATGCAGAAAATTTTAAGTGAAATTCAATCTGGTCAGTTTGCCAGGGAATTTGTCATGGAAAACCAAACCGGTAAACCTGTATTTACTGCCATGCGCCGCCAAGAAGCAGAACACTCTATTGAAGAAGTTGGGAAAGACTTACGCGCTATGTTTAGCTGGTTAAAGAAACGCTAAAAATTTTCTAGGAAAAGGGAAGAGGTAATTCCAGTCATTAGTTATCAGTACCTCTTACTTCCAACTGGAAACTTGAGATCTAACTTTCTGGTCAAGATACAACTTATATTTTCCTCTTCCCTTATCTTTATAAATACTATTCTGTTTGATCAGGATTTTCTAACTTTTCTAAAGCTTCTTCCGTACGTTCATTCCTATTTTTAGGTTTCAACCAATCAGGCCATAACCCAACCGCAAATTTACGGCTTTTGAAACTGGCATTTTGGATTGGTTCAGGAATAAATTCTAAACTATCTCCAAAACTGACAAAAACTATAGCCACAATGAAAAATAACAATATTAGATTTTTATTCATAAGCTGATCTTAATTATATTTATTATGTTTAACTGTGCTTTTCCCACTACTGATCAAAATATAATAATTTATGATTAGTTAGGGCTGAAAAATAAAGGTTAAAACCATCAAAAAAGTTAAAAAAAAATTCGGTTTTTCAGTTTTATTTACTCACACATATTAGTATTTTTAGCAAATAAGAAAGGAAAAATCAAGGGATAAATATAGCTGTTATTTCGGAAAAGCTTTCCCCAAAATTGTTCATTTTTTTAATGAAAATAAATATCAGTAACCATTCCTATATCTCTAATCACTTGATGTTATTATAAAGAAAGTCATCAAAAAAAATAATTTCAGTATTTTAACCCTTTGATTTAGCCAGAGGTACTTATAATTAATACTAGCAATATTTACTATAACTGACAAAATTAAAATAACTAATCTGCTGATATTGTTGTTGGAAATTAAAGAAAAAAAATGGTTAAAGCCTTTATCAGTTGAAGTTTCAGCTTGCTTTTGAGTTCTAAAATGCTGAAAATATTACATGGTAAACCTTTGAGTATTTTAAAATTTTCCACACCAAACAACTCTATTACATAATCAGGACTTATCCAAAGACACTATATATAGTGTAGACAAATATAGCGATGTAGCTGCCGCCACCATCCTCCGCCAACGCTTAAAAATTAATCATTTAGTAGACGACACTGGTGGTGTAGAAAAGTATAAAAAGATTGGAGAATTAACTGAGAATGAATCATAAAAAATATCAGGTAAAATAATTAAAATAAAAGTAATTTCTTGGAAATAAAAAAGTTAATCTCCTTATGTGTAAGTGTTTCTACCAACCTCAGCAGAATATGTTGTTACTAATGACTGAAGTTAATCTTCAGTAGATACTGTATAATTTGAGTCTCATAGTAGATAGAATACTGAGCAATTTCACGCCACAATTAAACAATTAAAGGCAAGATAATTTTGTCAATATTGTCTTAGGCAAACTAAAAAAAATCTTGTAGCCTGTGTTATGTTAGTCTAGAATTTTTTCAAAATATTAGCAGTGAAAAGCAGTGAAAATAGGAAAAACTATTTATAAAGTCAAACACAAATTACTCTCAGGTTATCCGAGGAAAGAATTCAAGAAGCTTACAATAAAATTCAGGGCTGTTTTTATTTTCAAGGTAATTTATTTAGTTTTAACAATGGTACTTGTATTGAGGTCTTGGCGGAGCAGCTAGGCAGCTATATCCCTCTATATTTTTAAGCGTTGGCGGAGAATGGTGGCCGGAGCTACATCACTATATTTAGCATGCACTATATATAGTGTATTTGTGTAAGTCCTGTCCATTAAACTATGGGCCTATTTTTTTGTTGCTTTTATTGTGGTTCAATACCATCAGAAAATCAAAAAAGACATAATTGTGTGAATTATGTCTTCAAAAATTATCTGTTTACATTAAATCAACTTCCTTTTAGCTAATTTTTACTTAAAATGGACGAAAATGGACCATTTTACCTGTGAAATTTGAGACATAATTGTTTCAATTAGGTACAATTTTAAGTTGTTCAAACCCTTGCATTTATAAGAAAGTTTAGGTAATAATGCATTTATAGAAAAGTTTAGGCAATAACAGAACTTACTTAAAGGTTCTAATTGTCATGTAAATGAAATATTTATATTTTTGGTAATCTATACAGTGCTCCTGCGTAAGTTATGATAATATTTGTATAAAATAACACATAAAAAACTCCATGCGTCTAGAGCAATTGCAAGCGTTTCTATGGGTTGCAGAAACGGGTAGCTTTCAAGAAGCAGCACAAAAATGTAATGTCACCCAATCAACAGTCAGTCGGCAAGTGCAAGCCTTAGAGGCAGAAGTAGGTGCTATCTTATTTCACCGTAGCAACCAAGCTAAACTAACCTTAGCAGGAGAATGTTTGTGGCCTCATGCTAGAAAAATTTGTCAAGCTTGGGAAAATGCTACTCAAGAAATAGCAGAAATGTTCACCGGAAAACAACCAGAATTATGTATTGCAACTATTCACTCTGTCTGTGCTAACTACCTACCTCCAGTTTTGCAAAGATTTGGTCGCCACTATCCAGAAGTTAAATTACGAGTAACTGCCCTAGGAAGCGATCGCATCCTCAAAGTTCTCAAAGACGGTCTAGTAGATGTAGCGATCATTATGAATAATGACTTATTTACCCCCACTTCAGAAATGATAGTACATCATCTATACACTGAAACCATAGAAGTATTAATGGCAGCAAACCATACCCTTGCTAAATACAAAGAAATACCCTGGGCAGAACTTATTTACTACCCTCAAGTTATCTTCAAAGATGGGTATGGAATGCAGAGATTAGTCAAAGAACAATTTGAGCAATTAGGGGCAAAACTGAACGCAACATTAGAGTTAAATACCCTTGATGCTTTCCGAGGAGTAGTTAGACAAGGAAATTTAATTGCTTTACTGCCCAGTTCAGCTCTACTAGATGCCAGAGTTGATCCCACTCTAGCAATTAGAACAATAGCTAAAACTCCTAACATTTCTAAGATCTCTTCAACTAAAGATTCTGTTTGGAGTCGTGATGTAGTTTTAGTCACAACTAGCGATAGGATGAAAATTCCACCAATAAAATATTTTTGCAAGTTAGTTAAAGAAATAATTCCACCAAGAGTCACTCAAGTTAAAAGTTCAAAGTTAAAAGTTCAAAGTCATCTCTGACTAAAATCCTGATAACTACTTATTGAGAACTCCGCAACAACTGAAACAGAGAGGAAAGCCTGCCTCCCTAGCATTGCCATAAGCACTTTTATTGATCAACTAATTCTTAGCGCTACTTTGAGGTTTTTTACATAAAATTCGGTAGCATTGATAAAATTAGATAGTTAATTAGGAGTAAGTACTCAAAGCTCAGAAGTCAAAAATTTAGGAATATTTACAGGCTGGGCTGAAAATGAAATATTTTTTCACACCAAATTAAGCAGATTTGATATAATCCAGTTAAATTAGGAAATACTGCCAAAAAGCTCAAAAAAACTCAAACCTAAAGATATCAAAAAAACAGTTAATTTTAGGTTTGGAAAAAGAAAAACATCTATTTTTTCCTCAAGTCTCAGTCATAAAAAAAGTAATGATCGAGAACAGTTTTGGTATTCTTAACTATATGTAGAACTACTAACTAATTAACTGGAGAGAGAAGTTAGATGAGCGATCGCTTTCGAGAATTACTCAAAATCATTGGCAGTGGAACCCACACAGGTAAAAATTTAACTCGCCAAGAAGCAGCAGCAGCAATGCGCATGATGTTATTAGGAGAAGCAACACCTACACAAATAGGTGCTTTTCTTATTGCTCACCGTATTAAACGCCCCACTGGTGAGGAGTTAGCAGGAATGTTAGATACCTATAATGAATTGGGGCCAAAACTTAAAAGTCAACCATCTATGGGTACAGTAACCGTCTTAGGTTGTCCTTATGATGGGCGATCGCGGACTTCACCTGTCACCTTACTCACAGCTTTAATTTTGGCAACAGCAGGAGTATTTGTTGTCATCCACGGTGGAAGGCGGATGCCGACAAAAGAAGGCATACCTTTTATTGATATCTGGCAAGGACTAGGGGTTGAGTGGGGAAAATTATCGCTGGTGGAGGTTCAACGAGTATTTGAGGAAACTGGTCTAGGGTTCGTCTATTTACCAAGACATTTTCCTCAAGCAGATGCTTTAGTAAAACATCGTCGAGATATTGGTAAACGACCTCCTATCGCAATAATGGAATTAATTTGGGTACCCTTGGCGGGAGAAGTTCATTTAGCTGCAGGGTATGTTCATCCTCCCACAGAAGGTATGTTTCGTGAAGTATTGGAATTACATGGTTTGAGGAATTATACAACGGTGAAGGGGTTAGAGGGAAGTTGTGACTTGCCCCGCGATCGGACAGCTATTATTGGGGTATCGTTGTCATCTGGGAATGATGCCACATTTGAACGTCTATTGTTACATCCGAGTGACTATAGTTGTGGAGGGAAGGAAGTTGTATTGGGTTCAACTGCAGAGTTAGTAGAAGAGATACAAAAAATACTACAGGGTAAAGCCAGTAAGTTAATGTCAGCAGTTATTTGGAATGGCGCTTTTTATTTGTGGCGTTGTGGAATTTGCTCTGATATTAATGAAGGTTTGTTGAAAGCGGAAAGTTTATTAAATAGTGGTAAAGTTAGGGATAAGTTGAGAGAAATTAAAGCAAAAATTGAGATATAAGTTTAGTAGGTGCGTTGAAACAAGTTAACGCACCATAATTAATGATTTATCTCTATAAAACCGTTATTTAGTAATTATATAAGTATAAATAAGGTTAGTAAATAAAACTAGAATAAGTACCATTATACTCATTATTTAAGTATTCTTATTTTCTAGCATATTTAGAAAGCAAAAAAATTAGCTTAACTATAGATATATGATTAATTTTGTGTGCTTACTAAAATTGGTATTGTCTTAATAGATACCCATGTTGCTATATCTGAAAGTTAGTCCCAAAATACTGATAATGAAATACCTATAATTATTCTTGTGCTTGAAGCTAAATCAAAGTGAATAATTTCAATCAGAGTTAATTTACTATTACTATTTCCTCAATTTATTACCTCTAATTTACTATTACTATTTCCTCAATTTATTACAATTGATGTTTTTATTATATCAGCTAATATCACATTACAACCTGGTATATGCTTGACTTATTTTGTAAATTTTTGGGAAAAATACTGGTAGTTATATATATTTAGTAATAAATTAATATAAATGATTAGTGATTAATATTAAATTTGCAAAAAATTATGGCTTTATTACTTAAAAAAAATCAAAAATATTGTCTAGACTATTGCTGCATATAATCAGCTATAAAATCATCAATAATTTACTCCAAATAATTATTTAAAAATTAAACTATTATCTAGATTACAGTAATCATAACAAAAATTACAACAAATATTTTTAATCTCATAAACTTTAGCCAAATAATTAGAATAAATTAGTCAATAATAATTTTAATTATTATCCTAAGATTCTCAAATACATTCTCAAAGCATTCCCCAAAAATGATGATTATGTATTTAATATCAGTATTTAGATTGAGTTCTAGTTTTAGATATGAACTTAACAAGTTTGAAAGACTTATTGAAAATATAAATAACACATAAATTAACTTTATAATCTCAACATTTTAATCAGCCAATATAGATAGAATTATCAATATATATTTCCAAAAACTTATGGCAAATTATATCAATTATCCCATACAAATAATCATAAAAATTTATATTACAAGTATGCAATTTGTCTAATAGATTCAACAGTAATTACCCTAACAATTAAGTTGCTATGGGTTTGAGGTATTCATGAAGTCAAACTTTTTAGTTCCCTGAATCTATCTACAGAAAGTCCCGAAGATAATTTTCTAAATTTTGGATATAATCATGATTACAAAGAGGGTGCAACTATGATGTCTAATTTACCACTATATGCAGTAGTAGTAATGGATAAGGGATTTGCCGGACTCAGATTTATGGCATAATTACGACAAAAAGACAAATATTTTATAGTACGAACTAAGAATAATTAAAAACTAGAGTTTCAATTCTAATCTGGCTAGGTAAAATTAGTTTATTCTCTGATAATCTTGCTTATAGAGTAATTAATTTTTGTGATGTAGAGACTAAAATAGAATTTACCTTAGTCGCGAATTTATTAGAGAAGGTCGAGGCAGCAGTTAAATAATAAATATCAGAGATATAAGTCCGAAAAACTAAAAAAGTGGGAAGTATAATTGCTATGGAAATTTTCAAAGATACATTTAAAACTAAATAGATTAATTACCAAAAATGTCAATGGTATTAGCAGACAAATCTATTCTAGTCTCATGGCTTACCTAATTCTAAAACTTCTACTCATTATCCAACAATGAAGTAATAAAATGTTAAATCAATTTCCCTATATTCAAGCCTGTATGTGTCAATAAATTAATTATATTTATATCCCGTGAATATAATTAATTTTAATTTTTGCACTTGATAAAATTACTATAAATACATCAAGAAACTTTTCTATATAAATTCAACATTTATGGTTGATAAAGTAGTATTTACTAATGCAAATTACCAAGAATAATACTCAAAAAAAATAACTAAATCAACTAAGGAGATCCAATAATTAATTCAAAAGGGAGATGGTATTAGTTTATAGTGACTTGATTATTTGCTCAAGTAGCTATATTTCCCTAATTGCTAATTTCTACTCCCTAAAAATAGCGATCGCTTTATTTTTATAACTGATAATTCATCCCCATAACTAACAGCAAACTTGCTAAAACACTACCAAAAAATCCTATGCCCAAATTTGTCATATTTGACTGACTTGCAGATGCCATTGCAGTATTCAAATCTGGCGAAGTTAAACGTTCATAATTTTTTACAGCTACAATTGTTTCTGGTAAAGATGATATTAAACTTCCCAAAAAATAATGCAGCGCTGCAAAAACTGCATCACCAAATAATCTACTAAGTAAATCATCATAAATTTCCGTCCAGGCGATAAAGAATGTATTCAATATATAGGATAATAAAATTAATAAAGCTGTCCCTAGAATAAACTGTAACCAGCTTGCTGTATAATCATCTGTACTAATATCATCAAACAATTCTGGTCTTTCTTTCTGAAATTGTTTTTCATAAAATAAGAAAATTAACACCCCTATTAAACAAACTAAACCACCAAAAACCACCCAAGGCCAAGTGCGAGTACTAATTCCTTCTGGCAAAGGTGCAAACTGAGATTTACCTGTAATACACCAGTAAGCTGTAGTAGCAAAAGTAAACATCAATAATGACATAAAAAGATGCCATAAAAACAACATTTTTTCTTTGTTAAAAATTTCGATAAAATTTTTAATAGCAGATATTTTGCCCATCAATATCCATTTACTAATAACAATTATTGGCGCCACAATAAACATGAGATAAATATTAGCCAAATTTGAGCCTAGAGGAGTTGCTATACCACCTAGTCGTCGAAGAATTAATGATAGCAACATCAAAAATAATTCCGGGTTATTTGTACTGGAATTGATTACTATAGTGCGTTTGTCTTTGTCTAAATATTTACCTGCTAAACCTGCGGCAGAATTTACCATAATATCTGTAGCAGTAGGAATCAAACCAAAGCAAAAAACCACTGTTATCAAAGCAGTAATTGTCACAAAAGTAGTTTCATTCGTAGAGTTGTGTAGTTGTATAATCCAAGTGTTCATAACTTCAGATATAAGATTAAATATCAGGAAATGAGAATTAGTTAGGTAGGCAAACATTAAGTTATCTATAATAATCCTATCTGATTGGTAAAAGAAATAGGATATACTACTTTAAGGCAGGAGGCAGAAGGCAAAATAAACAGGAGTTAGAGTTATTATCTTAAGAAAGTATTTGATTCATTCTAAATGATCAATAGATTGCTTTATTTAAGTATAAATTATTAATTATACTAGTATCCATTTAGGATTTCTATATAATTAATAGCAAATTAATAGTGATATTTTTCGGCTCTATTATAGATAAGTTTTAGTCTAGAGAATTTATCTAAAACAAATAAAGACTATGCCAGTAGGATAGTCTTTGTTGATTTTAGCCATTTTAATTCAAGGTTCTATTGATTTATATTTAACTGTCCATAATAGTAGCCATAATATTTTTTAGCATAGCTTCAATTTTCAGCAACTACATTACTATTTTTATTATTTTTATTATTTTAACAAAAAAAACATAATGTATTTCATATACATAAAGTTTTTACTAATCACTTTTTTTGCCGATTTTAATACTTACAGTTAATTTATTTTTGGGTATTTATTATATAAAAATATGTCTATTTTATTCAATTACAGTTTATTTTGCTATGCTTACTTTGAATCTTTTACACCCAATAGTTAAAAGGTAAATCATAACAGATAGCGACATCAAAATTAAGGTCTTAAATTTATATTTATATTTACCGTCCATCTAGTTAATACTAACTGAAATTATACTGAGGATAACTCTTAGCAATACAACAGTAATGTGGACGGTTAAAAAAAATTAGTATATATTTTAGCTAATTAAAACTTATATACTACTACTACGCAATCCTGGTACAGTTATTCCTTCTACTTGTTGGCGAAACTCTTCTACACCTGGATTAAAGTCTATTGGTAAAACTGCCACAACATTCTCGTGAGGACGAGGAATAATTACCCAAGATTCTAAGGTAGCACCATAAGCTTTATCTACTGCTGCAATTCCGGCATCCATAGCAGTTTTTACTTCCGAAACATCACCTCTAATTTGAACAGTAAACCTCGCACTACCAACCCTAATATAACCAACTAAAGTAACTCTACCAGCTTTGACCATTGCATCTGCAGCAGCTAAGATACCAGGAAAACCTTTAGTCTCCAGTGCTCCAACAGCTTGTTGCGCCATTATATTTCTCCTAAATTTCAGTTAAGAATTAAATTCTCTCAATTAATTGTAAAAATTTTAGATGTCTGCCATAAATCAACTATTATTAAGCCAAACTATAATATAATTTAGGACAAAATTCATCTAAACTGTTCGCTAACTTCTGTATATTCTAGTGGTAATACAGATTCTACATTCTCCGGGGGATTAGGAACAATATAATGACTGTCCACTATACCACCATAAACTTTTTCTGCTGCTTCAATACCAGCTTGGACTGAAGGACGAACTTCAGAGGTTGGTCCCCGAACTGCCACTAAAAAGTGGCCTCTTTCGGCTATACCATAGTAAACTAAGGTAACTCGTGCAGCTTTGACCATCGCATCTGCAGCAGCTAAGATTCCTGGAAAACCAATAGCTTCTATGACACCTACTGCTTCTGGCATCAAAACACTCCTCTATTCTTAAGAATCAGTTAGTATAATTGTAATCTCAATAGGTAATACTGTATAGCAATTCTTTTTAATATGTTTGAATATTTTGATGGTAGTTAGAAGTCAAAATTTCGCAGGATTTCAGTTAAAATTAATTATCATAATAATTACCATAACCTATTTAGGATTGCTACATATATAATAGGTTTATAAAAAAAGCAAAATTCTACCCTATTTATCCTCCGATTTAAGAATTTTTATCTATTTTTAATATGTTTGAATTGTTAACTTGAAAAAAAACCTCCAGAGGGTTTCTTCAAGCCTAGGTGATAGCCTTCTCACAAACCTCCGAAGACAAAAGCCTTTTAGTTTTTATATATCTACTGAGCGGCTTATGAACATCTTAATAAAAATGAATAAATTACCATAATTGCACCATTAACACACAGAAAATCAATCAGTTCAGCTTGAATATCTGGGTCATGCTAAAAATTTTTATCACCCTGATACAAAACGATAGATAGGTACACTTCAAAACCTTAGCTAATCAAATACCAAAATATACTAAATTTGAAAGTCGTCCTCGTGTTTGACAAAGGTTTTTATCTTTGGATCAAATGAAATTTGAAACTTTATGGTTTTCGATTGTTAGTGAATGGGTTGTCCACCAAAATCATGGCCAATTATAATTAAAAAAGACTCAGTTATCAGACAGGAAGAAGAAATGTAAACCTTTTCAAGTCAGCTTTTTCGTTTCTTGTATTATCCCTCCATATCTAATCATCACCTTTCCTCACTACATAGTCATCTAATTCCCCAACCGTCATACCCATTTCCTTAGCAATTTCATTAGACTTACCGCTTCATAACTTAAAAAATCACCAAAAAACTTTGTTGTGTAAAGATTATAACTATTGGTAGTAACTATTGGTAAGTAAAAAGAATTGAAATTATTGCTCTGTCTAGGTTGGAGTAATTTTTCCCTCTATTTAGTCAAAACTCTATTATACATCCCCATGAGTTGTTCTTCATTAAATCTTTGGAGATAGCTTCCCGTTTCTATGATAACCACTGAGGGTAGTCCGTAACTTATTTATTATCTAATATTGCTGCTTTTTAGGTATGAGAAATAAAAAATGGGCAATGAATAGGTAAGAGTTTCGGACTTTCTTTCTAGTTTTTGAATTTTGATAACCTCAACTCATTGCTATACTATACGAAATCCATCAAGTGTAAGAGAGTATTTGTAAAAGTTATAGCCGTTGCTATAGCTAACATATCTGGCGATGTGGCAAGTCTATTGTTATACCTGGATTTGCTCTTAATACCGCTGAGTATAGTCTAGGGATAAAAAACCGCTGTCAAACAGCAAAGCCACCTCCAAAAAAATGGAAGTGACTGACATAATAATACACACTATTTACACAAATAAACAGGATGGGAACAATTCTCAAATTGTCCCCAATCTCAAAAAACTTAGTAATCGAAATCGCCACCGCCCATACCAGCGCCAGCAGGTGCGTTTTCCTTAGGCTCAGGTTTGTCAACAACAATACACTCAGTTGTTAACACCATACCAGCAATAGAAGCAGCGTTTTGTAGAGCCGAACGAGTTACCTTCGCTGGGTCAACAATACCAGCTTCAAACATATCAACAAACTCATTGTTTGCTGCATTAAAACCAGTATTGAAATCCTTCTCTTTCACCCGTTCGCCAATTACAGCACCATTTTGCCCAGCATTTTCAGCAATGCGCTTCAGTGGAGCTAATAAAGCACGACTAACAATTAAAGAACCAGTTAACTCTTCAGATTGTAGATTTTCATTTGCCCAAGTTTCCAACTCAGGAGCTAAGTGCGCTAGAGTTGTACCACCACCAGGAACGATACCTTCTTCTACAGCAGCTTTAGTTGCGTTGATAGCATCTTCCAAGCGTAACTTGCGATCTTTCATTTCTGTTTCAGTAGCAGCACCAACTTTAACAACCGCTACACCACCAGCTAATTTAGCTAAACGCTCTTGTAATTTCTCTTTGTCGTAGGAAGAGTCAGTTTCATCCATTTGACGACGAATTTGTTCGCAACGTGCTTTAACTTCTTTTTCGTTACCTTCAGCAACGATAGTAGTATTATCTTTAGTGATCGTAATGCGACGTGCTTTACCAAGCATATCTAACTTGGCATTTTCTAGTTTCAAGCCAGCATCTTCAGTGATAACTTGACCGCCAGTTAATACCGCGATATCTTCTAACATAGCTTTACGACGATCCCCAAAACCAGGAGCTTTAACTGCAGCAACATTCACTACACCCCGTAAACGGTTAACAACTAGGGTTGCCAAAGCTTCTTTCTCAATATCTTCAGCCAATATTAATAATGGTTTGCCAGAACGAGCAACTTGTTCTAATACTGGTACTAAGTCTTGTACTAAAGCAATTTTCTTATCAGTTATCAGAATCTGAGGTTCTTCAAGAGAAGCTTCCATCCGTTCCATGTCTGTTGCGAAGTAGGGAGAGATGTAACCCTTGTCAAAGCGCATACCTTCAGTAATTTCCAACTCAGTCTGCATTGACTTTCCTTCTTCAAGAGAAATCACACCTTCTTTACCCACTTTATCCATGGCTTCGGCAATCATTTTACCTACTTCTTCATCATTACCAGCAGAAATAGCACCAACTTGAGCTATCGCCTTGGAATCTTCAATTTGACGAGCATGTTCAGCAATTTTTTCTACTAGAAAACCAGCAGCTTTGTCAATACCACGCTTGAGAGCAATAGGGTTTGCGCCAGCAGCCACGTTCCGTAGACCTTCTTTTACCATTGCATGAGCAAGTACAGTTGCAGTGGTTGTACCATCACCTGCTGCATCGTTAGTTTTGGAAGCTGCTTGACGAATTAGGGAAACACCAGTATTTTCTACATGGTCTTCCAATTCAATTTCTTTAGCAATTGTTACACCATCATTAACAATTTGGGGTGCGCCAAATTTTTTCTCAAGAACAACGTTTCGACCTTTAGGACCGAGTGTTACTGCTACAGACTCCGCAAGAATATCCATACCTTTTTCTAAGGCGCGACGAGCATTTTCGTTGTAGATAATACGTTTAGCCATAGTTGTGATTTCTGTTGATTAGTAATTGTGGATACTTATTTTTTGTATTTTGATAGTTAGTTGTTTTAGCAGTTTAGCAAACATCAAGTATGAAGAAAAAGTTTGCCCATGCTGGAGAATAACTTCAGAATTATTAGTTAACAATTGCAAGAATATCTTTTTCTGCTAGTAGGACGTATTCATCGCCACCGAGCTTGATATCGGTACCAGCATATTTGGAGTAGAGAACTTTGTCTCCTACTTTGACTTCCATTTCTGCGCGGGTACCATCATCGTTCCGTTTACCAGGACCTGCTGAGACAACTTCTCCTACTTGGGGTTTCTCTTTTGCAGAATCAGGTAGAAGAATGCCACCTGCTGTTTTTTCTTCAGATTCGCTAACCTTGACGAATACACGTTCGCCCAACGGCTTAACAGTGGAAACACTCAGTGTTACAGCTGCCATTACATTACCTCCAAATATATTTTGTTATTGTTGAGAGCCTTAAGGGTGAAACAAATTTCTCAGTTTCATGTTCTTTTTTAGCACTCTTACTATCTGAGTGCTAATTTAGCCGAATTACTATGGCAATGGCAACTAACTAAGCTGTACGGGTTCCCGAACTGAGGATTTGGGTATTTACCAAAAGTTATAATATAATAGTCAAAAGTCTAAAGTATAAGCTAAGGTCATAACTTAAAAATCAGAAGTTAAATTCACAGCACGTATTAAATCTGAGAGTAGTAAGAATGTCTTAAGCTGCCTGGCAGTTAGTATTAAGGACATTGATAAATTCTGTTTGCTCCACATTTTGGCACTGAAAACTCATTGAAAAGACAAGAGATAGGAGGCGCTTTAGCTGAAGTTGACCTTTAGGACTTCCTGAAAAGGAACCATTGAAATAGACTGGCTGCCTGCTTCCTAAGATTGTCACAAGGCTACTTCCTTCAGTGTCAGGATCAATTCCTCCTGCCTGCTACTTAACCTGAGTATTGCCTTTACTTTTTCAGAAATTACTTTGACAGCACTTCCTTCTACTATAAGGCAAAGATTTACTGAGCAAGATGTTAGCACTACAAGAGCTTTACTATTCAAACCTTATAGTTATAATGTCTGATCCCATGCCGTAATACTAAATCTGGAAGCTTTATTAAAAGAGCAAGGCAGAAAGCAGAAGGGTTGGAAGGATTTGGAAAAACTAGCTTTTCGCTCACTGGGTTTGGTATACTTATTAAGTCTTAACTTTTAACTTTTGACTTAACAACGGTGGAGCAAAAATTAATCTCAGAAGACTATAAACTAAAATTATGGGAGTCAAACTTTTGATCTTCTAGAAATGTAAGTCATTTGACATTCTCCATTAGACATTTAACTCACTAGGGACTATTGTAGTAGAACCAGATTCAAAGCGTCTTGAAAGTTGATGAGAGTTAATATATTTAACACAGGAGAAAAAGCTCATGGGACTGACGTTCAGCTAGCCATATCCCAAGGATATTTTCAACAGTCGAATATTGACTCAGATATTTGTCAAGAGTCCCTAGATATTTGTGTCCAATTTCTCAGACTAGGTAAAATTCAGAGACATATTTTTATTGGTGCTTACCAAACTAAACCAAAATTTTGCTTAAAAAAAGTTGTTTTAGAAGCATGAAATTATCTCAAAAAACTTGTGAAAAAATTAAACCTTAATGACCCTGGCCTTAACAGCTAAGGTTATATATTTCACGCTAAAGCTAACTGTTTACGAGTTTGTTTCATGGTGCAACTATGGTTATTTTTCCTAAAGAAGTATCCTACTATTCTGCAACTAACCCTATAATTGAAAGAATTATTCAAAAATCTATCATCGGCTCTCAAGTTGTAGATAAATATTTTTTTATAACTCATCCTTTGCCAAAAGAAAATGTAGAATTTGGAGATATGTAAGAGGAATATTAGGTAATAACTGAAGACATAATTACTTGTTAATTTTTTTTTATTATAACTTGAGGGATATGAAGAACAATAGGCTTATTCCAGCGGAAAGATTTAGTTACTAAACACTTTCTTGATACTTAATTAATTTTGCCAACAGTTTTTTATACTCTTGTCAAAATAGATAGTGACTTAGTAAATTATTAAAATTTATAGAAAAAATATGTCTAAATATTTACATTGCAGGGTTACTTTTTAGTTAATAAAAACTATATTTATATATAATATTTATGATACTATTAGTAGGGAATATAGTTGAATTATCATATTTTATTTATTATTAAAAGTAGTAGGAGCTATTTTCCACAACTATAAAACTATTATCTAGCTATATCTACCTAAATTATAGAACTATTGATTGAATATAAAATCTATAATCTATAATAAATAGGGGATAAACCTCCTTTCAGCATTAGATACTGTCCAACCCTTCTAGGTAAAAATATATATTATTAATTTCAAGGAAAGATGTAAACCTGTCCTACTTCCAACTGTATCTTATGAAATAAGTGGGCTCACCCCTCTGTAAAGTTAATATTTTTAGGAATCAAAAAAGTGAGTTCTTCAATTATGAAGGAAACAAACGCTATAAATACAAAACATTTAATGTTAGTTGACGATGACCCTAATTTAATCTTATTAGTGAAAGATTATTTAGAATTTCGCGGATATCAGGTAATAACAGCAGAAAATGGCCGAGAAGCTCTAGAACTTTTAGAAGAACAAATTCCTGACCTGATTATATGTGATGTGATGATGCCACAAATGAATGGCTACAACCTAGTGCAGCATATCAGAGAAAATTTAGCTACAGAATGGGTTCCAGTTCTATTTTTATCTGCAAAGGGTCAAATTCAGGATCGAGTTAAGGGTCTTAATACTGGAGCTGACGTCTACATTGTCAAGCCATTTGAACCTGAAGAACTTGTGGCTCAAGTAGAATCTTCTCTTAAACAAGCTTCTCGCCTAATTAAACATCACAATTCCAGTTTTAGCGATAGGCCAACAATTAAGGTACGCCGAAACGTAGAGTTGACTCCCAGAGAGTTAAAAGTAGTCAAATTAGTAGCCCAGGGAATGGCTAATCGTGACATTGCAGAAATTATGGAAGTTAGTCAAAGAACGATCGAAAGTCATGTGAGCAATATGCTTGGTAAAACTGGTCTACATAATCGGACCGAGTTAGCTCGTTGGGCAATTGAAAGTAAGAAGGCTTAAGTTTTGATATAAGTTTCCAAGAATCTATCAGGATTTAAGTTTTTATCTATCTAATTTCTGAATTATAGGGCTGTAATTTTCTACTGCCCACAATTTTCTATATTTAGAATTCTGCATACACAGCTTTTAAGTTGTCGTGCAAAATTAATTACATATTTTATTTATACAAGCCGAATTATTTGCCTTCTACAAAGCATAGATAATTAAAATAGGTAAATAATCTGGCTAAGGTACTTATTATGTGAATTATTTTGGATTTAGCTAAATTTAGCCATTAGGTTAATCAAGTATTAACTTATTATCTTATTATCTTAATAAAAAAATAAAGGTATTGTATTGAAATATAGGAGGAGAACTAAAAATTTTTCCGTATAAAAATAATATTCTTTTATAAAAAAAAGCCTAAAATATAGAATAACTGATTGCTAGCTTAATTAAAATTATAGGTACAGAAAAATATTATTTTATCCCTTGATAAATATTAGGGTAATTTTTAGTAGTATGAATATGAAATATACTAGAAAAAAAGTAAGTTTTGATCAGCTAAATATTGCATAAATGATAAAAATATTGATACATTGATAGGTTGAGTCTAAATTATCTAAAATAAATATTAAATTAAGTTTCTATGAAAATTTCCATGAACCGTCTTTCTATATTTGTTGACGGGAACAATATGTTCTATGCTCAACAAAAAAATGGTTGGTTTTTTGACCCAAGAAGAGTATTAGAATACTTCAATAAACCAGAAGTAAAATTAATAAATGCCTTTTGGTATACAGGATTAAAAGACCCACAAGATCAAAGAGGATTCCGAGATGCTTTAATTAGTTTGGGTTATACAGTACGGACTAAAATTTTGAAAGAATATTATGATGATGTTTCAGGTCGCTATTCTCAAAAAGCTAACTTAGATATTGAAATTGTTGTAGATATGTTTAATACAGTAGACCAATATGATGAAGTAGTCTTGTTTAGTGGAGATGGAGATTTTGAAAGAGCTATTGAGCTATTGC
Organism: Trichodesmium erythraeum GBRTRLIN201; assembly: GCA_018457135.1. Lineage (GTDB taxonomy): Bacteria > Cyanobacteriota > Cyanobacteriia > Cyanobacteriales > Microcoleaceae > Trichodesmium > Trichodesmium erythraeum. Next base: position 25,994 of record JAGGDU010000216.1, on the reverse strand, counting down.
GCTCTAAAAATACTCATATTACAGTTGTATCAACTGAAGGAATGATTGCTAGAGAATTACGAAATGCTACAGACCAATATGTGGACTTAAATGATATTCGTTACCAAATAGAAAAAGCAGAATATTAATGAGTAAGGTAAAAGGAAAAAGCCGGAAGGAAAAAGGACATAAACTAAATTTATTTGCAGACTTTAGATGGTTTTTTAGAATACTATAAAAAAATTATACTAATTGATTTTTAATTTAAGTATATTAACTACTCTTTAAGAAAAATTTAAGGTAAGTATTTAGCAAAAAGTTGAGTTTAAAGACCCATCCATAATCGGGGTAATTTTTAGTAGATTTTGTTTTAATAAATATGTGATCCTATGATCCTAAATATTAGTTAAAAATTCAAATTATGACTCGATAGATTTAAGTATCGTATCTATCCAGGTGCAAAAAGACCGATAGCCTAAAAATAAACATGGTTGTGTCCGTGTTGTCTGGAATTATAATTTAGCTTCATTTCTACTAAAAATTACAAATTAGGAGAGAAAAAGTCTGTTAACTTACTCGCTACAAAAAACAGTTTATTACTTAAGCTAAAAAGACTAAATATAGAGAATAGTTATCATCCTAAATCTATTTCATAAAACTTAGTTATAAATTCAACAAAATCAAACCAATCGTAATTAGTCAAATTTTTTATATCTTCTTTCAGATTGATCAGAGTATGACATCTTTTTACTAAAAATTATTCTATTTCCTCTATAGTTTCAAGGCTTTGCTTTGATTAACCAGAGGTTCATCTATTAATTTCCATAATATTTATGCTGGTTGTAATTCAGATTAATAAGCCTGAATAAAATATACTATCATTCCTTCTAGTATATTAACTTTTTTGTTACGGTGCCAACCTGCATTATCTTGGATTAAAATTACTTTGTTTTCAGAAATTATTAGAGATCGAGCCAAAATTTTATAGGCTAAATTTAGCCATTCAGTATTAACTTGTTGAAATTAAATAGCTAATATATTTTTTCTGTTTTCGGTCTAACAAAACCATATAGATATTCAGCACCTGGGTATTCTTTTTTGATTTTTTGAGCTTTTTTCATAAATTTAAACAACATTTGTAAAAGTAATTTATTAAGCTTTAAAACCAAAATGTCAAGGTATATTTAGTTTGACTTTAGGAAATTAGTATTAGATGAAAACACTGACGTATTTACTACTCATAAAGGGAGTTTTGTCTTGGTTTAGGATTGAAATCTGCTAAATTCCTCCAGCCTGGTCTGGGAGGATGTCAACTAGCTTGTATTCAGCTTTTAGTAACATTTTGGAATTTCATCTGGTATGGTGATCAACTTTTGAGCAGTGAGAATATCTCTACACTCAAGAGGTTGAAACGTTAATATTTCTATCTCACATAGACCGAATTGATTCTCAAAACGCTAAAACCAGAAAAATTAAGCATTACGAAGATACGTTGTGGCATTTTTTGAAAGAAGCATCAACACAATGCCAAAAGTCCTTAAACTCATCATATCTCTGAAGCTTCCAATTTTTTAAGAGGAAGCACCACTGCACTAATTTTTTCTGCCAGTAATTTATTTTCGGAATTCTTTGGTTTCATTACTAATATGATTTCTTTGACAATTTTGAGATTAATATTTTGGTTTTTTGTTGTGAATAGTACCATTTTTGACCATAATATTACTATTAAACATAGTATAGATTAGTTGGTGATTTGACATTTGAGTTATAGAGATTTTTTTGACAATTACTATGATGAGATAATAGTATATTTAAGTCCGAATACCTGGGGTTAATTCCTGATAATTTGATAGCTGATTATATGTAGCGATCGCCAATAATTGAATCTTCAAATTTTTAATAATGTCAAGAACTAATCAATTATATTAACTTATCACTACATATATCAGAACTACCAAGTTTTTTTTCCAAAATTATTCCCAAATTTTTCAGATCATCGCCACCATTCTGCTGTCTGAGTTTCTCTTCCCACAGTTGAGCTATTTCTCCTGGATAATGTGACCACTATATTTCACAAACTCTCCGAATTGTTCTAAGTCTTTGATTTTCCGGTGACATCCTTTCTAAAATCTTGTCAAAGCTTTGTATTCTCCTGTTGCTTTTCTGCCTTTTATCCATGCACTACCAGTATTTCTACTGATACCGAAATTCCGGATAACTTCCCTCTAGCTTTGGCCATTGTCAACAAATTCCATCGCTTTTTGTCGCCAATAATGGCTATAGGTTGCTGGCATCGGGTATCTGGTTATCTACTCTGTTCTTGTCTCTCTTATTCCACCTTAACCTGCTAATATCTTGCCTCGTAATGCTACATCAGTTTATATTCAAATTTAACAAGAGTTATGCCAGAATATTCATCAAGGAATTGATTAAATATCAGAGAAGTGACAGACTGAAGATAAGCAAGTGGAAATATTTTGTTGTTAAACCTCATACTTTGCTTCAAGCGATCGCTCTGTTCAAAAGTGAAGACTTGCTGAGAATATATCATGAACGTTAAACTTTTGTTGCAGATTAACCAATTAAACATGTTATTGGTAAAAGGGTATGTTAAAATCAGGCTTTTATTCCTCTATCTCTACTATGTTATAAGTCACCCAAAAAGATATCCGCAAATGGTTTTCCCATCGTTATTATTATACCAGTAAACTGTGAAACTGTGGAAATTACTATATCTTTACATTATGGTTTATAAGTTTTGATTTTTTGTGATCAGGACTTAGGCAAACTCATAGATAATACGCTATCTGTAGGTAGTAAATTGTCTGTATCCCCTACTTGATATGGCAGTCAGTGCGTAAGTCCTGATCATATTATATTACATATTTTTCCTCAACATTTTTACTTATTTCAAATATTTTATTCCTCCGAACTATTCTGATCATTTTCACCGATACCTAACTTTTTCCTAGACTTTTTTAACTTTTTCCAAAGCTTCTTCAGTTGGCAGTAAGCTTCTTGTTGAGAAATTTTCCCACCTGTTTCTAAGCCACAGATAAAACTAACTTCCTGAGAAAATTCTTGTAAGTTAGCATTAAATACTAAATTTTCCGGACTAAAATTACCATAATAGCGACTGCGAGGGTATAGAAAATCATCGTTAATTGACATTTTTTTTGCTTCTATAAATATCTGGGTTTGGAATCGTCTTAAAAATGGACTAATTATTATATAAATAATAATATAATAACAATTATATAATAACAATTTCATCAACTACATAACTTAGGTAAAGTCAATTTTAGAGCATTTTCTAAGTTACTTAGATACAGTTATTTTTCTTCTTTTTTATTGTCTGTTTACCAAATTTAGCACCTACACATAATTATTTATATATTTACAAAACACGATGTTTATACAGTAATAAATTTAGCTTCACTCAATGTGTAATTTATTTTGTTTACCTGCTACTAATCTTTACAGAAATTACATATAAAGCCTTAAGGACACTCCATATAAAATCCCTGCTAAAACAAACAGATAGAACATCTGACTCAGAAGATTGCCATACCTGAAATCATTACCAAAAATAGTGGTATTCCCTCAATCCTCAACTAATTAAGCTGTTTAAATTTATAATTATAGCATTCTTATATAAATTGTCTGATTTAAATTATTGAAAATATTGTTGTATTAATATCAGTGGATAAAATCGTACAAATATCCAAATTATCTGCTCATTTTTCCTAACCAACTTAATCTGAAAGTCTTCGAAAACATATAAGTACCTACACAAAATTATTTACACAAGGATTAGATTTTAGCTTTTTAAGTCTGTAATTTATTTTATTTACCCACTTACAAAGATTTTTCACCTTAAAAAAATTAAGTTTACCTATATTTTGCTTCCCTTTAGTAAAGATTATGGTACATACACTACTTTTATCTCTATCAAAATTAGTTTTGGTTTTATAGAAATTTATCATTATATTAGAAAAAGTATCTATCATATGTAGTCAAATCAGATTTGCTAAACAATTATACTTTTTCATGATACCTCATTTATCTTCAAAATCATTTAGCATACATGTTACACTATAAAATGTAGTATAAAAAGACGAGAAAACTTGAGTAAGTACTTAAATTTATAGTAAGTAGTAGGAGGTGATATCGCTACCCCTAGGCTCCAACAACCCAAACCAATACATCAATGACCTATTCCCTACCCTAAATTTTTATTGAGGGACGTAGACGAAAAAGTTTTTGGGTTCAGCTTTTTAACTTACTTGTAACTCCCTTAACTCCTCCTACACAGCTTTGAGAATGAGATCAGTTACTCTAAATCGCCAATAAACATCTGCAAAAATAGCCAAAGTCTCTCTATCACTTGACTTGCTGGTCAAGCCACTCAATCATTGATGATTTTCACGTTGTACCTGTTCTTGTATCAAGTTTCTCAACTGAGTAGATAGTATCTTTGACAACTTAGAGGAAAAAAATTCAATAATTCTCAGGGCCAATAAGTTAGATTAGAGATACTCCTAACTCCACAATTAATCAATAATTAATCAATCAATAAATCAACTGAAAACACTGAAATGTCTAATCATTTTGTAGGTTTATTAGTAGAAAAGCCTAGTTAATTTTTTACAGTAGATTTAGTTCAGTTTAAAGTTTGACGTACTTGAGGTTGGCCTGAAGTATAAATTAATAAACATAAGCTCATAATTAGTCCTAAAGCTTCTACTTTATGAAGGGATTTAAGAAATATGCTATCAGTTAATTCTAGGGGGGTAAAAAAACTAAAATCTTTTTCAACAGATTGTTTTCCCTTGTATTTAAATAGCATTTCTTCTGTAGTCAATTCCATCTTATCCTATCAAGGATATTGGCAACGCCAATATAAATCGACTTGCTCGTTTTTTCATCGTCGTCACCTCCAAATAGGGCTTTAAGTCATCTCATTGTGGTTTATGACAACGAGAGTAGCTACTAGCCAAATTCACGTTTTCATTTTTTGCCTCCTACTTTTCTCATCCTTCTGAGGTTTTCATCTCTGGGATAACGTTAGCATTTACATGCCTAGTTGACATAATGACTGTATTTTTCCTGGGTAGAAAAGTCAGGAAATCATTAAATTTCCTGACCTACTAAAGATCCAACTACTTTCCCATATTCCGCTTCATTCTTTCAATTTCTTCGTTTGTTTCCATGCTTTTAAACTGTTCCTCTAAGTCGTCGAATAAATTATCAAAATTATAGGAGCTGTTTTGATTCCAGCCATCAGTTTCCCAACGTTTTTCATTCCTAGCAGTATAACTACTAGTCTCAGCTTGAGTAGCTTTTGCTCGTACCTCCTTACGACGTTGTTTAATCTGATGATATAGTTCTGTCGCCTGCTGAATACGCTGCTTGTATCCTTGCATCTGTCCCCACTGTTGATTACCTTGTCGTAAAAAAGATGCTTCTCTTTCCTGAGCCGCTTGAACTAAATCTATTCTATTAGCTGTTTGTGCCTTTTCAATTCGGTTATGCCAAAGCTTAACTTCTTGAGCCGTTGAGAGAATATCTTGTTCTAATTTTTTTTCTTGGCGCTGGAGTTGTACAATGAGACGCAGGGTGTCTTCTTCCTGTTGGCGAAGTTGCTCTTCAAGTGCCTGTAGTTCTAAATGGGGGTTATTCTGCAGGAACTCTTCAAGTCTGTTTTCGAGAAATTGGCTGAAATCGTCAAATAAACCCATAAGTTATTCCAGTTATCAGTTATCACCATTAAACCTTATCAGTTATTAGCACTGACTGCCCTTAGTTAGAGCCTTCAAAGATGTATGGCTAATATTATTTTTTCTTAATTCTAAGGGCAAGGTTTGATATCAAATCTGCGAATTAATTTGAGTATTATAAGAAACGGAGTTTATGGGATACATCTGTAAGTATAGTAGGGCATCTAATGTTTTCCCCGAAATCATATACTTTATGGTTATGCCCAATTGATAAATTTTTCTTATAAATAGTTAGAGTATTTCTTATAATTTAAGAGTCAGGAATCAAGAGTCATAATAAAATAGACATTTCAAATTAAAGTATTTTAATAGTGCTTATTATTCGAAAACATTCTTTTTTAATGTATGGTATTAAGACTGAGACAGAAACCAGGTTGATCAACAAAATTTCCCAGATGCACTTAATTGTATGTACGAAAAACAATAATCAGGGGTATAAACCCGGTTTCTTGTTTGGCTGTGTCAATAACTAAAATTGTTGGCCTACAAAAACAGAACGAACTTCACCATTACGACGAACCACAGCTTCCTGGTTTACTACCTTCACAAGAGTCCAACCACTACTGCCAATATTTTCTCCCACATATATCCGACGCGCTACACCATCAATTTCAAATAGGGCAGCGGAACGTTCCCCTAATTCTAATATCCCTACTAAAAGATTAATAGGGGTTTGAATTTGACTGGGTAATACTGCTTCTGTTACAGGTATTTTTGCTGGCATAGGTGGAGGCAATGATACTGGCTGTGTTGGCTTTTCTATTTCTGATTTAGCTTCTACTTTTGTTTCTAGTTCTGGTTCTGAGCTTTTTTCTGGTTTAGCTTGTGCCGTTGTTTTGGCTGGAGGTTTCGGTTTTGTTTTTGTTTCAACTTTCGCCGAACTAGAGCTATTAATCTTAGCTTTAGTTTCTGGTTTGACTTCTGCTTTGGCAGTTACTTGCGCTTCCGGTTTTTCTTGAACTTTTTCAGCAGCTTCTGCGGAAGCTTTAGATGCAGATGCTGCTGATAGCTTTGGGGAAGCTACCTCAGATTGGGTTGTCACTGCTACCGCTGTAGGCATAGGTGGAATTACTACTACTTTAGTTTCAGGAACCCTTAGAGGTTCTTTTGCTAGTTGTGCCTCCATCAAGTCCACCAGTCGATAGAGGGGTAGGAGTAAGCTAGTATTTATGGGTGGGTTAGCTGGTACTGGTATTGTTGGTAAGTTACTACTAGATGGAGCAGGTGGTACACCTAGATTTTTTTGTTGTTTCTGAGTTGCCTCTTGTTGCTCAATCATATTTAGCGATCGCTCAATATAATCTGCAAATTTAGCATCTGCTGCTGCCTTAGGATTTAATGTTTCTAATGATGAATCTGGCTTTTCTACATAGCCTAAATAGCCTAAAATTTTATCAAATCCTCCTCTAGTTGCTAACCACAAAGACAGAGTTACTAATATAGATGTAAAAGCCGCCCCTAAAAGCAATTTATCTAATGATTGATTTTCTTTTTTTACTACTTGTGTCTTAGCTAATTTGATATGTTTCTCTTTCTCAGCATCTTGAGATTCAGTCTTCTTGTCAGGCAAAACTATTTGAGGTATTTTAATTGGCGTCAAAGAAACAATTTCTGGTCGAGTTACTTCCTTTGGTAAGCGACTACCACCATCTAATACTCGGTCAATATCATTGAACAAGTCTTCCATCAAATTTTCAGCAAGACTATCTACACTCTTATGGTCTTTCAGCCTATTGTTTGGTAAATTTTCTGTGTTTTTTTTATTCGTTGTCATCTAAAATCCTCCAAGATTTAGGTTTAGTGAGGTATAGCTGAAATAGAAGGCGCTAAGTCAGAAGTCAGTAGGGGGTTGAATGGCCATTTGTAGTACATTCCCACCACGGACTAAATTTGAGAGGCGCAAGAATATCCGACCTAGTAATTGTTACTCCTATAATACTGCTCTACAATACCATTTCTCAAAAACTTTTCTACATTTATCATCCCAGTGGACCTCCCTCCAAAAGTTCTCCCTACCACCGAGAGAATGAGGGTGGGGGTAGGGAAGTTGCATAAGGCCGTTCATACAACATAAAAAAATTAATATTAACTTGACTTAAATTAAAGCACGCAAAAAAGTTATTTACCTTGTGTTAATCACCTAAATTTCTGAAGTGCCACCTATAGTATAGCATTAGGAATCATAAATTCATATAAAAAATGATACAAAATAGCTCCCCTTCCTGCTGACCATGATACCCTCAGCAGTTGCTTATCTACAGGCTGACTTCTGATTGATTTCATTGAGATTGAGTACAGTTAAATTTAATTGTTTGATCATTTCTTATACTGTGACTCTTTTATTAGGCCAATGTTTCCCCTAGTGATACTTATACCAGTTTCTTACTTCAGCTATACCTCCCTATGTTCTTAACTTCAGCATTTGTACTGTCAATGCTAAACTTTCCTCATACAAAACATCCTGTCCCCAACGTTGTAACTGTTGTGCCATCAAAGCTTCTGCTTTCTGATCGCTTAATGCTGTCACCTGCTCAGTCAAACAAGACTGCGCCTTACCCCCAGACTCTAACCGCATACAACCAGTAGTTTCAGAACACAAAATTGTGCAACAATTAACATCAGCATCTTGATTACTCGAACCTAAACGTAAACCCACCAAATCTCCTGGAACCTCACCAAAGTCAGCAGTAGGAATAGCTCCTAACTCAGCCAAGATTTCTTGATCCTTATTCCCACTAAACTTGATATGGGTAATATCATAATCACCACCTAATTCTTTATAAAATACTGGTTCCCAATTCAGACGACTAGCAAACCAACCTAAAAACATTAGTGCTTGAGCAGCATTTCCTTTTTCATAGTCAATTGTCACAGTATCAACTTCCCATAAAGCTGCCCGGCGTTGGGGAGGATCAAAACTAGCAGCAATTAATTCTTGCCAAGCTGATAGACGATGCCAATTGAGATCAGCAATATAAGTTTTCTTTTCTATCAACTCCTGCATCTTTAAAAATTCTGACTCGGGATCGGAAAAGTAACAAGAGTCCATAATCATGCAATTGCTCGTCTCACACAAAGTACGAAATAATTTTTGCTCTGTGTTAGGGGTCGCTTTCCACCAGACAAACTTTGGTAGTTCGGGAACCATTAATGATTTTATTGTTTCATCTACCCTTTGCATTGCTGACTTTGTTCCTCGGAGGGTGACATACTCACTACAAACTAGATTTGAGTTACTTTGCTTCTGAATTGGGCAATAGGCAGATACTTGAGCTGTAACCCCTGTATCTTCTTCCCCCATAGTTGGACATAGGGTCATAACACGACTAGGGTTTTGAGCAGCGATCACATTTGACATACTAAACCCCCTCAGATTCACATTTGTGATTTTTTGAGAGTCTTCTGGTTTTTTGGCAAATTCTTCCCGCAATTTAGCTAGGGTTTTAGGATCTACTCTACCTGTAATTGTCAGTTTATAGGCTTTTTGTGCCTCTTTAACTGCATTTCTAGTTTCTGGCCCATGAATACCATCAATTGGACCATTATAGAATCCTAGTCCTCCTAGCAATTGTTGGAATTCTTCCGGTTCATAAACTACTATACTAAAGGTGGCAGCTTTAGTAGCAATGGAAGTTACTTTACCTTGATTTTGACTAAGCCAGATTTTACTTAGTTCTTCTTCTATTTCTCCTAGGGAAATATCTTTTGGTCGTTGTAAGGCTACAGTTGTTGTAATCATCTTGATTTTTTGTCCTTAATGTGAGTTTTTTAAATTGGGATCATGAATAATTTAATAAGACTAATTATTGAAGTTAAATAATTGGACTATATTATACACAATAATATATTTTTTTTTCATATGCTATAACTATAAGTTAATTACCAAAGTATTTAATAATTGTAAGCGATCGCGCTTTGTTGAAATAACTTAGTTTGAATCAGCTTACTGCAAGTCCCCAGCGACTTGAACGGAGTGGAAAGAAGCAATAATTAAGAGTGGAAGTTTATTGCTTGGGTTTCATGGCAATGACAACTTTTCATCGGATTTTATATGAGATAAAGGGTTGACTCATTTATCTCTCAAATAGATACATTTTATATAACCTCAACTGTTATCTCTCCTGGGCTCAAACTTTCTTCCTTAAGCAAAAGCAGCAGCATCTTAGCCACGAGCCAATATATCTTCAGTGCTAAGGTTCGTAGCTTACTCCTTGTGAATTTTTTTGTGGAATTAAGTATTCAAAACCCAACTCCTGAGCAAGATAAATTAACTAACCACCGGTAACTTTTAGGCTTTTCAAATTTGATAGTCATACCCTTTTTAGGAAAGTTCACATCAGTTAAGTCAATGGCAAAAGCAGTATGATGTTTATTGTTGCACCGTGGAGAGAATGATATTCTATAATTTTATTGAGAGATAAATTTTCCTTATTATAAAAACCATAAATTCCCCAACAATAGTCAAAAGTTTTAAGAGGGAAAATTTATGTTTGAAAGCCCTTCAAAGTTATACTAATTTCTATGCATTAATGCTACGCTTAGAGAATACTTTAGTCATTAATTAATTCATACAAAAGAATAACTTTCTTGCTAATTTTAGCTCAGTTAATGTTAATTATTCTTATGTTGTAGAGATGCTCTCATACAACTTTCCTACCCCTCCACTGTCGGGATTAAGGGTAGGTTACTGACTTAAAGTGCCAATTTTAAAACTTTTTCATCAATAATATAATACCAAATCCGGTTATGAAAGGCTAGTTCCTCCAAATCCTTCTAAATTTTCAGCATAATTGCCTCCAGTTTCCTGCCTTACTATTTTAATCAATCTCCCTTGTCAATCGGATTTGGTATAACCTATTATTCAGTACCCCAAAGCAAGATACATTTTGTAAACTATTATTTAATTCTACTAGAATTAAAACTTAGATATTATTGATCATAATTTATAAGTCTATCATCCTTAAATATTTATCAGAGTTACTGACAACTTATAAGTAGAAGTAAAACTTCAGTTCAAAGGTTGATAAATCACACAGTTATCACCATAATTTTTCACAAAACCACGGCTCTGCATTACCTGTTCAAATAATTCCGTAGATAAACTATTTTCCACAGATGAAACACCAGGTTTATTCAACTTTCCAGATAAAATTAATTCAGCAATACTACCAGCACCAATACCCGTAACAGTTGCAGTATCTTTATGCATAATTGACGAGGAAAAATCAGCTTTTTTCCCTGACTTTTTCCCAATAACTTTTGCTTGAATTACTACACCAGTACCACTATATTTATCAGTAAATTCAGTCATTTTATAACTTACTTGAGACAAAAACTCTATTACCCCTAAATTATTTAACCAACTAACAGGAAATAAATGAGCAGTCATCCAAGTCAGATGATTATAAAAGTCAGGAAAAGAACCAAACTTTGTAGTTACAGTATTCACAGGAAAAGAAGTAGCTAGAGTCAAAGATTCTGGCATATCAAACCAATAAACTCCAATTTTACCATAGGGAGCTGGAAAGTCAATAACTTGGCGATCGCTATAAGGTTTAACAGATTGCCATTTACCATTTATCCAGGCATCAAAATGACTTTGTAAACCTAAAAAAGTTGTCCGCATAACTGTTACTCCTGCTCCACCGGAACCACCTACAACATAACTTAAATGTATCTCCTCTGGCTCATCAAGTTTTTCTATAGATTCACGGGATAAACTATTAGAAATTCCTGGAAAAATTCCTGTATTAATAATTGCTGTAACTCCAGCTTTTTTGGCAGCTTCAGAATATTCTAAAGCTTTACAAGTAAAACCTCTATAGTCACTAATATCGATATAATTAATGCCAGCTTTGATGCAATTTTTTAAAACATTAGCATCTCTATAATGAAACGGACCAGCACAGTTAATCACTAAATTTTTAGAGGACTTATTGTAAGAATTAATAATATTTTTTACCCTTTCTTTGTCTGCTAAATCTAGAGCTAAATATTTAACTCCAGAAATTGGAATTTCTTGGATATTTGCTTCTGGTTTACGTCCGGTAATAGTAATTTCTGAGTTGGTATAAGTTGCTAAATCTCGAGCAACACTACTCCCAATTCTGCCGTATCCACCTATGATTAAAACTTGGTTAGTCATTTTATTTATCAGTTATCGGTTATCAGTATCTCCGACCATACAAGGCAAGATATCATACTAAATCTGATTATTATAGACTGATTACAGGGTGAGATAATACTATTCTCAGTAACTTTTTAACTTAGGCTTTATAAGAATTAGCATTAACTTAGTTTTTCGTGCCAAAAATTTCTTCCTTTTGTATTAATTATTTAATAACTGAAGTAAAAAAAAGTTATAATTAATGTATTTAAATTAGTCTGATATACAGAATATATAATCAGCTTTTATTCCATCAGATTTGTTATCATATTTCATTTTTTACTCATAATTAATATGAGATTATAGGCAACATCAAGATGTACATTTTTACAAGATATTTCTGCCATATAAAATACAAAGTAAATAGTGAAAATTATGTATTCCGGGCATCTTGCCTGAGTGGGTGGACCTTATAACAAAGGAAAGCGCTGTATATTAAAATTAATCAGGTGGGTGGAACTTGATTTATTTGTATTAACAATAAACTTTGTTTTCTTTCCCAACCTTGAAAACTAGAATCTTAAAATAATTTCATTGGGAAAATTATGAGGTATGATATGGCAGTTTTGCAACAATCTCTTGAGTAGAAAAAAATCTTACAATAGGTATTAAAATGGGTTTACAATAAGGCTAACAAAGAGAAATACTTTCTGGGGTATAAATCGGATTATAATTGAAACTTAGTAAGCTAGGAAAAAAGATATTTTCAGAGACTAATATTTTAGAATATATACCAATCCTCAATGTTATGCACATCCATTGAACTTATAAAAAAAATAACTCCAAATCCATTTCCTCTGCCACAACTACCTCTTGCTTCCTGTCTTCAAGCAGGCTAAACCGTTTAATCTTGAGATAGGATTATCTAGATTCAGATTTTAGTAGCAATTATAGCCTCTATCAAAACTTTATAAATTATTGACCAAATTATGTCAATTTATCACTTATATTCTTAAATAAGATACTCTCAAAAAAATTGAAAATGCGAATTTTGCTTGTTTTCTTTCTTCCTTTTATTTGACTTATTATAACTCAAGATTAAAACTACAGTTGAATCTGGGAAAAATTATAATTTTTTGGATAACCCAGAGTTAGTATTCAACTACTATCTATTCATTTTTGAACCTGAATTACCTGAAGACTACCACCAGCATATAAAATAGGTAATGGTAACTTAGTATCAACTAAATTAAATCCTATTGTTGTCAATAATTCCAATATATTTGTATTAATAAATTTCCAAGAAGTTTCAGTTTCAAATAACCATAAAAACATGGCAAACCCAGGCCAAAACAAAGGATTAGTTGGACTGTGAAAATCAACAAAAGTAAAAATTCCACTAGGCTTCAGAACTCGATAAACTTCTTGAATAATTTGCCGTAATTGTTCATAATTCATCTCATGTAAAGCCGCACTGGTATGTACTAAATCAAATTGATTACTTGAAAATGGCATATCCTCAGCAAATCCCTCAACATATTTAGCTGATGGCACATTTTTTTTAGCTCTATTTATTGATAGTGGTGAAGCATCTAACCCTGTAACACTTTGGGAGTATTTAGCCAGAAAATTAGTCCCTTGACCACTACCACAACAGAGGTCAAGTATCTGAGTATTTTCCTCAATGATTAATCCTTCTAAAGCTAGTTGGCGAAAGCGAGTTTCTCCCCCAACACTTAGGGATGCTAAACGGGAAATTCCGTCATACAGCCATTGATATCTATAGCTCCAGTCTCTTAAAATTGTTGCCATTGGATTGAAAAGTCAAAAGTCAAAAATAAAAAAACAAAAGTCGCAAGTATATAAATTAGGTTTATACTTAATCACTAAAAGAAAATAGATTTAGGCTTATGGTTGACTCTACATTATTCAGAAAATATAATTAAAAAAATATAAATATTTTAAGTTTGGTAACAAATATCAAAATGGGAGCCTGATTAACACTATGAGTCGTGTTGGAATATTATTACTTAATTTAGGTGGGCCAGAACAACTTGAAGATGTACGTCCCTTTCTTTTCAATTTGTTTTCTGATCCAGAAATTATTCGTCTACCCTTTCCTTGGCTACAGAAACCTTTGGCATGGTTCATTTCCACTATGCGTTTTCAAAAGTCTCAGGAAAATTATAAAGAAATTGGCGGTGGCTCTCCATTAAGATCAATTACAGAAGAGCAAGCTCTGGCTATTCAACAACAGTTAGAACAAAAAGGACTACTGACTCAAATGTATATAGGAATGCGTTACTGGCATCCTTTTACAGAAGAAGCTCTCACTAGAATTAAGCGCGAGCAAGTAGAAAAGTTAGTAATCCTACCACTATATCCTCAATATTCTATCAGCACAAGTGGTTCAAGTTTTAGATTGCTTGATAAACTTTGGGAAAAAGACTCAGAACTGAAGAAAATTGAATACACTGTTATTCCCTCTTGGCATCAACGACCAGGATATGTTCAGGCAATGGTAGAATTAATTACTCAACAATTAGACCAATCTCCCAACCCAGATCAAGTACATATCTTTTTCAGCGCTCATGGTGTACCGGTCAGCTATGTTGAAGAAGCCGGAGACCCTTATCAGGCAGAAATTGAAGAGTGTGTAGATAAGATAATGAAAACTTTGAATTGCTCTAACCCTCATACTTTAGCTTATCAAAGTCGGGTTGGCCCAGTGGAATGGTTGAAGCCTTACACCGAAGATGCTATCGAAGAATTGGCTGCTGGTGGAGTTAAAGATTTATTGGTAGTTCCTATTAGTTTTGTTTCTGAACATATTGAGACTCTACAAGAAATTGACATAGAATATCGTGAACTAGCAGAAGAAGCTGGAATTAGTAATTTTTACCGAGTACCTGCTCTGAATACTCACCCAGTATTTATTAATGATTTAGCAGATTTGGTTATGGAAGCTTTAGATGCTCCAAGCCGTGATTTTTCTGATGCTATTCAGATGAAAAAAATTATTAAAATGTATCCCCAAGAAAGATGGCAATGGGGCTTAACTACTACAGCAGAAGTCTGGAATGGACGATTAGCAATGGTGGGCTTTATGGCTTTGTTGTTGGAGTTGATTACTGGTTATGGTCCCTTACACTTTGCTGGTTTATTATAAATCTGGGGGCATTGGGCCCCTTGCTTCTATTAATCTTAATCAAAATTACTACTATGAGTTTGTGGCTGAAGACTACTCCCTCGTTTTGTTTTTCCTTGATATAATTTGTACCAATCTTGATAGCTATGAATGGCTAGCCATAACAATAGTAAGGCAATTAATCCTCCCTGTTGCGGTGCGTCCAACGCAAAAATTACTAAGCAAATGCAGAGAATGTCTTGAGATAAAAGCATCCAAACAGGTAAACCGCGCCACCGAAAAAACCACCCAACCTGAACTATTTGTAGCACTAAGGCCAATAAACCTCCGACAACTCCAATAACTATGATTAACCAGCCCTTTGAATGAGTAGCCTCAGCGATCGCCATACTCATAATTGTTCCTACTATGGGAGAAAATATAATTTGAACTAAATTGAGAACGCGTTGGCCTAAGAGATGTTTTGAGGCAAATATTTCAAATAAAGACCAACTGACCAAAATTCCCACCACTATTTGCGGCGATATTTTAGAAAGCATAGGCACTTTTGCCCATAGGTCATTTTGTAATAAGCCTATTAGCAGTAGGGGTAGAGCTATTCTAATGCCTGCCGCAGCTGATGCAGATAAGGCAGCGAGGACTTCTAGCATATAGTACAAACATAAAGTACAAAAAAAGCATTACTATCTATTTTACCCTTTTTTTTTTCTGATAATTACTAAGAGTTTAAGGGGTTTAAGACCTCAGGGGCATGGGGTATAAAGGTGATGACCAGTATTTTTGCACTTTGGGATCTAGTTATTAGACTTTTCCCGAAAAGGTTCTCAAACCCTGATTATATGGTTATCAAGTTGGTATTTTGGGAATTATCTATTATGTTTAAGTGTAACCAGGTATTTATCCCCTACTTTTGATTTTTCTCGGTAGACCAAACTCAGGACTTTTCATGGAATGTCTATACTGGCTTTGGTTTGTGACAATAGTACAGCTTCGGTAATGGTAAAATTTTTAAATTTATAGCAACAGGAATTACTCAAGTACTACATAAGTAGCGTTCTTGTATAGGTAAAAATATTTGTATTAAAACAAAACATTAATTATTAAAAAATTACTAAAATGTAACATTAATTATTAAAAAATCAAAAATATGATACAATAAAAGTTTAATTAATTACAAATTGTGAAAAAATATTATGGTCTATTAAAAAAGAATTAGTCCCGTAAATGGAATTGGTAGTATAAAAAAATATAAAAGCTCGGAAACAATATCAGGTAAAAATAGTTAGCACTAAAGGAATTATTTCGGAATAAAAAAAGCAGCTCATATAGAGTTTTTTCTAACAACTTGGACAGAATATACTACTATTAATAACCTTAGTTAATACAGTAAATATGATGTAAACTAGCATCTATTTCTAGATGGAAAATCCAAGAATTTTACATATTAATTAAGCAATTAATAAGCTCCGGGCTCCTGTAAATATTGTCTGAAAACAATAAACCCTAATCTTCATACCTTGCAAAATTTTAGTGTGAGGAAAAAAAATAGATTGGGAAAATAAGAAAAACTATTGATTAAAAACAGGGATGAATTGTGATCAGACTATTTGGCATCACAATTTAAATATTCTTCAATGAAAATTAAATTTATGTGACTCTGATAACTCAAGCGTTTTTAATCAATAGTCAAGCGATCGCGAAGCATAACGGAGTTTCAACCCATAAAACAAAGTGTGAAGATCGTCGCATAAGTAAATACTAATCAAAAGATATCGTCAAGTTATATAATCGTAAGACAAATCATACCTCTGATGAGAGAGAAAAGACAATCTTTAAATCCTATGTAGTCCCATAAGCACAACAAAAGTCTTTCTAGATAAATTTTTGACTCTATTAAAATTAGCCCAAATTATCCGCTTTAAAAGAACAAAAACACAACAAAAACAAAAAAATCACATAATTACCAACGCCTTTGCTATAGAAAATAAATTTTCACCAGAGGGAAAGTTAGACGAAGCGATCGCTTCTACTCAAAAAGCCTAAGCTATTAGGAAAATGCCTATTTGACCAGCTTTGAAACAATTTAGAGAAGGCCTGGCTTTAAAGCGGAGTAGTGAAGCGATCGCTACTTTTCATATTTTCTGTGGCAATAATTCTCAAACCTTGCTATAGATGCACTCATATTTAAGATCACTTATCAATTACAAGCAACTAGAACCTCTCAGCTCCAAATTGAAATACCCAAAGTCAAGTTTTTTTCCTAAATCTTGAAAAGACTTACTATTGAACTTATTTTTTGGTCAAGAGAAGATCAAGATTTCAACCTCAGTATAAATTTAAATTTAAAAAATGCACTCCTACAAGACCCATCAATTCCTGTGGATAATTAATATCATCTCCGGTTTGAATACCTAACACTTTGGAGAATTTCTGCAAGAGACCCTCTGGCTCTGGAGCAGAAAGATAGAATTGGCACTTACTGTCCTGATGTTTTTTGATAAGTTATGATCCGGACGTAATACAATAAATTAATTAGCATAAAATCTTCTTAAATTTTCTTAATCATTACAATCAATCAAGAGATTTATGATCTGAATAGGGTTTGCTGAAAAATCTTGACAAGTGAAGATAGAAATCATCACTCAGAATAAATGGGAATTAATTAGGAAGTAGCACCCAGAATTGCCCTTTTTTTGATTCTTCTATCTGGTGTTTGCCCAAAATACTAACATACACGATCTTGAGCAACCCAAAAGCTAACACTTTTGTCCAGGTAAAAAAAGCACTTGCCAATATCAGTCAATGCTTTAAAAGTTAATCAGCAAGCCCTAAATACCAACATAATTTTATTTATAGAAAGAGGTATTGATGTCAGATTCTTTGTTTGATGATGCTAGTCGTAGGTTAGAAAGGGCTTTACAATATGTTTCTCTTTCAGAAGATACAAA
The DNA here is from genome assembly GCA_018457135.1 of Trichodesmium erythraeum GBRTRLIN201. Taxonomy (GTDB): domain Bacteria; phylum Cyanobacteriota; class Cyanobacteriia; order Cyanobacteriales; family Microcoleaceae; genus Trichodesmium; species Trichodesmium erythraeum. The sequence goes on along the minus strand of JAGGDU010000216.1, from coordinate 8,033 downwards.
AGAACGTCTCAAATACCCTAAAGCTACCTTAATAGTTTCTATTCCTGTCCGGATGGATGATGGCTCATTACGAGTTTTTCAAGGTTATCGAGTTCGTTATGATGATACAAGAGGACCCACAAAAGGTGGCATTCGTTATCATCCCAATGTGTCTATTGATGAAGTAAAGTCTTTGGCTTTTTGGATGACTTTTAAATGTGCTGTTGTCAGTTTGCCTTTTGGAGGGGCCAAAGGTGGCATTACTGTTAATCCTAAAGAATTATCTCGGATGGAATTGGAACGTTTGAGTCGGGGGTATATTGATGCGATCGCTGATTTTATCGGTCCTGATACCGATATTCCTGCACCGGATATGTATACTAACCCCATGATAATGGGTTGGATGATGGATGAATACAGCATTATTCGCAGACAACTAAGTCCGGCAGTTATTACGGGTAAACCTGTGAGCATCGGTGGTAGTTTGGGAAGAAATACTGCAACGGCAATGGGTGCTTTTTTTGCTATTGAAACTATTATGCCGAAGTTTGAATATACTCCTGAAAAAACTACAGTAGCAATACAAGGGTTTGGTAATGCCGGGGCGTTTTTAGCTGAGTTACTATGTCTTCATGGTTATAAGGTTGTTGCTGTTAGTGATTCTCAGGGAGGTATTTATTCTGCACAAGGTTTAGATATTCCAAGTATTCGTCAATATAAGGAAGTTAATAAACAGATACAAGCAGTTTATTGCAAGGATAGTGTTTGCAATATTGTTGAGCATACAGTTTTGACTAATGAAGAACTTTTAGCTTTGGATGTTGATATTTTAATTCCTGCTGCTTTGGAGAATCAAATTACTGAGGAAAATGTCAAAGATATTCAGGCAAAGTTTATTTTTGAAGCTGCTAATGGTCCGACTACTTCTGGTGCAGATAAAATTTTAGAAGACCGTGGAGTTTATGTATTTCCTGATATTTTGATAAATGCTGGTGGTGTGACTGTCAGTTATTTTGAGTGGGTACAAAATCGTAGTGGTTTGTATTGGACTTTGGATGAAGTTAATCAAAAATTGAAAGCAAAAATGGTCGCAGAAACAGAGAATATTTGGCAAATATCTCAGGAGTTATCTATTTCTATGCGAACTGCTGCTTATGTGCATGGTTTAGATAGATTAGGACAAGCAATTAATGCTAAAGGAACTAGAGCTTTTTATGCCAAAAGGTAGTTCAGTTATTAGTTATGAGTTCAAAGTTTCTTGAATCTGCTATTTGTAAGTCATGGACTCTTTGGTTAATTAGGGCTTGCTGATTAAATATAAAAGCATTGACACATAAAAGTATTAGCCTTTTTTTGTCGAAGAAAAATTCCTGGTTTTCCCTCCTTACAAGCTGAAAAATTTAGCACTTTGAGCTTTCCCATAACTAAATAATCATCTTTAGAAGCTTTATTATAAAACAGCCCCATCCTTTCCCCTCTTTTGAGGGGTTTCGTGACGGGTTTATTCCTTAAAAAGATTTTTTGAGCAAACCCTATCTAGTTTTCATTTAAATTATATCATATATTACGACTTATCGGCAGATTGCTATATAATTTTTTTTTACTGCCCAAGTAAATAAAAATAATGGCTTACAGTGATTTTAAATTAGGGGATTTAATCAAAAACTTTATCTGAAAAATTAATAGAATTTCTAAAATATTTGAGGATGCTCCTACATTTAAATATAGTTAAATTTTGACTATTATTATCAAATAAAATATAGATTTAGTCGTCCCAATTAATACATCAAAACTATTAATCATATTATTATATTATAACTTTACCACAATTACTAGCAATTTGACAAGGGTTGATTACAAAAATATTCTATTGTATTGGGTATATTTAAGCCTAAGTTATAGCCAAATTTTAAATTGGTTTTGTGATTTTTTGATTTTTATTTTCAAGGAAAAATTTTGATTCAGGCTCCTGTCTTAACAATTATGAAAAATAAAAACGAAAACTCTAAACTTCAGCTAAATACTTAGATATTCCATAGAAAATTAGTAGCTTTATATAAGTTAGAAAATATTTATCACCCTAGGAATTAAATATGACATTATCAGGTTTTGAAACTGAAGAACTATTTGAAGCTTTATTAGATTCTTATAGAGACTATGGCAAGCTTCAAAGAATGGTTAGATTTAAGTTAGAAGAAAATTTAGAAAGATTTGCCGGGAAAGGTGATTTAGAAACAGTCGTTTTTAATTTAATTGACTCAGCAGAAGCTCGGGGAAAATTAAAGTCTTTAATTATAGGAGCTTATGAACAAAATCCTGATAATCAAAAGTTAAAAAAATTTTTTCACACAATCTCAAAAGACTTTCAGAAAAGAGCAATTTTAGATTATGATTTGACTCCCATTAGAGATTTTGGTCCGAATATTGATTGGCATGGAAAAACTGACCAAATTGAATTACAAGGATTATTTAAAAAACAACCAGATTGGTATGATGTAGGATTTTTGCAGAAAATTATTGAGCAAGCTAAATCAGTTTGTCGGCTTGATGTACCAAATCTAAATATTACAGCAACAGGGGTATTAATTGCTTCAAAATATGTTTTAACTAATTATCATGTGCTTAAACAAAATAACAATAATAATCTTGAGTTAAATGCCAAGAATATTCGTATTAGTTTTGGCTGTTTTAGTTTAAATAACAGTAGAGAAAGCACATCAAAATCCTTTTTATTAGATTCTGAAAAACCTATTATTTCCTCTAGTCCTGTAGGAGAACTTGATTATATTTTACTACAGCTTGAAAAAACTTTTAGTCAAGCTTTAGATTCAGAAGATACAAAGATTAAACCTGCTAAATGGCAGCCTCATATTTTCCTCTCTGAAGCTGATAGTATTAATATTCTACAACATCCCAATGGAGAATCAATGAAACTTTCTATTACTTGTGATGGAATTACAGGAGTTTATCCTCATAGTGGATTAGTTCAGTATATTAATAGAACAGCAGGAGGCTCCAGTGGTTCACCCTGTTTTAATGAAAATGGAGAATTAGTAGCTTTACATCATGCTCAACGTTCTAAATATTTTGGCACTATTCGTGAAGGTATTTTGTTTAGTTCTATTCATCATGATTTAGAACAAAAATCAATTCAACTTAACTAAATTCTATTTATTAAATCATTAAATTACTGAAAAATATGAACCGTTCTATTATTGAAACTGAACTACAAGCATCAGAAACAAAATCTGATATAGATAATTATTTCGACAAGATAGTGAAATATATTCCTTCAGAAATAGTAGGAGTATGGATTACTATTAAAACTATGGTAGAAGGAAACAATAATGTTCCTGAAAATAGTATTTTATGGGGAATATTTATTTTTTGTTTGTTCTTAACTTTCGCTTATATTTGTTTATTACCAGTCAGTTCAAAGAAGAAACCTACTATTAAACAAGGGATTATTTCCGTAGGAGCATTTATAGTTTGGGCGATCGCTATTGGTGGAAAACCATTTATTTCTATTAGTTGGTATCAGCCTATTTATGGCTCAATATTAATGGTGCTTTATACAGTAGTTATTCCTCTAATTCCTCTAGAAAAACGTAAATTAAGTTAATTGAATAAGCACAATAATAATCAACTAATTTAAATTTAAAATCAAATATATATTGAGCGATCGCTACTCCTAAAAAAAAATCTATATTAGTTATTTTCAGGATATTTATAGCTAAAATTTTAAAGCAAATTAATACAAAATTTGCCTATAATTTATTTGAATACAACGTAAATTAAATTAATTAAATAAGCACAATGATAATCAACTAATTTAAATTTAAAATCAAATATATATTGAGCGATCTCTACTCCTAAAAAAATATCTATATTAGTTATTTTCAGGATATTTATAGCTAAAATTTTAAAGCAAATTAATACAAAATTTGCCTATAATTTATTTGAATACAACGTAAATTAAATTAATTAAATAAGCACAATGATAATCAACTAATTTAAATTTAAAATCAAATATATATTGAGCGATCGCTACCCCTAAAAAAATATCTATATTAGTTATTTTCAGGATCTTTATAGCTAAAATATTAAGGCAAATTAATACAAAATTATGCCTATAATTTATTTGAATATAACGTAAATTAAATTAATTGAATAAGCACAATGATAATCAACCAATCTCAATTTAAAATCAAATATATATTTAGCGATCGCTACTCCTAAAAAAATATCTATATTAGTTATTTTCAGGATATTTATAGATAAAATATTAAGGCAAATTAATACAAAATTATGCCTATAATTTATTTGAATACAACGTAAATTAAATTAATTAAATAAGCACAATGATAATCAACCAATCTCAATTTAAAATCAAATATCTATTGAGCGATCGCTATTTCTAAAAAAATATTTATATTAATTATTTGCAGGCTATTTATAGCTAAAACTTTAAAGCAAATTAATCCAAATTTATAGCTCTAATATTTTTAGAAAAAATGTAACTTGATTAAATTAAACAATCACAATAATGAACTTGTCTAAATCTGAAAGGAAATATCTATTTAAAGCTTTAGAAGATGGCTATCGAAGCTATGATCAACTTAGAATAATGTTTAGATTAAATCTAGAAAAAAATCTTGAGGAGATTGTTAAACGAGACCCTCTTGACAATGTTATTCTGGCATTAATTGAATGGGCTGAAAGTCAAAATAAACTATTAGACTTAGTTTGGGGAGCTAATGATCAAAATCCCCATAATTTGCCAATTAAAAACATAACTTATCAACTTTTCTACATTACCGAAAAACAATGGGAAAAGTTATATAAATTACTCTCTCAGATTCATCCAACTTATTTAGATTTAGCTTTTCAGGAAACCTTTCAACCAAAAGAAATTGTGGAAGTTGATCCAAGATTAATTAACTTAAAATCCTTAGAAGCTGAAGAAACTCAAGATACTTTAAAAGATAATTTAATTAAAAAACGAGAGCAAAGTTCAAGAGAAATTCCCGTAGTTTTAGAATTTGTTGATTATTTAAGCAGAATGCCATATGAACAAATAGATATATCACTTCAGACAATATTATCAAACCCTAATTATCTTCCAACAAAATCTACCATTCCCAATGAATTTAAAACATGGGTTTCAGAAGTTTCTCATCAACTAAATATTCAATTAGAGACTCAAAAACAAAAGGAAAGTAGATCTAATTTAAAAATATGGCTTTCAAAATTTACTGCTCGACTCCAGAAAAAAGATACCCTATTAAAGACTCAAGAAAAAAATAAAAATCTATCAAAATTCTTGCCCACAGAAAAAATTCAGCCTTACTTATTAATAAGTTTAGAAGATGCTGGTTCTGATTTACTATTGCAAGGTGAGTTAGTCCTAGAAAAAGATCATAGTAAGAAAATTCTGAAACAAAAACCTATTTATATTCAGGAGCAAACACAAGCTGTTAGATGTGCAAAAAACTTCAAAAAAATAGGAAACTGTCTTAAAAAATTTATTCAGAAAAGTTATTGGAAATTACAACATTATCGTTCTCGAAATAGTAATATTAGGTTTGAGCCGTCAATCATTATTGAATTATTCTTGCCTATCAAATATTTTTTAAAGCCCATGGAAGCTATCCCTTTACCAATAAAAAATTCAACACTATTTGCAGGAGAAAGTAGAAAGCTTTGTTGTGAGCACCCATTAACTTTTAGAATTTTGGAAAGATTTGAAACTTATCAAAATAATCGTGAATATTTACTGAGATTAGAAAATAACTGGCAAGAAGTAAATGATTTTTTTATATCCCAGTCACCATTAACTTCAGAAATAATTGAAAATAAATTTGAACATCATAGTCGCTATGAAAAATGGAAAATACTAGAAGCACGTTTAAGAGACAATCAAAAAATAGGAATAAACATTATTTCACCTTTAAAAAATATTCAAGAAATCAAAGAGATTATGAAAGCAATTATTATTGCTGGAATTCCCATTGCATTATGGAGTATTAACCTTAAATATACTCCTGAAAAGTTAAAAACAAACTTTCTGCAAATCTTAACACTGCAAGATATTAAAAGTTTAACCAGTCTTTTAAATTCCATAAAAAAATTACGAGAAGAAGCTTATATTGATGATAACAATGAAGAAAAACTAGGATATGGCTTAGGATTTTTATGTGATAACCCTTACCGAATTTTATCAAGATTTGAAGAAGACGATGCCTACACTTTTGGGTAAAATAAAATAAAAAAAAAGGAGCATAATTAATGAGCCATTGGCATTTATTTCAAGGGAATGGAATTAAAGAAAAAGGAGTTGAAAAAAAACTCTTAAATATAGAGCCTCCTCCTTGGCGTAAATTTGGGGAAACAACAGATATTAAAGTAAATGAAAAAGGAATTGACAGTAGATGGTTAGAATTAAGAAAATTAGCAAAACAACAAAAAAAAGGATTAGAAAGAGGTAAAAACTTTCGACTTCCTCAACAACAAAAAGAAGCAAAAGATGTAATTAACAGTGTTAACGCAGCAATTTATTTGAGAAGACCTTTATTAATAACTGGAAAACCAGGTTCTGGCAAAACATCCCTTGCTTATGCCATTGCTTATGAATTAGGTTTGGGAACTGTATTATCTTGGTCAATTACAGCAAGGTCTGCTTTACAAGATGGACTATATCGTTATGATGCTATTGCCAGGTTACAAGATGCTCAATTAAAAAAAGAACAACACATTGGAGAATATATTACATTAGGTGCCTTAGGTACAGCATTTTTACCTTCTCAATTTCCTCGGGTTTTATTAATAGATGAAGTTGATAAAAGTGATATTAATTTACCCAATGATTTACTCAATATTTTTGAGGAAGGAGAATTTATTATTCCCGAATTAATGCGTAGAAGTAAATCTAGAAAATCAGCAGAATCTTCACAAGAATTTTCACAAGAATCTCCACAACAATTTACAGTTTGGACACAAGATGAAGACAAAGTAACCCTCAAAACTGGAAAAGTAAAATGTGCAGCTTTTCCTATTATTGTAATGACAAGTAATGGAGAAAGAGATTTTCCTCCCGCATTTAAACGACGTTGTTTAAGAGTGACAATGCCAGACCCAAAAGAGGAAGCTTTAAAAAGTATTGTTCAAGCTCATTTCGGAGATGAATTGTATAATCAAAATCAGGACTATATTGGGGAATTAATTAAAGAATTTTTGCCCAAACAAGAAGAAGGTGAAGCATTTGACAGAGCAACAGATCAGTTACTCAATACAATTCATATATTAACTCAGTCAAATAGTCCTCAAGATGATAATAATATTGAGTCTCTTAAGGAAATTTTGTTTAAAAATTTAAGTCAATAAAATTTTGAAAATTTATAAATCTCTAAAAACTTATAAAACCTAAGTTAGGCAAAAAAAATCAAAACCAACAGAAGCATCACATCTATTTCATAAAACCATTAGCCAACCTAAAGTTATTATCTGCCAACCACCTTGTCTTGGGTTTTGTACCTGAAGCAAACCTACAGTTATTCCACCAAAAAATTATTCCACCAAAAAATTATTCCACCAAAAAATCATAACACCTAGGTTAGGCAAAAAAATCAAACCCAACAGAAGCATCACACCTATTTCATAAAACCATTAGCCAACGTAAAGTTATTATCTGCCAACCAGATTTTTCTGGGTTTTGTACCTCAACCAAACCTACAGTTATTCCACAAAATTATTCCGCCAAAAAATTATTCCACCAAAAAATCATAAAACCTAGGTTAGGCAAAAAAAATCAAAACCAACAGAAACATCACATCTATTTCATAAAACCATTAGCCAACCTAAAGTTATTATCTGCCAACCACCTTGTCTTGGGTTTTGTACCTGAAGCAAACCTACAGTTATTCCACCAAAAAATTATTCCACCAAAAAATTATTCCGCTAAAAAATCATAAAACCTAGGTTAGGCAAAAAAAAATCAAACCCAACAGAAACATCACATCTATTTCATAAAACCATTAGCCAACCTAAAGTTATTA
>JAGGDU010000215.1 GCA_018457135.1 Trichodesmium erythraeum GBRTRLIN201 | reverse complement strand
GCTTTTGAAAAGGGAATAGAGCTGGCTAAAAGTCTTGATGACAAACATCAACTTGCTATTGGCTGGAATTGTTTAGGAGGAGTGTTAGAAAAACAAGGTCAATTCAAGGAAGCACAGCACGCTTTTGAAACCGAAATAGACCTCGCTAAAAGTCTTGATGACAAACATGGACTTGCTATTGGCTGGAATTGTTTAGGAGGAGTGTTAGAAAAACAAGAGAAACTCAAGGAAGCAGAGCACGCTTTTGAAAAAACAATCAAGAATACAGACTTCAATCATAAACAGTCTCTTACTCTTGGCTGGAAGCGTTTAGAAAGAGTGCAAAAAAAGAGGAAATTAAAGGAAGCACAACAAGCTTTGAAAGAACAAATAGAGAACGCTAAAAGTCTGGATGACCAAAAATCTCTTGCTATTAGCTGGAATTCTCTAGGAGAGTTGCTAAAAAAAGAGAGGAAACTAGATGAAGCACAGCAGGCTTTTGAAATAGTAATTAATATCAGCCAAAATTTCAAAGATCAATATTTTTTAACTGCGTGGGCATTACATAATTTAGGCATAATTTATAAATCAAAAAAAGAATTTGAAACAGCCGAAAAATTCCTCAAGGAAAGCGTCGAAATTTTTAAAGATAACAATTATTTACCAGGTTTAACAAAAGTGATGAGTACCCTAGGCAGTGTTCTAGAAAAACAACAGAAATGGAAAGAAGCAAAGAAAGTCTTAGAAGAAAGTTACAGTTTTGCCGAAAAACTTGGGGATGAATTAGGACAAGCTATTATAGCCAATAGCTTAGGACAAGTTATGGCTCATCTGGAAGAAGACGAAGCTCATGAGCGTTCCTTTATGTACTTTAACCAAAGCATTAAACTAGGAAAAAAACTAAATAATGAACCTCACCTAGCAAAAGTATATACAGCAAGAGGAAAAATATTTTGCAACCGCGGACAGAACGAACGCGCTGTTGAAGAATTGTCTCAAGGGTTTGAAATTGATGTCAAATTAGGCAACATCCGAGGTTTAAGGATAATTATTCCCAGTATAACCCGTATTTTATCTACATTAGGAAAACAAGAAGAAGCATTAGCATATTGTGAGCGGGCACTAAAAGTTGCTCCTAATAATACCAGTTTCCAAGAATTATATCACAAAATTCAGAGAGCGATCGCCACAGGTACTCAGCCAACCTTCTTTATAACAGGTTCAGTGCAATACATTCGGTATGATAAAAAAGAAAAGTTATACAGGGGTAGAATTAGTCCAGATGATGGAACCTTAGACATTTTCTTTAACGACAAATACATGAATACTGAGTCTATATCTCAATTAACCGAAGGAGAGTTAGTAGAAGTTGAGGTCAAAGAAAAAAATGGAAAACGCTATGCAAAACAAATTAGTGTAATTGAGGAAGAAGAAGATGATGATTGGTAATTCTGATAATTGTAGTCAATTCTCAAGTTTTATGAATAGATATATTCCCAACAAAAAAGATATTTACAAACTATTTTTATGATTCTCTAACTGCAATAAAAAATCCTGAAATAAATAATTTATGACAGATAGAGAAACCTAACTTATTATCAATAAAATCAGGTTTTAATTCTCCCTACCATTGTACTAATAATTGATAACTGAAATGATACCTACCTATTTGCCAACCAATTAGATAAATCATCAAGATTATTAAACCTTAAAACTGCCTTAGTTAAACTCTCCAAATATGCCAAAGATAGACCATCAAGCTGAGTAGCAATTTCATCTTCTGGAACTTTGTCAAAACGCTCCTTGAGTAAAAGTATTATCATAGCAATTGTCCCTTTAATTCGACCCTTTTTCTCTCCTTTTTCCTCAGCAAAAAGTATACGCCCACTCTCATCTTGTGCCATAATTGCCCGTTGTTCTAGCAACTCTAATTCCTTAACACTTAGATTAATTTCATTAGCAATATTGAGAGCTTTTTCTATCACCGAAACCTCCCCCAAAATTTCTGGAATAACCTCCAAACTGTCCGCCTCTTTAATAAAATAAATCCACTTATCCACTAAACTTTCCAACTCATCCAATGACTTATTAAACTTCGGCAACTCCACAAAAACTAACCGCATTTCTGCCGCTGTATATTTAAAGAACTTTTTCTCATTTAAAAACGCAAAAGAATTAACAACATCCTCTATTTCTGGAAACATTTCAAAATCCGTAATTGTCACCCCAATAACTGGTTTTAAATGCCTGTAACCTTGGCGCGGACCTAATTGAGTAGAATAGGTTTTTGCCAAATTATAAACCACCCGCTTATCAAAAGCAGTAACACTAGCTACCTGCATTTCAATAATCACCTGAGAATCATCATCCAATACTGCTCTAACATCCAAATAACTATCCTTTAAAGTTTGTACCTGAGCGGGATTATAAGGATTAATTATTATTAGAGATTTAATCTGGTTTTTTCCATCATAAATAACCGCATTGAGAAAGCTAATTAATATGTCTTGACTTTGGTCAGAACCAAATATTTTCTTAAAAGCATAATCAGTTTTCGGACTAATAAATGCCATAGTAATTTCATCCCCTAGTTAATTATTAAACCTCTTGTTTTATTATATAATAAACTCAAAAGACACGTATTTAACCGGAGATGATATTACAGTACTACATAAACAAGACGCGCACAATTATAAATCCTCAAACCTATTCAAGAATTACTTTTGAATTCGCGCCTTCTGACTTCTGAGTTCCACCTAGGAGTATAATAACCATTAATTAATTTTCAATACTCGCACAGACTCACCCGCCGGAATAAAATTTTCATTCAACGGTACAACAGCTAAACCTGTCGCTCCTGCTAAATTAATTAAATTTCCCGAATAATGACTACCAACTGCAAGCTTAAATTCATAACCATCATTTCCTAAATTTAACTGACCCCAGAGATAAGTCTCCCGTTTATTCTTAGAATTTAAATCTTGAAGCAGCCGCGCCCTCACAAACTCCGGTCCCCATTCTGCCTCATTCGCTCCAGCTAACTTTTTCAGCGCAGGTTGCACAAACCGCCAAAAACTCACTAAAGCCGAAACAGGATTTCCTGGTAAACCAAAATATAAACATTTAGTATTAGGAAAACTTGCTACTGTTAATGGTTTTCCTGGTTTAACCGCTACAGAATGAACATGAATTTCCGCTCCTAACTCTGTAATAATTTCCTCAATATAATCATAGTCTCCCACTGATACTCCACCAGTAGAAAGTAAAAAATCTGTATTTAAAATAGCTTCAGCAATAGTCTTTTGCAAAATTTCTGGTTCATCTGGCAGAATACCAAATTTTATTACTTCCACCCCCATTTTCTCTAGAGCTATAGTTAAAGCATATTCATTTGAGTCTACTATCTGACCATATTTTAGAGGTTGATCTGGTTTAACCAATTCATTACCAGTAGAAAAAATTCCTACTTTTACTCGCCGATATACGTTAATTTGAGTACATTGGAGTGCTGCTAAAACAGCAATTTCAGCAGCACCTAAGTAAATTCTCGGGTTGAGTACAGGAGTACCTGCCTTGTAGAATGATCCACGATATCGCACAAATGCTTGGGGTTCTGGAGCTTCTAGGATAAGTACCCTATTACCTTCTCGCTGGGTCACCTCCTGTATAACAATAGTATCTGCTCCTATGGGCATACAAGCACCTGTAAAAATACGAGCTGTTTGCCCTGGTTGAATTTGCTTTTGAGGCTTAGACCCTGCAAGAATTTCTTCTACAATTTCCAAAGATATGGAATTTTCTGGGCTACAGTCTTTAACATCTGCAAATTTGAGGGCATAGCCATCCATTGCTGAATTATCCCAGTGAGGAAAATCAAGTTTACTGACAACTGGGTTAGCTAATATCCGTCCTGATGAATTTAATAGGTCTATTGTCTCTACATCCTTGTCAGCATCTAGGGGTTGTACAAGGCTTAAAATGATTGACTCTGCTTGGTTTACTTCTAGCATTTCTAGTTTGCTTACTAGGATTTTGGTTGTTGATAATTATAAGTCTGATTTGACTATTTTGACTATAAAATAAGATGGGAAATTTATTTTTTTAAAGAGATGAAAAAAATTAACTATTTAGCAGACTCCAGTGGGAGGAAATTGCTGTTTTACTTAGCAATATGTTTGGGCGGCATTCTGATATCAAATCCCCTTATAGCAGTTTTCATATCGGTATACTACAGTAGGGAGGTTGCTTTTAGAGAGGTTGTATGCAAGGTATCTACAAAATTTTGGTTATGGCGATGTAGTTGATCAACCTGAAAAACTCTGTAATTCAATATCAAAAAAAGTTTCATCTTCAGGTAAGCCGGAAATTTTTCCTAAGTCAATTTTCTCTTAAGTTTTGACTTCTGAGTTCTAAGTTCTAATCAATTATTTAATTGTACCAATACTCCCGGATTTAATATTAAGGACAATTACCTGATATTCTGTCTCTTTGACTATCCATAATAAAAGTCTTAGGGAATTAGGATCAATGTTCTGGTTTCAGAGGTACTGTTAACTGATAACTCTTCACCGTTAATTGAAATGACTAGGAATTAAAATTAAAGACCAGTAGGGAACTTCAGTTGGTTCAACCTCAGTAATACTAATAATTTTTTGCTCGGTTTGGGTTGCCCTTTCAATATAAAGTGCCCGCTGCAACAGCCCTAACTCATCCAGAATATTGCGAACTTTAGCAAAATGCCTGCCTAATTTGATAATTACTACCGCATCGGCAACAGCTAGGCGATCGCGTAATTTAACCTCATCTAAAGTAGCAGGTATAATGGTCAAGACATCATTGCGGTAAGTCATTGGCACACTGAGCATAGCAGCGCTTGCCGTTATGGAGGAAATTCCGGGCACAACTTCAGTGGAAAACTTTCCTGAAAGTCGCTGAAAAATATACATAAATGAGCCATACAGCATCGGTTCTCCCTCACATAAAACTGCTACATCTTGTTTCAATTCCAGGTATTGACTAATCTGTTGGGCAGCTTGGTCATAATAGGGTTGGGATGACTCGTGAATATTAAAGGGCAAGTACATCGGAATTTCTGTCTGGTCAGAACGAATAACATTAGCTACGATCGCTCGTGCCAAAGATTTGCTGTTTTCTGAAGTAGGGTAAGCAATTACTGGAACAGTAGTTAAAATTCGGTGTGCTTTGAGAGTCAGTAACTCTGGGTCTCCAGGCCCAATACCTAATCCATATAGTTTTCCTAGTTTTGTCATTTCTTAATTATACCAGTTTGAAAAAAGTTTTTTCATAGTTTTATTCTAGTCCCAATTTATTTATTTTTGGGGATAGTCTCAAAGCAAACTAGAGTTAGGATGTACTTAAATATATAAAATTATACACTAAAAGAAGTTTGGAAAATGTACAGAAAAAAAAATTAATTCTACTGTAGCTAAAAAAAAGAGTGCTTTACCTATACGATAGAAAATTTTACCTATATATTAGAACGATTAATATAACAGAACGAAAACTAGTCATTATTCGGGTTTTAAAATCATTAAAAACACATAAAATAATTATAACTGTATATAGAAAATTCCATAGTATTTTCCTATCCCATTAGCTGAAAAAATATCAAAAAAAAGATATATATTTTATTTTAAAATCAAAAAAATTAGCTATGATTAAACGAGGTATAAAATATGAAATACTAGCATAATTAAAATCAAGATCGGTGAAGCTAAATTATTATTAAATCAAAAGATTACCAATATGCAAGAGAGAAATAATTTACTAAATTATAAAAACTAGAAAAATTGTCAAAAATATGTTTCCAAAAAAAGTATATTTTGAGCAATTTATCATCCCCAGAAAAAGCTCAAAAATCTATATCTAGAGAACGGTAATAGAAGCAATATTTAAAAATTATAAAAGCAGTGTTTATAATCTAGAAGTATATCAAGCTAATTAAACGAGACTGAATAATTTAATTTTATTAATAGCTCTTTCATTCACAATTAGTTATTTTTAAGAACAAAAAATTAAAAATAAAATGGTTAAATAATATATATCAATAACTAAAAAAAAGTAGAAGCTAAAGAAAGCAAAGTAGCTTTTTTATTTGATTATCTTGTATTTATTCCCAAATAAATAATAACTTTACCTAGAAATTATCAGGAAATTTAATACTGCTTAATCCTCATAAATAAAGGAAAAAAATTAATTCTGGAACCATGACAATAAAAGTGGTAATTTAGAAGTTATTTTTAGTTAACTAATCTCCCAAATATTCAGGTTTTATGGATATTATGGTTGAAATTCCATGAAGCCTTTTCCTATTCTATAAGTCAAGCTTTTTGTCCTGTACTTAGACTTTTATGTCCCTGGTGGACACTGCTCTTAAGTTGGGTATCAGCTTTTTTGAGTATATCTAAAGATCGCATCTGTGAAGCGGGAATCATTCTTCCTCTGGCAACTATTATCAGTGTTCAAGCTTCTGTTCATTTCTTCAGTTGCTCATGGTCAGCAGAATCATTCCCTACCCCCAATTATTGAGGGGATACACTATGATTGATGCTTAAATGCAAATTTTTGTTTTATCTGAACCGTATTGTGGTATAAGCCCTGAGAATAGGTGTTTAAGAATTGTAGTGAAGCGATCGCTACAACATGATAAAATATAACATTATAGGGGTTTTGTATAAATTAAATAACTAACTATGCTAGAAACCACAAAAAAAAAAGACGTTCAAGTTGTCATAATTGGTCAAGATACAAAAGTACTAAGGTCTCGCACCTGGGATAGACTAAAATTTGAAGTGGAATATTCCCTGCAAAAAGGTACCACTGCCAACTCCTATCTCATTCAAGGAGAAAAAACCGCAGTTATCGACCCCCCCGGAGAATCATTTACTCAAAATTATTTAGAATCATTACAACTACGCTTAGATTTGCATCGTCTTGACTATGTGATTCTCGGTCACTTTAATGCTAATCGTGGAGGGACCCTAAAAGAATTGTTAGCAATAGCACCATCTGTTACCTTTGTCTGCTCAAACCCTAGTGTTTTAAACCTAAAAGACTATTTTAAAGATGAAGAATTGAAAATTAAGGTAGTAAAAGGAGAAGATACCCTTGACTTAGGTAGTGGCCATAAATTGCAGTTACTCACCACTCCCAGTCCTAAATGGCCAGATGGCCTAATGACCTATGACCCCCAAACTCAAATTCTGTTTACAGATAAATTTTTCGGCGCTCATGTTTGCGGAGACCAAGTTGCTGATGAAGGGTGGACTATTTATAGCGAAGATAGACGCTTTTATTATGATTGTCTCCATGCAGCTCAAGCCAAACAAGTACTTTCTACCCTGGAAAAAATTTCTGAGTTAACAGTGAAACTCTATGCTCCTGGTCACGGGCCACTGGTACGTTATGGGATGATGGAGTTAACCAATCTGTATCGGAAGTGGAGTCAGGAACAGAGTTCGCGAGACTTAAATGTAGTTTTACTTTATGCTTCAGCTTATGGTAACACAGCTATTGTTGCCCAGGCGATCGCTAGAGGCTTAACTAAAGCAGGGGTAGCTGTAGAATCAATTAACTGTGAAGTTGCCACATCTAATGAAATAAGGGAAGTAGTAGAAAAATGCGATGGGTTTATTATTGGTTCCCCCACTCTCGGCGGTCATGCACCAACTCAAATTCAAACAGCTTTGGGTATTGTATTAAATACAGCTTCTAAGGATAAATTAGCAGGAGTATTTGGTTCCTTTGGTTGGAGTGGTGAAGCAATAGATTTTTTGGAAAGTAAGTTAAAAGATACAGGCTATAAATTTGGTTTTGAGCCTATTAGAGTAAAATTTAAGCCAGATGATGTGATGATTCAAACTTGTCAGGAAGCTGGTATTGATTTTGCCCAAGCTTTGATTAAATCACAACAACGTCGTTCACCTAAAGCTTCTGTAAGAGGCTCGGGAAGCGATCGCACCGCTCAAGCAGTGGGAAGGGTTGTGGGTTCTTTATGTGTGATGTCTGCCAAACGTGGGGATGTCACTAGTGCTATGTTAGCTTCTTGGGTATCTCAAGCAAGTTTTAATCCTCCTGGTGTAACTGTTGCTGTTGCTAAAGACCGGGCTTTAGAATCTTTGACCCATACAGGCGATCAATTTGTGTTGAATATATTAGCTGAGGAAAAGAAGAATTTACAAAGGCATTTTATTAAAACTTTTACACCGGGAGAAGATCGTTTTATTGGCATTCAGACAAAGGAAGCTAATAATGGTTGCCCAATTTTAGAAGATGCTCTTGCTTATCTAGAATGTAAAGTAGTCAAACGGATGGAATGTGGCGACCATTGGTTAGTTTATGCTCTGGTAGAGAATGGTCAACTATTAAATGATGGAGTGACTGCTGTTCACTTCCGCAAAACAGGCATTCATTATTGATATACTTCCGACGTTCCGCTTACAAAAGCAATACAGGATTATTCAGTCAGGTCAAAACTGACCATGGTTTTGAGGTGAAGCTATTTCCTCCCCTATATTGACCCCGACTATAATCAAATACCTCCTGCTTGTTAAAAGAAGCGGAACGTTTTTTTTATGTAAGTATCCAACTGTTGACGCTGGCTTTCCCTTATAGAAGCCATTTGGGATCTTTCTGAAAGACTATAATGGATAGAAAATGCCA
>JAGGDU010000214.1 GCA_018457135.1 Trichodesmium erythraeum GBRTRLIN201 | reverse complement strand
TTGACCTCGATCCTGATACAGAAACTAGAGAAACAGACCCCCAACTTGTAGCAAACAAAATTGCTGCTTCTGCCAAAGTAAAAGAAGGTAAAAAATTAGCAAAAGAGGGAAAAATAGAACAAACAATTAATCTTTATAATCAAGCACAAAAATTAGATTCAGATGTCGAAATAGATGTGGAAAATTGGGGAGAATTATGTTTGTTTGGCAGCTTAAATAATCAGGATCAAGATGTTATGTTTGCCTGTGAAAAAGCTGTTAAATTGAAACCAAATGATAGAAAAATCCGGAATTATCGAGGTTTAGCAAGAACATTAACAGGAAATTATCAGGGAGCAATTGAGGATTTTCAAGTATTAGTAGATACTACCAAAGATGAGGATGAAAAAGCAAAAGTTGAGGGTTGGATAGAGACTTTGAAAAAAGGAGAAAATCCCTTTACTTCTGAAGTATTGAAGGAGTTGGAATATAATAGAGACTGGATGTATGATTAGACAACATTAATTACTGACTATCAAAAGTATTTAATAATCCACCATCACCCACCATTATGACCCCAAAAAAATGGAAAATGTTTCTATATTTCATGAACCGATGCAGAAAAATCAAAGAACAAAATATCCGACTACGGACCTTTCTCCTCCACAGTCAGGGTTAAGGTGAGTAAATTCCTTTTTTCCTCCGCCGGAACCTTGTATGCAACCTCCCTATCTATTCTTGAAAAAATTACCTTACCAAAAGAGAATAAACTGTAAATTCTCCCAGTCAGAATACAAAAATAATTGCCATTAAACTAATAACTCATCTACCAGAATACTAAAACCACCTAAAACTTTTTGAGTATTAACAACCTGCCCAGAAATAAAAATAATATTTGATTCTAAAGTCACAACAATTACCGATTTATTCTCAGGAAATACTAACCAAACTTCTTTCCCTCCAGACTCCAAATATTATTGTGCTTTAGCAATAACATCCTCAGCCAAATCTGTTGGATAAACAACCTCAGCACTTAAAGGAAAACCTTGAGGCAAAACTTTTTCATTGCCAAAATTTGTATCCAATTTCCAAGTAAGATAAGCCACATCAGAATAACCACCTTGCTTGTTTGTAAGACAAAATACATCAGCATCAACCTTTCCACCTTCCCCACTAGAATATTGATAACCTCTCCAATAAAAATAAACATTTCTTTGAATCAGACCATGCTTAAAAAGCATACCATTTTTATCTAATAACTTCCCATCTACCCATTCTGTCTTTTCTCAAGCATTTTTAATCCAAACTTCTCAACCATATTCTGTTGATTATTGCCCAAAAATTAGAGATATAATCATTCCTAATTACCCCTGATAATTCCTAATTAAATTATACTCAAAAATATCCCTTTTTATAGTTGACAATAAAATAGTTTTATGTTATATAATAAATGGGAAAAAATAACAGAGTATTTTGCTCTAAAAAATCCCAAAAATGCCCTAACATTAGGTAAACTCAAGAGCTAAAAAAATTAAGTGAACTTCCAATCAGTCATAGCCACCTTAAATCAATTCTGGAGCGATCGCGGCTGTCTAATCGCTCAATCTTATGATACCGAAAAAGGAGCAGGTACAATGAACCCCCACACCTTTCTGCGGGCGATCGGTCCTGAACCTTGGTCAGTAGCCTATGTTGAACCCTGTCGGCGTCCCACAGATGGGCGTTATGGAGAAAACCCCAACCGCTTTCAACACTACTATCAATATCAAGTCTTAATGAAACCCTCCCCCAATAACATTCAAGACCTTTACCTAGACTCTCTCCGTGCTCTAGGTATCCGTCCAGAAGATCATGATATTCGATTTGTAGAAGACAACTGGGAGTCCCCCACCCTAGGAGCTTGGGGTGTTGGTTGGGAAGTATGGCTTGATGGCATGGAAATCACCCAATTTACTTACTTTCAACAATGTGGTAGCATTGACTGTCGGCCAGTTTCCATCGAAATCACCTATGGTTTAGAACGCCTTGCCATGTATCTCCAGGAAGTTGATGCTATCACTAAAATAGCATGGACTGACAACATCACTTATGGAGACGTTTACCTTCAGGGAGAAATTGAACAATGTAGCTATAACTTTGAAGCATCTAGCCCTGATTTTTTGTTTAACTTATTTGGTCTTTATGAACAAGAAGCCAAACAACTCATAAAACGAGAATTAGTCTTACCAAGTTTAGACTATGTTCTCAAATGTTCCCACAGTTTTAACTTACTTGATGCCAGAGGAGTAATTTCCGTCACCGAACGCACCCGTTATATTGGCCGAATTCGTAATTTAGCGCGGCAAGTAGGTCAACTTTACTTGCAACAACGGGAAAAGCTTAACTTTCCACTGCTCAAAGAAACCATGGAAGCAGCCTAAACTTACTGAAAAAAAAACAGAAACCAGGTTGCTCCAGGAAAATTCCTGAGAGCCAACAAATAATCAGATCAATAAACCCGGTTTATTATTTAGATAGGTAAGTTGTGCTAGACTAATAAACTTAACACCAGAAACCCAGAGAGAAAAAAAAATGGAAATCAGACAATACTTAGAACCAATAGCTGACATATTTCGTAGTTTTAACGTCCCTGAACCCATCGTACATTGGGGACACCCAGCAATGATGGGAACAGTTGTATTTGTCGTAGGTAGTTTTGTTGGTTTTACCGGATGGCGTAGACGAATAGCCACAAATGAAGAAGTAGCCATTAAAAACGGATCTAATCATCAGAAAATGGCACCATTAATGTTTCTATTTATGGCATTAGGTTATACAGGTGGGGTATTATCTCTCGTAATGCAAGAACAGCAGATATTTGAAAGTCCCCATTTTTGGACCGGTTCAATAGTATTGACATTGCTAGCAGCCAACGGCTTCATTTCCCTGACAAAATTTGGTGGAAATCAAATTGCATTGCGTACTACTCACGCTTACCTGGGTAGCATCGCACTATGTATTATGTTTGTTCATGCAATTCTAGGTTTAAGACTAGGTTTAGCGATCTAAATGGAGCTTGAGCTCAACTACAAATAATAAATCAAGCTAGTAGTTGGGCTTAAGCAATACATATTCTCAGTTGAAGGGGCTAAAGTCTAACTACAAAAAATAAATAAGGGTAGTAGTTAGGATCCAGCAATGTATATTTAAGTTGAAGAAGCTAAAGTCTAACGACAAAAATGAATCAAGCTGTAGTGATCGTTATCTGCCTAGCTTATATAATGGGGCTATTATCTACTATTTTACCTTGGGGTATATATGCTGTAGTAACTATAGGATTATTATTAGCAACTATTGCACAACAAATATACCGACAAAATTTACGTAAGTTAACTAGAGAAATGACAGCTTCTGAGCAAGAAATAAGTTCTGAAGACTTACTCAGAAGTAATAAACTTCAAGACTTACTCACCAGAAGAACTAGAAAAAACTTACTAAACTCAAATTGGTTGTGGATAACTGCAGGAGCGATCGCTCTGCTGGCAAGTATTTATTTTCAATGGCGAGTACCCCAACCCACAGCAAGCGACATTAGTAAAATTATTTCACTTGATGGAGAGTCTCAACAACAAGTAGTTATTGTTCGAGGCAAAGTTCTTTCTGTTCCCCGCACAACTCGCTCAGGAAAAGCCCAACTTTGGTTAAAAGCATCTCAAGTTAGTGAAGTAGTTGGTACTGGCGGCTCCGCAAACGTACACCAAGATGTGACAGGAAAGGTTTACGTTACAATACCACTTTTGCAAGCAACAGGTATTTATCCTAATGAATTAGTAGCAATAACCGGCTCTTTATATAGACCATCACCAGCAACTAACCCTGGAGGCTTTGATTTTCGCGCTTATTTAGCTAGAGAAGGTGCTTTTGCCGGAGTTACAGGTTATAAAATTACTGAGCTGAACCAAGAAAATAATGTTTGGGGTTTATATAAAATTCGGCAGAGAATTATTCGCGCTCAGGTAAAGTTCTTAGGTGTGCCAGAAGGTCCTCTAGTAAGTGCTATGGTTTTAGGGCGTAAGGCCGTAGATTTTTCCTATCAACTACGAGACCAATTTATACAGGTAGGTTTAGCTCATATATTGGCAGCATCAGGTTTTCATGTTTCCCTAATTTTGGGTGCAGTCCTGACCTTAACTAAAAAAATGTCTTCAGGAAAAAGATTTAGTTTTGGTATCCTGCTCCTAAGTATATACGTCGCTTTTACAGGTTTTGTACCTTCAGTATTGCGAGCAGCTTTGATGGGTTTAGCCACTTTGCTAGGAATTGTTTTCCAACGCATGGTTAAACCATTAGTTTCTCTACTTTTAGCTGCTACTTTGCTGTTATTAATTAATCCCTTGTGGATTTGGAATTTAGGGTTTCAGTTGAGTTTTTTGGCGACTCTTGGGCTATTGGTAACATTGCCACCTTTAACAAAACGCTTAAATATGTTGCCCTCCGGTATTGCCTATTTAGCTGCTATTTATATTTCTGCTTCTGTTTGGGTGTTACCTCTATTGTTATCTGTGTTTTATGTAGTTTCGCCCTATGCTATTTTAGTGAATATTATTGTTGCACCTCTGGTGACTGTAATTACTGTAGGTGGATTTATTAGTGCAATGCTAGCCTTAATTTACCCCGATGCAGGGAGCTTGAGCGCTATGATTTTACATTTTCCAGTTAAGATTTTGATTGAAATTGTACAGTTTTTTAGCAGGTTACCAGGAAATCAAGTTGCAGTGGGAGCAATATCCGTTTATCAGTTAGTTGTGCTATATGGGTTGATTTTTACCACATGGTTTTTGGAAAGTAAAACTCCAGAAGTAGACAAGGGTAAGAAGAAAAAGTTCTCTCTGAAGCTTTGGCAGTGGAGTTTGCTCTTGGCGATCGCTATTATTATTATTCCTCTGTGGTATACTCGGACCTCTGTATTTCAAGCTACCATTCTTGACTCACCCTCCAAACCAGTTTTTGTTATTCAAGATCAAGGTAAAGTAATTTTGGTCAATGCTGGAGATGAAAATACAGCCAGGTTTAAAGTGTTACCATTCTTACGGCAGCAAGGTATTAATAAAATTGATTGGTCTATTGATCTTCATTCCCAAAAAGGTCTAAGTCGTGGGTGGCCATATGTTTTTGAAAGCTTGAAAATTAAAACTTTTTATGATGTGGAAACTGATGAGGAAAAAGGTTATCAAACTAATAATCAACCCGTGTTTAATGCTCTGCAAAAGATTAAAGCTAATTACTATACTGTGATAAAGAATCAAAATGTTGACTTAGGTTCTACCCAGATGAAATTAATTAACTCTGAGACCCCAATCGTAAAATTTATGATTCATGGCCAAAGTTGGTTATTATTGGGGAATACTGAGCTATCTCAACAAAGTAAGTTATTAGCAGAAAAAAGTTTTCAGCCAACAGAAGTGCTTTGGTGGTCCGGGAATAAGCTGAATGCAGAGTTATTGAATATTATTCGGCCAAAAGTAGCGATCGCTTCTTCAGACTCTGTCCATCCAGATATGATTGAATTTTTTCAAGAAAATAATATTCCTCTATTTTGGACAGGTCGTGATGGCGCCATTCAATGGACTCCTATTACTGGCTTTCAAAGTACTTTAGAATTAGATCAGTCTGATAGTTCTTTCCTGTGATATAATCAAAAATATGATACTTTAAATCATCAAAATAAATAGTCAAAACTCCAAAATAACTTTTAATATCTAAGTTTGGACTTTTAACTTTTATTGTTTTAGGGAGAGGTGGCAGAGTGGTCGAATGCGGCAAACTCGAAATTTGTTGAAGGGAGACCTTCCGTGGGTTCGAATCCCACCCTCTCCGTTGAAATTAACCTGATTTTTTTTCCAATAAATTTTAAATTTTAGTATTAAAATTCAACAAGCTCTCTTTCAGCTACACAAACAAAGAGACCTATTGAAAAAAAATTAATTATTACCTTCTAATTTAGCTATTATTTACCATCATCCTCAATACTTACTATGAAAATCAAATTCAAGACTTTTGGGACTCAACCCAATGAGAATTAAAAATCAATTCATAGATACGGTTATGAACTTTCAGAAAACCATTTTCCTTAATCACCAGTCCTAATAAACGTAATTCCTCTTCTTCTGAAGTATGAATAAAAATTACTTTTCTTTCCTCTAATATTTCTTGATAAAGGGAGAGAAGTTTTTGACTATTTTTGCTGTGTAAAATTCTATCTCTAATAGTTCTTAAATGCTCTGGTTGATCCTGACTTTCCCAATTATGAATAAATTTTTCTTGGACTAAATTTTCAATCCATTTACTTTCATCATTAGTTGGAATCTCAGTTTCGATATTACGAATTATTCGACATAATTTTTGGGTTAAAAAAGGCTGTCCTCCTGTCCAATTTAAGATTTCTTTAAGGATGGTTTGAGGATTACTTACTTTCTCAGTTAATCCATATAATAAAGGCTGTGCTTCATGGATTTTAAAACTTTCCAATTCAACAGCTTGACCAATATTAAAAGGAGTTTTTTTACGATCTTTTATCAATTCTGAAGGAGTCGTAACTCCTAGAACAATAAAAGTAAGATAATGATACCTAGATTCTGGATTAATCATTCGTTCATTATAACAGGAACGAATCAAAGCAAAAAAGTCATCAACTGGGAAATTTAACCGTAAAATACTATCAACTTCATCAATAAAAATGAATATTTTTTGAGGCGACTCTTGATGCTCTGAATTGACTTCAACTAACAATAAATCTTCCAGAAATTGACCAAACCTTTGCACAGGAGAAATATCTAACCGCTCATTCCACCAAGCTTTAAAATCAACTTTTCTGCGTAACCCAAAACTTCGTAATAAATCAACTATTAATCCTTTATACCATTGTTCAACAGTAACATTAGAAGTCCCAATACGAGTTAAATCTATGGCTACACATTTATATCCTTCATGCTTTAAATGGTTCATCATTCTGATCATTAGACTAGATTTACCCATTTGTCGAGAATTAAAAATATAACAAAACTGACCTTGTTTTAACCCTTTGTAAAGGGTTCTATCCCCCTGTCGTACCACATAAGTTGGTGCGTCCATAGGCAAACTTCCTCCTACTTGATAATCGAAACTAGAAAGTTGTGTATTATCTTTTAGTAAGTCATTTTCAAAAATTAATTCTGCTTGAGTTGCTTTGAGAACACTTAATGTTTGTGATAGTTCTTTAGTCCGTTTTTCTACTCTTTGTTCTAAAGTTTGGTATAGTCTTGAATTATCAATAGAAATAGCAGCTTGAGCAGATAGGATATTTAATAGTTCTATTCGTTGTGAAGTAAATGCCCCTGTAGTTAAATTATTCTCTAAATAAACAATACCTTTTAATTCACCTTGATTAAGTAAAGGAGTAGAGAGAATAGACTTAGTTTGGTTCGCAATAATGTAAGGATCATTAATAAATTGACCTTCAGAAAATGCTTCATCTAGTACTACATATTCTTGAGTACGAGCAACATAATTAATGATACTATCAGGTAATATTAGATTTGAATTATCATGTTCCTTCAACTTAATCGGAATTGATTGCAAAATAGTAACTTCTTCTTCTGTTACATTTCCTTGGGCTTCAATAACCCAACTACCTTTATGGTTAAGAATTAAAAAGCCTTTTTGAGCCCCAGCATTTTCAATCACAATTTTCATTAAATTGTGCAGGAGATTTTCTAACTTAATTTCACCAGAAATTGCTTGAGATGCTTTAATAACTGTAGTTAAGTCGAGAATTTCTCCATCATTTCCTGTTGTAGATATCGTCGTACTTAACCCTTGAGATTTATTCTGATTCGTTATTCCTAATAAATACTGAGGATATTCTGATTCTAATTGTTTAACTTTAGCTTTTGCTCTCCAACGGATGTAACAATGATAAGCATTTCTTAAGTACAATTGACCGATTTCTTCTCTCCCAAAGGTAAAATAAAATTCAGATGCTCGTTCGTAAGCTAAAGCCTCTTCGTGGATAAATTCATATTTTTTTGCTCCTTGAATCGCTTTTTCATAAAATTCTTGTGCTCGCCAATTTTGCCCTAATATTCTGGCTTTTTCTGCTGCTACTAAATCATATTTATGTTGAAAGTTTTCTGGGCAATATTGACTCCATATTTTCATACTCTCCTGATTTTTGCCTACCTGTTCTAGTAATTCTTTTTGCTGTTTTGTATTAGCATTATTGTAATAAGCTATCAAAGAAAGAGAAGAATAGAAATTATATTGTGGTTTTATTAAATGCCCCATCTGTTCCATCACATATTTTCTAGCATCTTGACTACTCTTAAAAGCTATCAAGTAATCTTTCAAAAAATAAGAAACAAGTGTTTTACTAAAATAGTAAACAAACAGCAAATAAACATTCATCTTATTCTTATGTATTTCTAAATATGCATCCTCTTCATCTTGAGAATTTCCCAGCAACAAACAGTATTTATATTGGCTTTCATTTCTTAAGTTTTCCGTAATATTTTTCAGCATTTCTATCTGATTGATAGAAAATTTTTGATCAATTTTTTTAACTACCTCAGTATATGTTATAAAATCCTCCTTAACTTGCTCTAAATTAACTCCTCTAAAAAACCTGAGAAGGCAATATAACAAACAGGTATAACAAACATATTCATTACTTCCTATATTGATA
>JAGGDU010000213.1:14039-85273 GCA_018457135.1 Trichodesmium erythraeum GBRTRLIN201 | reverse complement strand
AGTTTCCATTTTATTATTTATTGAGCTTCAATAATCTTTTCAATAAGTCAGCTATTATTTGAGTTTCTTAGAAAAATTTTATTACTCTACTTGACTAACGTAGCAATCCTAAGTTATCACCTAGAATCATCAAATGCTTTGTAAAAAAAATAGGTATAACTCCTGTTAATTCTACCTCCTGTATCTTGCTTTCCAGCCACCAATTTCTATCACAAATCATATCATATTACTACTAATTTTTATTATCAATTATATAGCAAGCAGGGATAAAACGTAAGAAGATAAAAAAAGTAAATATCGGCAAACATGGAATATTTAGATACCTTTATCAAGTCAAATTAAGACTCCAGAGAGTTAAAAGGAGCCATGGTAGTTATAGTTAACAACTCTAATGGGTTGTCAAATAGTTAAAAAAGGAAAAGGTAAATTTAAAAGTCAGAAAAAACACAAAAAAGGGCAAAGATGCTTAATGGAGATCAACATTTGTTTTTCATGTCTGGTGATAGCATCAATTTTGTAAATTCTTGATTTGACTATATTTTTAACTATTTAATCGAAACTTCAATACTAGAAGATGTTAAATTGTGTCAGCAAATTGTTGATAAAAATGACATATAACTGTTAGTATTTAGACCAGAATTGTAGTGATATTGGATTGAGGATAACTAAAGTAATTATGCCAAGAATGTGTTATATATGGAAGCGGTTATGGCTAGAAAATTTATATGATCTTTCTGTTAAAATAGGATAGTTGAAAGAGTCTTTAACAGAAGATAAATTAAATCCTTTTTCTATGTCAATGTCAACTTTTAGTCAGACTTAACCACAAAGGAAAGTTGTTGCTATTATCAGCCCTTTTAAGACACCATTAGCTTTCATTTATTAAGTTTTTTTAATTCATCAAAACTTATCTCAAAACCTCTCTCCTAGGAGGAGAGGAGATTATAATCCCCATTCCCTTCTTAGTAAGGGTTGTAGAAGGGGTTAGGTTTTTAGGAATGATTAATCATACAGCACTTCTCAAATAACTTCTAAATGATTCCTAATTTACTAAAAAATTTATTCATCAAAACTGTATAACTTTTTTCTTTATTTCAGCCTAGCATAGCCGATATTATATTAATATTTTAGCTGTTGCATTCTCAAAATTTATGAAAACTTGAAAAAGGAAATAAAAATCATGAAAATTTTACCTAATATCAGGTATTTAATGTCCCCAAAAATCATTATATTTTAGACTTATTAAACTTAAAAACTGATGTAGCTTCAGAGATTTCTTGTTAAAGAATATAAGAGAGAATATCCTCCAAAAAATAGAACAGGAACTGCTATCATCACAATTATTGAACCTAAAGGAGCTTCAGAAGAAATTACATAGACTAATATTGCTGTATAGGGAACTAATACTCCAATTCCAGCAAGAGTTAATTTTTTAGGAGTCCATTTAATCTCTTTTTTCTGAACTTTTGTCAGCATCTTTAGGTCTTTCCCTTTTAAAATCTTACCTCTTGGCATGAGTTACTCCTTTGACTAATAATTATCAGATACTTTGATTTTATTTACTTTATTCTAACTATTCCACAAAACTGAAGCAACTTAAGTATTATTTCCAATCAAACTGCATTCCTAAATATTCCTCTAGCCTTTGATTATGAGGTTGAAAATATTCACTTAATTTCTGGCGCATATCATCACTTATTGGTGAATAATGTCCTGGATTTAACTTTCTATATTCAGGCAGTTTATGTTCTGGTAACCCTAGAAATTTAAATACTTTTTTCATGGTATTTACAGGTTTTTGATAAAGGTCTTCTGCTTTTAAAATCAGTATTTGCTCTCTAGGAAATACTCCTAACCATTTATTAATAAACTCTACATAAATACCACGCCCTATATAATTCCCTGGTTGCTGCCAATAAATTTTTTCTCCTTGGGGTTTTTGGGGATTTTTGCTGAGTATTTCTAACTCGTAATTTATAGCTGTTTCAAAAGAGCGATCCTCCCAATTTAATCTAATACAATGATTGTATTGAGAGAAGGCTCTATCCACAGGATTTCTTAATATTATTAATAGTTTTACTTTTGGAAATACGTTATATATTCTCTTAGCAGTCTGATAATTTTCTAGATAGTTAGGAGTTGCTTCTCCAGTAATAAATTTTTCTGATTTAGGAATAGGAGGAAAATGTGCTAGATACCAATTAATTCCTTTGTTGAAGTCTCTATACCAAAAATGCGTTTCTTTTTTAATTGCTGGTATTACCCAGGGATGTTGAGCAATATAATTTTCTAGTGAAGTTGTACCACTTTTTTGAGCGCCAATAATAATAAAGTTAGGACCATTAGTATTTTTTAAATCCCAATTTTGTTCAACAAAAGTAGGATTAGATTGGCGAGTTTTGTTGTAGGAAGCAGTTTGATAATTTTTGATTGCTGCGTCTAAATTTCCTGTTTTTGTGAGAATTTCTCCGAGGTTAACATAACACCAAATACTTTCTAGATTTTCTTGAGTGGCTTTTTGAAAAAATGCCAATACTTGTTGTATTTTTCCTTGTTTAATCAGAAAATCTAATAAATCAGAATAGAAGAAAAACCAGGGATATTCAGGTTTAATTTTAATTGCTTTTATATAAGCTTCGGCAGCTTGATTCAACCTCTGAAGTTTAAGTAAAATATTTCCTAGTTTATAATGAGATATGAATTGTTTCGAGTTTTTATTAATAGTATTTTGGCAATTAGTTAGTTCCTGGTATAAATCTTTCTTTTTGTTTTCTAGTTGGGCAAGTTGCCAAGTAATTTCTGGATGATTTGGCTCCACCTGCAAACCTATACTATAAACGATTATCCCTGGATTAAATAGATTCTTTTTTCCTAGTAAACTTCCGAGTTTTAAGTAAAATTCTGGAGCTTCTGGCTGAATTAATAATTCTTTAATAGGGGTAGATTTCTGTTGTTGATAATTTTGAATAATCTCAGAATAATAGTTAATAGTTTCTTTTAAATTTGATTGAGATTGTTTTTCCAGAGCGTATCCCAGTCGTTCATAGATACTTGGCAAATCTTGATTAATTTTAAAGGCATAAAGATAAGCTACTACTGCTTCATTCCATATTTTAAGTTGGATTAATGTTTCTCCTAAACTGTAGTAAGACCAGAGAAAATTAGGATTGAGTTTAATAGCTTTATGGTAGGCAACAATGGCAGCATCTAACTCTCCTTTTTCTTGGAAAATATTAGCTAACTTATGATGAACCACCCAAGTTTCTGGTTTTAATTCTATAGATTTTTGATAGGCACTAATAGCTGCATCTAATTGTTTGTGTTTGACTAGAGCATCTCCCAAACAATGATAAGTAACGGCATCTTGAGAATTTAATTGAAGTGCTTCTTGATAAGAAGAAATTGCTTTTTCCCACTGCTGAGTATTGGCAAAAGCTTTACCTAAACTGTGATGAGACCAGGAAAATTTCGGGTTAAGTTTAATAGCTTTTTGATAACTTGATATAGCTGCTTGCCATTTTTCTTCTTGACTATAAAATTCTCCTAAATTATGATGTGCTTGATAGAGGTTTGGATTGAATTTAAGTGACTGTTCGTAACAAGCGATCGCTTCTTTTTTTCTGTTATACGTTAATAGAGTTTTTCCCAAATTCAAATATTCCAAATCTGTTGCCAATTCTGGTTTTAAAATAAATGCTTTATACTGACAAGAAGCTGCTAATTCTGGCTTGTCTATTTGATGGTATATTTCTGCTAAAGCACGATAAGCACTGGCAAAATTTGGTTCTAGTTTGGTAGCTTTTTGGTAGGAAGCAACAGCTTGATCCCACTCCTGTTGTTTGACATAAACACTCCCTAGATTAGCATGATTTTCAGCTAAATTTGGTTGTTTTTCTATAGCTTTTTTATACCAAGTAATAGCAGCATCTAAGGCATCTATTTTTTCCATGATTTTCCCTATAGTATTACTAACTGGGGCAAAATCTGGAACTAATTCTAAAGCTTGTAAAGAGGTAGCATAAGCTTTATCAAAATCTCCTTGACTTAGATAATATTCTGCTTCTTGATTTAATTTTAATGCTGCTGTTTCTGGATTTTCCATTAACTTTACTGTTACTCCTACTCAGCTTACTGATAATTATATCATTAATCTTATTCTATGCCTATTTTTTTATTCTAGCTTTGAGCCAAGTAAATCAGATTATTTTTGCTAATTTCATTAAGTTTAGTAGTTTTTGTAAATCAACAATAATATCTTTATTAGCTGATTTACTAGAGAAATTATCATCAAATTCCTCACCTATTAACTGGTAGTATTCCCAGCCACATATATTACTCAAAAGCCAATAATAATTCATTACATATTCTGGGTGAAAAATTTCTATAACTTTAGTTCCAGGATGGCAAAATACAAGGTTAGTTAAACCAGAGCCATGGGTTGCTACTATAATAACTTGACTATAAGGTAGTAACGATGCCTGTTGTGTCACTGAAATTGATTCTAGATTTATACTTTTAAAACCAAATTTTTCTAATAAATTAACCACCTCTTGTTCATTAACTATTCATCGGCTTGATGCTTTTTTCCGGCTAATATATATTCTTTTAGCCTTACTAGATGATTGTTCTCCAGTCTTTACAGGTAAAAATAAACCTCTCAAAAATGCACAACCCCATTGTGTAAATCTCATATTTTTACCATGATGACTAGATAAGGAAGGAACTAGTAATTTTTTAGCTTTTATGTGAGGAAAATATTGGCTTTCTATAATTTTATTTGATGAAATTATTAATGCTTCAATAGTTTCTTTTTGAAAAGGTAAATCGCAGCGACTGAAAACAAATTTATCTATTTTTAAATGGCTGTGACGTAACAAGTGAACTCTCGTTACTACATCAAATACCCAATGAAAATAATTTTTTTGACCCCATTTTGTCGATAAAAAAGCAACTGTTCCATCTATATTAATTGCATGAGGTAATCGTGAATAAGATATAATTAACTCAGGAACACCAGAGGAAATATCTGATACTAATTTATTATCTGAAGTCATTATAGCGCTATTAAAATTATCTCCCCAAGCTCTTCCATTTTCCAATATTACTAAAAATGCTTCTTCAGAGTCAATTTGACACCGTTTAAAAGCACGATGAATATTTTTATTTATAGTCTGAGATAACAATAAATTTATTTGACTAGAAGGGTATATATCAATTCGAGTTATTGTTTTTGCTGAAAGTGTAATAACTTGCTAATCTCCTGTTAATTGACAAAACTTTTCCAGTAAATTTTTTGGTAATTTCTTAGAAAATCTACACTTAAACGCAGTATTAATATAATTTTGTTTTTCCAAAACTTTAGCTATTTGATGGTAGACATCTATATAGCTAGATTTAATCTGTAGAGATTGAACAAAACAGGCGATCGCCTCTTCAACTTTCCCTACTTCTAATAACTTATCTCCTAAATTTAAGCATTCTGTTGCTGAAACTGATGTTGGCTCTAAAATAAGTGCTTTATATCTGCATTCTATTACTAATTTATTCTCACCTAAACCCTCCCATATTTTCGCCTATTCCTATTGCTTTTGTATAGCAATTATACTACCTAAATTTGCATAATATTCTGCTAAATTATGATTTTTTATATGGCTTTTATATAGTAGTTTTTAGCTAATTCTAGCCCACCCATTTTTTGCATAATATTACCCATAATATTATGTAATTCCCTGCATTTGGGTGAGCTTTATCTAGATTTTAAACAAGTAAAATAAGCTTCATCTAACTTTCCTTGAGATAAATATATTTCAGCTTTTTGCTTTCCATTAAATACTGCTATTTTTTGATTATCTATATCTGCCATATTTTCCCTAACTTCTAAGATAATATAGTTAATAATTAATATTTAATAAGCAATTACCAATTATTCTCTAAATATACAAGCCTTAAATAATTACCAATTAAACTTTATACCCAAATACTCTTCTAATCTCTGATTATGAGGTTGAAAATATTTAGATAATCTTTGACGCAGCAAATCAGAAATTGGTGTATAAGAACCAGAATTTAACTTTTTATATTTTGCCAGTTTATGTTCTGGCAAACCTAAAAAATCAAATACTTGCTTCATGGTATTATCGGGCGTTTGATAAAGGTCTTCTCCTCTCAAAATTAAAAATTGTTTCTTAGGAAATAATCCCATCCATTTCTGTATAAATTCTATATAAACACCTCTCCCTATATAATTTCCTGATAGTCGCCAATATTTTCTATCTCCTTGGGGTTGTTTAGGAGTAGTTTTCAGTATTTCTAATTCCTGATTAATTGCAACTTCAAAAGAGCGGTCTTCCCAGTTTAATCTCTGCCAATGATGATATTGAGAAAAAGCTCTATCTACTGGATTTCTTAAAATCACCAATAGTTTAATATTAGGCAGTAAACTATAGATTCTTTCTGGAATTTTATCAGTGACTAAATAATTAGGAGTAGCTTCCCCAGTAATCAAATTTTGCGACTTAGGAATGGGAGGAAAATGAGCCAGATACCAATCTATTCCTTGATTAAATTCCCGTGACCAAAAATGGGTTTCTTTCTTAATAGCTGGTAATACTTGGGGGTGTTGACTAATATAACTTGCTAAAGAAGTCGTACCACTTTTTTGAGAACCAATAATAATGAAATTAGGACGCGCTACATTATCAAAGTTCCAATACTTGTCGACAAAGGCAGGATTTGATTTTTTTGTTTTGTTGTAACAAGCTGTTTGATAGCTGTTAATTGCTTCTTTTATATTTCCTTTTTCTGTAAAAATTTCTCCTAGGTTAAGATGACACAAAATACTATTTGGCTCTTTTTTTGTGGCATCTTGATATAAATTTAATACTTCCTCAAGCCGACTTTTTAGTAAGTGTTTCCATAATACTGAATGATGAGAATACCAAGAATGTTCTGGTCTAAGTCTAATAGCTTCTAAGTAAGTAATAATAGCTTCCTCTTTTTGAGAATTGTGTAAAAAAGCATCAGCTAAATTATAGTATGTATTAGAGAAATTTGGGTTAATAATAGTTGCTTTGTCGTAAGCAGCGATCGCTTTATCCCATTTTTGTTGTTTAGTATAGACATTACCTAAACTATGGTAACTCCAAAAGAAATTTGGATTTATTTCTATAGCTTTTTCGTAACAGGATATTGCCACATCTAGCTTACCCATTTTTTCCCAAACATCTCCTAATTTTTTGTGGAATAAATGATTTTCTGGTTTTAATTCTATAGCACGACTATAATCTGAAATTGCTAACTTATATTGTCCCTGTTTTTGCCAAACTTCCCCGAGTAAGTAGTAACATCTAGGGTTTTTAGCATCTATCTTAATTCCTTCGCGTAAAGCTATTAATGCTGACTCTAATTCCCCATTTTTTACCAACAATTCTCCTAAATTTTGATATCCTGCTGACAAATTAGGATTAATTTTAACAGCATTACGGTAACATTTAATTGCTGCCTCTATTTTGTTTAATTCTAATAATTTTTTTCCTATATTCAAATGCTCTATAGCTGTAGCTGATTCCGGTTCTAGGATAAGTGCTTTATAAGTATATTCTGTGGCTAATTCTTCTTTTTCAGTACACTCGCAGACTTTCGCTAAATTTCGATAAACTATCGCTAAGTTAGGCTTAATATGGATAGCTTTTTGGTAATAAAAAAATGCTTTTTCCCAGTCCCTTTGTTTAGCGTACATACTACCAATATTAGCATGGGCTTCAGCAAAATCAGGAAATATTGTTATGGCTTTAAAATAATAATTTTTGGCTGCCTCTATATCTCCTTTGACCTGTAAAATATTGCCTATAGTTTTGTAAGCTGGTGCAAATTCTGGTTGGCTATTTAATGCTTTTAAACAAGCTGCATAAGCTTCATCCAATTTTCCTTGGGCTAGACTAGATTCTGCTAATTGATGAAAATTAATAGCTACTGTTTCTACCTTTTTATTATTAGACATATTTTAATCACTTTATTATTGAAACGCTTGTTTTTAAGTTTTTTTGACTGATTATAACTATTCCATTATTTACCGTATTTAACCAGAAATTTTATAAATTTATAAATAATTAGAAAAATTTCCATGAACTTCATTTTTACTTTAGCTACACTATCTTCTGCTAGCTGATTAAAATTAATAGCTACTGCTTCTATTTTTTCATTATTAAAATATGTCTAATAATTTTGCTCCAGTTATTTTGAACTTACTTTACCCAAAGTAAGTGAGTACTAGAAAATACTCAGATCACAATTCCTAACTACTGTTTTTTAAATCCCTTTTTTAATTTATCAAAAATTAACTAGATACAACTCCCAAAATTAATCCTTTGAGAGGGAGAAACATTTTCTATCTTGCAAAATTCTTGGTTCATCAATAAGGCAAAACCTTGAACCTTAAACTTTTAAATATATAAATTCCGCAAAAAGGTTGACAAAACAATAAACTTAATAGCCTCCACTTTCAAAGTTAGGGAAAAAAATATTTGCCATGGGTATTTCAAGCCTGTAGCTTTAGCCAGAGATATTAATAACTAAAATTACCTTTTTATTTAAGATTATAAATTATCTTTATTTCTCCATTTTTCTGCAGCTTCACTGTCACCTAGCTGCTCAAAGATATAGGCTATTTTTTCGTAAGCTTTATCATAGTCTGGTTTAATTTGTATTGCTTCTCTAAAACATTCGATAGCATCAGACCAATTTTTTTGTTGAATATATACTTTTCCTAATGATGCGTATAACCAACAAGAATTAGAATTAATTTCTATAGCTTTTCGATAACTAATAATAGCCTCATCTAATTTCCCAAGCTCCTGCAAAGCATTTGCTAAACTACGATGAAATAAATGATTATTTGCTTTTAACTCTATCGCTTTACTATAAACTTTAATTGCTGACCCCCATTTTTTTTGTTTACCCAGTGCTTCCCCTAATAGATAGTGAAACTTAGCTAAATGTGGGTTAAGTTTGATACCTTTACGGTAGACAACAACTGCTTGATTTATTTTTCCTTGTTTGACCAATATTTCTCCAATTTTACAGTAAGCATCCCAAATATTAGGATCATTTTTAATCAGTTTACGATAACAAGTAAGGGCTTGATTTAACTTACCTTGTTCATACAAAATATCTGCTAAATTTTTGTAAGACCAAGGAAACTTTGGATTAATTTCTATAGCACGTTTAAATACTTCTACTGCATCATTTAACTTACCTGTTTCTCGGAAAATTTTTCCTAGTTTATGAAGAATTAACCAATTTTCAGGTAATAGTTTACTTAAACTTTGATAACAATCTATTGCTGCATCTAATTCTCCCTGATTTACTAAAATTTCTGCTAATTTCGAGTAAGCATCCGATAAAGTAGGATTTAATTCTATAGCCTCAAAATAATCAGCGATCGCCTCTTTTATTTTTCCTTTACTAAATAAAACATCCCCCTTATTTAGCTTTTCTAATGCTTTTTTTTCTGATTCTATTTTTTTTCCGTAATACCAATATTTTTTGGCTAAACCCAAATCTCCTAACTGTTGATAAAGCCGAGATAAATTACGATAAGTACCAGTAAAATTTGGTTGTAATTCAATAGCTGTTCTATAACAAGCGATAGCTGGTTCCCACTCTTTTTGTTTAGCATATAAACTACCAATATTTGTATAAACTTCCGCCCAATTTGGTTGTTGCATAATTGCTTGTACATAGTAATTTATTGCTTCATCTAACTTTCCCATAGCCTGCAATACATTTCCCATACTTTTGCAAGCTAAAGCATAGAATGGTAATATTTCTAGAGCTTTTTCACAAGCCAAAAAAGCCTCATCTAATTTTTCTGCTTTTAAATGAGACTCTGCTTCTTGACATAAACTAAAAGCCGACATTTCTGGAGTTAAAGCTGAATACATATTTTTTTGATCAGGAAAAATGAAAAAGTAAAAATAGAATAGAGAATACTTAAATTATTAGTTCTTATTAGGTTCGACTTCACCAGAAAACTTAAAATCCTAAATTTCCTTTTTTATTCCCTAAAAAAGGAAAGTTTGAAGCCTTATTTCTTAGTCAAATCTCCCAGAATAAATCTGATAGCTTTAACCAAGAGGTTCAAACTCTTAGTCTTTATCAGTCCTATAAAAGCTTTTAGTCTAACTGTACAGAAAGTTTCTTCGCTTTATGACTGTGCCCTCTGCCTCTTACATTCCCTATTAAATTTTTTAACATAAAATTTATGATAATTTAAAAAAGCTGTTAGTCTAACTATACAGAAAGTTTCTTCCCTTTATGGCTGTAGTCTCTGCCCTGACATTCTCTATGAAATTTTTCAGTATAAATTTTTTTGATAATTTCAACAAAATAACAACAATTTATCCATGTAATTTCCAGCTATAACAAAGCAACTTCTAGCCTATTTTTTATTTCCTATGTAAGTATTATTTACCAGAAAATTGCCATACACTAACTGCAAAAAATCAATTTTTTTAGATTACTCCCAGTTAAATTTTATCCCTAAATATTCTTCTAATTTTTGATTATGAACTTGGAAATAATTACTTAATTTTTTATCCATTAATGGATCGATTTGTGAATAATTACCAGGATTATAATTCTTATACTCTAATAGTTCGTATCTTGGCAAATCTAAAAACTTTAAAACTTGCTGTACAATTGCTTGTGGATCAGCATAAAAATCTTCACTTTTCAAAATTAGTAACTGTTCCCTTGGGAATAAACTCATCCATTCTTTTAAAAATTCAATATATACTCCCTTTGCCAAATAATTCTGTTCTCCCATCCAATAATTAACTTTTTCTGGATTATTGATTAGCTTATCTAAATCTGATTCAATTGCCTCTTCTAAAGATCGGTTTTCCCAGTTGAATCTTCTCCAGGTATAATATTGAGATATAGCTCGAACTACAGGATTTCTCAAAAGTATAATCAACTTAATTTTTGGAAAAAATTGATAAATTCTCCTAGCAGCATCAGGATGATTAAAATAACTAGGACTAGCTTCCCCAGCCAAGATTTTTTTTCCATCTGGAATTACTGGAAAATGAGCCAGATACCAATTAATTGACTCATTAAATTTCCAAGACCAAAAATCAATTTCTTTTTTAATAGGAGACATTATTTGTGGGTGTTGAGTCAGATAACCAAAAAGGGAAGTAGTACCTCCTTTTTGCACTCCAATAATTATAAAATTCGGTCCCTGCACTTGTTCTAAATTCCATGGTTGCGATACTAAACTAGGGTATTTTTTTGTAGTTTGCTGATAACAAGCTGTTTGATAATAAGGTATAGCTTCATCAATTTTACCCAAACAAGTTAGAGCTTCTCCTATATTTAAATAAGACCAAAAAGAATCGGGATTAGCTTTCTGAAACATCTGAAAAAAATTGAGTATTTCCATTAGTTTATCTTCCCTAGCAAAGGCTTCCCATATATTGTGATAAAACCACCAATGAAAATCCGGTTCAATTTCAATACCTTGACGGTAAGCAATAACTGCTTCATTCCATTTTTTTTCTCGAGTTAGGGCAATACCTAAATTATAGTAAGACCTACTATTTTGCTTTAATTCTATTTCTTTTCTTACTTCTAATATTTCTCGTTCTAACTGATTTTTTTTCTCTAATACTTGCTTGAGTTTTTCAAAAATTTTTAGGTAATCTTGATTAATATCTAGAGCTATTTTATATAAAATAATTGCCCCATTAATTTGATTCGCTTTAGTTAAACCATCTGCTACTTGTACAAGTAAATCAGGGTTTTGTTGTAAAAGTAGTAGTGATTTATCGTCAATATAATATTGCTTAATATCTTGAATATCTTTGTAGAAATCCTTAATTTTTCCATCTAAGCTTGATTTATGTTTTTCTTCTATAGCATCTCCTAGTTTACTATAAATTCCTGGTAATTCTGTCTGAAGTTTAGTAGCATAGAGATAGTTATATATAGCTTCATCCCATTTTTTTAACTTGATTAAAGCATCACCTAAATTGTAGTAAGACCAAGAAAAATTTACATCGACTCTGATTGCATTTTGGTAAGCTTTAACCACCTCATCCCATTTTTCTAGCTTACTTAACGCATTTGCCAAATTATAATAAGACCAAGCAAAATTAGGATCTAACTCTATTGCTTTATCATAATTTTTTATAGCTTTTTCCCAATCTTTTTTTTGAGATAAAGCTTGTGCTAAGTGATAGTAATACCATGAAACATTAGGTTTTAGTATGATAGCTTTACGGTAGTTTTCAATTGCTAAATCCCAATTATTTTCTTGAACATATATACTACCAAGGTTTGCATACTCTTCAGATGTATTCAAATTTAAATTATTTTTCGACGACATTTTTGATTTAACATTGATCAATAAAAATTTACAGTAGTTTCCTACTTAATAAAGTATATATATTGGTAGTTTTAGGCAATAGGCAAGATGGTTAGCAAAATATGGAAAAAGCAAAAAATACTTACCCCGTCAGTTGTGGAATATTAATCTAGAATTTTATGTCTTAATTATATAGAGATTTTCATATTAATCAGTATAGTATTTTTACCTATTCCGTGTTGCCTAAAACCAAAAATTTGTCACCTAACCTAGATTTATAAATGCATTCTTCTTTTCCATTCCCACCGAATTCTAATTATTTAATTGTTATGCATTTCAACCACATAATTAGATACACAAAATTTATTATACATATCTTACATAATAGTATACTCTAGTATCAAAATAACAATAATGATAATTTTTCATGGTTTTTATTAGGGAATTAAACAACAAAACTAGAAAATTTTTATAAAGAATTAGTCAACACAGTAAATTTCTTCATGTTAGAGACAGAGCTAAATATATAATTTAGTTATCAGAGATTTTCTATATATAAATTAGAATTAATACTTAGAGTGAATAGAAAAACCATATATAATTGGTCTACTAGATAGAAAGTTTTCGCATGGAATAGACATCTATAATCACAAAGATAGAGTTAGCACGGAAAATCTAAGTTAAATCAGGATCAGAATAAAATAGTAAAATAGTTGGTAAGTATGAATCTGAAAACTTTAAAAAAGTTATAGCTAAAATTCAAACTGGGATGGCAAACTGATATAAGTAAAGAAACAATAAGAAGAATCTGCAAAGTTGAATATAAAATAGAAAATAATGAAGATAGGAATGAGCAAAACTATTAACGCATGAGAGTTATAAGTGAAAATACTAAGATGATAATAATTCCCAAAAAAATCAAGACCAATTTCCTTAATACACTTTCAAAAAGTTGATTTTATTGAATACAGAATATTTTCTGTAAATTGCCTTAAAATCATAAATAATAACTAGGAAAACCTACCCAAGTACAATCATTAATATTCTGGGATGAATAAATTATAAAAATAAATGATATTTTGATATATATGAAGTAGTAATTCATAGTTAAATAGTTATTAACTGCCTGGATAACTTCAGTAAATATTTATCAAAATCTACATCTACCTTAGTAGTCATAAATAAAGTTCCAATAATTACCACGGATAAAACAAAAAAACAATAGGAATGGAAGCAAAAAAAATTAGATATATTTTGGTTATCTATCTACTCACAAGTCAGAAAAATTGATTGAAATATTATGAAAATTTATGAATTATGAATTAATCAAAGTTAATGCATAAGAAAGTTGGAGTAGCTTAAAAAATAGCTCAAAAAATTACTTTGAAATTTGGGCAAATTATATGTAAATAATTGTTTGTAGGTGTTTAGCATGTTGTGTACCTAATTAACAACACAACTCTTATGACTTTTGATTCCCGAAGACGCATTTTAAATAAATTATTAGCTTACTCCATACTCCCTAACAAAATTTTAACTTCTATTTTGCCAAAAATTTCCTTGATTCAGGCATAATAGTTAATAATACAAAATATTCTAATTCTAAGAATTCAATGGGCGTTTCTATAGAAGTTGACAATACAAACTTTGCTACCGAAGTATTAAAAAATTCTCACAAAAAACCAGTTTTAGTAGACTTCTACGCTACTTGGTGTGGTCCATGTAAAATGCTAAAACCAATCTTAGAAAAGTTGGCTACTGAATATGACTTTATCTTAGCTAAAGTTGATGTCGATCAGAGTCCAGACTTAGCTCAAACTTATAACATCGAAGGAGTACCAGATGTAAGAGTCGTAACTCAAGGAGAAGTTAAACCAGGTTTTGTAGGAGTTCTCTCAGAACCAAAACTCAGAAATTTTCTAGGGGAATTTAATCTTCACTCAGAGCTAGAAAAAAATTTACAGCAATTACAGGAGCTGATAAAATCACGTAAACTTGAACAAGCAAAAAATCTTTTAGATCAGCTCTTTCACAAGTATCCTAATAACGTTACTATCATCATAGAAGCTGCTAAGTTTTTGGTAAGCTCAAATAAACTAAAAGAAGCAAAAAAGCTTATTGAAACTATTGGCGAGCATAAGCGAGAATTTTATCCTCAATTACAGGCCGTAAAAGCGTTAATTCACTTTAAAGAAGAAGCTGAAAATCCAGGTGATAGTACACTAGATAAAACTTATGCTAAAGCTTGTAGTCTAACATTATCAGATAACTACGAACAAGCACTAGAATTATTTTTAGAGCTAATCACTAAAAATCATAAGAATAAAAAGGATGACCGACCCCGCAAAGCAATGCTAGCAATATTTCACATCTTAGGAGATAATCATCCGATAAGCAAAGAATATCGCAATAAATTATTAAATTTGTATTAAAGTAATTTCTCATATCAAATTCCTACTGGTAGCACTAAACCTTCTATGGCCATAACTGCCATAGGAAAAGCTGCTTTAACTTTTTCTGCCATCCCATCCAGAAAATCATCACTATGACCTGGTTCATGGTGAAAAATTACTAGTTGCTTTACTCCGGCAGCTTTAGCAACTTTGATTGCTTCCTGCCAAGTAGAATGTCCCCAACCCACTTTAGAGGACTTGGGGTTATGATACTCATCATCAGTGTACATAGCATCATAAATTAGAACATCAGCACCTCGAGCTAAATAGACTACGTTTTCATCCAAACCTTCAGGAAAATGCTCTGTATCAGAACAATAAACCGCACTCCTTCCATTCCATGTCACCCTGTATCCTATCGCCTTATTAGGATGATTCAGAGAACCCGTTTCAATCTCTATATTATGGAGCATCATTTTTTGCCCATGCTCAAGTTCATAAAATCGCAAGTCCGCCTGCATATCCTTGAGAGGAATAGGAGAGTTATTATGTAAAACTCTATCCATAAAATGCTTTTTCATTGACTCCCCTTTAGGAGGAATTGCCCCATAGATGTGAAAACAATTTCCTCTAGTAAAAGCCGGAGTGAACAATGGGAAACCTTGAATGTGATCCCAATGATAATGAGTAAAAAAGACATAAGCTTCAATTGGCATTTCCTGCATCAGTTCTTTCCCTAATTCTCGTATTCCAGTACCTCCATCAAATATCAAACGATTATTAGCAATTTGCATTTCTATGCAGGAAGTATTTCCTCCATATCGAACAGTATCTTTTCCAGGAGTCGGAACACTACCCCGAACTCCCCAGAACTTGACTAGAAAATCTCTTCTATTTTCAGACAACTCTGCAGAATCAATATTATCTTGGGTAGGCACTATAGTAGAAGATTTAGTTTCCATATACATTTTCTGACTTTAAGGTATTACATTGTCCATAATGACGCAATAAATGATCACATAGAACTATAGCTACCATTGCTTCTACCATAGGTACAGCCCTAGGTAAAACACAAGGGTCATGTCTTCCTTTAGCCGCAAGAAATGTCTCTTCACCTTGACGACTAACAGTACGCTGCTCTTTCCTTATTGTTGCAGTGGGTTTAAATGCCACGCGCAATACAATATTTTCTCCATTAGAGATGCCACCCTGTATTCCACCAGAACGATTTGTCACTGTGCGAATCTCACCAAGTTTATCTGTATAGAGTTCATCATTATGCTCGCTACCTGTCATAGTAGTACCTGCAAAACCAGAACCAATTTCAAATCCTTTGGTTGCTGGCAAAGACATTACACCCTTGGCTAAATCAGCCTCTAGTTTATCAAATACAGGAGAACCCAAACCTTTTGGCACATTCCGGACTATACATTCTACTACACCCCCCACAGAATCTCCCAAATCCCGTATTTTTTCAACTAATTCAATCATTTTCTCCGCACATTCACTATCTGGACAACGAACAATATTGCTTTCTACTTGTTCCATTGTTACCGTTGTTGGATCAACAATAGCTTCTAAATTTTTGATCCGCTTCACATAGCCTACAATTTCCACACCAGAATATTGTTGCAAAATTTTTTTAGCGATCGCTCCTGAAGCCACTCGTCCAATTGTCTCTCTGGCCGAAGACCTTCCCCCACCTTGCCAATTTCTGATACCATATTTAGCATCATAAGTTGCATCAGCATGAGATGGACGATATTTAATAGCCATATCTTGATAATCTTGGGGACGAGCATCCTTATTTCTGACCCAAATCATAATTGGTGTCCCCAAGGTTTGACCTTCAAATACCCCAGACAGTATTTCACAAGTATCACTTTCTTTACGGGGTGTAGTAATTTTGCTTTGCCCTGGTCGCCTACGATCTAACTCATATTGAATTTCTTTAACATTTATTTCTAGCTTTGGTGGGCAACCATCAATTATAACTCCTACTCCTCCCCCATGGGATTCACCAAAGGTTGTTACCCGAAACAAATGTCCAAATATGTTGCCCATTAAACTCCAACTATAAACTGCTTAAAAAATCACTATTACTGCTTTTTCTTCAAATTCTCATGCTTCTAGACTCATGTTTAATTAAGCCTGGTAAGTTAACCTATCCGACTCGTATTTTGGCTTTCCTTTTACATTACCTAGCTACCTTTGGAATTGGGAGATTTTTACTGGAGTTTTATTACTTTCCCCAACGCGCACAAGTCACCCTAGGTATCGCGGTATTGTCTCTGGTCACTGCAGCTTTTACCACATTTCGACCGCCTTTTGACTGATATTTAGTTACTCTACTCTAGCATAAGCAGTCAATAAAGCTGATTAGCAGGTATAAGTTTTACCTACAAAATCATCAGAGTTTTTCCCAGACGAAGCGATAAGCTGCAATGTACTCAAAAAAAAGGCCTATTATACTTAGCTTGAAGCTAGTTTTTCAGCCTACGAGTCCCACTAAGCTTTAATCTTCATGTTCATCAAAAGGGTCAACCAACTCTTTTGATGGAGGTCCAAAAGCTGTATAAATTGAAAATCCAGTAATGGCCACAACCATTACACCTATCGAAATGCTAAGAACTGTTGCAGGTTCCATATAATTCATTAAAATTGTGACTGTTATACATATACAATATTACAAAACATTAAAATTTTCTGCTGAAAATAGTAAAAATCGAAAATTATGTCACAAAGAACTGGATTAGGAGACATCCTCAAGCCCTTAAACTCAGAATATGGTAAAGTATCTCCCGGTTGGGGAACTACATGGGTGATGGCCGTTTTTATTGGCTTATTTTTTGTCTTCTTGTTAATTATTCTCCAAATCTACAACTCTTCCTTGTTATTAGAAAATGTTGATGTAGATTGGGCAAACTTAACTAAATAGAGTAAATTTAAACCAAAGGGGCTAAGAAGTTCAGTCAAGCTGAATTTTTCTAGCCCTATACATTAAACTAATACATATACTATATTAAAGTAAATTTTGAGAAGGAAAAAAAGGTGAATATATTTGGTATAGGCCTCCCAGAAATGATTGTTATTTTGGTGGTAGCCCTTTTGATATTTGGTCCGAAAAAGTTACCTGAAATTGGTCGGAGCTTAGGACAAGCAATAAATAGTTTTAAGGCAGGAGCACGTGATTTTGAGAATGAATTTAAACGGGAAGCAAAACATTTAGAGGAAGGAGTTAAAGTTAGTACCTCGGCCTCAGAACCAGAAAAAGTGGTAGATGTTTCTTCTGCAACAAATACAAACAAGAATTAAGTAAGTGAAAGTTAAACTATAGAAAAAATTAACCAGAGCCAATCTAAATCAAGAAGATTATTGCAATTGTGGCTTTAAATTTTATTTAACATTTAACTTTTAAAGGAATGAAAGAGGTTGCACCAGCAGCAAATTTGGTGATTCCCAAATTAATTGTAGGTTTGGGAAATCCAGAGCCAAAATATGATCAAACTAGGCATAATATAGGATTTACTGGGATAGATACTATAG
This sequence comes from Trichodesmium erythraeum GBRTRLIN201, assembly GCA_018457135.1. Lineage (GTDB taxonomy): Bacteria > Cyanobacteriota > Cyanobacteriia > Cyanobacteriales > Microcoleaceae > Trichodesmium > Trichodesmium erythraeum. The sequence goes on along the minus strand of JAGGDU010000213.1, from coordinate 66,967 downwards.
CTAATATCTGGCAGGTTTCTTTATCTGAAAATCGTAAGTTTAAAGGAGAATTTGGAGAAGGTAGGAGACCAAAAGCAGAAAAAATTTACTTGCTTAAACCCTTAACCTATATGAATAGATCGGGAGAAGCAATTAGTGCAGTAGTAAATTGGTATAAATTACCTCCGTCTTGTGTGCTTATAATATATGATGATATGGATTTACCAATGGGACGACTAAGATTACGGTTGTCTGGTTCGGCAGGTGGCCATAATGGAATGAAGTCCGCGATCGCTCATTTGGGAACTCAAGAGTTTCCTCGTTTGCGGATAGGCATTGGTAAGCCAAAAAATATTACTGCTGAAAGAGGGGAAGCAAAAACTATTAGTCATGTTTTAGGAAAGTTTAGTCCTAAAGAAAACAAATTAATGACTCAAGTGCTGGAGCTGGTTGTAGATGCAGTAGAACTTTCTTTAAAGCAAGGAATTGAAAAAGCTATGAGTCTCTATAATAATAGAACTATTACCGAAAATCCTGTGTCTAAACCCCCGTCATAGAAGCTATATCTGATCAGGATGAAACTTCTGAATGAAACTTCTGAAAAGTTTGAGGAGAGATGGGTATAAGGGATATGGTTATGTAGGTAGGTTGACATATTTCCCAGACGTTAGGCGCAGGTGGAGTGTGGAAGAACACTTAAAGTAAAGCCTAGATTTTTCTTGACCTTTCATTGGCTGCTCTACCTATCCCTAAAAATAAGGCCAGCACTAACCCTGGTTAACACCCCTTGCAGTGTGCGTCTATTTTTTGTCTTGGACTTCCCACTTATAATTAATTAATAGTGATTATGTGACTATAAAGTACATTGTATTTAAAAAAAACAAATAAAAATCTACGCGCTTGTGGGGCAGACTTTAAACCTAGTTTTTCTGGTATACCCATTTTTCTGGCTGAAGTTCTTACCTTACAAGGTAAGGGTTTGAGAATTATGAATATATGTACTTATGACTCCTATAAAACTTAACCCCAGAAATTGGCAGATTCTTAGATGTATTGATTATTTATACAGGGAGGGCAAGATTATCTTTTTGAAATATTCCTGGCCTCTAAGGCTTATGGTAGCTTGTGTTCCTTAGTATGATAGGAGTTGACCAATATTTTTGGTGCAGCAATTTATCAAAAGCGAGGGCTAAAAAAAGACCCTAGTCTTATGTTTGCGGTGTGCGTTCGTTTTTTATCTGAGACTGTCCTCCAGTCTAACTAATTAGTAATTTATAAAATATAAAATAAAAAAAACAACTAAAAAGTCGCCCGATAGGTGGATAAGGCAGTTGTGATTATAGAAATTTTTACTTTTGAGTGATTGACTTAAGTGACTTTTAACTATTAATGATTTCTAAGGGTCTACCAGAAACTACTGCTTACATCAGAGTAACTCGTCAGTCTTGGCAAAAAGGCACGATCGAAGGAGAGGTTAGTGCCGGTTCTTTTGGTTGGCAGTTTAAATGGCGTTTTAGACAGGGAAAAACTCTTTCTATTCAACCTTCTCAAGGGCGTGCCCTAATTCAAGAACCTTTGGGTAGATTTCTAGAAAAATGGGATTATCAACTAGAACCTGGTGGAGATTACTCCTTTACTATTAAGGCTAAATTTTAACAAAAATTAAACCTTAAGTTATATAAAGAATAAGGAATAGTGAAATGTTCTAACCTCTGTATGGTAGTGCTATGTATATGATATTTTTGAAGCTAGCTAGAGATTAGCAATTCTTGGTAGTTAGGTAAAGTTAGGTATTTTAGATAGAAAGGAGTAAAACTTAATATTGACTTCTTCGTTCTTAAAAAAAACATGACTAAATTTGTATTCATAACTGGTGGAGTAGTTTCCAGTATTGGTAAAGGAATTGTCGCAGCAAGCTTAGGCCGTTTGCTCAAATCACGGGGTTATTCTGTTTCTATTCTTAAACTAGACCCCTATATAAATGTAGACCCAGGGACAATGAGTCCCTTCCAACATGGAGAAGTATTCGTTACAGAAGATGGGGCAGAAACTGACCTAGACCTAGGCCACTATGAACGATTCACAGATACCTCAATGTCTCGCCTTAATAGTGTTACCCAAGGTTCGATCTACCAGGCAGTAATTAATAAAGAAAGGCGAGGGGACTATCAGGGAGGAACTGTTCAGGTTATTCCTCATATTACCAATGAAATCAAAGAAAGAATACATAGAGTAGCCAAAAATGCTAATCCAGATGTGGTAATTACAGAAATAGGGGGAACTGTAGGAGATATCGAATCTCAGCCATTTTTAGAAGCAATTCGGCAGTTTCGCAAAGATGTAAGACGGAATAATGCTTTGTATATCCATGTGACATTAGTGCCTTGGATTGCTTCTGCAGGAGAAATGAAAACTAAGCCGACTCAACACTCAGTCAAGGAGTTACGTTCAATTGGTATCCAGCCAGATATTTTGGTCTGTCGTTGCGATCGCAAACTGAGTGAAGGCCTGAAAGAAAAAATGTCGGAGTTCTGTGATGTACCTGTAGAATCTGTAATTACGTCTCAAGATGCTCAAAGTATTTATGAAGTACCTTTGATGTTAGAAACAGAAGGGCTAGCAGTACAAGCTCTAGAATTATTAAAAATGGAGCAACGTCAACCAAACCTTAGTCATTGGAAAACTTTGGTCAATCGTCTTTATCATAGAGATAAGCAAGATATACGGACTAGCCAAGGTAAATTATCTATTACTGCTACTGTAGAAATTGCCATAGTAGGTAAATATATTCAACTAAGTGATGCTTACCTGTCAGTGGTAGAAGCATTACGTCATGCAGCGATCGCTGTTGGTGTAGATTTAAATCTGCATTTGGTAAATGCTGAAGATGTGGAGACCAAGGGAGCTAGGACCTACCTGGAAAAAGCTAATGGAATTATTGTTCCGGGTGGGTTTGGCGTGAGAGGTATTGATGGGAAAATAGCTACAGTTGAATATGCCAGAATAAATAAAATTCCTTTTTTGGGATTATGTCTAGGAATGCAATGTGCAGTAATTGAGTGGGCACGCAATATAGCAAAATTAGATGCTGCCCATAGTTTTGAGTTTGACCCTCAAACACCAAATCCGGTGATTAATTTATTACCAGAACAACAAGATGTAGTAGACTTGGGCGGCACTATGCGACTTGGACTTTATCCATGCCGTCTTCAAGGGGATACATTGGCATTTAAAACTTATCAGCAAGAAGTAATTTATGAACGCCATCGTCATCGATATGAATTTAATAATGCTTACCGAAACTTGTTCAAAGAAACAGGATATATTATCAGTGGAACTTCTCCGGATGGTAGACTAGTAGAAATTATTGAACTTCCTGCTCATCCTTTTTTTATTGCTACTCAATTTCATCCAGAGTTTCAATCTCGACCTAGTACTCCCCATCCTCTATTTCATAATTTTTTTCAAGCAGCTAATTCACAAGAAAAATGTGATAATTTATCTGTGAATAATACTGAAGAAACCCCAGACAATTTAGTTAGTAAAAGTTCTATTCCTAATTGAAGAAAATTAGGGATAGCGCATTCGGTAGTTTCTGAAATATATTAGCAGTAGCTTTTTCAATGTTTTTGAAGTATGAAATTAAGCTTTTATTTTTGCTGAGTTAATCTACGATAATTACTTTACTATGTTTAGATGAAATAGATTGTAATAGTTGGTAGTAAATATTTCTTCTTTGAACTTGATTTATTGTTTGTGATCAAATTTAATAGGCTGAAGCAGAGTAAAATTAATTATCTGAGTCACTATTAACCACTATAAGTACAATTGGTGGATGATATAGCAATACTCATAAGCAAGGTACTTGGAGCTGACCTCCAAGTCTATTTCAAGTATCGGAATGCCTGAGGGCGACTTACCAAAAATTATTGTGGGTTTTTATTTATGCTTTGGTGGAAAGAAGTTGATCCAAAACCTGAAGGCTTCCCAAGTTCTGCTCAAGGGCACGGGGAGAGTTTTGAGGAACCTCTTCTTTTCTAGAGTATTTATGAGACAAGGCGGGTGAAGAACCAATCTTATTTAAACATGGATTGTCCCCCAATGGGTAGGCGAGATTTTAAACCAAATTTTTGGGTAAATAAGATTTGCTGAAAAATTATGCATGGCTTTGGGTAGGAGTTAGGAGTCGGAAGTTAGGTGAAATGGGAATTAATTAGGAGGTAGTCGGATATATTGGACCCTGATTTTTTTTGCTGTGGCCTGCCCAAAATTTTAACATGGGTGAGCTTGAGTGGCTGAAAAGCTTGCACTTTTTTCTACCTAAAAAAGCTAAAGCTCAAGTTCAGCCAGTCAATTTGTAACATTAAAAGTAGTACAAAATTTTGGTAGGGTAGTTCTCTAAGTATTTATAAGCAAGCCCTATTTATGCATAATGCCTGATGCTAGGTTTTGAAGTGAGAAATTTAGGCTAAAGCTTTTATGCATAAATACTTTACGAGTTAATCAGCAATTTCTAAGTATAAACATTCAAGCGCTTAATATCCCTGTGTTGTCAGAACTTTAAAATTAAGATGCAGTTTGCCTTGAAAAAAGAGCCTTGTGTTTGAATTGTTGTTAGAGCTATTTCACCAAACTGTTTTTATACCTATCTTTCAGCTTACTTGTCACCCTGTGAGGTTAGATCTCTATGATTTCCACTATTTGCTTAGATAATCGTTCAGCATTACTTAATATACTTTGAGTTTCGGTACGCATCGTCTCTAGTTCTCGCTGTTTGGCTTCATTTAAGACTACTCCTCGTTCGCGATCGCCTCGTAATTGAGCAAGTTTATTTTGAGTATTATCCAGAAGGGCTTCTAATTCTTGGTTTAAGCTTTTTTGAAGATCTGCAAAAGGTTCTGAAATTAGATTGCTAATTTCTTGTTCAAGATGTTTTTCTCGCAGTTGCTTATCAATTTCTTTGGTAATTGCTTCTTGAAAATTACCTTTAAAATTGCGCTCCATTTCCTTAGTAAAAACTGCTTTAGCTAACCAGTCTCCTGCAAAAATGCTAGCAATTCCAGTAGCTAAAAGAAGAGGAAAAGCAATATCCTGTAAATGCAGCTAAAGCAGCAGTAATTGCTTGTGCATGAGAAGTTGTCTTTTTCTCAGCATTAAATTCAATATCAACAAACTCCATTTCAATCTTATTGAAAGCTTCATCTACTGAAGTAGTAAAATCTTTAAGACGATCTACTTCTCGGTCAATTCCCTGTTGAATTTCTGTTTGTATGTTCTCGGAAAATTTACGACTTGCTTTTTGTACTGCATTAGTAACAGAACGAGAAATTTTTTCTTGTAAAACTTTTTTTCTTTTGACCTCTCCTTTTTCAATTGGAGTTTCTTCAATAGCTGTTTCTGCTGCTTGTTTGAGAAGAATTGGAAGCTGATAAATTAAAGGCTGAACTCTATATCTTACATTTTCTGCTGCCTTATTAATCAACTCCATTTCTGCTTTTTTCCGCTTACGAATACCTTCTATTTCTGCAACACCAATATCGTAATTTACTATAATACCTTTTCCGTCGATAACAATAGCTCATTGATTTGATATTCAACTATTTAGTCTAAACTGGAGTAATTGTGTAGAATATAAAAAAGTGAGAGTTAAAGTATTGTTGCTGAACCAAGGAGTTCTGTTGGCAGCAAAAAATATAGGAGCAACTTAACTCCCGTCGATAGCATGAATAATTTTTCTTAATTGGTGTTAGTGCGCTCGTCCTCCAGGCGATGCAGAGCACTATCACGTGCCATTAAAATCACTGATCATATCAGATGCTACATTGGATATCATTCTGTAGCTTCAGCTCAAAAGTTTTGAGAATTATTAGCAATGCTGTAGAAGTCCTGCTCACTAAAAAACCATAGTTTCATCCTTTCCTTTTTAGGACTACCGGAAAATTATCTCAAGGATAGTGACCATTACTATCATCAGAATCATCTTCTGCAAAAGATGTTTAGTTTAATAGTAGAATTGTATTGATTTATAGTAATCTTTTGTCTAAACAGTATTGAGTTATTATCAAAATTTCCTTCCTCCACCAACTATTACCTATTACCTTCCAATTCAAAAATCTCAAATCATTGATCTGAAAACTTAGTCCAAGCTAACTTAGCAGCTCCAATAACACCAGCTTGATTACCTAATTTAGCAATTAATAATTGTAACTTTAAAGAAGAAGTCAGAAGAACTCGTCGCTTAACTTCTGCCTTAGTCGCAGGTAAAAAAAGTTTTGCTGCAGCACTTATTCCACCACCAATAATCACTGCTTCTGGAGTTAAAATATAAATTAAACTTGCTAACCCAGCTCCTAAAAGTCGTCCGTAATTTTGCCAAAATTCTAGAGCAAATTTATCTCCAGCCAAAGCTAAATTGGCTAATTCTAAAGGTTCTTTTCCTGTCTCTCGACGAACTGCTTGAACAGAAATATATTGTTCCAAAGAACCATTATTGCCACTATTGCATTTAGGTCCATCGAGGTTTAAAGTTATTAAGCCTAACTCTCCAGCGGCACCTTGATGACCCACAAATAATTGGCTATTTAATATAATTGCTCCTCCGACACCAGTACCCAGGGTAAGCATAATCAGATTTTTATACTGACTACCTGCCCCTAACCAAGCTTCTCCTAAACCAGCACAGTTAGCATCATTAGCTATAACTACTGGTAAACCAGTTTTTTCCTCTAACAATTTAGCGAGAGGAACATCTTGCCAATCTGTTAAATTAATTGCTATGATAGAAGTTTTACCTTCAGCATCAACAGGACCTGGTACTCCAATACCTATTCCTTGAATAGGTCCTAAGTTGTATATTTGAGGTTCTTTTATCATCATAGATATTACCTCTTTTATTAGATCAATAACTGCTTTTGGAGTAGCAGGTCGAGGAGTTGGAACAGTTAAAGATTGATGACATACTCCATCCCTACCGAAACATCCCAACTTGATAGATGTTCCTCCTATATCAATGCCTATAACTAGAGAGTTCATTTAATATCTTTCAATACTAGAATTAAATATTGGTTCAACCCGAATGGCAATTATAGCTGAAGGACGAACTACCATATATTCGCCTTGAATAGTCTTAATTGGTACATTTACAAACTCTTGAGAGTCATGTTTTGGGACTACAACCCCACTATACCAGGTTTGAAAGTCTTTAAGACTTAGAAAACGTACTTCTTCACGGGCGCCACCTTCTAATAGTAGGTGTATAGCAAATTCATCAGGATTTCTTGGCATATCTCTTACAAATCAAAAGTTAAAATTATTAATTCCGACTCCTATGAAGTCAAATATTTTATAAGTAAAAGGTCAAAGTTTAAAAGTTAAAATTATTAACTCCGAATCCTATCAAGTCATATTAATTAATCCTAATATAGGAACGTGAAACAATTAAGAACTAATCATTACCTCTTCTTTTTTATCCTTAGTATTTATGAGTATTTAAAACTTATAATTTTGAATTCCCAAATATAAAATTGGTATGTATATACTAGCACAGCCATTATACTAACCCTTAAAATACTCTGGATTAAGTTTTAATTCTCAAACAAATACAAATAAGTCTATGCCACGACGCCAAGATATACGTAAAATCCTACTAGTTGGTTCTGGCCCCATTGTTATTGGCCAGGCCTGTGAATTTGATTATAGTGGAACTCAAGCTTGTAAAGCCCTTAGGGAAGAGGGTTTTGAGGTAGTATTGGTAAATTCTAATCCGGCTACAATTATGACAGATCCAGAAATTGCCGAATGTACCTACATTGAACCTCTAACCCCGGAACTTATAGAAAAAGTTATTGCTAAAGAAAGACCAGATGCTTTATTACCAACAATGGGTGGTCAAACTGCTTTAAATATAGCAGTTTCTCTGGCAAAAAATGGCACTTTAGCTAAATATGGTGTGGATTTAATTGGGGCTAAACTACCAGCCATTGAAATGGCCGAAGATCGTCAATTGTTTAAGGAAGCAATGGGTCGGATAGGCATCCAGGTTTGTCCATCAGGTATTGCTAGTAATTGGGAAGAGGCCAAGGCGATCGCTCAAAAAATAGGAACATATCCTCTAATTATTCGTCCTGCTTTTACTTTAGGAGGGACAGGGGGAGGTATTGCTTATAACCAAGAAGAATATGAGGTAATGGCACAAGGGGGGATAGATGCTAGTCCAGTATCTCAAATTTTGGTGGAAAAATCTCTAATTGGTTGGAAGGAATACGAACTGGAAGTCATGCGAGATTTAGCAGACAATGTGGTGATTATTTGCTCAATTGAAAATATTGACCCAATGGGGATACATACGGGAGACTCTGTTACTGTTGCTCCGGCGCAAACATTGACGGATAAGGAATATCAAAGACTACGAGATGCTTCGATTAAAATTATTCGGGAAATAGGTGTGGAAACTGGAGGGTCAAATATTCAGTTTGCTGTTCACCCGTTGAATGGGGATGTTATTGTGATTGAAATGAACCCACGGGTGAGTCGTTCTTCTGCTTTGGCGTCAAAAGCAACTGGTTTCCCTATAGCGAAAATGGCGGCTAAGTTAGCAGTTGGTTATACTCTTGATGAAATTCCAAATGATATTACGAAAAAGACTCCAGCTAGTTTTGAACCTACTATAGATTATGTAGTTACGAAAATTCCTAGGTTTGCTTTTGAGAAGTTTCCCGGTTCCCAACCAGTGTTAACTACTCAGATGAAGTCGGTTGGGGAGGCAATGGCAATAGGTCGCACGTTTCAGGAGTCGTTCCAGAAAGCTTTACGGTCTTTGGAAACTGGTAGAGCGGGTTTTGGTGCTGATCGCTGGGAAAAAATACCCAGTTTAGAACAAGTAAGATCGGGGTTACGCACGCCTAACCCAGAAAGATTATTTACAGTTCGTCATGCTTTATTACTGGGAATGAGTTTAGAAGAAATCTATGAGTTGACTGGAATAGATATTTGGTTTCTTGATAAGATGCGGGAGTTGATAAATACAGAAAAGTTAATTAAGTATACTCCGCTCAATGAATTAACAAAGGAGCAGCTCTGGGATATTAAACGTCAAGGTTTTAGCGATCGCCAAATTGCTTATTGCAGTAAAACTACCGAAGATGAGGTCAGAAGCTATCGGTTGAGTTTGGGCATTAAACCTGTTTATAAAACAGTGGATACTTGTGCTGCAGAGTTTGAGGCACTGACACCTTACTACTATTCTACTTATGAAGAAGAGTCAGAAATTTTACCATCGGAAAAACGGAAAGTAATGATTCTTGGAGGAGGACCTAACCGTATTGGTCAGGGAATAGAATTTGACTATTGTTGCTGTCATGCTAGTTATGCTTTGGGAGCGGATGGGTTTGAAACAATAATGGTCAACTCTAACCCGGAAACTGTTTCTACTGACTATGATACAAGCGATCGCCTCTATTTTGAACCTTTGACTAAAGAGGATGTACTGAATATTATTGAAGCGGAAAACCCGGTAGGAATTATTGTTCAGTTTGGCGGACAAACACCTCTGAAATTAGCGGTTCCTCTGCAAAAATATTTAGAGCAAGTAGATGCTCAAACCAAAATATGGGGTACTTCGCCAGACTCTATTGATACTGCTGAAGACCGGGAACGGTTTGAGAAGATTTTACGAGATTTAGATATTCGTCAAGCAGCAAATGGTCTGGCTCGTAGCTTTGAGGATGCTTTGACAGTAGCACATACAATTGGTTATCCAGTTGTGGTAAGACCTTCCTATGTTTTGGGAGGTAGGGCTATGGAAATTGTTTATTCTGACCAAGAGCTGGAACGTTATATGAAGTTTGCAGTACAGGTGGAACCGGAACATCCAATTTTAATTGACAAATTTTTGAACAATGCTGTTGAGGTAGATGTGGATGCTATTGCTGATAGCACAGGTCGGGTAGTTATCGGTGGTATCATGGAACATATTGAGGAGGCAGGTATTCACTCTGGTGACTCTGCTTGTTCTATTCCTTATCAAACGTTAACTTCTGCTGCGGTGGAAACAATTCGTCAATGGACTGTTGCTCTGGCAAAGGCGTTGAATGTGATCGGGTTAATGAATATTCAGTTTGCAGTCCAAGGAGAAACAGTATATATTTTGGAAGCTAACCCCCGCGCATCAAGGACAGTACCTTTTGTCTCTAAGGCAATAGGAATACCTTTGGCAAAAATAGCATCCCGGGTTATGTCTGGGAAAAATTTGGAGGAATTGGGTTTTATAGATGAACAAATACCTGATCATGTTTCTGTGAAAGAGGCAGTGTTACCATTTGCTAAATTCCCTGGTATAGATACAGTATTAGGACCTGAAATGCGCTCGACAGGTGAGGCTATGGGTATTGATGTTGACTTTGGTAAAGCTTTTGCTAAGGCACAGTTATCTGCAGGTCAAAAGTTGCCTTTAGAGGGAACAGTGTTTGTGTCAATGAGCGATCGCTATAAAGAAGCAGTTGTACCAGTGGTTAAAGATTTAGTTGATTTGGGTTTGAAGGTAGTAGCGACTGAAGGAACTCGGAAGATTTTGCGTTTGCATGATTTAGAAGTGGGTTTGATGCTGAAGTTGCATGAAGGGCGACCTAATGTTTTGGATGGAATTAAAAATGGAGAAATTCAGTTGATTATTATAATTCCTTCTGGGGATGAAGCCCGTGCAGATGGGATTAAAATTCGGCGGAGTGCGTTGGATTATAAAATAACGTTAATTACAACTATTGCGGGGGCGAAGGCGACGGCGGCCGCAATTCGAGCATTGAAGTCGGGAGCGTTGGAGGTGAAGGCGATACAGGATTATTATTAGAGTTGGAATTATTTGTAGGGTGCGTATTTACTTCTGAAATTCATACTCTCAAAGGTATTGATTAATCCGTATCCTGCACTATTTTAGCTGTGTCACTCCAGTAGGATGCATGGTGGGCAATGATCAGATTACGATGTGTTATAACGTTACCAAAAAAAATAGTCAACCCTAAAGGGAAGTTCAATAGAACAACCCTAATTTTAAACTTTTGACTTCTTTTTTATTATGCTTAAATTGCGATTGCTCTTTTTGAATAACTACTGATATAATGGGATTTCTTATGAGGCGATCGCTACTTTTTCATTGCTACATTAGCACAAGCTTAATTTTTTTTAATAAACTTTAGCATGAGTAGCATGAGTGTTTTCCGAGGAATTTTAGGTCAGTTTAGTTCAACAAATAGTTCATGGATTTTTCTAAGTTTCAGTAGAATTTAGTTTCTTTTTAAGTTCTGAATCGAATTTTAAATTAAATTTTGCCTCGTTACAATTTTTATTTAGCTTGGCGTACCTAAAGATCGCGATGATACAACAAATGTCTATCTTCAAAATGAAAAAAATTATTATTAATTAGACAACAAAGAATTGATATATAGCTTTCAATAAATAAATTCAAACTATAGCAAATTTCATCTTAGTCAGATACATTACTAAGGGAAAAGATACCCGCACTAGGGAGCAATATGTTTAAAAATAGTTTCCCCAATTCATTTTAGATAGCTATAATTTTTATCTTTTTTATTGAATACTGCTAGCTTTTATAATAAATATGTGTAGTCATCAAAATAAAATTAATAATCCTACATAAACTATTAATTATTTATCCTTAATTTCTATTCCCTTTTTTCTAGAAATATCTAATATTTAGATTATCAACTTAAAGCCAAAGCTCCTTGGTAAAAAATGAAACTAGATAACCAAGCTAAAACTAATGGAAATACTAAAGAAAGTAAGGAAAATTTCCATGATTTTGCTTCTTTAATTAAAGTTGCTAAAGTAGATAAACATGGGGTATAAAGTAAACAAAAAATACAGAAACTATATCCTTGAATAAAAGTAACTGTCTCAGCAATATTGCTACTAACATTCTGTTCGCTCATGCTATAAATAACTGCTAAAGAACCGATCACAATTTCTTTAGCAATAAAGCCAAAAAATAGGGATAATGTTAAATAAGAATTGATACCAATAGGATCCATAATAGGACTCATCAATTGACCAATTTGACCACCAATTGTATCTAATCCTGTTGCCCCTGAAGGTAAACTTGTCAGTATCCAAACTCCAATACAACCAACAGTAATGAAGCCAGATGCTCTAACTAAAAATTCTCTAACTTCTCCCCAACTTCTTAGTAAAACTTGTTTCCATGTAGGAAAACGATAAGGAGGCATCTCTAAAACGAAAGGTTCTTCATTTTTATATACTCCTTGAAATAATGCTGCAGTAATAATAGCAACCAGAAAACTTAGAATATATAAAGAGAATAAAACTATCGCTCCCTTGCTATTAGGAAATACTGCTGCAATAATAAATACAAATACTTGTAATCGTGCTGAACATAAACCAAAAGGAATAATTAACATGGTTAATAGTCGTAAAGCACGCGATCGCATCACCCTAGTTCCCATTAATGCCGGAACATTACAACCAAACCCCATTATGTGCAGTACAAAGCTACGTCCATCTAAACCCAATCTTGCCATAAAGGCATCCATTAAATAAGCAGAACGTGATAGATAACCACTATCTTCTAACACCGCCATAATTATAAAAAATACTATAATTAAAGGTACAAAAGAAGCAACAGTAGTTACCCCTGCCCAAAGCCCATTAATTAGAAAATCTTGAAGTACTTGTGGAAACGGTTGAACTAGAGGTTCAACAATTGATGACTGTACCCATTCAACCCCAATTTCAAGAAGGTCTACTGAAGGAAGTCCGATATTCCAAATTGCCAAAAAAACCAGGAACATTCCTAGGAAAAATAAAGGTAAACCCCAGACAGGATGCAGCAGAATTTTATCAACTTGAGCTGTGAAATTTTGTGCCATTTGAGAAGGCATAATCACAGTTCCATTTAAAATACTATCTATTTCCCTAACAGAAATATTTTCCTTGATTTTATTCGTATCTAGTTGAACTGAATTTTTACTCTCTTTTAACTGTTCAGAAATTGCCATGTAGGCGTTCATATAGCCTTTACCATATTTAGCACTTATTAAAAACACTGGCATTGACAAACGTTTGGATAATTCTTCTTTGTCTATTTTAATCCCATATTGTTTAGCTTCATCTGACATATTTAACATCAAAACTGCTGGTAAACCCAAAGATTTTACCTGTAATGGTAGCATAATTTGACGGTCGATTTGTGAGGAATTAATAACGACTATTACTAAGTCAACAGGATTATTTTCCAGAAAATTTTGAACAACTTTTTCATCTTCAGAAAAACCATTGAAATTATAAATTCCTGGTAAGTCTATAAATTGTGTAATTTCCTTATTTATTTTGACCTCAGCTTGAAAAAGATCAACTGTTATTCCCGGCCAATTTCCTACATGGGCCGAAACTCCAGTAATCCGATTAAAAAATGTAGATTTTCCAGTGTTTGGCATCCCTATTAAAGCCACTTTTTTTGTGGCATTAGTAGGTTGAGATATTGTTACTTTATTGTTATGACAAGTCATTATTATTAAGCAAGAAAACCGATAATATAAAAATTATGTAATATTTGTAATTTTTTGAAAAGATTCTTAACATTTGGTATCATAAAAATATTGATTTGTCAATAAAATTTTAGATGAGCTTGCCATGCTTAAGGAATCATTTAAGAACCTTCAGAGAAATTTATTTCATCATCCCTATCTGTTCTAATAACTATCATTTCCGCTTCATGGGGTCGGATAGCTATTTCTGTAGTAGCTCCGACTCGAATGTGTAAGGGCCCATTAAATCTAGCCTTTCGCAAGACTTGTACTGATTTATCAGAAACTACTCCCATTGCTGCTAATCTCTGAACAGTTCCTTGTCCGCCATCAAGGTTGAGGACTTTATCTACTATCGCTATTTGTCCTATTTTCAAATCAGCTACATTCATTTCAACTTTGATTTTATTGTTATAATTTTATTTTGGCCTATTTAAACCAATATAGGTTAGGTAGAATATGGCACTGTTTAACCTCCAGAATGTAGGATTAAACACAAAGTATTTTATTAACGGTACTTTGAGATTTTTTACACCTAAAATAGCTTCAAACCTAATACTAGTAATAAAATATAACTTGATAGTTTTTAATTTGTCTAACTTTAAATGTAGTAATCTACCTATTGTTTGTGCCAAAATTTTATACTGAAAAAATTTGGAAAAATTGAATATTTAACCATAGCGCCAAAAACTTAAATAGCCCCTGAACTATTTTCAAAGAACTACAAAGATTATCAAATTATCTGGTTAAATTTTTTACTTGTAACCAAATTTATTCTATGGGGCTTTGCTTTAGGATATTAAGGTAAAATTTTGTACAATTTATCAACCATTCCTTTTCGGGTTTTTCTTGATTAATTGTCATCAAATATTTTTGAAATTGTTGAGAAGTATCATAAGTTAGTCTATCCTAAAATATTGCTAATTTTGCTTCCAATCTTTGCTGTTGTAAATATTCCATAAATTCCATAGTATTTCTTAATTTGTACTTTGATACTATTTAATTATAAAGTCTTAAATTCTATAATAATATCCTCTATCATATTTATTAATTTAGTAATCATTTTTCATAATATTTTATCTGTTAAATTTCAAGCATAACCTAATATATATTTTTATAGTAAATACATTTATAAATCATAAATAATACTAGGTTTATAGCTTCTATTTTTGGCTGTTATTTAGCTAGTTTTTCTTCCAGATTTTTTTCAATTTTACTAATTATCATTTGAGTATAATTATTCTTTGAGTTTTTTTATAAACTGAACAGTAAAAAGTTTTTTGGTTCATAAAAAAGTTGTTGTCATCTGACAAAATGCTCCATTTTCCACAACCTCGTAAATAGTGATCTAGCATTTAATAATTTTGGCAAAATTAGTCCTCACCTACTTTTGACTAAAATATACTTCCTCTGTTCAGCAAGTGTTAGCAAAACTATCCGTTCACTCCGATAACTATTAGAAGGTAAAGTACAAAACTAACCGGAGAAATGTTTCGAGACAGTCATAGGCATCTCTAAACTCAGTAATTGTAACAGCTAGAGCTATAGCATGAATAAATACAAACCTCTCCATTGCTTCAATTTTTCTGTGAAACTGTTGCGGCCGTTTCTGAGGATATCGACTGAGAATTAACTATTTCAGCCACCCCTGAGTTGAGAGCATATCTTTCATCCAAAACTGATAGCTAAAACCAGACAATAGTTGAATTAACTTCCCGAAAGTGACTTCAATATTGAAACCCCAACTGTAAGCAGTAAAAATTTATGCTGCCGAAATAGTGATATCATTGAAAGCATAATTATTTGTTTGCCATAAAGCCATACAGCTATTACAAAGCGCACTTTTTGAACAGGAGAGCCTCAATGGAAATCATAAGTGCCATATCTAAGTGTTACCATCTTACCGTAAAGTAGTCTTTCTCATCAAACAGTTGCGTAATTTAACTAATTTACTCCAGATGTAAGGTCTACCAAGAATGTATTTGAGTGTTGCTAGCACTAAAGTATATTTGCTTACTGCATTGATTTATACTTTGGTAATTAAGTCTACCTTCTGCTGTCTCAACTCTTAAATTAACTGTTTTGAAGCAAGTTTGGCATCAATAATAATATAACTACCAGCATGGATAAGTTCTACTCACAAATTCTTTCTACTATTGTAATTTCATCATCATATTTCAATTGCTAAAAAAATTGAGTCAACTTTATATTATTAAGCATAAGTTTAAAAACACCAATGTGCAGAGGAGTTAAATAGAGATTCTTAAGATATGGAAAAGAATAATTTAGACCAATTATCCTTATGATAATTTCTAATCGGTAATCCCTGATACTTATAGAAACTTTTAGCTATATAGGAGTTGTATCCATGCCTTTAAAAGTAGCCATCAATGGATTTGGTCGTATCGGACGCCTAGTTTTTCGTGCTGGACTGAACTACCCGGACTTAATTGAATTTGTAGGAATTAACGACTTGGTACCACCACAAAACCTAGCTTATTTATTAAAATATGATTCAACTCATGGACGTTTCCAAGGGGAAGTAACCGCCTCCGACGATGGTATAAAAATTAACGGAAAATTAATTCCCTGTGTGTCAGTGAAAAATCCTGCTGAATTACCCTGGAAAGAAAAAGACGCACATTATGTAGTTGAGTCAACAGGATTATTTACCACTTTTGATAGTGCCTCAAATCATTTGGCAGCAGGTGCAAAACGTGTAATTATTTCAGCTCCTACTAAAGACCCTGACAAAGTAAAAACTTTGCTGATGGGTGTTAATCACGATTTGTTCGATCCAGCTGTTGATACAATTGTTTCTAATGCTAGCTGTACCACTAACTGTTTAGCCCCTATTGCCAAGGTTATTGACGATAATTTTGGTTTAACTGAAGGTCTAATGACAACTGTTCACGCTATGACCGCTACTCAACCAACTGTAGACGGTCCTAGTAAAAAAGACTTCAGGGGTGGACGTAGTGCTGCTCAAAATATTATTCCTGCTGCTACTGGTGCTGCAAAAGCAGTAACTCTAGTTTTGCCACACTTAAAAGGAAAACTAACTGGTATGGCATTCCGAGTGCCTACTCCAGATGTGTCTGTAGTTGATTTGACTTTCAAAACTGAGAAGTCAACCAATTACAAAGATATTTGTGCAGCAATGAAAACGGCTGCTGAGAATTCGATGAAAGGTATTCTTAGCTATACTGAAGATCCTGTAGTTTCTACTGATTTTACAGGTAATTCTCACTCTAGTATCTTTGATGCAGGAGCTGGAATTGAACTTAACTCCAACTTCTTTAAAGTTGTTTCTTGGTATGATAATGAGTGGGGTTATTCAAATCGAGTCCTAGATTTAATGTTATCAATGGCAGAAAAAGAGGGTAAGCCTAAGTAGTAGTCTCAAAAGTAAAGGCTCCTAGTACATACTAAACTTAAGAGGTGTGAGAATGTGCTAATCACCCTAGTGACCCCTATGTACCGATCCTAAATCATTTGTGAAAAAACTTTAGGGGTTTGGATAACAAACTCCTATGATAAAATATTATAATCTATTAAAGGATAGCGATCTATCTTAAATAATACTTAATAACTGAAAAATTAAGTTATCAGGAATTATCCAGAAATAAGGTTGATGGGGCAAAAATTACTCTAGGAGCAGCCAATAATCAGTCGTTAAAAACCAGTTTATTAAGGAAAAGATGTCAGTTTAGTATACCAGAGACGCTCTCTGCCATACATAATCTAAGCACAGAATCATCTAAATTAAGTTTTAAGGAATCAGGTTTTATGTCTAAACTACCAACTCTAAATATAGAAACTATTCAGGCAATTATTGATGAAAAAATTGAGGATGAAACTGTTAATCAATTAGTTTGGTATTATCTTGGTTATCGTTATGATAATGCTACTTGTAAATGGGATATTTCCAGAGTAGCACCAGAGTGGCGAGAAGAATATCCAGAACCTCCAAATTTTATTGAATTTCGGCCACCTACTGTTAAATTGACTCGCTCTATTCCTAAAGAAAATAAACAATTGTTGAAAAGAAAATTGGGTTTTAAAGGCTATAAAATAGGCGAATTTACTCCTGTACAAGCACGTCGTGCTACTATGGCTAATTGGCTTTTAAGTTATATGGCAATTAATGATAAAAGAGACTAGGAAGTAGAGGGCAGAGATTAGCTATTTCTCAATGCTTGATTAACCAACGCCCAAGACTAATAAACATTTCCAATAAAAATATCCAGAAAATAAAATTGATTTTGACTAATGCATAGCACAGCCATCTACTTGCTCTAGTTTTACCTTATAGAGATTAATGATATCTAAGCTATCCTCAATTTTAAATAGTCGAATTAAACCTACATTTTTTGATTGTAAGTAATAGGTAAATTCTGGATTTAGTAGTTAAATTTTTTTAGTTGAATATACTGCTAACTCTCACCAAGACTATTGAGGTTGATAAAATTTTCTGGTTACTTTGAGAATACTACTATTAGTAACTCTCTACTACCAACATTCTGCACTTCATAACTTAGCAGAAACTATGCAAGCATAACTTTTTAATTATCCTTGGAGACTAATTCCTTATTGCACTATAATGAGTTAATAACTCATAGCTGATCACTAATAGATAACCACTGAATGCTTACCATAGAAATTAAAAAAAACAAAAGAAAAAAATAGAAAGAGACTCACATATCAAACCAATATAAATAGTTCATTAATACTCAACATATAAAAGACAAGACCCAAAACAATTGATCATAAATATGATAGCAATAGGACATAGGAAAATAACATTATATTTATAGCAGACGCTAAACTATTCTCAATAATTCCGATAACAGAAATGTTATCGGAATTGATGAAATTTCAATTTTAGTATTTCAAGCCTCTAAATGAAGCTAGAGAGACTGATAACTGATAACTAATAACTGAGATAACATTGCTATTTAGCTTCAGCATCAACATCTACTCTAGGTAGTCCCAGACTATAGTTATTGACACGACTACCAAGGTTATAACTAATTTCACCTGATTGTAATAGTGATCGGACAAAATGTTCTAAATCAGAACCCATACAACGCAGATTATATTCAGTTAAATCTGAACCACTATAAGATTCTACCAATTCATCAAACTTTCGGTAAACCTGCTCCACAGCAGTATCATTCCAGTTAAGTTCATTGTCGGGATCAATATCTAAAGTTAATGCCTGATCATCAGGAACAAGTTCATTATTTTCCACAGTTCCTGCAAAAATACGAATATGTCTAGTTGTTGACTTTAATAGCATAAGTAATTTTTTCTGGCGTTAGTTTTCGTTAAATTCTATCTTAAGTACTGTATTACCTAGCATGATAATATATCCCTAATTTATTAATCAGATACTAAACGATAGTCTATATTTTCTTCTCTAGATAAAAATTCAGCAAATATTCAGTGCAATGCAAGTGGGACCAATAATAAACTTACCTCGTAATTGCCATTGACCTAAGCTGGGATCATCAACTTCTAACAATGCACTAAGAGTATGATACCAAATCCGGCTATGAAAAGCTTATTTTTTAAATCCTTCCAACTCTCTAGTACAAGTGCCTTAACCTTTATAATAAAGCGTAAAGCGGATTTAGTCTGACTCACTCAATTTCTAGTCTTAAATGCAAATAACCCACATAATTCTACTATCGCTTGAAATCTAACCCTGCATTTGTCAGATGACTAAACCTTGATTTCCCACATTTTAATGGTTGTAAATTTATATCTGTTTTATTTTGCAATGCCTGAGACTGAATAAACTTTTACTGATAGTAAATATAAGGGCTACTACAGAGCAATTAATATTTTCTAGTTCAAATATGCCAGAACTATTTTTTCTCGAAGATATGTTGAATATAATTTCATAACTATATACAGCACTCTGCATAACTAATTATTACAGTAATAACAGTGAATAAACTAATTTAGGATTTGCTTAGAGGAAAACAACTTAATGCCTAACTCTAAAAGTTTAGTTACTCCGTTCAAGTTTTTGGGCACAAATGCTGCGGAATTATGCTTTGAGTTCCAACCATTAATACTCAATAGGTTTAAATTCTGGTGAGCAGGGAGATAGATATATAACCTTAGCTCCCACAGACTCTAATATTTTTTTCAATACCCTTGACTTTATGAACCATCAGAATTGTCCATAACGACCACTGCTCCTGGCCATAATTTTGGTGCTAATTCTTTCTGGATAATATTGAAAATCTTCTCCCTTAATTAATTTTCATCAGGATTAGATTTAAAACAAAGGTTTTGATAGCGATCGCATGACCACATTTGATAGCCCCAATGAAAGTGACTTGGCTACCTCTATAGTAACGTTTGGACCCATAAAATCCTTCTCCAATAGACTCCTGGCCATTGGTCTCATCATGCCCAGTCAAATACCCATTTCATCCAAAAAGGCCAGTTTTTCGGGATGGCAAATCTCTAATTACTTTCCAATACTCCAACCTTTTTCTTTGATTTTCCTGTCTTAGAGCCTAAGTGCTTCTTAGGGTTCTTTTCAGGGTCAGTTGTATTGAATCAAAAAACGGCACATTGTACTTTCACTGACTATGATTCCAGCTTTGTCTTGCAAATATTCACAGCATTCTACTAGTATCAGGTCAGGTCTCAATAAGTCTTTCTAGAATCTTCTATTTCATTTTTATAATTTAATAATTGCTTGGGCTTACCTCTTATTACTCATCGAGGCAGTAATTGGCCTGTTTATGGTTTTCGTTTTAATAGCTCTTGTACCCTACTTTTGCACTCCTTGAAATCTTTGAGCAACTTTCCCAATAGATAGTATCTCCAGCTTCGTAAGTGCTGACCATTTTTTGAGGTAAGTCTAAAGAATAAGGTTTCATTTTTATCAAAACAATTCAGAAAATATCATTACACCTAATAGTTATGCAAAACAGTGTAATCAAATTTTTATTTCTAACTTTCCCTGATAACACGTGCAAACCACTGTATTAACATTTACTTATATTCTTGTATCTTAATATTTACTTATATTCTTGAAAATTTATATTTTTGAATATCTTGAGTAAATAATTTTATGTAAACTAATGTGATATAAATCACTAATTTGTAGGATAAATATCATCTAAATTCAACTTATTTATCACAATTATTAATTTTGATATAAGTAATATTAAAAGTAATGGAGTTATTGGAAAAAACTATGATGAATTATCTAAATCAATCTTTTCTACCGGCAATAGGAATCACAGAATTAATGTTTCAAGTTTATCGTTCTGGTATCTTGACTAAAGACCAAAGAAAACAACTCAAAGATTTATTTTTATACCACAATCTGACTGAAGAAGATACCACCGCAATTAATCGATTAATTCATGCAATTCGCCGTGGATGGTTGAAAATGGTATAATTCAGAATATCCTTTTTATAATTGTTGAAAGTTTAATTATTTTTGAAAAATGCTATACTTAACTATGTTCTAATAATCCATATAATAAGATATTTTTATCTTTAATAATTCTCAAATAAAAGTTATTAGCATCTTATTCATAGTTCCTGATGTCTAATCCTTAACCACTAATTATATCTAACAAAGATAAATAACACAGCACTTTGCAAAACTAACTAGTACAGCAATAATAGTAGGTCAAATAATTTTTGATTTGCTTAGAGAAATATCACTTAATACCCCATTCTAATAGTTTAGTTACTGCTTCTAAGTTTCTAGGCGTAACGCAAAGTAAAGTTTGCTGATAAATGCTAGGGTGTTCTTACCATAAACTCTCCATTGGAGAGAGCTCCGATGAGTAGGGAGATAAATACATAATCTTAGTTCCCACAGACTCTAACATTTTTTCAATACCCTTGACTTTATGGACTTAAAAGTTTTTCATAACTACCACTGCTCCTGATCATAATTTCAGCACTAACTCTTTCTGGATAAATTGTTAGAAATTTTTTCTCTTCATTGATTTTCATAAAATTTTGAAAGAATTAGTACTTCTAAAATTGATAGCCCCAATTGACTTTGACTCGACTACCTTAATATTTTTGGTTATTAATGTTAGCCTGTTCTCCAATATACTTCTCCAAAAATGCCGATTTTGGAACGGCGTTTCAAAGAGTTAGTAACCTTTTATGAAGATATCTAATAAGCTCCTGAACATTAGTCTCATCATCCCCAGTCAAACACCCAAGTAATCCAAAAATACCAGGTTTTCGGCATTGCACATCTCTAATAAATCCGAATTATCCTCCCTTTTTCTTTGATTTTCCTCTCTTAAGGGTTGAGTACTTCTGAAGATTTTTTTCCAGAATTCTATTTGATTCAAAAAAACAGTACATTGTACTCTCACTGACCCTAATTCCAATTTTCGAGTACATCTGAATAGATGTCTGTGAGGCTTAATAAGTACTGACAATTTTTTGACTTAGGTCTAAAGATAATGTTTTTTTATCAAGAAAATTCATATCTTTGATTACCTAAAAGTGTAATGCAAAATGCTTTATTTAGTATAACTAAAATATTTCTTTCAGCATTTTTATAAATATCAACTTATATAACAATACAACTATATCACCAAAAACTTTTTATCAAATCTTTAACTCATAAATTTTTATATACTATAGAGTAAATTCTCACCATAAGAAGTATAAATATTAAAGAATATCTAACCTGAACAACCGTAGTTTAAATAAACTTTTGTAGTATATAATTTTGCCAGGCATTACTTTATCTTACTCTTAAGCAAAAAAGAAGATAAAAATTGTGGTAAAAAAATAGTAGTTTTAGCTAAAATTAACCTACTTTATAAGTATCACTATTATTGTAAAGTTTACAAATGAGCGATATTTATATTTCTTGGTCACATTATCATCAAACAATTGAACATCTAGTAGCAAAAATTTATCAATCCCAATGGGAGTTCAATCAAATTGTCTGTTTAGCTAGGGGAGGACTACGAGTAGGAGATACTCTTTCTCGTATTTTCAGCAAACCTTTAGCAATTCTAGCTACTTCTTCTTATGGCGACATTAAGGGTCAAAAGCAAGGTAATATTAAAATAGCGAAAAGTTTGACTATGACTACAGATAGTTTAGGTAGTCATGTTTTGTTGGTTGATGACCTAGTAGACTCAGGAATTACTATTAAAGAATCCATTAATTGGCTTCAGAATAATTATGGTCAAGAAATTAAAGAAGTAAAAACGGCTGTTTTGTGGTATAAGTCTTGCTCAATATTTGAACCTGATTACTATGTTGATTATTTGCTTGATAATCCCTGGATTCATCAACCCTTTGAAATATATGAACAAATAAATCCTTCTGATTTAACAAATGTCTACATAGATAGTCAAATTAACTTGGATTAAATACTTAATTTACTAGGGATACAGATTTAGGAAAAAATTTTTTGTGCTAAGTTAAAAAAATGCTGATATTAACTAAACTCATATATCATCATATTCAAGCTAAAGCTAAATTAGTCAAAAATAGCAAATGCCTAATTTTTTGGCTTCAAGTAGTAACTTGAGCTTTAGTTTGTGTGATATACTTATCCATTAATAATAGTCTTTATATATGTATAGCAATCCTAAATTATTTGTAAAATCACTGAACTTCTTGACAAGAGTTTCAACTTCTGTTTATCACGCCTTCTGATTCCTGTCTCCTCCCTTCTAGTCGCTTATTTTTTTCACAAATTATATAGAATTGCTACATTTGTCTCCATGTTTCCTTTAGTGTTAGATTGCTGAATATTAAAGGTAGAAATAGATTTTTTAATAGCACTATCAAAAACACTATTTAGGAGCAGCCTGGTCATTAACTCCGGGGTTTTTAAAGTATCGAAACTTAATTAGACTTGAATTCTTTTTCAATTGAACCATTAACCTATAATCTTCTTCAATTAAATTATTTATTTATTATGTCTACTTCTAAACTAACTTTGAATCTAGTAGAGGGATCTATATCTTTTGATTTTACCCCTGAGGCGGCAAGAAATTTACAAAGTGCAATAGCTGAATTAATAAAGCAATTAAAATCTGTTGCTGCCAAAACGGCTACAGGTAGTTCTGGTAAACCAACTCCACAAAAACCTACGGAATATCGGTATACAGGAGATGTCTTTTTAGAAATCTTTTGTAACCCTAATATTTGGCCTAGTCCTTTTGCTGCTAAATTATTAATTACTTTGCGAGATGAGCGAATTCGGATAACCACTGAAGCTGAACTTACTAGAGTTTATGATGATATTAATCAATATTTAGACCAAAGAGGCTGAAAGTGTTCAAACTAATTTTGAATGGCAATTACATGAAGCATAATTCATCGGTTAAATTACAAAATTATTTACCTAATTTTTGTGTGAAACTAGTTCTGCAAAGATAGTTTGAATTTTATGATATGTTAAACGTTCGCCATATAGGTTACCCTATCCGACTCGCCTTCAAATTCAAAACCGTGCCTGACTTTCACCTCACACTGCTCCTCTCCTAGACATTCCGGCGTTGGTGAATTAAGGTATGATTTGAGTTCATAGCGATCGCGCTCTTAGGCAGAAAAATTATAGAATGTCCAGAATGTCAATCAACTCACATCAATAAAAATGGCCAAAAGAAAGGAAAGCAAAACTACATCTGTGTTTATTGTGGTCCTCAATTTATTGATTCCTATGAAACTTATACAGGTTATAGTGATCAACTCACAGATGAATGCTTAAAAATATATGTTAATGCTATGGGCTTAAGAGGAATATCAAGAGTCAAAAAGCTACACCATACTACAATTATCAACTCAATTAAACAAGTAGGACAACTATTACCACGTTCTTACTCTCCTCAAAAAACTCCTCAAGTAGAAGAGCTAGAAGAATTACAGAGATAATTAGGCTCAAAAAAAACCAAATTTGGGTATGAACCGCAGTAAATCATTTTAAAAAAGGAGTTTTAGAATGGGTTATTAGAAATCTTAGCGGAAAAACATTTTATCCTTTATGGGAACAAGTTAAAAAATAGGAATGTCCTCCTTTAAATTACAGATGGATGGAAAGTATATACCAAGGCCTATTAATGATGGGGATAAAATTATCAGCAAAACCTATATGACCAGAGTAGAAGAAGAAAATACTAGACTTCGGCACTATCTTGCCATATGACATCGAAGGACTCTTTGCTACTCAAAATATAACGCGAAGTTAAAGCATTCAATTCACTTACTGATCCAGTAAATATCAATTTTGGGATGTTCCAGTTCCTTATAGATATTCATAGCGATCGCTATGAACTCCAATCATAACTTAATTCACCAACGCCGACATTCCTTGTCATGGGTATATCTCTGCCTCAATATCAACATATCATCAACAGTTGTTTATTCTTGTATGTGTTTTCAACACCTTCAGACTTAGATTTTATATGCTCTATTTCCATTAAGTCTGTAGGCTTAAAGGTTGCCTGACAAAATGTGCATTTATTTTTTTGTCGTCTTAACAGCGTCGTGACTTCTTTCCTTACCCCTGGATATTTACTTATTCTGTTGCTCCAATAACTCCAGTCACCTTCATAATGGTCATTTATTACCTTTAACTTTAATGTGCCTGATCAAATAGGAACATCTGAGTCTTGGTTTAGTATATATTCGCCATCATTGAGCAACCAGTTTTTGGTCTTTTTAACATTGGGGAAATACTTTTTCTGTACCCAGAAGGCTGCCTTATTTCGATGTCTTCTACTCTAGGGGAATTGACCTATTTTTTCTATTTATATATATTATCATTTTTGGGAAAAGTTCACTAAGACTCAGAACGAAAAAAAAATGAATATGTATTGATATATGCGAATTTCAAAAATGTTGTTTTGCAAGTTGAGAATAAGTTAATAAATTTGGTTTGATAAAAGGTTATTATTAAAATATCGTGTCAATTACATAATAATTACAAATTGAGTTTACTTTCAAAATAAATTAGCTTTTAAGTTTCTAGCTATTCAGATTAAAAAGATCTAGATTCAGCTATAAAATATACATTCTAGCTAAAATATTTTCCAACAACTTTTCACTTGCTTCTATCCACGTTATATTAACATAAAATTTTTTTTATCTATAATTTAAGATCGAAAATTATCTTTAATATTGAGTTAACTTAGAATACAATTTGTTTATATTTTATTTCTGATGTATATTTCTAAACTAACCTTGAATTTAGCAGTATAATCTATATCTTTTGATATTATTCCTGAAGCTAGAATAAATTTGCAAGGTTTTATCGCTCAATTAATACAGGGATTAAAATATTCGGTAAGTTTATTTATTCTGAACAAAAAAATAATTTTTTAAAAGTAAAGTCTTAAAAATTTTCTAGTAGATAAAGATGAAGTAAATAATTATATACTCTTCCTTATAAACCAAAGTCTAACGGGAAAGTATCAGTACCAAATCATAAGTTTTTCTATTCTTCAACTCTATGCTTCTCTGTTTCCTGAATCCTAATTCCTCAAGAACTAAATCATAAAGAAAATATATTATAAGAGAGTATTTTTCAACACAATATTAAGATTATAATCAGTGGGATAAATTTACTGAAGAATTAATATATTGTAGATATTGTTAGGTAGATAAATACAGTTAATATAAGCAACCTAAAAGCATCTTCTGAACCCAAATCTGGTTATCAAAAGTAACTTTTTCCAATTTCTCTCTAACCTTTGCTGCATAAGTATCCTCTGCATTCTGTTTTACCTTTATGGGGTAAGCTTTCTGTCTAAACAGGATTTACCATGACTTTCCTAAAATCATTATTTTTCCCTTATTTAGGTAGAACGAGTCTATAAAAGATTTTTCAATATCAATAAATCTAACATGTGAAACCAATGGAATTAATTACAAATAGTAATGTGTATCAAGAGTATCAACTTTCAAAATTTGATCTTGAGATGGGAGTTTGGCCTTATTATGGTGTGATAAATTGGTACAAACATCAAATAGATTCTCATAGATTGAAAGTAGCAATTCAACAAATAGTAGATAGTGTACCAATTTTGGGAGGAAGATTGGTAAAGAAATTTTTTTCCCCATTAAAAGTCGTATGTAACCCACAAAAATCTGGTGTTGGTTTTATTCATATTGATCTAGATGAACAGGAAATAAATATTGATAATTTATTAGATGCAAGAACTTATATAAAAAATCAATTCAATATTCCCAAAAAATCTGCAGATGCTATTAATAAAGATATTCCATTAATATATGTGATTTTAAATCATAATCAAAATTATTATGGCGTAACTCTACTTGTTAATCATTTCATAGCAGATGGTGGAACATATTTTAAATTATTAGAGTATCTTTCTCAAGCATACGAAGACCTAGAATATGTCTCTAAATCTGAACCATTATTTACAATAAATTTTAATAAAATGGATGATTTTATATCTGCAAGCTTTAAAAAATTATCATGGAAAGATAAACTTTTCAGTTCAACGTCTTTTATTGTTTTTATACTGAACAGTTTTTTTCAAAATAAGAATAATTGGAGTTATCTTGAATGTATCTTAACCAAAGAAAAGTTAGATTTAATCAAGGGTAAAAATAAAAATATTTCTAATGAAAAAAGTGCTTATAGCACAAACGATGCTTTATTTGAATTTTTATCAGTTGTTCCTATTAAACGATTTATTTTTCCTTGTAACTTAAGATATAGAAAGGTTGGCATACCAGAAAATTATTTAGGAAATGCTGAAGCTTTCGTCTTGGATTTAACTAAACCAGAAAACAATTATATGTTAAAACATACTAATGTCAGAAAAGCAGTCAATCAACTTCCAAAAATATACAGTTTTATACCTACTTTTAATGGCAAATATATGGCTCATAATTCATGGGTAAAATTGCAAAATAATCTACCTGGTTTTGGTGGTAAATTAATTCTACAAAAAATATTTGAATTTGATGATATACCAAAAGATATATTATCATTATTTTGTAAATCATCCCTGATATACAGATTGACAGAAAATGAATATTTATTAATATATATAAATTTAAAAAATGTTGTTTTACAAGTTAAAAATAAGCTAATAAGTTTGGGTGTAGAAAGGGTTATTATTAAACAATCTTAATCAAGTATATAATAATTACACATTGGCTATACCTGATAAATAAATTCAATTAGCTTTTAATCTGCTAGTTATTAAGATTTAAAAAATATAGATTGAGCTCTTAAAATATCAAAAAATTAGCATAACTTCTTTGCACTTGCTTCTATCCATCTGGGTTATTTTAACAGTAAAGTCTATTTATAATATAGAATGATAGAGAAATTACTATTTAATATTGAGTAAACTTACATTTATGAACCCTGATGATCTAACCCAAATAATGCAAAAAGCATTCCGTACTACCCTAGGTGCAACCTCCTTTTTCATGGAAACTTTGCAAGACTCTAGTAAGCGGGATGAAAATTTGAATAAATTAAATTCTGATTTTAATCAACTAACTGAGGAGTGGGCTGAAAGAGGTGAGATGACTGAGCAGGAAGCTCGAAGCTTTGTTGATATAATTTTGAATCAACAAAATACTCAAGCCAATACTGATAGCACAACTGTTTCTTCCAGCCCTAATTCTGCTTCGGGTTTGGCACAATCAGATATACAAAGAGATTTATTAGAGCTAACTCAAGAAATAGCTAACCTACGGAATGATTTACAACAATCTCAAGAGTTAGACTCTCAGAACTAAAGTTTTTCTTAAATTTTTGGAAATAAAAAAATATCTGGAACATTATAGGATTCTAATCTATATTTATCTTATTTTCTTATTAAGTTCTGAAAAAGTAGGATAAATCATAGTATCTAACCTAGATAAAATATAGTTTAACTAGGTTAGATTTTTATTTAGTCGTTGTCCCATTTTTCTCTGCCTATTAGGTCACCAATTCGGTCCCTAAGTAGAAAGTCACATTCTTCTAATTCACATTCTACACAAGCCCATTCTCTGGCCGGAATATATCGACACAGAGTATAAATAGGCTGCTGACGACTGAGAACTCCTTTATGTACAAGTTCTAGTGCTTCGTCCCTGATAATGTCTAAAGAATATTGAATTGTGGTGTAAGTCATGGTCACCCTCTTGGCCTAGCTTAAGTAATTTTCTGCGCTACGGTACTATTTATAATATAATGCAAAATTTGTAATTATGAACATTAAATTTGTCAGTATATATAGTTACAATTTTTTATCTTGTTTTGATAAGAATTTTAAAAGTAAGAATGCCAACACATTACATTACATTTAGTGTTGTCTAAATTACAGTTATGTGCTAATAAAATTGTAACTATAAGGTAGTAGCTAATAATCTAAACTTTCCCAGCCTTCTTACCTGAAATCATCATCTGGCCCATATAAGTTTAATTTTGTTTAATCAAAAATTAGGTGATATTTTTTGATATTTTAGACAGATACTTGTGAATCTTTAAATATAAAGATCCAGATAGCTTTGGGGCTTTTAGTATTTGTCCATAACAGAAGATATAAGATCTCTCTGATAATATTTCTGGGGAAAACCTTTTCAATGTTTACTGACTACTGTATATGATTATACCTTATAGTTTGCCATTTCTTAATAATCTCTTCATGAAATCCTCTGCTACTTGTGTTAGACTAATTTTTTGTCCAAAACAATGACCATCAATATATCAATGAGAAGTAAAGGTTCTGATAACCTGAGAAATAAGTGTTAAGAAGTATATCCTGTACAAATGCTAAATTACGTAAATGATGATTATCTGTACTTGGAGTCAGATAACTTCCTTCTACTTGAATAGAGCCTGGCAAAATTTGAGCAACACTTTCTTTTCTTGTGCCGAATTCGCTAAATTTTTAACTAAATTGTATGTAGGAGCTAAGAAATAATCTGGTATGTTTTCATTTCCAGGTTGCTAGGTAGGAAAAACCTTGATTTTAGCTTACCAAATTCTCTGCAAAGATTTATCAATTCGTAATTCAGAAATACGGCCTGGAGCCACCGCGTCACAAACAGTATTAATTGTCTG
Organism: Trichodesmium erythraeum GBRTRLIN201; assembly: GCA_018457135.1. Taxonomy (GTDB): domain Bacteria; phylum Cyanobacteriota; class Cyanobacteriia; order Cyanobacteriales; family Microcoleaceae; genus Trichodesmium; species Trichodesmium erythraeum. The sequence continues at coordinate 37,366 of JAGGDU010000213.1, read as the reverse complement.
CTCAGGATCTACAGGCATACTTAAAATATCTGCATTAGGCAAACCATAAAAATTAGCGATCGCCCCCATAACCAAAACATCAGTCACAACTAATTCACCAAAACCCAACTTTTAGCGCAACTGACCCATAATAATTTTGTGGAGTAAACTTACTGATATTTTTCGTCCTTGCTCAGGATCAACAAATGGTTACTCATCACAGAATCTATCTCTGAAGCGCTCGCCTTCACAAAAGGAGATAATTCAACTGTTACCAATCTACTTTCCGAGTGAGATATAACTGGTAAATTAAAATGAGAATCAACTGTCGTATCCCCATGACTAGGAAAATATTTAGCCGTGGTCAACCCTGGATATTTTTGAGCGCCTCAAAGAAAAACTCTTGAGAATTGACCAACCGAAGCCGTCGTTTCTCCAAAAGCTCGAATATTAATGACTGGGTTATCAGGATTATTATTTACATCTACCACTGGAGCCAATACCAATTCCAACCAATAGCCACAGCTTCTTGAGCTGTAATAGCTCCCATAGTTTCAGCATAACTGTTGGGCTCTTCTTTCAGATCAGTTTGAACAATAGTAGCGATCACCATTAGTGGAGGAAACTAAGTTACCCCAGAAAGCCTTTTAGCAACTCCTTTCTGAACATCAGCAGCTAACAGCAAAGGAATTTTTGCCCTATACTAAATTTCTTGGATAGGAGTTACCAAGTCTATAGCACTTCCACCCGCAAAAACTACCTCTCTAATGCCCAAGTCTTCTACCCAAAATGAAAGCTTGCTTTAATGCCCAAGTCTTCTATCCAAAATGAAAGCTTGCTTTTCGGGAGATCTCAGTCTGAATAATGAATTTGATAGTCAAACCAATAGCCAGAGGCCATCAATGCGGCCATAGGATCAACTTTTTATGCTAAATTCATAGTTTAGTAATGGATAATTTAAGAATTATTTACTCTATTGTGTCTTGGTGGGACTCTTTATGGGTAATGTCTTCTATTTCCTGTTGTTGTCGTTCTTGAGAAAGCTTATTTAAAAGTGATAAAATTTCTGTCCCACGCTCTAGAGAACGGTCTTCAACAAAGATAACTTCTGGAGTTCTACGCATACGTATTCTTTTACCCAATTCACTTCGGACATATCCAGTTGCAGACCTTAAACCTGCCATAGTTTGCGATCTTACTTCGTCAGATCCATAGATACTTACAAATACTTTAGCATGTTGTAAGTCTCCAGAAACATCTACATCTGTGACGCTGACCATACCAATGCCTACGCGGTTATCTTTGATACCATGGAGCAACATCTGGCTGATTTCTTGCTTGATTAATGAAGCAATCCGGGAAATGCGACGAGCTATAGCCATAATCATTACCCTCTATAATTTTATACTAACCATATTCATTTTAATACTTTATGCTCGTTCTACAAAGATTTTATTTAAACTCCATTCTAGCAGGCAAGGTTTTCTTCAATGTTTGCAATTCATGTACTTATAATCTGCTGTATAAACTTTTGATTCCTTGACTTACTCACCCCTCAATTATAGCATTGGCTAATAATATTATTAAAGCAATAAGATATAACACAAAACAAATGTGGAGATAAATAAATGGAAACAGAATTTTTGATTGGCCAGAAAGTCAGACTAGTAGGTCAACCACCATACATTAAAACTGCTGAATCAATGCCGATATTACGTCCTCCTAATGTAGTGCGTAATGGTGAAGTAGGAACTGTTTTAAGTTGTAAACCAGGAAATTACTGGGCTGTTCGTTTTGAGAAAGGAGCATTTCTCATAGAAAGTCAATATATAGAAGATGCATCAGTTGATTCGGGAACTTCTAAGCCAAATAATACTGATGAAGATAGTGAAGTTACATTTAAGTGTTAGAGAATTGAAAGATATTGAGGTTGATATCCTCCTGACGCTGCTATAGGTAAGAAGATATGATTCCCTCAAATCAACCATGGGGATTTTTGCTTCATCACATCTGCTTTCTGACACTTGCTGTTCAGTGCTTAATAATTACAAACCTAAAAGCATGAGGTTTAGAAATCTCTCTGTGTCGAAGTTCCTGTCAGGCAGAACTTAATTAAATAGTTTTCCTAAATTACCTATAGTATCTTTAAGTTTTTCTACAATTTCGTTGATTTTACCAACGTCGATATGCATTTCTTCGGTAGGATATTTTTCGAGAATTTCTAGGACTGATATTCGGTTATCATCTGCTGCTGCTAGGATAATAGCAGAACGTAAGGCTTTGTCACTTTCATAGTTGTGTTTCGTTTGAAGTACTTCAGCGACACCTTTTGTTACATTTTGACCTAGGTTACTATACAGAACTTTGGCTAGGTTCGTCACACCTGCTCCTACTTCTAATGTCATTAATCCACGAACTGTATTAGGGTTAACTTTTGATATGGCTAGAGCTTGAGAAATTGTTTTGGTAGTTTCACCAGTTTCTGCAAATAGTCGTAGATCCTTAACTTTTATGGATGCTTTTATTGGCCCAGCTATATCTATGACGATTTTGCTGGTTGCGATCGCTCTTTGATGAGAGAGCATAACTCCAGCGAGGGCGCCCAAGATAATTAATGGACTACGGGACAGCAAATTTTGTAATTGCATGGTTAATATTGAGTTAGATTTTAATCTAAGCTTTTAGATACAAATTTCTGGATAATTTGTCAACCTATTTTTTATTAGACTAATTTTATTAACTTAGGGCATATCATCAGTTTAAAGTTTGACAAAATTAGCATTGTATGCTTTAGGTCGATGGCGATCGCTATGCTAATAAAATGACTGAGGCAACATTAAAAAATTCCTCCGGTGAAAGTTTACGAAACCCTTGTCATATTGCAAGCATCTCTCTGAGGAAGACCTGAGGGAACGCAACGCTTTTAATTTTTTACTTGAGCGCAGAAATTTTCTATGAGATAGGGTGTTTTTTACAATATCTGATGGTAGTTATGGAGTTCACTCCCAGTTTTTTTTAGAGGTAATTATTAATCATACTCCTCTGTTAGTTAAAAACCGAATTTCCCGTTAAACTAAATTTCCCGAAACTTACATAAGGGTTATTGCATAAGCTTTAGAGCTAGCTTCGGTGTTTTACCGATATACCACTGACCGCAGTCTATAACTTATTTTCAAGAGTAGGCTTCAAACTGCCAGGAAACTCAAGCTAATTATTTATATGGTTTTTGCTAATTACTCATACTGCTACAATATCGCTATTTATGTGTAAGTTTAAATAAGTATATTAGATTTTTTATTTAACTTTCAAGTCCCCTTAAAAACTTTGGTTTGGCTCGCTTTTCACAATAACTAATCCTAAGCTTGTTTGCATAGTACTACGGTTTTTTTCAAGGTTTCAAGCACGAATGCATAATTGGTGGGGTAGGACATTTTGCGTCTGTCCTATTGTAGTGCAAAGTTTGCCTCCCCCAGTGACTTTAGCTTTTGACACTCGGAACACTAGCTCTTCAAATTTATTTCTTTGCCTATTTAACTTTAAACAATAGTTTATGCTGGCTTCCCTTGAGAGACATGTTTTGAGAAAAACTCAGGTTTACTTGAAAAAAGTGGGCTGGACTTACTATTTAAAAATAAGTGTAGGGTTTTGATTATATTTATGGCTGATTTATTATCACAATAATTATAATTTGTCAAGTAAATTTATATTTAACTGTATTATCCCAACTATTGTGAAATGCCATATTAAAATACTGGAAAAAAAAATTACCAGATTAATATTGCTTATCAGTTGTTTTTGTGACCGCTATAGTGTATAATTTCAACTCAGTTTCTTACAGCCGTTTTTTCTGAAAAACTAAAATTGTAGGTATGGCCAAATAAATTATTTGTGACTGGGTTGAATTTAATCAATATATATAACTGTTTTGACTTAAGTAAAATTTACTGATTAACTCTCAAGGAATTGAATCTTCAAGGTAAGTAGCTTTTTTGTTTGTGTTGAAAAAGTAAAAGCTTTTTAGCTCCACTGACCTCACACACAAAAAGTATTTTAGCCATTTCCATGACAGAAGGCCGCAAGAAACAAACATATTCGACTGCCTCCTGATTAATCACCATTTCGACCTAGGAACTTTGTATGTAAGATATCTACTTACTCCTGAGTTCTACCCAAACATAATCATTATTTCTCAGCAAGCTCTAAGGAGTTAATTTAATTACTAGCAACAATTCATGTATTGAAAAAATTATAAAGTTATCTCTACCAAAATATCAAAGTTGAGAAAGTCACAATACTTTTATAGATGTGGTGTCATTTCAATTATTAGTTATCAGGGTAATTTATGTAACCAACTTGATAGCCCCTTGCCTAATCATCAGCCTGAAAATTTCTGGGTTTAATTATTATTTATTCCCATAGATAATTCCAAATCGGCCATAAAAATTTTCTGAAATTGCTCAATATACTAGCTATTTCAGCAAGCATATTTAGGTTGAAAAAGATACTAAATGGATTCTATATCTTTTTTCTAAATGCCTTTGTTTTAATAAACCTTAATAACATGAAACAAAAGAAGTCATCCTTCAAGTTAAGTAGTAAAATCTTAGGACATTTACTATGTTATCTTGCCATATTTGCACCGAATGCTTACTCTCAAACCAAAGTAGAAAATTCAGCTTATTACACAAAACCTAGTGCAGTAGAATCACAACAGTCTCCATTATTAATATCCAACATAGCCCAACAAGTTACGGTAAGAATTTTTACAGACAATAGTGCTGGTTCTGGAGTAATCATCAAACAGAAAGGTAACACCTACACTGTTGTCACAAATCATCATGTAATTGAGAACAACTCGAATAAATTGTATCGAATTATAAGTGGAGATGGGATAACTCATAAAGCTGCCCTAGTTTATACTCCTCAAATAGGTAATTTGGATGTAGCGTTATTAGAATTTACTAGCGATCGCCCCTATCAAGTAGTAGAAATAGTAAAAACCAATCAACTCTTAGTAGGAGAAACTGTTTTTGCTGCTGGTTTTCCTAACTGGTATCAACCTGACTCTTTAGAAATAAGTAGTACCCTTGCTTGGGGTAGTCGAGCTTTTCAATTAACAGTAGGGTCTGTAGAAATGCTAACCAGTCGCACCCTCAGCCAAGGATATCAATTAGGTTATACCAATGATATTAAAAGTGGCATGAGTGGTGGACCGATTTTAAATAGCAAAGGTCAGTTAATTGGTATTAACGGACGGTCAAAATATCCCATTGCTGGAATTGGAGCATTTCGTTTTATAGATGGCTCTCGACCATCCATTGAGCAATTCAAAAAAATGGAATCTTTAAGTTGGGGAATTCCAGCTTCTAGAATCAGCAATTAACTCACAATTAATACTGGTTAAAAGTCTGTAGCAAAAGAATTCCATTTTTCTTCAAACCATACTTTCTCTCTTTTCCATCTAGCATCTCTATTGTTCTGCATTTGTAGATTAATATTATTTGTTACCTCATCTAGCTCGCCTTGAGATAGCCCATATCTACTTCTAGTTGTTGTAGATTCTTGAGTTAAGCCAATACTTTTATCCCTTGAAAAACTATTAGCATTGTTACTCAATAATTTTTCTGAGGGACTAATATTATTAGTTGCTGGTTTTTCTTGAGCTTTTGCCGGATTAGCAGTTAAGCTAACAGTGAAAAACATTGTTATTGTTGCAGTAAATAAAGTTGAAGTAGTTATAATTTTCATGGCTTTCCTTTTAGTAATTAATTGAAATACTTGAACAAATAAATTAATGCTTAAGCATCATTTGATTATACCATCAATTAACTATATTATAGTAGTATGCCTTGAGTTTAAAAATAATTTTGATAGTTGATATAATTTGGTTCTAAATTTATTTCTCAAGTTTATTTTTAAAGTTGTTAAAACAGACACAAACTTAAATAATAGTAAGTTATTAGTGTCTGATAAAATTATCTGTGAACTATCTACAAATTTTGATTAATTATTCCCCAGATTCATATATTTCAGAGATAATTTTACTTCCCTATCTGAAGAATGAAAGGTTGAGGTTGCTTTAAGGCAAGATGTTGTAGGCGCTTATGTTGAAGAAAAACGAGTAGGAGCTATTTTTTTAAGAAAGGATGCGATTTTATAGCATTTCTCAAGTTACTGAGGTACATTTTTTTTTCTTCTTTTCTATAGTCTGTTTTCTTTGCTTACTACTCTTTAAGGAACGTTACATACAGCTTTTTTACTAAAAAAAATAAATTTTGTACTTCAACAGTGTGAAAATTGATATACACAAGGTTTAAGATTACTATAGCAATCGGATCAAACGGTTGTAAAAATTCAAAAACTAGAAGTAAACTCCGAAACTTTTGCTTATTGCCCCTACTTCTCCAAACCTATTTCTAAAAAGCAGTCATATTTTGGATATAAATAAAATAAGATTGCTATAGTTTTAGACACTATTCCAGTCAAATTAATAGCGATATAATAAGACCAATTCTCATGTATTAATGCTAACTTTTTGTCAAACTTCAGTTATTAAATAATTAACACAAATAGAATAAACTTTTTGCAGGATAAAAGCGCTTGTTAATGTTAATTATCCTTATATTGTAGGGACGCCTTTATGCAAAACTCCTTCTCCTCTTGAGAAGGGTTAGGGGTTAGTTTCCCTTTACCATCCCGTCAGGGTTAGGAGTGGGTATCCTGTTCAACAGTCAAGTTGAAAAGTTGTTGAAAAGTTTTTGATAAATGGTATAAGACCTTTGTAGCGATGCATCTATCTTACCCAAAGGTGTACCTCACCCTTGATGAAATTTGCTATAAGTTAATAAAAAGAAGTGAAGAGGGAAGATTTATTCCCTTAGTTATTCCCTCAACACTTATATTCAAATAACTTATTCGTAGATAGGCTCGTCACTAGCAGTACCTTGTCCGAAATCCTTAAATTGAGTGAGAATTTCTTCTGATTTTTCACGATTTTCTGGCTTTAAAGTGAAGACTACATTATCAAAGCTAGGCTCTTCTTCTGGGGAAACATAGACCACTTGCTCATAATTGACGACACCAATTTGACTGATATCTGCGAAAGTTGTCATCCCTAGGGCATAAGCAAGGTTAGTTAGACGAGTGCTAACGGATTGACAACGACGGTCAGGAGTATAGGCACCTTTAGGATGATCAGAAGAAAGAGTTGCAGTCCATACAATCATTGGTTTAGAGGAAACTTGAATGACTTCTTGTTTCACGAGAGGATATCCACCTAAAAGCCCAGGTTCGCTTGTATCCCTTATTTCACGAACTATTTGAGGAACAGTTGCATATTGATTTTCTTCAGCGTTAATTGAGACACAAGAGAAAACTACTTTATCCGTAGCTTCCAGTTGTTCTGCTTTTGCTTCCGATTGAGGCATTATACCCAAGAGACCAACGGTTGCTAAAATACCTGCTAAAGACACTCTTAATTGGTTGTTCACAATCTTGACCTCTGAACCTAATATTTGCTTTGGCAGAGAAGTTAACTTATTTCTTCTCTATACTTTTACAGTAGAAGAATTATTAATAGTTGTCAGTAAGAATAAAGTAATATTCAAACGTAAAATTTGTTGAGAAGAAGTGCTATAAAAGTTAGAAAAAAGTAATATATATTAATTTATTGTCTAATGCTTTACTGTTTTTATGTATCGTTTTTGCTTGAGAGAATTTTAGATATTTATAAATACTATTTTAACTGATTTTTTTTGATTTGCAACTTTTAATTTCTAAGTTTCTAGATTAAATAAATCTACATCAAGGTTGTGGCTGAAAAATTATATAAATTATATGTACTGTAATCAGTGATGAGTCATAAGTTATCAAAAAATCTAACCCTCCAACCCCCCTTCTGAAGGGCTCTCCTTGTCTAGCAGTCCCCATTATTTTTAGGACATTCTTGCGCTTCTTAAATTTAGTCCGTGCTGCTAATTTATAACTTCTCCTGAGTTCTGAGTTCCCCTCTTAGGGATTTTAAGAGGGGTTGACTTCTGGGTGCTAACTACTCTCTATCCTCTATTTATCATGAATAAACTCTAGGTAAGAATTACTTAGTTCTTTTACTGCTAAGGAATAAAACTGCTTACCATGTTCAGGTGTAGCTAATGCAGGGTTAGAACCCATGCGACCATCAGGATATCGGCGGCGAAAATCTGTGGCACTATATATTGAATATCCACTAGCGACATTTTCTGACAGCGTCGCTTGTTTAATTGCTTCTGGATAAATATACTGAGTCAAAGCTACTTCACTAGGTGTAGCGTGAGACCCTTCTTGATGGCCGTACAACTCTTTTGCTAGTTTGTAAACTGAGCTACACATAAACCAATTTCCGATTTTGCACTTAACTTGATCTGCATTGGCAATGTTAAAATCAGCTAAGTGGGCATAGGTTTCTGAGAATGCAGCCCTCAGAGTAGAGATATTACCTCCGTGACCATTGATGAAGAAAAATTTGGTAAATCCTGATTTAGTTAAACAAACTATATAGTCACGAATCACTTGAATCATTGTAGTAGGCCGTAAACTAATCGTACCGGGGAAATCTGTATGGTGTAAGGCCATTCCTACATTAATTGTTGGCCCTACTAATGCTTGTACTGTTTCTCCTACTCCTTTAGAGATGGCTTCTGCACAAATAGCATCTGTACCAATCAATCCTGTAGGTCCATGTTGTTCAGTGGAACCAATTGGTAAAATAATACTTTGAGATTGATTTAGATAAGCTTCGACTTCTGACCAGGTACTTAAGTGTAGTAGCATATTTATATTTAGATTTTGATTGATTTATTTATACTTTTAATGTTTGTTATTAGTATAAATTTTTATGGTGTATTGAATTAGCTTTAAACTATTTAATGTACTCTAAATTATTCAATTTTGAGAGAATAATTAAAGTTTATAAATTAACCTATAGTTTTTGTAAACAGCAGTTTTGAGTAATATTCTATTAAATTGGTATGATATTTTCAGATTTAATATTTTGACAATTATCATCATATTTAATCTTTTGATAACCCAAAGTTAACCTTTTCTTAACCTGTTAGCTGTAATGTTAATGCAGTATAAGTTTTCTATTCAGAACAAAAATGCAAAATTCAACTTTGTAACCCTTGCTTAATTAGTATATATTCCTAATAAACGACAAAAAACTAGACTGTAGTAATATGTAGATTATATTGGTAATATCGTTGTTATACTAATTATTGATAGTAAAAATGCGTTATATCAATGGAATAAAACCTAGTTTTTTTAGCAGTTTTAAAAGCTATAAATCAATTAATTAAGTTAATTAGCTAAAAAATTTGCGGGTAGCTTAATTGATCAGTAAAGTCCAATTAATAATTTACACATCCTAATTATCAAAAGCAATATTTATGTTTTCCTCAGATCTAAGCCAAAGTTTTTCTAGGTCTGCCGTCAGAACAAATAGTAAGATTTTATTATTAGAAACTGAAGAGCTATTTGGGAATATGTTAGCCCTAGCTCTAGAAGAACAAGGTTATGAAGTGGTTATTACTCGAGATAGCTGTAAAGTTATTCCCATTTTTGAGAATTCTTTATCGCTCAAAAGTGAACAATCTTTCAATCTGTTAATTCTTGACTCTGTTAATAGTTTGGATGTGTGCCGAATGTTAAGACATCAAGGTAATTTAATACCAATAATGGTTTTAGGAGCAAAAGGCAGTGTTAATAATTGTGCTTTTTATCTAGAAGCTGGAGCTGATGATTATCTAACTAAACCCTTTGGGATACGGGAATTTATTGCTCGTTGCCAAGCTATGATCCGTCGCCAACGTTTAAGTCAACTATCTCAGGCACTAATACTTCAGTATCAGGATATAATTTTCTATCCTCAAGAATGCCGAGTTATAGTCAGAGGTCAAGAGGTGAAGCTTTCCCCTAAGCAATTTCGCTTACTTGAAGTATTTATGAATTATCCACAGAGAGTTTGGTCTCGCGAACAATTGTTAGAACAGGTTTGGGGACTAGATTTTATTGGGGATAGAAAAACGGTTGATGTTCATATTCGTTGGTTACGAGAGAAATTAGAGTTAAATCCTAGTAAACCAAGGTATTTGATTACTATTAGAGGTTTTGGATATAAATTTGGTTAGTAATACCAAGTCCGACAAATATTTATTACAGCGAAGTTGAAGTAAATACAACAAAAAGAGAGGATCGCGATAGAGATAGTTATCTGAAATGAATGGGAGCTGCTCTTTTTAGGCATCTATGATTATGCATGTGTTTTATAGTATTCTTTTTTTTACTAGTGTTATTTCAGAAAAAATTATAGTTAGATGATGATTTGATGATTTCTGATAACTATAATTTTTAGTGGCATTGATATCTAAAGAATAGAGAATAGATATTATCAAAAAATCTGTGCTTGAATTTAATTTTTTTCATTTTCTCGTGCTATTTGTAAATAAACTTAACTGACTATCAAAATGTTCCTCTGATAAGTCTGCTCTGTCTACTAGTAACTTATCTGCAGCTTCTAACATTTCCTCTTGAATATCTTGAATATCTTCGCGACTTTCTAAATAAGTTTTTAAAGCTTGTAAAGGATCAATACTATTACCTGTTGATAATTCTGGTAAACGTGGTCTTGCCAACTGACTGACTAATTCTGGTTGAATAGTATAAGTATGTGCCTCACTTAAAGCCTGGTGTAAAATGCTATTATCTATTAAGTCTAACTGTTCAGAACGTAACTGATAAATTAATCTAACTACTACATTTTTTATCTGATATTTACTAATAGTTTTTAATAACTCAGTTTGTGGATTTTCTACTTCCGAAACATTAACTTTAATAGTCTGGAAATTTCGTACAGGCAAGGCACAAAATTTCCATATAGCTTTACCTTTTTCTAGTTCAACTAAAACAAAACCTTTCTCTTCCTTCTCCTCGCTAAAGTCAACTCTTTCAATACTTCCGGGATAAATAATTGGTGGGTTATTAGAATTATTCAAATTTTGATGTTTGTGAACGTGACCTAAAGCAACATAATCAAAATAAGGGTGGTTTAACAGAGAAACAGGAATATTAAAACCTTTACCAACTGCTAAAAAACGTTCTGCTCCTAAACTAGCTCTATCTGCCATTAAATGACCTAAAAGTACCGTGGGTATTTCTGGGTTTAATTTCCGAATTTCTGATTCTAATATCAACCGCAATTTTTGAATTAGTGACTCATTTACCTGACCCATAGATTTACCTTCGGTCTCAGATTTTGTCATTAAACTAGAAGCAGTTAACCAAGGCAAAGTAATAATTTGAATATAACCATTTTGAGTTTGAATTTTGTGAGTTTCTAAGCGATCGCCTACCACGACTCCGGGTATTCCTAAAGTCCGATAAATACCTAAACTTGCACCTCCTTGGCCTTGGGAATGTTGATCATGGTTTCCTACTAATAATACTATGGGAATTTGAGCATCTACTAAACGGCGTATTTCACCAGCAAAAGCTTGTTTTATGTATGGTGCAGGAGTAGCATCTGGAAAAGCATCTCCACCGAATAAAACTAAATCAACTGGTTCGGAAATTGCTTTATCTATACAAAGTTTTAGACTGGAAATAAAGTCTTCCAGGCGAGTGTTTAAACCTGTTTCTGGGTTGATACGACCATGAGAAAAACCACTGCCAATATGAATATCAGAAAGATGGATAATTTTAATCATTTTATTTTATTTAGGGAGTAGGTAAGCTTCTGGAGTTTTGACTAAATTTTGGGGTATTCAAATAATAAATATGAGAATGATGTTAACCCAAAACTTAGAATTCAATAGTAATATAAGCTTTGGGTATGTAATAAGTAATCAATATTATTTGTCTTTTTTAGTGAGTTTGAGTTAGGATTGTCTTACTTAAACTCTTTCAAAAGTTTTATGATCGCTTAAATTTTGCCATTGCACAGGCTCTAGAAAATTAACTTAAAAGTTATTGCGATGCTGATGCTTAAAAGGGTTTCAGTTAATTTTGTCGATCTCCTTATTTTGGCTCGACAAATTTTAGGGAAGCTTACATTAGTCTAAAGTCGAGTAGGAATGTTATATGTAAGGTCTTTACAGGGTAATTAATAATTAGGGAAAGAAATAGGGAAGGCACAAGATAAATTTTTTACACGGATATACTGATGAGATGTACTTTATTAAATAGGAAACTTGGGTATGTAATTAATCTTGTCATAGCAAAGGGTCTAATTTCTGACAATATTGAATATTAATTCCTCAAAATAATTCTATACTTTAGTAACACTTCAATTATTAAGTAATTGATAGATTATACCAATAACCTTTTTGATAATTAGTATCCTCCCGAATGTGTTAATTATTCTTATGTTTTATGGAAATTACATTCAATACCCCTACCTGATCTCCTACTCTCTATCTCCCCTTCCAAGGTTTGAGTTAAGAATGGTTTCCCTGCTTCGCAAAAATGTAAAAAAAGTTTTCGAGAAATAAATTGTATAACTCATTTTACTTGGAGAAGGAAGGAGAAAAGAAAGGTATTAATCTTCAACCCTATTTTCTTATTTATATCTTTTTTTTTAAAGGTTTAAATTGTACTTATCCTTATAAAGATTCTGGTTCTTGACCAGAAACAACTGGTGCAGTATTATTTAATTTTAACTCTGGATGCTCAGATTCAACCTGTTGACAATTCCACTGATTTTTAAATAGCAAAACAGGTCTACCCCAGCTATCTTTGACCGCCACAGTATTAAATAACCTACCCACTTTTTGCAGTATTTCCCAACCACCATCTACCCAACGTGCGACAGTAAAAGGTAACATTTCTACTCTAGTTTCTACTCCATATTCATTTTGCATTCTAAACTGAACTACCTCTAATTGTAACTGCCCAACAGCAGCTAAAATAGGGTCTCTTTTTGCCTCATCTGCTGAGTACATAATTTGCACTGCACCTTCTTCTCGTAATTCATTAACTCCCTTACGAAATTGCTTAAATTTAGAAGGGTTAGGATTTCTTAAATAAGCAAATATTTCTGGTGAGAAACAGGGGATACCTTCGTATTCTATTTTTTTGCCATTATAAATAGTATCTCCTATGGCAAATACTCCAGGATTATTTAAACCAATTATGTCACCAGGATAGGCATTTTCGATAGATGCTCTGTCTTGAGCAAATAGCTTTTGGGGACGAGATAATCGTACTGTTTTACCTGTTCGAGCATGACTAACTGTCATGTCTTTTTCAAATTTTCCTGTGCAAACTCTAATAAATGCAACTCGATCTCGATGTTTTGGATCCATATTAGCTTGCAATTTAAACACAAATCCAGTGAAGTTTGGATAAGTAGGAGAAACTTCCCCAACTGTACTTTTATGAATACCTGGTTTAAGAGCATATTCTAAGAAAGCATCCAGGAATAATTGCACCCCAAAATTAGTCATTGCACTACCAAAAAATACAGGGGTCATTTCTCCTGTATGTATCTGTTCTAAGTCTAAAGCTGAGCCTAATTCGTCTAGCAATTCTAAATCTTCTTTGAGTTGATAATAAAGGTCTTGATCTAATAGTTTTTCTATTTGAGGATCGCCTAAATTTACTACTGTATTTACTGCTGCTTTCCTACCATGAATACTCCGCTCAAATAAGTGAATTTGTTCTTTTCTTCGATCAAATACTCCTTTGAAGCGATCGCCCATACCTATAGGCCAATTTACCGGATATGTTTTTAAGCCTAATTCCTGTTCAATTTCATCTAAGAGTTCTAATGGTTCTCGTCCTGGTCTATCCATTTTATTAATAAAGGTAAAAATGGGTAGTTTTCGCATCTTACAAACTTCAAATAATTTGCGAGTTTGAGGTTCTAAACCTTTAGCACTATCTTCTAACATTACAGCATTATCGGCAGCTGCTAATGTTCTATATGTATCTTCACTAAAATCTTGGTGTCCTGGAGTATCTAGGAGGTTTATTTGACAGTTTTGATAATCAAATTGTAGAACTGTGGAAGTGATAGAAATGCCTCTTTGTTGTTCCATTGCCATCCAGTCTGAGGTGGCATGACGTTGTGCTCTTTTAGCTTTGACTGCACCAGCCTCTTGAATAGCACCTCCGTACAATAATAGTTTTTCTGTAAGAGTGGTTTTACCAGCATCAGGATGGGAGATAATTGCAAAGTTACGCCGTTTATCTACTGCTGTTTGCAATTCTGCTTCAATTTCAATGGACATAAGTTAACCTATATTTATAGAATCTAGAATCGTTCGTAATATTATATATTTATATATATTTATCTAGGCTAAATTTAATATATTTCTCATTATGATATAATTTATATTAATAATATTTATATTAACACATATCTGACATCATAAATAGAATAAATATTTTGAGAATAGGAAAAATATCAACTTAATAAAAATTAATACTTAACTTCTTTAGATCTGATAGGTTGATATTTTTTTACAATAAAAGCCATATAAAATTTTGATCAAATATTTGGGCTATGGGAAGTTTTATTGCTTACCCATGTTGTTATATTTAGCAACCTGAATTAGTGTGGCTATTCATATTGTTATAATCATTAATTGAAGCACAGAATAAATTATACTAGTAACAAAAAACTTTAACAGATATTTTACCGATTTTTATGGTTAAACTATTACTTATTAGTAGTGATATTTGTCTAGAATTATCTAACTGTTATCCATTTATTTTTCATCTACTATAGTTACAATTTTGTTGATATAGAGGTAAAAAAAAGTAATGATTTAGTACCCGGGAATAGGGAATAGTGTAATATCCTTTATACTTAATTATTTTAAGACTATCCTCCTTTAGCTATCAAAACTATTTTATTCTCCAAAAACGTAGAAAATAATATTTTAGCAATTTAATATTCTGTTACTTATTACAATTTATTCATAAATTCATTCATGTTAGCTTTATCTGTAGCTCAACTAATTTTCTCAATATTATTCCATATTTCTAACGCATTTCAGGTATTCTATTACTATTAGAAGAAGTACTACTTTCCTTAGCATTAAGCCTTTGGTTAAATTCACGAATACGACGAGACAATAGACGAATAATATTAATTGCAATTTCTGGTGTTTCATCAATTGCGTCATAAAGTTGTATTTGAGTTAAAACTAAACATTCACAATTTTCTAAAGTAGTAACAGAAGCAGAGCGAGGTTCAGCATCAAACAAAGACATTTCACCAAAACAAGCTCCTTGTTCTAAGTGTGCTAACTCACGGTCTTCCAAATGAACTTTAACTTTACCAGATACTACGATATAAAGAGATCTTCCTTCTTTCCCTTCAGTAAAAATAGTATGGTTAGTAGGGAAAGATAGCTCGTTCATCACAGAAGCTAAACGTACTAGAAAATCATCTCTTAATTCTCTAAAAATTGGTACAGCTCTAATAAACAAAAGACGCTCGACACTTGTAAGCATAATATTTACATCCTCATTCTTGACAAAGAAACAAATTTAATAATTATTGTTGTAGAAGCCAGTTTTTATGGTTAATAATATTTTAGATGAAATTTGATAGATAGCTAACTGAGTTTCTTTAGCTTACACCATTTCCCTAGCTTTAATACAAAATAATTTATACATCATACTCATTTTATAAAATAATTTTACAAATAGGATGAGGTCAAAAAAATAAAGTAGGAAATAAGGGTGGATATTGCTGTCTATCATTTATCAGTTTTTTCCAATATTGTTAATTCTTCTTAAATCTATAAATACTAATTTTTATTATACAGGTAATGAATTAATAATTAATAGCTGAATACTTACCTGATAATAATTATTATGATATATAGCAAATGTTAATAATAAATAGTATGAATTTATATTTGATTAACTACTACTACCTTTAGTCTCCAGGATTAAAAAAAACTCATTAATTTATCAGTTTATTTAGAAAATTAAAATGGAATTACAAGACAAAGAATACACAGTAGATACTAGTCAGTTATTAGTGGCTAGTGAAAAATTTGGCAGTGCTGATATTTACGGACAAAATGCTAAATCAATATTAAATAAAGCTACTGGTTTTATTAAAGCTTATGATTTTACTTTGAATCCTTATCGGGGTTGTCAATATGGTTGTACTTATTGTTATGCTGCGGCTTTTAGTCCTAATGAAAAAAAACGAGATGAGTGGGGAAAATGGGTTTTAATTAAAGAAAATGCGGCGGAAGTTGTAGAGAAAGAGTTGATGAGATGGCAGAAGAAAAATTATGATAAATTACCTAGTATTTATATGAGTAGTGTCACAGATCCTTATCAACCAATAGAGTCTAAAACTCAATTAACTCGGAGATTATTAGAAGTTATGTTAGAATATCGACCAATTTTAGTTATCCAAACTCGTAGTCCGATGATAACGAGGGATATTGATCTTTTGCAACGGTTTAAAAATCTCCGAGTTAATATGAGTATTCCAACGGGTAGTGAGCTAGTAAGAAAAGATTTTGAACCTCAAACACCTAGTATTAAAGCTAGACTTAATGCTATGAAAAAAATCAAAAAGGAAATTCATAATTTCACAGGTTATTTGCCTAAACTTTCTATTACTATTACTCCTTTACTGCCGACTTTACCAGAAGAACAAGAAAGTTTTATTAGGCAACTAAATTTTGTAGATAGAGTTGTCATTCAAGATTTTCATGTTAGTCATAAGGGCTCCCTGGTAGCTAGCACTCGTGATGCAGCTATAGATATGAAAAAAAAGTACGAATGGTGGTACAGTAACCAACATGAAAATTATCAACAATTCAAAGGTAAGTTGCTAGAAATACTCAGTGATGTAGAAGTTAAGGAAGGTAAAGCTGGATTTACTTATGAATGACTAGGTCACAAATTTTTGGCAGATTTATAAGTTTATACTTTATCTGGAAATAAGGGGATAATTCTCTGGCAAATTAAATACTAAAAATAATTATATCTTCTACTGAAAGGTCCAGAATATGGAAATTATAAAGGTAAAAAAATTAGTAATTTAATCAACATAAAAATTATCAACAATTTTCAGATAAGTTAATACAGGTGTAAATAATTTAGCAATAAAATAATTTGAGAGAATATTTACTAATGAATAATAAAATCACAAATTTTTGCCGTTCTATCAAATTTTGGTTTGCCCTAAAACAAGGAAATATTTTTTTGGCAAATAAAACACTAAAAGCTATTGAAAGTTCGGGAGCAAAATTATCTCCTTTAGAGAAATTATATCAAGACAAGCTGAAGTTTCAAGAATCTTTAAATGATAAAGATAGGGAAATTAGCTATTTAAGCACGGATCTTAGAAAAACTGTTGATAAATTAGATTAATTAGAATTAAAACTTAATTTTAATGAGCCATTAATTAGAAAAATTGATGACTATATATTGACTCCGAATACGAAGTTTATTGAGTTTGTAATTAATAGTTTTCAGTTGATTGAAAAAGATGAAAATTTATTACAATGTACGGGAATTGATGAACAGATATTTTATGACTTAGAATCAAGTTTAGCAAACTATATTAAATCTGAAGTTGAAACCATACCTGAAGATAAACGAATACTAGAGTTAGAAAAAGCTCACAGGGATATAGGAAAGTTAAAGGTTGGCGCTGATCCTGATTATAGTTTTTATTTAACTCCTCATGTTTATTTTATAAGATACTTTTTAGATAATATTTATTCCAATTATTTAGCTTGGTACTTGGTCTATCAAAGTGGATTATTACCAACAAAAATTAATATATTGGATATTGGTGCCGGTCCAGGAACAGTTGCTTATGGACTAGCTTTGTTTCTGCAAAGTAGTAGTAGCTTTTTTGCGACTCATCCTATGCATATTTGTTATTATTCTCTGGAAAAACAAGCTCAGTTTCAATATCGAGGTCTTCAGTTTTGGCGGCAATATATAGAGCAACAAATAATGCCTACAAATTTATATTTTCGATTTGATACGAGGGATCTTTTTACATACAATGAACAGTTGAAAGTTTTGCCAAAAGGATTTTTTAATTTTATAACTATTTCTCACTGTTTATTTTTTGACCAAGAAGAAAAGAAAAAGTCTTTCAAGGTTTATCGGAAAATATTTCAGGAAAGCTTGAGTAATGATGGTTATGCAATTATCATAGTGCAAGGCAGAAAAATTTTTAGGAATTATTATCTAGAATTTAGTGAAAATAGAGACATAGAAAAAAAACTAATTGAAAATTTGATGGCAGATATAGGCTTGAACTTAGTTTGGTATAAATATTTAGCTTCTACTGGTCAAAGAATGCCGAGTAAGAGTCGTGAATATGGCATATTTGCTAGGGAAAACTTACCTCATCAAAAATATATGGAAAAATTAAAAAGACAGTATCTTCAAAGTAAGCATTATTCAAGTTACGGAATAGATGACTATATTATTCTAGGCAAAAAATAAAAATAGCTCTCAAAATTTTATATAAAAAATGCTCTACAAAATCAAATGCTGAATATTAAATATTACTAAATAAAAAACTTAGTTTATGGACAGAATACTTATTAGTTTATGGACAGAATACTTAAATGAATAAATCACAAACATCACCTATTAATAGTATTTGGCTATTTATGATAATTTCAGCTACTGTTATAGCTGCATACAATAATAGAATGATGGAAATAACTGAAGCATCATTTGAAGCTGCCAAAAATGCCGTTACTTTAGCCATCGGACTAATTGGTAGTATGGCATTATGGTTAGGGATAATTCAAATAGTTGAAACAGCAGGAGGGATGAAAATAATTGCCCGTTTTATTTACCCTATAATGGTAAAGCTTTTTCCAAATATACCTGCATCTCACCCTGCTATGTCTGCCATTATTTTCAATATAGCTGCTAATGCTTTAGGATTAGGAAATGCTGCAACACCTATGGGTTTAAAAGCTATGGCAGAAATGGATAAATTAAATCCAGAAAAGGGAACTGCTACAGATGCAATGTGTTTATTTTTAGCAATTAATACCTCTTCGGTAACTATAATTCCTATTAGTGTAATAACCATTCGAGCGAGTGCAGGTGTTACTAATCCTGGGGATATTATTTTACCTACAATTATTGCTACTTTTTGTTCTACAATTATGGCAGTTGTAGCAGCAAAATTTTTTGCAAGTCGGCAACCAATGCCAAGTATAAATCAATCATTTACTTCAGAAGATTTGGAGAAAAATGATTTGTTTGACAGAGAAGAAAAAATCTCAGAACTTACACCACCATCCAAAATTGGAAAGTTAGTTTTTGCTAGTTTAATTGGCGTTTTTTTAGGTGCAATAATTTATCGCTTAAGACTCAGAGGTATACCTTATATTTTTAGTCTTACTTTTCTCCAAAGTTTGTCTAATTGGTTATTACCAATACTAATTTGTTCCTTTCTTTTGTTTGGCTATTTCCGAGGAGTTAAAGTTTATGAAACAATGACTGAAGGCGCAAAATCTGGATTTGAAGTTGCTATTAGAGTAATTCCTTTTATGGTGGCAATTTTTGTAGCAATTGGAATGTTTAGAGCTAGTGGTGCGCTAGATATTATAGCTGGAATTTTATCGCCCATAACTAATCTAATTGGAATACCAGCAGAAGCACTACCTATGGCACTAATTCGACCTTTATCTGGTAGTGGTGCTTTTGGCATTATGTCCGAAATAGTTACAAATGAACCATTAAGTTTTCTATCCTATTTAGTATCAACTATCCAGGGTTCTACAGAAACAACTTTTTATGTATTAGCTGTTTATTTCGGCAGTGTTGGAATTAAAAAAACTAGATATGCTTTGCCTGCTGCTTTATCTGCTGATCTGGTAGGAATTTTGATATCTGTGATAGTTTGCCGAATTACATTTTAATAATTAAATACTGGAATAAAGTGACTTTAAATTTAGTTGATTTTTTCCTATTATTTATAAGTATCTCAACTAACATCATTAGGAGTGATGAACTAAAACAATAAACTGAGTTTATTTATATCATTATTATTTTTATATATCAGGAAAATTTCTATCATAATCTCGTTTATTTGTAGGTTATAATGATATAATTTATTTGTACTATACTTGAATTAAAAATTCAACAACAAAAATCTATGAAAGCAATCACTATTAATCGATATGGTTCCATTGATGTCTTAGAATATTCAGAAATTCAAGAACCATTAATTACATCAAATCAATTATTAGTAAAAATTCACGCTACTAGTGTTAATCCTGTTGATTGGAAAATTAGACAAGGGCAATTACAATTATTATCAGCTTTTAACTTTCCAATTATTTTAGGTTGTGATTTATCTGGAGTTGTATTAAAAGTAGGAGAAAAAGTAGAAGACTTTAAACCTGGAGATGAAATTTATACATTCGTAAATCCATTATTAGGAGGTGCTTATGCAGAGTATATTGCTGTACCTGCAAATACTGTTGCATTAAAACCAAAGAATATGAATTATTGCCAAGCTGCAGCAGTACCTGTAGCAGGTTTAACTGCTTTTCAAGCATTACTTGATTTAGGTCAAATTAGACCAGGAAAAAAAATATTAATTAATGGTGCTTCTGGGGGAGTTGGAACTTTTGCCGTACAAATTGCTAAGGCAATGAAAGCTGAAGTAATAGGTGTTTGTAGTAGTAAAAATATTACTCTAGTAGAAAGTTTAGGGGCTGATCGGGTTATTGATTATAATCAGGTTGATTTTACTAAAGAATTTGAACAGTATGACATTATTTTTGATGCTGTGGGAAAAGAAACTTTTTCTAGTTGTGAAAATGTATTGAAATCAGAAGGAGTTTATATTTCTACTCTACCAAATTTAGAAAATTTACCTTCTACTTTATTGACTTTATTTGTACCTGGTAAAAAGTCTAAATTAATTCTTGTTCAACCTAATCCTCGTGATTTAATTTCTCTCCGAAAATTGATTGAAGATGGATTAGTTAAATCAGTGATTGACCGAACATATAAGTTGGCAGAAATAGCAGCTGCTCATACTTATAGCGAAATGAATCATGCTGTTGGAAAAATTGTGATTATCAATGAAGAGATAAGTCTAGTTGAATAATTTTTTTATACTTTAAGAACAGCAGTAGCTTTGAAAAAATAGGATATTAATATGTTGATTAAAAATGAACTTTTAGAAATAGAAACTGCTCCTGGAATTGAAATATACAATATTACTCCCCAAGTTATTGATATCTTAACTGCAACTGGTATAAATGATGGGCAGGTAATTGTATTTTCTAGACACACAACTACTGCTTTAGGGATTAATGAAAATGAGGAAAGATTAATTGAAGATTTGAAAGTATACTTAAGAAAGTTAGCGCCAGAATCTGACAAGTATCTTCATAATGATTTGCATTTGCGAGATGTTCCTCCGGATGAACCAATTAATGCTCATTCTCATCTTATAGCAATGACTTTAAATAATAGTGAGGTGATTCCTATTATGGATGGAAAATTAGCTTTAGGAACTTGGCAGTCAGTATTATTTTTTGAATTAGATGGACCTCGAAAAAGAAATGTATTAGTGCAGGTTACTGGTAGATAAAGTTTGATTATCTCAGTGTCTAATAAAAGGAAATAGGCAGTAGTAAAAATCCTTACTCTTGATTTATTTTTTTCTTTTTTGAACTGGTATTATTCTCAGACAATATATATTCTAAATTTCCACTTCAAGCAAGTTGGACGAGTTGGGAAATTATTAGTTTTCGCCAAAGTTTTAAGAGAGAGAAATTTTTATCAGGAAATTAGCAACTATATTTTGAAAAACTCAAAAAGTTACTGTTATTGTAGAGGATATTCAAATACTTGAAATTAAAGAGGCCTGTTTTGAGTATATCTGAGCACACCTTTTCCATTATGTTTATAGTATCATGTCAAGTGTTTTTAATCAACCACTTTGAGGATATTTTTAATTGAGTTAATTTAAATTTATTCCCTGGTTCATAACAGCCCAAAAACTGGCGAATTTTCTCTAAATTTGTCCCCAATTAGGGAAGCTTAAGTTTATAAAAAACTTTTAAATACTGACTAAAAATAAATTCAAGTGGAAGAGATAAATAAGGAAGGCTTTATGTTGAAACAAATAACTTTGGAAAACTGGAAAAGTTTCCGTCATGCAGAATTATATATTGACCCATTAACGGTTTTAATTGGTACAAATGCTAGTGGGAAATCTAATGTTGTAGATGCCTTAGATTTTTTGAATAGTATGATGCAACGTGCTTCAGTAGAAACAGTATTAATAGGCGATCGCTTTACTCCAGGTATTAGAGGAGGAATTGAGTGGGCAGCTAGAAAACCAGAAACAAAATTTAGTTTTCAAGTATTAGTAGATGGGAAAGATAAAGGGAATGATTATCTTTATAAAATCACTGTAGAAAATACAAATGCTGTACAGGTAGTAGATGAATCTTTAACTTTAATTGATAGTCAAAATATCTCGGATAATAATTCATGTCAGCAACTTTTTTTTATATCCTTTACTTATGAAAAAAATAGAATAATTTATAAACATTATGAAGCAGAAAAAGAAGTTATAAAAAAATTTTATCCTACTCCTAATCCTTGGTTGGGTCATTCTACAGATAAGATTCCATTCTATGAATTTGATGATGTTAATCAAATGATGTCTGCGCAAATTATGGTTCCAGAGATTCTCAAAAATATTTTTATTTTAAATCCAATACCTTCGCAAATGAGGTATCCTTCACCTCTATCAACAAAGTTAGAAAGAGACGGTTCTAATATTGCTGGAGTTTTAGCAGCATTACCACAACCAATAAAAGCTCAAGTAGAGGAAAAACTATTAAAATATCTGGCAAAATTACCAGAAGGAGATATGCAAAAAGTATGGTCTGAATCTGTGGGAAGATTAGGTAGGGATGCCATACTTTACTGTGAAGAAATCTGGGATTTTAACAAAGACCCAATGATAGTTGATGCTAGTGGAATGTCAGATGGAACTTTGCGATTTTTAGCAATTTTAACAGCAATGTTAACTCAACCAGAAAATAGTCTAATTGTCATAGAAGAAGTTGATAATGGTTTACATCTTTCTCGCGCTAGATTACTATTAGAAATGCTAAGAGAAATTGGTCAACAGCGTCAAATTTATATCTTAGTTACAACCCATAATTCTGCTTTATTAGATGAGCTAACTCCAGATTTTATTCCTTTTGTAATGGTAGCTTATCGAGATAAACAAACCGGAGAAAGTCAGTTAATTCCTTTAGAGGATATTGGAGATTTACCGAAGTTAATGGCATCAGGAACTTTAGGTAAAATTGCTA
>JAGGDU010000213.1:0-13939 GCA_018457135.1 Trichodesmium erythraeum GBRTRLIN201 | reverse complement strand
AAAAAAGTCTTAAAGTAAATTAGATAGCCGGAGAAAGTCAGTTAATTCATTTAGAGGATATTGGAGATTTACCGAAGTTAATGGCATCAGGAACTTTAGGCAAAATTGCTAGTAATAGTTGATTGAAAAAAGTCTTAAAGTAAATTAGATAGCCGGAGAAAGTCAGTTAATTCATTTAGAGGATATTGGAGATTTACCGAAGTTAATGGCATCAGGAACTTTAGGCAAAATTGCTAGTAATAGTTGATTGAAAAAAGTCTTAAAGTAAATTAGATAGCCGGAGAAAGTCAGTTAATTCATTTAGAGGATATTGGAGATTTACCGAAGTTAATGGCATCAGGAACTTTAGGCAAAATTGCTAGTAATAGTTGATTGAAAAAAGTCTTAAAGTAAATTAGATAGTATGAAAAAAGTGCTGATTATTGATACTTCAATTTTCTGTGTTTATTTAGGAGTAACTGGCAAAGAAAACTGTGGTTCTAAGGGTAATAAGTTGATAAAATTCAAGTAGATGAAAAACTGAAAAATTAGGAAGAAGAAAAAACGACATTTGTTTTACTTTTAGCAACAATTATTGAAATAGGTAATCATATTGCTCAAGCATCAACAAAGCGTTATAAAATAGCAAAAAAAAAATTAGCTAATCTGATGAAATTAACTGCAGATAACCCAACTCCTTGGGCAGCATTTATAGAACTATTAGTTTTATGGAATAGCAAAAAAAATTAGCTAATCTGATGAAATTAGCTGCAGATAACCCAACTCCTTGGGCAGCATTTATAGAACTATCAGTTTTATGGAATTCAGAAAATTTGAAGCAGTTAGCTGATGAATTTCCTAATTTTGCTAATCAAGGATTGGTCCTAGGAGATGCTACAATTAAACAGATTGCTAACTATTATAATAAGTGAGAAAATCAGGTAGAAATTTTGACAGGAGATAAAAGTTTAAAATCATATTAACTTCCCGAACCTCGGCTAATTCCTAGACGCAGAAGAGACAAGAATTAAAACAGCAATATCTAGATTTTTTTCAATTAACTAGATTTAATTTATAGCTATAGAAATGAGCTAATTTTTACAGAGATAACTATCAACAAAAAAACTCTGCAACTCAGATTTTGTGCATTTAAATGACAAATTGATTGTATGCCTCCCTTGAGAAAAAACCTTTCTAAATTATAAATTCTCAATTTTAGCTAATACCAGAAATTCCTCCAGTAACCAGAGCAATTTTTCCATCAAATTCGTTACTCATAATTTATGGTTGTGTAAATAACATTAAATTTGGGCAAAATTATCTAATCATTACTCAGATAAAATTAGTAATTATTCAAAAATAATCACTAATTATAAAAAATTTTTCTCCCAAAGAAAAAGGGCAAATCAGAGATTTTTTTTTCGGCTTCAATAGCTCAAAAAATAAATCAAAATACTCTCATAAAATACTCTATCTTAATCAAATAATATAACTGCAATTATTGCGCAATCAAACCTCCATCTATTCTGAGAGAATGACCAGTAATAAAACTAGCTGCATCAGAACATAACCAGACAACAGCATTGGCTACTTCTTCTGGTTGACCAATACGACCAATAGGGTTTGCTGCTACTATTTTTGCTTTAGCTTCACTATCACCTATTTGGGCAAAAGCACGCTCAATCATATCTGTTTGAATGAAACCAGGACAAACAGCATTAATTCTAATACCTGCTGTTGCTTGTTCCAGAGCAAGGGCTCTTGTTAAGCCTATTACACCATGTTTACTAGCACAGTAAATTGACGAATTAAGAGTACCAATTAGCCCTGCTATAGAAGCATTATTCACTATTGCTCCCCCGCCATTTTTTAACATTTCAGGAATTTGATATTTCATCGATAACCAAACTCCTTTAAGATTAATATCAATTACCTGATTCCAATTTTCTTCAGTTTGCTCAATACTAGGTCCTATTATCCCTTCTATACCTGCATTATTAAATGCATAATCTAAACTACTATAGGTATTAATTGTTTGATTCACTAAATTTTCAACTTCAATAGCTTGAGTAATATCTGTTTTGAAAAAGATAGCTTCGCTGCCAACTTCTTTAATCATTGCTACTGTTTCTTCACCTTCTTTTTCCCGGCGACTGGCAATAACTACTTTGGCTCCTTTCTTAGCAAAAGCTATAGCAGTAGCTCTACCAATACCAGAACTTCCTCCAGTAACTAAAG
This sequence comes from Trichodesmium erythraeum GBRTRLIN201, assembly GCA_018457135.1. Taxonomy (GTDB): domain Bacteria; phylum Cyanobacteriota; class Cyanobacteriia; order Cyanobacteriales; family Microcoleaceae; genus Trichodesmium; species Trichodesmium erythraeum. Next base: position 11,722 of record JAGGDU010000213.1, on the reverse strand, counting down.
CAATTTTTCCTTCAAATTCTTTACTCATAATTTATGCTTGCGTAAATAACATTATATTTTATGTAAATTATCTTATCATGCCTCAGATAAAATTAATAATTCTTTTTTAATGGTCACTAATTATTAAAAAAATAATTCATTATAAAAAGGGCAAATTAGAAACTTCTAGCTACTTCAATAGCTCAAAAAATGAATAAAATTTATTTGGTGAAGACTTGATTAATCATAGAATAAAAGGGAGCTTTACTGCCTAGTTTTTTTAAAGTTATTTATACTGTTTCTTTACTTTCTTTTTCCCTACGACTGGCAATAACTATTTTGGATATTTTTTTAGCAAAAGATATAGCATTAACTATACCAATAGCACGACTTTCTCCAGTAATTAGGGTGGCTTTTCTCTCAAATTATGTAATTATATTTATGATGTATTTGTTTCAAAATATGATAGTATATAAAACTAATTAGCTATTAGCTTGTAGCATTTTTGTACCGAGATGTTCCGTAAATATCTAGCCTTCTGGCTTAGAACTACTTTAAAAGTTGTTAACAGCTCTTGATTCAAGCTTACGGCTATCATTATACCAGATGTTTTAGGAAGGTTTAAAATATATTTCTAAAGGTCACAATAAATAATCCTACTAACCAAAAAAATAAGGTCTCAAGCTTCCCATTTGGATGAAAAAATACTCAATTCAGTATTTCAAGGCTATGGCTTCAGTCAGAGGTACTAATAACTGATAACTTAAATGACTACTGATTTAATTTTCAGCATTTATCTAGTCTTTTAACTATGATATAAAAAAATTATCCTCAAATATATTTATAGCTACATCGATGCAGTAAATTGGTTAGAGTCTAAAATCAATTATGATGGTAGTTATTCTCTAGGAACTGAGGATTTAGCTTGTTATTATAAGGAGACTTATCTGTTGTATATATTTTGACTTCCGTAAATAAAATCATATAGCGATCGCCCTATTTGTCCCATAATTAATTTTGCCAATGTCCTACTCTGTCCCAAAAATCTCAAAACCTGTCCTAGCTGAACCGGGGTCATCTTACAACAGCCATTCCCCAGAGTTGCAAAAGTTGGTAGAAGTCTTAGTTGATGTTCCTGTTAAAACTTCAACAGAAAATGCTGAAGAGTCTGTCCAAATACTCTCAAAATCTGTCCTAGCTGAACCGGGGTCATCTTATAATAACCATTCCCCAGAGTTGCAAGAGTTGGTAGAAGTCTTAGTTGATGTCCCTTTTCAAACTTCAACAGATGATGCTGAAGAAGAGGAAAAATTATTTACCTACAAAATACCTCCTGAACTGGACATTCAACCAGGAGACATTGTAATAGTACCTTTTGGCAGACAACAAGTAGGAGGGATCGCTATCCGCAAAACCTCTAAACTACCAGAAGGTTTAAGTAGCGATCGCTTGAAAAATATATCAGATATTATTACTAAAGGTTTTTTCCCTGCCACTTATTGGCAACTCCTGGAAAAAGTCGCTATCTATTATCAAACACCACTTATTAAAGTAATTCGCGCAGCTCTACCACCAGGGCTACTCAAAGGTAGTCAACGACGCATTCGCATCATCGAAGCAGCAATACCAACAGGAGGAGAAATTTTTCTCAATGCAAATGCTCAAAAAATTCTGGAAATTCTGCAAAACTCCAAAACTAAAGACTACACCTGGAAATACATTCAACGTCAAGTCAAAGGTGCTGAAAGAGGATTAAAAGATTTACTACAACGAGGTTGGGTAGAAAGTTATCTCGAACCCCCTTCCCCACCAAAACCAAAACTCAGACAAGCAGTTACTCTAGTTGCTCAAACCCCACCCAAAGATTTAACCCCACGCCAACAAGAAGTCATGGAAGTATTACGCCAAAGTGGAGGGGAAATGTGGTTAACAGAATTACTTAACACTTGCAAAACTACGACTTCTGTGGTAAAAAAACTGGAAGAAAAAGGCTATGCTGTCATTCAGGAACAAGAAATATTACGCCGAGAACAAGGCAGAGGTAATACCAGAGATGAAATAAAAATGCTTACATCCTACCAAACAGAAGCATTAACAACAATTACCAAGATTCAAGAATTTGCTCAAGTTTTGCTACATGGAGTTACAGGATCTGGAAAAACAGAGGTATATTTACAGGCGATCGCTCCCATCCTCGAAAATGGTAAATCTGCTCTTGTACTAGTTCCCGAAATTGGTCTCACTCCTCAACTGACCGATAGATTTCGCGCTCGTTTTGGCAAAAAAGTATATGTTTACCATAGCGCCTTATCTGCTGGAGAACGTTATGACACTTGGCGTAACATGACCTGGGGTATTCCACAAATTATCATCGGTACTCGTTCAGCAATTTTTGCCCCCCTGCCAAAATTAGGTCTAATTGTTTTAGACGAAGAACACGATAACAGCTTTAAACAAGACCGCCCTGCACCTTGTTATCACGCTCGCACTGTAGCGAAATGGCGAGCAGAATTAGAAAACTGTCCATTAATATTAGGTTCAGCAACTCCCTCTTTAGAAAGTTGGTTGGAAACAAGAAAATACTATCAAGACAAAAAGATTCAAGCATCCCCCTATCTACTAGAAAATATAGACAAAAATGTTTCCCCAACAGGCAACACCCAAAATTTAACACCTAACACTTACTACCTATCATTACCAGAACGGATCCACTCACGACCGATGCCACCTGTCGAAATAGTAGATATGCGTCAACAACTACGACAGGGAAACCGGACAATGTTTAGCTATCCTCTACAAGAAGCACTGCAAGAACTACAGGAAACAAAACAACAAGGAATTTTATTCATTCACCGTCGCGGTTACAGCACATTTGTCTCTTGTCGCAGTTGTGGTCATGTAATGGAATGCCCCCATTGCGATGTTTCCCTTTCCTATCATTATACCCACGAAGGTGCAACTGAACTATTACGTTGTCATTACTGCAATTATAACGAATTACAACCACAACGTTGTCCTAAATGTGGTTCTCCTTTTTTCAAATTTTTTGGCAGTGGAACTCAAAAAGTAGCGCAGGAGTTAACAAGACAGTTTCCTGGCTTACGATATATTAGATATGATAGCGACACTACTCGCAAAAAGGATGCCCACCGAAATTTGTTAAATCAATTTGCTAATGGTGAAGCAGATTTATTGATCGGTACCCAAATGTTGACAAAAGGCTTAGATTTGGCACAGGTGACATTAGTAGGAGTCGTCTCTGCTGATGGGTTGCTACATTTTTCAGATTATCGCGCTAATGAACGAACTTTTCAAACATTACTGCAAGTAGCAGGTCGTGCGGGTCGTGGAGATAACCCAGGGCGAGTAATTATTCAGACCTATACTCCAGAACATCCTGTGATTCAAGCAGTGCAACGTAATGATTATGAGTCTTTTGTGGAAACAGAATTACAAGGAAGAGCAGAATTGCACTATCCTCCTTATGGGCGGTTGATTTTATTACGTTTGAGTAGTTATGATCCGACTGAGGTAGCTGTGACTGCTCAAGAGTTGGCAAGTGTGTTGAGGGAAAAAGAGGGAAAGGAAAAATATGATTTATTGGGTCCTGCACCGGCTCCTATTGCTAGAATAGCTAATCGTTATCGTTGGCAGATTTTGTTAAAGTTATTGTCTGGATATGAGAATGTACCTGATCTGACTCAGTTGAGTAATTTTTGTCGTCCTGGGGTAAGTTTGACTGTAGATGTTGATCCTATGAATTTGTGATCAACAGGACTTATATCAAATCCGGATAATTTCTATTCCTGAGATAGGCTTTGTTGTAAAAAAGATGATTGAAAGGGTACATATAATATTCAAGATAGTACCAATTAGTAGATATGAGTAACTCCAAGTCCAAGTCTCAGTCTCAGTACAAGGTTAAAAATTTGTCTGAGTACGATGCCTCATTGAAGTAAGGAGGAAGTTTGACATTTTGCCTAATTTCAGATACTATAGACTGATGGCTTAACTAAGAGAAAAGAGGACGCAAGGGAGGATAAAACACCCTCTTCGCGTTCAACAGGGCCGGATTGAGTATAATCTACAGTTTATTGAGCAGTTGAGCGATCGCTACTTGAAAGCCACCCTATGCTTTAAAGCTCTACGGATTCTTCTGAAACACCCCTACAGTCGCCGCCAAGCTCACTCCACAATTAGCTATGCTGCCAGCAATTTAACACTCCAGAAATATTTGCAAACCAAGCTGCCATTTCCTCCGGTCTGGGATGTTTTTGGCGATCATAAATATGACAAATAATTCTTTGAGTTATACTACCACCAATTGCTTGAGCAAGAGTCTGCCACGGAGCCAACTCCTAGTCCAGTCTCTGAAGTCCCCAACATTAGGTTCTCAGCAGCGGACTTGGAGAGTCACGAAGTGGCCCCCATGTGCGCCACTGCTGAATCTGGATTTTCTCAATCAATGTCTGCACCGACCCGAGTCCCCAGGGATGACCTTCCAGAGCTCCTCTGAGTCTATACCAACCCAAGCTTAAGCAGTGTTGAAAATACTAACCAGTAGGATCGAGATGAATTGTTAAGCGATCGCCTGGACGAGCTAGTACAAGTTACCCAAGCCAATGATACTTGAGACAGCATTGGTGACAAGTTGCAGGAAAAGACTTTGGTTAATTTACACCCCAAGCTAGAATATCGGGCGGTTTTGCGCAAGTTTTACACGTCTATCTTCAGCCAACAGCAGCCCCTAACCCTGATGAAACCGAATCGCCGCTATGGGTTTGCCTACATGGGCAGTCGTCGTCACTTTACCACCCGGTTGCCGTTTGCCATTAATGTAAGCTGCTCTATGGAGACGGAGGGGCTAAAGAAAGAGTTTTCGTTGGTAAATCGCTTTTTTAATTACGGCGTGCCTACGATCGATGTGATTCAATTTGATGCTGAGATTACAACTGACCTAATGACCTTCCGTCCGGCTCTATGGGAAATCCAGTTAACCAGAAGAGGTGGGACTAATTTCGGCCTTATTTGGGCTTATCTAAAAGAACATCGGGATTACGATGGCCTGATTATCTAAACTGATGGTTATGCCCTTTGCCCCGCTCAGCCACAGAATCTGCTCGATCCCATTCTGTGGTTGTTTGTGAGGGAAGTGCATTACCGGAGTTATTATCCTAATCTACAGCAGATGGGACAAGAGGCCCCTCTTAAGCCACCCCTGTACCAAGGTATGTAATAATTATGAAGCTTTAAGGAAATCCATATAAAGGTGATTAAATAGATAAAATCTGTATAATTCATAATAAACAGAATAATTTTGGGTCTACAAGTCTATAGCCTTGTAGAACTGTTGATTGATTTAATTTTGTCTAAATTTAGGAAAGGAGTTTAACATGATTAAAGGAGTTCTGGGAAGTATCTTAGCCTGGGTTTTTCTTATGAGTTCCCCGGCAATTGCACAGCCAATTACAGAAGCCGAGGTCGAGGAAGCACAGAAAGTCTGGGCTCAAGGTATTGTTGCCATTGGAGCTGCCTATTTAAACAATGGCGACTATAAGAAGTTGGCAGAAAATCATGTAGATACACTCTATGGCTACGACGAAGGTGCCGTGCTTTTCAAGCCGACTAAGGCTTCGGCTGATCAGTTTCGCCTCACTGAGGATGAAGCAGTCTCCTATTTCGTTGGCGGTATAGTGCAGGAAGACACTGGCTTCGCATTGCAGCCATGGATGGCCGTTCGTTTTGAAAATGCCGACATTATAACTGACAGTGACTCTGCTGTTGCCATGGGTAACTACTATTTTAAGGATGTAAAAACTCAGAAAGAAGTGAAGGTGGAGTATACATTTGGGTATATTCGTGGTGAAGATGGCAAGCTCTTGATCAATGTTCACCATTCAGCACTTCCGTACAAACCGACGAAGTGATTCATTCAAGAATCCGAATCGTTGAGTAGTAGTTTGGGTTAGGGAAGCGCGTCACCCAAAAATCCTAAGTCTTTAGATCTGAAACTTTTATCGGAGCGGATGTGAAGGCGAAAACATCAGGTTTTGTTGTTAAATAGTCTCACACCGCTCAACTTGCGGTTAGAAAACTAGATCTGTCAATAGTATTTTTCCCTGTCCTTTTGTCTCCTCCTTGCATTAGGTTCATAAAGACAATAATCAACATAGTGTGTTACTCTGTAAGCATAGAAAAAAGTACGCGCAGATAGGATACTTTTGTCAAACTTTGTTTAATTATTTAGCTTTAGTAGTTATCCTTTTGAAACCGCCGATATTCTGACTGAATTCGGGGTTGCTTTCTAATCTACTTCTCTCCAGCTCCCAAAGCAGCAGCCCCTAGACCCCACCCATTGACCAAAAATGTCACTCATTATGAGATTTGATGTTAGTTTTATCAAGCAGATCGAGTATAGCACCATCAATGCAGCCGAACAATTAACCACTATAGTTATAAGTGGTTAACTTTGCGCTGCACCAGATAGCTTGGCTACTGCTTTGGTTTTCCCAAAAGATTCATGCCCTGTTAAACTTGATTGTTAGATTAAAAATAAAATAGGGGTTATTAATGGCTTTTAGTGATTATAAAACTATTGCTCAAGTTCAAGAGGAGTATAATATCAAGTATTTAGAAGCAGAGTTTATTGAAATTACCGATTTAAAACCTTCCGCTCTGTTTGTCAAAGAATTGAAATTCAGCGAACAGAACATGGATATATACACATCTGAATCATCAAGATGCGAAAATATTATTTATCCAATTTTAAGAGAAGTTTATAAGAACTTTATTGATAGATATACTCTTTGGAGCCACAAGTCTATAACTTATGATGCTAAACTAAATGGAACTCCTGATTACTTGTTCTCAACAAAATCAGAATTAGGTAAAACCGTTTTGGGTTTTCCAATTATCGTTATTGTTGAAGCAAAAAAGAATGATTTTAGCGAGGGATGGGGGCAATGTCTAGCTGAGTTAATTGCTGTGCAAAAATTAAATAAGGCCGAGGAACTTCCCGTGTATGGGATAGTAACAGATGGAGAATTATGGCAATTTGGCAAATTAGTATCCAATGAATTTACAAAAAGCAAGTTGAGAATTACTATTACTGATTTAGATAAAATTTTCGGAACGATAAGTTTTTTATTGTCAAGCACAACGGAGGCAGATTTGAATTAAATTCGGTTTTTTCTTATTCAGTTTGCCACCTTGACAGAGCTCCCTGAAAATCCCCCTAAATAACCCTAGTAGTACTTAATATTTATGAATAGAGGAGTATAAAGTTACTGTTGTTCATTTATGCCGACCTCTCCAAAGTATGAATCTTCAAAAACTCTCAAAAATGATCATATCCATAACAGTAAGTAGCAGTTCAAGTACAGCAAATGTGGACGACAATTTGTGGAAAACCCTACACAAAAGCTAATTTACCAAGCTATTCCCAAGCTGATTCATAGACTATTGCTAGAAAGGATTTCACTAGCTGGCATTCCTCGTGTAGTCTAAGTTTCAGAGAAATAGCTACAGGCTTATTATGTAAACCAGAAATGTGCACAAGTTCCAAGAACACTGGAGGTGCAGGAAAAAAAAGGTAAGCTCACAATTCAATGTAATAAATTATGGCCATTCCCTGACAACAAAGATAACAAGCAGTAGGTTTGGTTCGCCATGGAAGTAGAAACTTATGAAATTATTGGTGTTTATATTCGGTCACGGGATGAAGATGCAGCCAAGGGTTTTATGTTAATTTACTCTGGCAAAGTAATCACAGTTTTCACTACACCTGCTCGTTCCGCTTTTGCTGTCACCTTAATCTCACTATTAGCAACACCTTTGACTACCCACTCTAAATGACAACGATAACCTCCAAGTTTAGTAAAAAAACTGAAAAAATTAAAAGCTTCACTTGCTCGCCCCTCTAAATGTTCAATTTCCTGCTTTTGTTTTCCACTCACCAACGTTACATTACCAGGTAAATTTAATATTACCTCTATTGGTTTCACACTTTTTTGTTCCAAAGCTTTTTCACTAGTATAGGTAGGCAAAAACCCTTGATTTTCTAACTGTACTACCAGATGATACATATCACCACCCTGATGCTCAACAACTACCTGACTTACTGCTAAACGAGGTGACATCAAAGCATGAGAAATAGCAAACTGACATTGTTCCTTACACAACTTTGGTAAATATTCAACAGGTGGGTTGTACCAAATTTTCCAATTCCACCCACCAATTTCAACCGTACCCAGTTGGGGATGTTCAAATGTTTCCCAGTCAATAAAACCTGTGCCACCCAATTTTTCATCATTCCACTGCATCATTTTTAGATCGTCTGTAACAGGATGGCGTTGTAACCACTTAATATAATCATTCTTCTTAACACCTGCTTCTGTGGGTGCATCCCAAAGCTCTATAGAAAAACCAAACCAACCAAAGCGATCATAACAATAGTCAACCATTCCACCATAAATTTTTTCACTGTTAGGGTACAAAAAGTTATGATAGATTGAAATGCATTCATAACCGGTAATTGCAGTACCTTTCTCCCCTATCAATTTGTAAATTTCCAAATCTTTTACAGGAAAATGTTCGTCTGGATAAGTACAGTAGGAACGTAAAATTACTCCAGAAAACGTATGATAGTTAATAAAACCATTAATATTAGGATGTTCTCGCCAAAATTCTGCTACAGCAAGAGTTTCAGGTTCAGAAAAAGGAAAATCCCCAGCACCTTTTTGTTTTCCCTCTGGCTGCCATTCGTGGGGATAGTTACGATTAAAATCTATTCCTCCCTTACTAGGGGCGACTTTAATATTGTAACCATCATAGTTTTTAATCATTCCCTCTGGTAAAATACTGTAGTAGGTACCTCCAAATTCATCGGGTTCGCGAGGCACCATAATTCTTGGGTCTTCTGATGAGATTTTCCAAGCCCCACAGTTATCTTTGAGTCGCATTTGCAAAATTAATCCATCTCCATTTATGTCTTCCCAGTGAAGACCATCCTTTTCTTCAGGATAGGGATAATGACGAATACTTGAGCGCACAATATAAGGAGTTGTTAAATATTTTTCGGCCCCATCAACAGCAATTCGAGGTAGTATATAAATTGTGTGGTTGTCCAATAGATAAGTGACTTGAGGATTGCTATTATAATTATTTAGTAGATGATAAATAATATATAGGGCAACTGCTGAACCTGTAACTTCTACCGCATGAATGTTACCATCAATCCAATATCCAGGTTTTTCCCGAGCTTTTCCTGTATTTTGATTGGTAAGAGTAGCTAAGAAGATATCTAGTCCGCCGTAGCTTTTTCCAATAACTTTTAATTCTATTAAATGAGGATTTTTTTCCCTCATTTGATGTAGAAAATTTACTATTTCTTGATATTTATAGTAGTGGCTAAAATCAAACCCTGATTTTGTCATATTAAGTTATTTAATCCTTAAAAATTAAGTTTGTATTTTTCAGCATTATTAAACTAAGTGTGAAGTTAAAATTATGAGCTTTGAGTATAATTATTAGCCCATTTCTTACTTCTGATAATTATGTTCCCACTTCCACACGCTACTAGAAATCAAGTTTGTTAATATATGGGCAATAATTGGTATTAACAGATTACCTGTTGCTAAAGCACTGTATCCTAATACAAGACCAACTATTGTTGCCCATATCATATAAGGCCATTGTTGCTTACCATTCAGATGTAAAACACCAAAGAAGACACTTGAAGCAATTAATGCCACCGTATCTAATCCCAAGGCGGATAAGGCTACACCTCTAAATAGTAATTCTTCACTTAATCCTGGCAGTAAACCCAACCATACTAAATCAGGCCATAGTAGTGGACTTAGCACTAAAATTAAATATTTGTCTGCACTACTACGATAAGCTGGCCAAATACGATAAATTATAGCACTGGTAGTAGTAATACTTAGGGCGATCGCTATTCCCCAAAACAACGCCTTTAAATTCCAACTTACAGGCAATAAATTCACACCAAATAGCAGGCAGATTTTAGAAATTGCCAGTAATACTAATGCTGTTACTCCCATTGCCACCAACACTTGGATGCGAGTTAGTGGTTCTATGTCCGGATTTTCAGGAATTTTGTCTGTCACTTGTTAGCTATCAAATAGACTAATGGTTTTCTCTCTAGTATATTGTATAACAATTTTCAGACTGCTGAGTTATAAAGTTATAGTCAGGACTTAAGCAAGAACACTATATATAATAGTGCCTACTAATTTAGGGTATCTCTTAAAAAATTATAGCGATCGCCTCAAAGTAGATACCATATTTAAAACCAGGGTAAAAAGCACATAAAAAATCAAAATAGCCATGAATCTTATTGTGGGCTCCTTCAATTCTTGGATCAAATAGTCTAAAAGTAATTTCTGTTTTACTTGATTAATAGTTTTTTCTATTTTTACGGCTAATATTTTTAATATTTTCTATAATCAAATGGCACAATTTATGTGATTTTTATTAATTTTTATAAGACAATATTGACAAGATTAAATACCTGTTAATTTACTTAATTATGGTGTGAATTTTTCAATTTTATATCTAGTTTTAATCTCAAAATTATACAGCTCATACTGAAGAGTAACTTAAGTCATTAATTATCAAACATTATGTTCTATTTGTGGAAACATTTTCCCAAAATAGCTTGACTTTTTTTATCTCAAAATAATTCCTTTAATTTTAATTATTTAATCTAATATTTTTTCTGATTCATTCCAACTTAACTATCCTATATTTTTGACTTTTATACACTACGAGTATCATCTACTATATAGTTTATTTTTAAAGACAAGTAATAGATTTTTTCGATATTATATTAGTGCAATTAGTCTTTTTGTTACATATCAACTATCCATTAATACTATTTAAAATAGTAATTTCTTCTTTTTTACTACATTTAATATCATTTATTAAAAATAATATATTTCGTTTTTTAAATCATTATCTAGAACATAAATACGATAATATATTATCCCAAATTATTCAATTTATGGATTAAAATATATATAATTTACCACCCTAATACCAGGAATTAATTTGTACTAATTAATACTGTAATGTTGCCTGAGAAACTTAATTTTAACACCATATCCCTTGTTAATAACTGTATAATCAAAAATCAAATAAACTTCTGTGTTAGTAACAATTATTCTTTTTGAACATTTTGAAATAATTATTTGCGGTATTTTTTTCTATTTTTCAATAAATATTTATCATGTGATGGCTAATATTTTAGATTTAGTTTAGCTAAATCTGTGGTGGTTTAATTTGTATAAAAACCAAGTAAATATTGACAGTAATCAATATATTTAAAATTAATATAGGAGCTAAATTTTAGCGTTATATAATAATATAATAAATACTAGTATTTGGGTAAAAATTATTTATATAGCAGTCGAAGTATAGCACTATAGGTAAGTAAGAAGTAAAAAGTAATCTCTGACTGAATTTTCAGATTTCGCAATTTCCTAATCTTTGTTTCGACTACTATAATTAGTAACATTTATAATTATGAAAATAAACTATATTAGCTAGTCTTTATATGAGTTATAATGATTTTATAATTCAGGCGTTGGCGAAGCAAAGAGGCAGTTATATTGCTTAAAAAACTATAGAGATAGCCTAAATTAGTAGATACTATATTTAGTAGATACTATATATAGCAATCCCATATTGGTCGCAACAGATATAATAGTAAGAATAACAGATC
>JAGGDU010000212.1 GCA_018457135.1 Trichodesmium erythraeum GBRTRLIN201 | reverse complement strand
GTCTAACTAAAGATAAGTTTTAGCAAAGAAAAATCATCACTAAATACATCACTACTTAAAAATAACTATATATTATTCTCCACAAGAATCAATTGTTTGTGCAGTTAATTCTGTAATTATAGATATCAACCTTTTCCTGAGCTGCTCTAAATTATCAAATATTTCCCATGTTAATTTTATGTTTATTTCTAACCATAATCTTTCGATAGGGTTTAATTCTGGAGAATAAGGAGGTTAAAATCAAAAAATTATGTTCTCAGGAATTGGCATATTTAAACTTTGATTTAGAGCTCCATTGTCTAATTGAATAATATGTAAATCATCAGGATATTTTTCGGCAAATAACTCCAAATATTTTTCCATACACACTGTGTCTAAATGGCTAAATTAATAGAAAAAACTCTCTCCTGTTAATGCTTCTATTGAATGGTTATATTACTCCCATAAAGCGACAAATGCTTAAACAGCCATTGGTGTTTCCCTATGGACTTAATACTCATTCCTGTTAATAATTGACCATTGATAGTTTTCAGGCAAATTCTTGTTTCGTCTTCACATCAATATCTAATTTTCTCAGCTCTTAATTTTTTTTCCTTAGTTGTTATTTTTTTTTTAAGATTTTCTTTATCTAGTTTTTTTTAAACTCTTCAAATTCTTCTAAATTTGTGGTACTTTCAGTTGACTTTTCAGCCGATATCTAAACAATTCATATACTGTTAATTATTGAACTTTGTTTTCATAAAACACTTGCAGCCATTATTGAAATTGACCATAGCTAAAGAAACCTTCCACAGATATGAGTGAGTTCTTTGGTTATTCTTGTGACGATCTCTGATGGTCCTGCTCTTGGCCTTCCAGGACTTTTTTTGTGTTTAATATTCCTTCTATTTCCCCTTGACGATATTCACCAAACCAAGGTTATACTGTAACTTGATAACAACCGAGCAAGTCTGCTATTTATCCTATAGTAAAAAGCTTTTTCGTTTTTAACCAGTAAAGTGCTTGTAATTTTTCTTTGATACGGCTATCTGTTTGATAGGACAAAAGTTTTTTTAAATTCAGATTCTGTTTCTAATATTTGAGTTTTTGTTCTCATCTGATAACTGCAATCACTTAATAATTTTATAACTATTTTATTGTAACAATCTTTTTGGAAATTAGTATTATTTGAATCACAAAAAGCTCAAGAAAGTCAAAATAGCATAAGCCTATAGTAAGTATTGTAACAATCTTTTTGGAAATTAGTATTATTTGAATCACAAAAAGCTCAAGAAAGTCAAAATAGCATAAGCCTGTAGTAAATATAGCGCTTTTTTCATTATGCACTATAGTATATGTATTATCTTTGTGTAAGTCCTGTGTATATAAAATTAAATCACAATTGGGATAAACCCTTCTGTATAAGTTCCTTATGCCTTCTGCCTTCCTTTCACCAAAGTATAAATATTTATCTGGATATGATTAGATCGTCTTTATAGCGGTAGTCTGATAGACATTACCTCTGAGAACCTCTACAGATAAATTATATCTTCAGTTACCAATACTAATCTTTGTTATCTATTCCATGCATCAGATTTTCCCAGCTGCTGCAATTTAATTGCACCTTCAAGACTTTGTCTACTTCTGTAATCTAGTTTAAATGGTAAAACAGCTTAAGGAATAAGTAGACCCACTCTGAATATTTTTCAATCTAACTAATACCAAACTCAACAATCATTTGCTCTACCTGAGCAGCGACCAGAGGGTCTGGGTCATTCCTCAAATGAGGCAATAATTCAACTAATGCCCGTTGAGATGCCATTCGTAAGTAAGCCAGAGCTGCCTCCCGTACAAAACCAGTAGGATGACGTAAACAAACTAAAGTTTGTTCTGCCGTTAAACTCCAACGAGCTGCACGAGCCATCTGTAAACAACAAGCTAAAGCCCACTCAGAAAGAAAATGGCGAAAATCTAGCAGGTGTCGTAAGCGATCGCTAGGAGCCATTGGTTGATAAATCACCATTTCAGATAAACTATTTAATTTTTCTTCATAGCTCTTTTGATCCAAAATATCAATCAGCGATCGCTTACAAGAAATATCTACAGTATTATCCAAAATTTCCAAACCGCGAGCCACATTTGAACGGGAATCTGAGTTAATATTAAGAGCTGCTGCCTTAATAGAACCCAATGGATAAAGAAACTTCATTAACAAAAAACACTGTTCTATAGCATCTAACTCCAACAATTGTAAAGACCGCAACAATATTTCTGTATAATCAGTAGTTAGTTTTCCATTACTTTTCTCTAAAGCACTAGAGAGAGAATTCTCTGAATTAATACTTACCCCAGACAAGTCTACTATACCCGCATAAATCTGTCCCAAGAACATCAACTCTTGCTCTACTAGAATTTCAACTCCACTGCGGCCTACTCGTTCCAGGACCCCTTCAATTCCTATTTCTTCCGGCATTTTCAATAATCTGCGTAGAATATTACGACGTGTTGTACCCCAAGTTGTCATCATTCTATTTACCAGAGAATCTAGTGCTTCTATTGTACCAATTTCACTAATAGCAGTCCAAGCTTGTAATCGAACTAGATCTGACTTATGAGCATCATCGGCTAACTTCACCAACATTGGAATCGCATCATTACCTAATCTTACTAATGCTTGCAATGCAGATTCTCTGGTTGATTTGTAGGATAAACCCCGTAACAGTGAGGGGTAGTAACCTTCCAAATGAGTAGCAGCAATCACATCCATACAATACTTTCGTACTCGTAAGGATTCATCTTGTAATAAACTCGGAATATATAATCGTAACCCTTGCAAATAATCTGCTTCTCCCAAGGCACGAACACCCATGACTCTTTCCTTTTCCAGTTTAGAAGTAATCATCCTGCGTAAAACATTAGTAGCCTCAGCTTTTTGCTCTCTGTCTCCTCTACGCATAATTAAAGCTGCTGCTGTACCTCTTACTACTGGATCTACTGAAGGTTGTAAATAAGGCCGAAGTTGACTAACATCTGATTTTGATTCTGTAAGCCAGATATAACGTAAAGCCAAAGCTAAAACTTGTGCTGGTAGTGATGTTTGAGTTAACGAGCGCACTTGTTGGAGATAAGCTGGATTAGGGTGATTCAACATTACTTCCAAACTTTGAGATTGTAATGCCGGTGACATTACCCCGAGTAGTGGAGCCAATATTTCACCTATATTTTTTTTATCTATTTGACTTAATAACTCAATACAGGAACGCTTATCTTCTTCTGCCGTTCCTCTTTCCAAAGTTTCTACTACTGAGCGTTTCAATGCCCTCATATCTACATCTAAAACAGCAAATCTACCTTTACCTGCACTCCTTACCAATAAGTTTACATATTGAGTTCTAATTAATAATATTACTCCTAACCATACCAGAGCTGATATGATTATTGCGATCACAAAGACTAGACCCTGCTGGTCTGAAAACAAACGTTGATTGGAGTCTAATATTAATCTACTTACCCCAAGAATTGCTAGTATTATTAATCCACTTAAGCCTGTAGAAAAGGGTTCTGCTACCCCATTTACCATTGTTTGAACATCACTACGAATATTCTCTGGTAAAGGTTGGAATAAAACAGGCCCAGTAGTTTCTATTAATGTATAGTGTAGTAACTCATCTAGAAATCTCAGGATTACTAATCCTATAAATACTGAAAGTAATCCTGTTATTGCCCCCGTCAAAGAAAATAACCCTAAAGCTATTGCCCCTAATGGTAGTACCATTGCTGTACCAAAAACTCCTATTCTTTCTACCAGACGACTAGAGGCAAACCATTGAGTTACTACTTGACAAGTACTCAAAATTCCTTCAAACAAACCCAGGAAACTTGCTATTTGATTTGCCCCATTAAGAGACCGGTTTTCCAATTCTAGTTGATAAAAAAATTGAAAGTCTACTAATACATATAGTACCTCTGCTATTACAAAGAATATGATTAACGGCAATATATAACCTTGTAGAGGTCCTTTTACTATCCGAGTAGAAAACTCCTGCTCCTCATCTTCTGGTATCCAACGGCTAGAATCAGGAAAAGATTGTTGATATCTCTCTGATAAATATAACAGTATTCCTGACCCAAATAATACCATTAAGCCCGATACTATTGTAACGTTATTCAGCGACACAAATGATATTATTAGAGGTAAAGAAAATCCACTAATTACTCCTGCTACTAAAAAACCACTACTTATTATTGGATATGTCCGTTTAATTTCTCTAATATTAAATAATTGGTTACCTGTGATTGAACTATTCAAATCGTTAAGTAAGTAACAAGCCTCTACCCATAACCACATCATAAAAGTAGTGAGAAAAGCTAAACTTAGACCAGCTATCTTGATATTCTCAATGCCAATACCAAGTCTAAATAAGAATAAAGGAATTGCCATTAGTAATAAAATTACTACTATTACTCGGCGCAGAGGCATGATTTTTTGTAGCCAGGAGTAGACAAACCCAAGACCTGAACCTATGCCAGCACTAGCAATATATATCCAAGGTAATTTCTCAGCACCATATTGGTCTAAGAATAAACTAACTGTACTCAGTTCTAACCAAATTAACCCTATAGAAGTAAGAGTATATACCACAAACATTAGTAAGGTTCGCTCTACTTCTTCAGAACGGAGATTGAGAGATATTAGCAGTTTATCTCCTAATCCTGTATAACTTTTTAAATTTCTCACTTCCATCTGGTTTACTGAATTTTTACTAAATTATATAGTTAATGAAATATCGTAAACTTTCTATATCAAGATCGTCAAATATTGTCATATATAACAATATATATAAAATTTATTCACCTAAACAAAAAACCTGATTTGATAGGCTTTTAACCTGTATCTACCTTTAATCTTATATTATGTAAGGTCTATAATTTAGCAAAAAACAGGGTCGCCTCGCCTGCCTATTGGGTGGCTTTTTAGTTGTTTTTGGCGACTTTTTAGTTTTTTTTGAATACATCTGTTATTCTTTCATTAATTAGTTAGTCGCGGGCGGGCAGTCATCAGACAAAATATGAACGCACCAGGCCAGGGGTTTAAATAGGTTCAAGCTTTTTGATATAGATTTAAATTGCAGCAAGATAAAAAAACTTAACCCCCATCGGAGTTAAGGCTCACAATAACTCTTTCGTGCCTTATACCCGGGGAAAATGTTAATGTGTTAAGTCTTTTTAAGAATTAGGGATGTTGCATTCAACGTCCTGAGGGTTATTGTTTATTTAATGTGCTTTATTTCACTGAAAACTCTTGTAGTTTAATACTAATTTCACAAACTTAGACTAGACTGCTTATTTTAAAAGATCATAAGATTTTATTCTTGATTATAATGTGTAGCTATTCTTGAGGGAACTGGTATAATAATTGAAGATTACAGCAGTTTCTTTATGGATAGACTATTATGGACAGACTACAATGGGGAGATTCCATGAAACGCTCCTAAAAATTTTTAATTATAACATGAAGTAATTTATTTTTTTTATCAAGGGTGAAGTAGAGCTATCCCCATTAATATGTCCGCGCTACAAAGATTTGAGGATTAATTAAATGTCTATAAGATTTTCCGCTCCAGAAGCGTCAGTAAACAGCATTTAGCAGTCAACTGAAGATTCAAGGGTAATATTCCCCTACTGTATTTAAACAATTAGTGGGCGATATTTAATGAGGTTTTTAACTACTCATTATATAGCTATTGAAGCTGATAGCTGATATATGAGAGCCGATAGCTCAGAGCTAAGATTTAAGTTCTACTTTAATATTTTTTATATTCGCCCCGGCCAAAAAGCACGGTAATTATTACCGAGCCTTGGCTGATACGTGGTTTGACGTCTTAGAGGCGGCTTCTACCTTGGCAGTAGTCTTAGGCTGACCTTCTCGTCCATTTCAAGTCTCGGAATACCCAAGCAGGACTGACAAAAAAATTTTGTAAGTAGGTCTCTATTTGTGCTTTCAGGTTTGAACTGCTCATTGACCTAAAAGCTTCTTAAGTTTAACTCTCAAATGAAGAGGTTTCAAAAAACCTATTCTTTTCTACTCTACAGTATTTATGAGACAATTCGGGTATTTAAACCCTACTTATTAAACAATTAGAAGTTGTCCTAGAAGGGCAAGGCTTTAAACCCAATTTTTCCGTAATTAATATAATTGGTACCTGCTGTAAATTCTATATAAATGCTTAAAGTATTCAACTTGACTTTTTAGGAGATAACAACATCATCATACTACGTCCCTCCTTTTTGGGAGCTTGTTGAATCTCCGCTAAATCTTTTAAATCTGTTGCCATCCGTTGCAATAATTCTTCTGCAAGGTTACTGTGTTGTATTTCCCGGCCTCGGAACATAATAGTGGCTTTCACTTTATCACCAGACTCGAGAAAACGCTTTGCATGAGATAAGCGGACATTATAGTCATGCTCCTCAATTTTATAGCGCATCTTCACTTCCTTAACTTCGGCATTATGCTGCTTACGTTTGGCATCCTGAACTTTCTTTTTCTGTTCAAACAGATATTTACCGTAATCAATTATTCTACAAACTGGTGGATCAGCTTTATCACTGACCATAACCAGATCGAGACCTTTTTCCTGGGCCATCCGTAAAGCTTCTCTTGTTTCTACAATTCCTAATTGTTGGCCATCTGCATCAACAGCCCTAACTTTGGGAACTCTAATCTTTTCGTTAACTTGAGGGAGATTACGATTATTTTTTTTTTCGATTGGCATTAATTGGAATTTTAAAACGATGTTGGCAAGGATATTGGTTAAACTTTATGTGATATAACTTATCAATAATATATTATCATAATCAAATATTTTTATGCAAGCCTATTACATAACGCTGTTTTTCTCTAGCTTAACACAATGTACATTTTGCTGGTATGAGTGTAAATCTTAAGCAAGAGACTTTTTAGTTGCTTTTTTTTGAATAGATATGTTAATATTTATAATAATCTATAGTAATATAGTTATGCAATTCTGGGGGAAATAGAATATAAAGAATTGGGAAACAAAAGTAGGTAGTCAACGAGACTGGGTATGGCGAGGATGGCAAACTCGCTACACTTATGTTAGATGCCAAAGTAACTACAAAACTATGGAAGGCCAGAATCTACAAAACCCTCCTATACTGCTTTTACATGGTTTTGGTGCATCAATAGGCCATTGGCGACACAACATAAATGTATTAAGTCAAAAACATACAGTCTATGCACTAGATTTATTGGGCTTTGGTGCTTCGGAAAAGGCGATCGCCAACTACAATAGTAACTTTTGGGTAGAGCAAATATATGATTTTTGGCAGGCTTTTATTCAAGTACCAGTAATATTAGTAGGTAACTCTATTGGTTCATTAATATCCCTAGTTGTTACTGCTACACATAAAGATATGGTTGCAGGACTAGTAATGATTAGTTTACCAGACCCAACTGCTCAAGCAGAAGTAATTCCAAGTTGGTGTTTACCTACTGTTGAGTTGATTCAAAATATTGTTGCTTCCCCACTATTGTTAAGGGGTTTGTTTTTTATCCTTCGCAGAAGCTCAATAATTCGTCGCTGGGTTAAACTTGCCTATAGTAATCCCGATCTAGTTACAGAAGAACTAGTGGATATATTGGCAGGACCGCCGAGGGATCAGGGTGCTGCTCGTGCTTTTTGTATTTTATTTAAAATTATGGGTAGCACTAAGTTCGGTCCTAGTGTCAAAGCTATACTTCCTACTCTGGAACTTCCTATGTTGTTAATTTGGGGCAAGCAAGATTTATTCATTCCTGCCAAGTTTGCTAATCCTAGTCAGTTTAGTAAACTTAATTCCCGTTTAGAGTTTATAGAATTAGATAACGCTGGTCATTGTGCCCACGATGAATGTCCCGAAATAGTTAATCGTCTAATTCTTGATTGGATTGTTAAACAAAAATACTGATTGATCAACTTGACTAGACTAAATAGCTAACATATTTCTTGGGTTTTAGGCAAGGGTATTTTTACTTAGAGATGGAGGTTTATACAATAAACCAAAAATACCTAAGTGGATCATTGATGATATTGAAGGTCTGATTCATCTCCAAAGAGAGTGGGAATATCTACCCAGCTTTAAAAGCAATTTTAAAGTACAATGTCCAGTCTTTGAAAAACAATATACCAATGAACAAGAAAGGAATGAACTTCAAACTATTGAAAGCTATCATAATTGGAAAAACGCCAGTGCCAATACTCATAACTTACTCCTTGAGAGTTATTTTCAGGAAATGACATTTCAAAACCATATTGGTTGACATTTTTAATTAACCACTGAAAAGTTTTAGTTTCTCCAAACTCATAAGTAATATCTTTTTCTGGGAAGTTGCTATCAGCCATATCAATTTCCTATCCAGTGTGATGATCACTATAGCTGGGAGGAGCAGTAGTCTTTGCAACTGTTTCTGGAGAACCATAGTGCTGAATTTGGTATTGGAATAGTTGCTTTTGGTTAGCAACAGTGCGAAATCCTGAAACGGTTACAAGTTATATACTATCATCCACTGCTGCATATATCATTTACATCAAAGCAAAGGCTACTTCAGATGCCAATTTTTCAGGCTTTTGATACTCTGCACCAGTGGCATAACTGCCAATAATTACCATTTTTTGTGCTTTCCCCTCCGGGTAGGGAAAATGCCCAATTTTTTGTTCTTTTACTGTTAGATATGATTTTGACTTAACTGAGTGAGGGTTCACTGGAGTTTGTAACGGAGTAGAAAGAGGCGGAGCGGTTTTTTTTCAGGTGCTGGAGAAACAAGAACGGTAGGTGTAATAGAAGGAGAAGGCGCAATGGTTGCATATTTTTTAGTTAAAATTTCACAATTGCATAGCCGTTAAGAATTAGTCCTAACACTAATAAAGCAGTAGGAACAAGAAAACGAAAGCTAGTCCAGAAGCTATTGATCTAAAGTGTCCTATAGATTTATTTTTCACCTGTTTATTAATCTAGTCTTGTAATACCAATTTCCTAAAGTCCGACTACACATAATGCTTCAAGAATAAAATC
>JAGGDU010000211.1:75959-86848 GCA_018457135.1 Trichodesmium erythraeum GBRTRLIN201 | reverse complement strand
ACTGCTGTCATTAGCTTAACTTTATACCGGTAAAAGATCTCAAATAGGCTCTATAGGAGGGAGTTATGCCGAAGCTAGTCACAATTGAAAAACACTTAAGAGTAGAAGATTTAGAGGAAAGATATCGTAATGCCCAGGAAGTAACTGAGAAAATTCACTTGTCTTACAATTTGGTTATTAGCCACTGGTAGGACTTGCTTAGAGGTCTCTGAAGTAACAGGTTACAGTCGAAATTGGATATACCGATTGGTACGTCGTTATAATACTGAAGGAACAAAAGGATTGGGAGACCAAAGAAAAAGAAATATCGGCCGTGAATCATTACTGGATGATGTAAATCAAACTCAATTGTGGCAGCTACTACAGCAACCAGCTCCAGATGGAAGACTCTGGAATAGTAGAAAACTAGCAGATTGGTTGAGTGACAAGATTGGCCGTCAAGTCTCTCGCCAGAGAGGGTGGGAATATCTACAACACGCTGGACTTTCGGCTCAAGGTACCACGTCCAAGTCATCGTGACAGTTGCCTTTCAGAAACATTTGTTGTGAAAAAAAAACTCTCTCAACAGTTAGCTAAACTTCAAAGTAAATACCCACAAGCAGATATAGAAGTGTGGTGCTCAGATGAGCAAAGATTAGGACTACAACCAAAAGGTCGTCGAGTGTGGACAAAACTTGGAGAACAACCAGTTGCTGATGTGAAGACTCAATACCAATGGCTATGGCTTTATGGTTTTCTCCACCCTGAGTCTGGAGAAACATATTTCTGGATTTTACCTCAAGTCAATACAGAGTTGTTTAATCGTGTTTTAACAGATTTAGCACGAGAATTTGACCTCAATCAAAATAAACGTATACTGCTGGTGTTAGAACAAGCAGGATGGCATACCACTAACAAGCTGGTATTACCTGAAGGTATTGACCTGTTTTTTCTGCCTAGCCATTCACCAGAACTACAACCGGCAGAACGTTTACGGCCTTTAACTAATGAGGCGATAAAACTCCGTTTCGCTCCGCGATCGCTAACCACTCACCAGAAAACTTAGATGAATTAGAACATCTGCTGATCTATCGCTGCCAGAAAATTATGGAGCAGCAGGAATTTGTCCGGGGGTTAACCTATTTTCACTCTTTGCCTCACACTAGAAATACTTAATCATCACTAATCATCCGGACATGATATAACGCTTATCATACGTATTATCATTTTACTATTAGTGTGATAGACTCATGGATCTTATTTAATTCTTATTCCTAAAGTCCTTATAAGGATAGTCAAGATTAGCGATCGCCAGTTCCCAAATATCTGGCTCTTCTGACTTCCCCTGTTAAAAAAACTGTGCTAAACGACGTAACACTAAATATTCCCAACTAAAGATCGAATATCCATAACCTTGTTGTTTGACTGCTGCAACCTGTTTTTGCACTGTATTAAGTGAGAAAGGAACAACATTCCAGGTTGCTGAGATACCAACTCCAACTGGCATATAATAAGAAGCAGTGTAAATACCAGAATTTGATAAACTTGCTACTACTGCTTCTGGTGTTGGGCGATAAATCTGTAATACCACTTCATCTACTATCTTTTGTTTTACCCACCATAACCAATCTTGATTATATCTAGAAACAGCAAAGTGGTAAGGATTAGGGGAAATACTGACTACCAGTTGGGGATTTTTGGCTTTAATGTGATTATAAACCTTCTGGGTTAAGCTGGTTAACGCCTGACGTTGATTAATATTACCAAAAGCCTTGGGAACAGCCCAATGATCGTCTAATTGAATGCCAGCTAACCCTTTGATTTTAAGAATATCATCTATATGGCCTAAAATATATTCTTGAACTTCTCGATGAGTTGGATCTAGCCAGACATTTCCATCTTCTACAATTTCCCCTTCTCCGGTTTTTAGCAACCAATCTGGATGTTTCTTAACAATAGCATTTTTAGGGTAAAGCATTAAACCATATTCAAACCAGGCATAAGGCTTTAATCCTTGACGGCGAGATTCTTGAACTGCCGCTTTAAGAGGGTTAGTCAAAGGAGGACGCAACAGAAAGTAAGTGGAACTATGAGAAGTCGGGTAAAGAGTTCCTTTAAAACCATAAACACTGAAATAAACACGGTCATATCCTGAGATGGAAAGCTGATGTAGGATTTCATCTAAGTATGTGGTGTGATGTAGAAATGCTGTGGCAATATTGGTTAACCAAATTCCTTGCATCTTGTCTTTAACTACAGGAGAACGAGGAGAGGCATGATGAGTTACCACTAATAATAAACAAACTCCTATTAGGATGCTTAACCATCTGAGGAATTTTTTGATGATTCTTTTCATTAGAGTTATTGGGAAACAACTTAGGTTAGGGAAAAATGAAAACTCAAATTAATTTTGGCTAGTGATTTTATTATTTATGCTGGCATCAGGTGAAAGTTCCATAGTCTAGCTTTTGTTTCCATTCATTTGTCATCAAAATCATCCTGATGATTACGGTAAAATGATTAACAGCCGCATCGTGCTTGACGCCAGCGAAGGCATTTTCATATATCACCCACTTATTGACTCAATGTCCGATTCTCCTACTTTTGTTGTTGCTGTTAATTCTCCCCCTTTGGTTTTTTGTAAAGTTGGAGATTAGTTTTCGCAGAAGTCTATTTTGAAGTTAAGTTTTTCTCTCTGATTTTTTTGTTTCTACAAAACCCTTAATATACTGGGAATGCTATTAATAACATCTAATGATTGAATTTCCTCTAATGCTTGCCGGAAGTTGCCTTCTCGTACATCACGGGTAACAACAACTATTTCTGCAAGTTGATTATGTATTCCTGTTTGTACCACAGATTCTAAACTAACACTATATTTACCAAAACAACTACCAAGTTTACCTATTACTCCTGGTTTATCTTGAGTTAAGAAACGAGCATAAAATCTAGTGATCAGTTCTTTTATGGGTACTATTTCACAATATTTTTGATGAGTACAACTTAATAATGGATGGGGAATGGGTTCGGTTTCTGTTTGCAGAATAGCCGCAATATTCATAATATCAGAAACTACTGCACTGGCAGTTGGACCAGCACCGGCACCAGGACCAAAAAACATAACTTGTCCGATGGGTTCTCCTTCAATGAAGATAGCGTTGTCAACATCGTTGATACTGGCAAGGGGATGAGTTTTGGGAATGAGGGTAGGATGTACTCTGAGTTGAAGTTTATCAGAGGTGAAGTTAGTATTTTTAGGAGCTTGCTTGGCGATCGCTAATAATTTAATTACGAAATTTAGTTGAGCAGCGTAGGTAATATCTGCTGCTGTTATTTGACGAATACCTTCGCAGTAAATGTCTTCTAATTTTATGAAACCACTAAAAGCAAGGGAACCAAGAATGGCGATTTTATCTTTGGCATCTAACCCTTCCACATCAGCAGTGGGATTTGCCTCTGCGTAACCCAGCTTTTGAGCATCAGCAAGAACATCTGCAAAGTCTGCTCCCTCTTTTTGCATTTTAGTAAGGATGTAGTTAGTTGTCCCGTTGATGATACCAGTAATAGAATGAATGCGATTTACTGTTAGAGATTCTTTGAGGGGTTGAATAACTGGAATTCCACCTCCTACTGATGCTTCTAACATAACATAGACACTTTTTTTATTAGCTGCATCAAAAATTTCTGGACCGTAACGAGAGATGACAGCTTTGTTGGCAGTGACTATATGTTTACCATGTTCGATAGCTTTGAGAATTAGACTTCTTGCTGGTTCTAACCCACCGATGAGTTCTATTATTATGTCTACATCTGGGTCAGTAGCTATCGCCTCTAAATCTGTTGTTAAAATATTTGGAGATATATTAATATCCCTAGTTTTGGATATATCACGCACTCCAACTCGGTATATTTCCAATTCATTAATTAAAGGATGACGACCTTGTGGGGATAGCAAAATTTTTGCTGTCCCTATACCGACTGTTCCTAATCCCAACAAACCGATTTTGAATACCACAATTATTAACCTTTCCTAAATAATTTTTTTTGAGCAAAGTTCAGCTATTATAGCTGAATACTTTTTAAGTTTAACAGATAAGTATAAAAAAAAATAGTCTATTCAAAAAAAATAGTCTACCCTGGAATAATATTATCTCTATTTAAATAGTTATTATTGAAATAGTCATTGATTTCAGTTATTAGTTATTAATTATTAGTACAGAGGTTAAAAATGCTAAAGTTTATTCTTTTAATATCCTGAAAATAGAAAACTTGATGGCTGATTTGTTTGTCAGTAGTACTAGTAAGGAGTAGAGGATAAATTTGAATATATTTTATTTATCTGGGAATAGAGAATAGGTAATAAAGATTAATTATAAAGTATATAGTAATCTAAGTAAAGGGCTAGTAAATTTCTAAATTCTCAAACTCATTCAAATAGCATTTTTATTTGAGATATGAAAACTGAGTACTATTAAAAAGGCAATAAGTTTGGAGGTAATGAGAAATAATTAAGAAGGATAAAAGTATTAAATAGTAGTTAATAAAAGGATACATAATATTCAATACAGCTCTTTTTTATGAGAAAAAAACCTGAATATAGATTTACATCTTATTTGAAAATACTATAGATTATTTTTGATTTTTACATAAGTGATTTTTGCCTTGGGTGTAGCCCTAACTTCGCCATCTGCCAAAAGTACTGTATGTCTGATGACTTACTCATTAATTTTATCTTTTAATCCTGATTCAATTTTTTTATTCTTGTTTCTCTGGTCTTCCTTATTACTTGCTTAATAAATACTCTCAGCTAAATATTTAAACAGCTATCATAAATTGAGAAAGTTTATCAACTTTTTCCAAGTAACAAAGACTATTTAGGTATTTATGAAAACTTGGGTTTAGTAACTGATAAATGAATTTTTGTTTATTGTATTTATCTGAGTAATTCAGAATTTTAGATACTTTCACAAGCTGTTTCAAATATTGCATTTTTACAATATACAATCTATTTTTAGACAGTGTTTTACTTTTACTAAAAAGAGCAATATATAAAAATAATTCATAATTCAGTGCAAATAAATTTGGTAATATTTCAGATGTGGGAGGCAGTAATATATTTTCAATATTTAAAACCATGAATGATGCTTATAATATTTCTCAAATACAGGGAAAAATTTCTCATATTTTCAAGTTTTTTTTCTAGCTAATCTGGCTATTTTAGGAGTAGCAATATCTTTATCTCTGGAGGATAAAGTTGGGAATTTTTAGGTGGGAAAATAAGCATATTTATTATAAATACAAGAGTTTCTCCATTATTAAAATTGCCAATATTAAAGTTGCGAAAGACTAGAAATAATCCTGATTTATTAACCGATATTGTTGATGAATTATTTAGTCTAATAATATTAGAGAATGAACAGGCGTTTCAGTCAATTTAGTTTATGAAATTTAAGTTGTGTTGTAAACTGACATACCTTAAATATTGTATTATAAAAAATCTGAAAGAAAACATAAGATAATGATTATTCAATATCTCAAGAGGTAAGTTTTCCTAAGAAGCTCCCCCACTCTTTTCCTCAAGATTTCCTACTCCCTGAATAAAAGGTAAATCTTCATTAATTCTCTCCATTTCTAGCTGCTCCATTTCATTGACTTGCCCAATATAAGATAAAAATATTTTGGACAAACGGTTATGATAAAATCTGTGCATACTATGGTTAGGTGTGGCGGGAAAACCACGGCGTTTTTTATGTCGCCCTCCAGCACCAGGGTCAAAACTCTTAATACCATTTTGGATCGCCCATTCTATCGGTGTATAATAACAAGCATCAAAATGTAAACAGTCTATTTCATAATTACTACCCCAGTAACGTCCATAAAGGCGATCGCCCTTGGTAATACAAAATGACATTCCTACTGGAAACCGATCATTTTCTTCACTATAACCAGCAACAAATAATACTCGATGGCGAAAGTTGTGATGTAATTGTTCAAAAAACCGCCTCGTCAGATATTTACTCCCCCACCAACCAAATTTATCGCAGGTACTCTCGTAAAAATTATACATCTTAGAACAGAGGGCTTTCGATATCTCATCTCCTGTGAGAGTCTGCATTTGTAAACCGGCTTTTCCTACCGCTTTTCGTTCTCGCTTAATATTACGACGTTGGTTAGCATTAAATACCTTAAGGTAGTCGTCAAAAGTTTGATAACCTTGGTTTTGCCAAATATAGCTATGATGAAGCCAATTGGTAAAACCATTGCGTTTAATTATGGGGTGCCATTCCGGATCGACATAGAGAAAATGACATCCAGAAATATTATGGCGATCGCAAAAGTAGTCAATTTCACTGACCATCATGGCTGTTATTTCATCCTCATCTTCCCCAGATGCTATCAAAAACCTATATCCCTCAGCTGGAGTAAAGGGAGACATTCCTAATAACTTCGGATAATATTCAATACCTAAGCGATAGGAAATTTCGGCCCATTGATGGTCAAAGACAAATTCACCTTGACTGTGGCCTTTAAGATATAATGGTGCTGCTGCTATGAGTTGTCTGTCCCGCCATACTGTTAAATGTTGGGGTAGCCATCCACTTCTACCACCCACACTACCAGATTTTTCCATATTGTGGAGCCAGTCCCATTCTAGAAAAGGAGTTTTGAGGGGTTGGGCCAGAGCATCCCACTCGGGTTTGGGGACTTCTGCAATTTTACTTATCCAGGCTATAGAATATTGAGGTTTAGGCTGTTGGATCATTTTTCACTCTTATTGGCATATCTGATATCTAAGTTAATCTATTATTTGCTGAGTTGAGGTTTTCAGTCAAAAGTCAAATATTTAAAGTCAAAAGTTAATGAAAGGTTTCTCAGTTGGTTTCTGTTTATTGGTATTGTGGTTCTATGGTTTAGGTAATTTTGAATAGGGAAGAATAATTTGAGGAAATTATTTTACATTTAAAGTTGGTAATTATTTGTGATATTTTTAAGGTAAATTGGTACAACTAAAGTTAATTGATTAACCAAAGCGATCGCTGGAATTTATAAATAAATTGTAGAGCTTGACGGAAGTTCCTAAAGCTATTAACTCAGCACAAAGTTATCGACATAAAAGAGTAGTTTGTTCGCTTTATGTAAAATAGTAAACTGATTTAAAACATAAAAATTAGTATAAAATCTGTACCTTAGTTAAAAATTTATAATATAAAAATTATCTTCAATTATTTTCATTAACCTGGATAAAAAGTCAAATTTTTAGTAAAATATTAAGTATCAATACTTACTAAATTCCTAACTGCTATTGACTACTATAATTTTCTCCTTAGTTTAGTTCTTAGTTTTTACTTTTTGCTTTTTAGTTCTTAGTTTTTACTTTTTACTTTTTAGCCCTTAGTTCTTACTTTTTAATTTTGACTTATTACCTAAAAAATAGTTAATAAATTACTATCCGTAAAACAAGCTATCTAATTCAGAATAATCAGGTAAAGTTGTATCAATAACTAGACCATTTCTTAATACTACTCTATCATGCTGAGACCGTGATAAAAGTTCACTAAAATTCCGACCTTTAAATAGAATTAAATCTGCGGGTAATCCAACTTTAATTATTCCCACATTTGGCAAACCAATTAAATCTCCAGGAGTCTTAGTAACAGCACAAGGCCAATCCCCATAAGGCATATCTAAATGAGCAATTCTCACTGACATATTAAAGACTTCTAAAACATCATGGTCACCAAATCCAAAAAACGGGTCGCGACAATTATCACTGGCAATAGCAACTGAAATTCCCTGTTTTTTTAATTCATGTAATAAAGTCACACCCCGCCATCTAGGAGTATAATTTTCTTGGCGATTTTGGAGATAAAGATTACACATTGGCAGACTAACAATACTAATACCAGCTTCCTTAACTAACTTAATAGTTTCTGTTACTTTTTCAGGGGTTTGTACAGCTAAACTACAACAATGTCCGCAGATAATTTTGCCATAAAATTGATGACTAATTGCTTTCTCAGCAACTTTGTGTAAAACCCGGGAATTAGGGTCTCCATTTTCATCAGTATGTAAGTCTAAATCTAATTGACGTTCTTTGGCTATACTAAATAATCTATCTAATTGGTTATCTAAGTCTGAATTTATAAATGGAACCCCTCCTAATATCCCACCAATATCAGCAATTTGATCGGCTAATTTTTCTCCAGCTTCAGTAAGATAATAATCTCCAGTAACCAAAGAAACAGGTTGTAATATTAATCTACTTTCCCACTTTTTTTGTAATGTTTGAAATACTTCCAAACTAATATTTGCCTGTTGTGCAAAACAGTCAAGATGAGTCCGAATAGCTTTTGTGCCATGAGCATAACTGCATTTCAGGCCAAATTCCATTCGACGGTAAATGTCTTCAGCATTCCAATATTTTTCCCCATCCCTAGCACCTGCATCTAAAGCGCCATTAAAACTACCATCTGGGTTAGGCGATCGCTCCCAAATATGGCCTTTATCTAAATGGGTATGCATATCTACAAAACATGGCCACACCATACCACCTTTGAGGTCAACTCTAGGAATGTCCCCATTGTTCAGAGAAGGCAAGTCGGCTAACGAGTGGACAATTTGTGTTATGACTCCCTCTTTAATTTCTATATCTACTAAAGACAAACCAACTCTTGTTTGATCTGATATCTCTAATTCTCTTTCTATGAGACATGCAGGTACATGAGCATTTTTTAGCCAATAGTTAGAAGTCTCAGGCATGACTGAAAATTGTTGATGGTTCATAAAATATATAGAGAATTTTGACTTTTGACCTTTTAATATTAACTTTTGACGGCCCATAGGGCTATATCTACGTGGCACAATAATGTAGAGAAAATTATCGGTTAAAGGATTAAGTTCAATGATAACTGAATCTAGATTACAATCTGCATTAAAAAATGGCCAAGCTCTCAAAGTGATTAGTGGTTTGACTAATTTTGACAGAGATAGAGTCGCCGCAACGGTTAAAGCGGCAACTTTAGGTGGAGCAACCTTCCTTGATATTGCAGCGGATCCTAATTTAGTAGAGATGGCGCGGAGTTTAACTAACTTGCCTATCTGTGTCTCTGCTATTGAAGCTGCTAAATTTGTGCCAGCAGTAAAAGCAGGTGCTGACTTAATTGAAATTGGTAACTATGAGGCATTCTACGCTCAAGGAATGCGCTTTGAGGCAGAAGAAGTTTTGCGGTTAACTCAAGAAACTCGCGATCTGTTACCTAATATTACTCTTTCTGTAACTGTTCCCCATATTTTAGAGCTAGATCGGCAAGTACAACTGGCTACTGAGTTAGTAAAAGCGGGTGCTGATATTATTCAAACTGAAGGTGCTGTCAGTGCTCAACCTATTCACCCTGGAACATTAGGTTTAATTGAAAAAGCTGCCCCTACTTTGGCAGCAGCTTATGAAATTTCTCGGGCTGTAGATATACCTGTATTGTGTGCTTCTGGTATTTCTAATGTGACTGCACCATTAGCTATTGCTGCTGGTGCTGCTGGCGTTGGTGTGGGTTCTGCTATTAACCGCCTGAATGATGAAGTAGCGATGATAGCGGCAGTTCGTAGTTTGGTGGAAGCTTTGGCAAATGTTAGTCATATAAAAGTGGGTTCAATGTCTATTTAATTAGCTTTACTTGGAGAGTTTTTAAGTTAATGAACCACGTTAAAAAGTGATAACTCAGTAGGGATGTTCTATGGAACTTCCCTACTTAAATGAAAACCCTTCATGGTACAGATTTAGGAACTACTTTTAACTTTTAACTTTATATTATGGTTAGGACGATTATAAATGCTCAAACTGATTCAGGGACTACGTTTGATTTTTTTAACTGTACATATTTTTTTAGTTTGAAATAAAAATAGTTAACTTTTATTTAACTGTCAAGTCTTCTACACTAATAGACATTTCTGATTAGCCATAATACTTCTTCAGCAAACCCTAAGTGTTAATTTATAGAGGGTTTTTATCTCACGCTCGTTGCTTATTGTCAATCATCGACAAAATATAAAAATATTTATTAATAAATAAACATTTCCCTAGATTACAATATACGATTTGAGTAGTTTATTAGCCATAAAAATTTTTTTTAGGGAGACTATTGTGAGTGATATTTTAGGAGACTTTAGCAACTTTGAACAAGACTTGAGCAACCTAATATTAATTGGTGATAAGCAAGAAAATTTCGATGATGGGCAGAGATGGACTAGTGGCATTGAGCCAACTGGGAATAATTCTAAACTAAAAGTCGAAGAATTCAATACAGGTGGCGATGAACCATCACAGCCCCTTCAGGGACAAAAATTCTTTGATTTAGGTGAACTTAACCATTTATCTGCCTCAAATTCTCCACCGGGGAAGAAAGACCCACTAGTAGGTGAGGACAATGAAGCAGTTGTCAAAAAAAGTGACAATTTAATAAATCCAAATCCAATTAACCGTCGAAGCGGTAACAGTAGGAATAGGGCTGATAATATTGGAACTCTCAGCAGCAGTAGTAGTTTCACTGGTTTTGTTGGAACAACAGATACCAACGACTATTATCGCTTTTATCTGAGTGGGGAAAGGGAGTTTAACCTCACTCTCAACGGCTTAAGCGGTGATGCGGACGTACGATTACTCAATAGTAGTGGTGGTACTATTAGTAGTTCTACCAAGGGTGGTAGTAGTTCCGAGAGCATCAGTGAAACTCTCAATTCGGGTACATATTATATTAGGGTTTATCCAATGAGTGGGGTGAATACTAATTACAATCTCAATATAGAAGCAACTTCATCTTCATCTGATGAAGAGGTAAATATTACTTCCCCAAGCAGCAGGACCAGTATTGAACCGGGAGAAAGGTATAATATTCGCTGGACCGACAACTTTAGGG
>JAGGDU010000211.1:49680-75859 GCA_018457135.1 Trichodesmium erythraeum GBRTRLIN201 | reverse complement strand
AAAAGGTAAATATCACTTCCCCAAGCAGCAGTACCAGTATTGAACCGGGAGAAAGGTATAATATTCGCTGGACCGACAACTTTAGGGATAATGTCAAACTGGAATTGTACAAAGGAAGTTCCCGGCAACAAACAATTGCTCGTTCCACCTCCAGCGATGGCAGTTACTCTTGGAGGGCGCCCACATCTTTAAGCAGCGGTACTAATTACAGAATCAAGATTCGCAATGTGAACGATAGTAGTGTTTACGACTACAGTAGTTATTTCACTATTGAACCAGATGAACCAGATGAAAAGGTAAATATCACTTCCCCAAGCAGCAGTACCAGTATTGAACCGGGAGAAAGCTATACTATTCGCTGGACCGACAACTTCAGCGATAATGTCAAACTGGACTTGTACAAAGGCAGTTCCTGGCAACAAACAATTGCTAGTTCCACCTCCAGCGATGGCAGTTACTCTTGGAGGGTGCCTACATCTTTAAGCAGCGGTACTAATTACAATATCAAAATTCGCAATGTGAACGATAGTAGTGTTGACGACTACAGTAATAGTTTCACTATCCAAAGCACAACATGGCCTCCAAGCGTTACCAAGGATTTGAAAACCTATACTGGTCGAGAAGAGTACAGTGGCTATGTAGGCAACGATGACTACTACAAATTTTCTGTTGACTCCCCTGGATACCTACAATTTGCACTGCGGGGAATGAGTGCAGATGCTAACTTGCAATTGTTGAATTCTAGCGGTAAAGTCTTAGAAAGTTCCAGCAAATCAGGCAATAGTGATGAATATGCAAATGAAAACCTCGGCATTGGCACTTATTATATGCGGGTATACGGCCATAATGGTGCCGATACCAACTATCGCTTAGTACTGAACCTCGACAAAGCAAAAAATGACAGGAGTAATGCTCGTTGGCTCGGTGAGCTAGCAGGACAGCGTAAAGAATACAAGGACTTTATAGGAACCAGCTCAGGGGATCAGTATGATTACTATAAATTTACTGTACAAGAACCTCGTTTCTTGGAAT
Source organism: Trichodesmium erythraeum GBRTRLIN201 (assembly GCA_018457135.1). Taxonomy (GTDB): domain Bacteria; phylum Cyanobacteriota; class Cyanobacteriia; order Cyanobacteriales; family Microcoleaceae; genus Trichodesmium; species Trichodesmium erythraeum. Next base: position 74,827 of record JAGGDU010000211.1, on the reverse strand, counting down.
ATGCGCTTCGAGACTTGACAGCTCCTGCTGACATCGATATACTCAATTCCAGTGGCGCTCGAATTACTCCTAAAGAAAATGATAAAGATAATCATCGATATAACCTGCACGAAACTATGGGGTTACAAGCTGGTACGTATTACGCGAGAGTTACGGCACCAACTGACTCTAGTCAGCAAACTAACTATAAATTAGTGCTGAATCTTAAAGGTGAGTATAAGCCCTTACACTCTAACCCAACAGAATCTAACCCCCTGAAGGGATTCCAATCTCCTGTCAGAGGTGAGAGATGGTATGTTTCACAGTCACCTGGTGGCAGTTATAGTCATACTGGCAATTTGCGTTACGCTATAGATATCAGTATTCCAGGCTGGGATGATTTTGGTGAACCAATATATGCCATGCGTTCAGGAACTGTTAAAAAAGTGGTCGATGATCATCCAGATATCGCCGATTCTAAGCGAAATAACTTAGTGGAAATCCAACACGAAAATGGCTATGTTGCTAGGTATTGGCATCTTCAGCAATATTCTAATTCAGATGCAGGGTTACAAGTCGGTCAAAAGGTGGATGCAGGTCAAATGATAGGTCGAGTAGGAAACTCTGGTTTCAGTACTGGTCCTCATTTGCATGTCGATGTTGTAGATTCTAGCTTGATAACAAGGCCATTTGAGATAGAAGGAATTTTTGATTACTAAACTCGAAGATGACACTTTTGTCGGTCGAATTCCATGCTGCAAAGGTGTTGTCGCATTTGTCTCCACACTGCGCCATTGCGAGAACAGGTGATGACGATTCGATAAATTGAGGAAATTATTGCTCGTCCTATATCCCTTGATGAATGGTTGACTTTATAGTTCCCCCAAAGCGATCGCTCTTCCCAAGCCAATCATGTTTAAGGAGCGATCGCCTTTTTCCCTCTTGGAGATTTATAGTTATTTTAATTTAGATTGAGACAAGTTTTTTATTGCTATAACTAAGTTTCAGCAGAAAAATTTTTCCCTTCTTATTTGAAATGACTATAGCATTCATATCATATCCGGATGAACGAGGGTGATTATTCTTTCCCAAACCAAAAGTGATTTCCCCACTAACAAACCATTCAGAGCCAAACCCTCATAACTCATTACTCACTTAATACAACTAAAGTTTTGACTACAAACAAGCGATCGCTATTTTATCTCCCAGAAAGCGATCGCCTAATTTTTATAAATTAACTCCAAAGCTTTAAGTCTGCTTCGTACTCATTTTCCAGCCACAAAAATTGAGCCTCATCATAATTATCTTTCTTAAGGATGAGACCATAGCCTTCAGCAGGCTCAAACCTTCCGTCTGAAGTTCCGAGCCACAAAAACAGATACAGAAGAGAACAAGCAGGATCTATCCATACCTCCCTAAATTGCAAAGTTTGATCAGCGATCACCTTTCTCAAATATAGAAAAGCCCATCACTCTTTATTGTCAATCTTTATGATTGATTTTTCGTAATTATTTCAGATATTTCCACTATAATTAGTCCTTTTGCATAAGTCCTAATTAAAAAAAAAAATTTAATACCATAATTTAATAATCTTACCACAAAACTTTAACTTTTTTTTATAAATCATTTATAAATCACTATTTATACACCACTATCCCTAATTCAACAACCGAATTTGAGCCAAAACAAATACAGCAGGAACCACACGACCATAATTTGTAGCGATCGCTCTCCAACCCAAATCAGCCAAAAACCAAGTCCACAACATCGGACCTAAAATCCCTAAAGCCGTCCGTAGCGCCCCATAACGAGCCGTACTAATAGCCATCCCTCGATTAGCCATTTGCATAGCGACATGACCTTGAAACTGAGTTACTCCTGCTGCTCCCCCCCTAACTAACGCTGCTTTTGCCATTTGATATTTAGCAAAATGAATCGCGAATTGACGAGCTAACTGCTTCAGTAATATTGGCTTCAACACCGAAGTTACAGCACAAGCAATGCCACCTTTAAATAATAAACTTAGTGGATTATTTTGTATTAATTTTGGTAGAGGCTGAGGAAAGTTACACTGAGCCAGAGAACTTTGTATATTTTTCCTTAACACATTCCGTTCCGATCTCGGCAAACGCTTCCAGGTTCTGCCTAAAACATTGAGAAATACCTCTGCTTCTAAATCTGTAGTCGAAAGTTTTTGAGAATAGGGAATCTTTAGATAATCACATACCTTGATTAAAACCTGCCGATAAGTTACCTTCTGGGTCTTTCCCCGTAATACCGTCATACCATCCGCTGCCAGATAACGAAACCTCTGGTCTAATGCATCTAACCAAACATGGCGATCGCGACTTTGTACATCTATTGGTAGAGGAGTCTGGAAATAATCCAAAGGATTGATCCCGCGCCCAAACAAAAGCTCTGTTAACTGCTGTAACTCCTCTTCTGTTGCCAATTCCAGTACTGCTCTTAGTTCATTCAATTTATTATGTCCTCCAGGCCTATAAAGCACTATGATCATAAGATTTTAAATAGGCCAATTACAAAATTAAGCTTATAAGCTTAAATGATTTATTATTATAACATAAAATATCTATTCTAATCTTAAAAATATATGAACAAATCACAAAAATTTGATATTGCTGTTATTGGTGCAGGTATAGCCGGTTTAGTCTGCGCCCAAGAACTACAGCAGGCTGGTTATTCAGTGCTAGTCCTAGAAAAATCTAGGGGAGTCGGGGGTCGCATGGCAACTCGCCGAGTTTTAGGAAGTCGCGCTGATCATGGAGTACGTTACCTCGAGCCTACAAATAAATTTTTGCAACAATTAATTAATAATCTCGAAATTCAAAAAAATAGCCCTGATGCCGAACCTATTCTCCGACTTTGGACAGATAAAATTTATCAGTTAACTCAACCCCAGAAACCACTATTTCCCATTGCCAAAAATTGCTATGTTGCACCCCAGGGAATGAACTCTGTCGGCAAATTTCTCGCCCAAAATTTAGATATTTGGTTTAGTCGGCGAGTACAAACTATACAACCAATAGCAGAAAAAAATTGGTGCCTGAAGTTAGAAATTACTAATGATGCTGCTACAGAAAAACCTACAGAAGTAATCGCAAAAGCCATAGTTTTAGCTATTCCTGCACCTCAAGCTTTAATGATTTTAGAAAAACCTGTTGCTGAAATACAACCCGAATTTATTCAGCGTCTGGGTTTTGTAGAATATGATCCTTGCATTACCGTGATGGCAGGATATTCTCCAGCATTACAAAAAAAATTACCAGAATGGCAAGCGATCGTTCTCCCAAATGATGAATATCTCGACTGGATAGGTCTTGATAGTAGCAAAAGACCTTATCCTACTCAGCCTATATTTGTGATTCAAAGTAGCGCCAAGTTTGCTACGACCCACCTTGACTCCCCAGACTTACAACCATTAGGGAAAGAATTATTAGAATATACAGCACAACAATTATTACCATGGTTAAGTAGCCCAGAATGGTTGCAAGTTCACCGATGGCGTTATGCTTTCTGTCGTCAACCTTTAGATGTTGCTTGTTTGACTACAAAATTACCGTTGCCATTACTGGGTGCTGGTGACTGGTGTGGTGGGAATAATATTGAGAGTGCTTTTGCCTCTGGGTTGGCTGCAGCAAATTCCTTGAGTCAGCTAATTGCGAATAGCTGAATGTTTAACCAATAATTAACTCAGATCGCGCTTTTTCTGTACCAATAGCTACAGCTAACGGTAAATAATATTGCAATGGTTCTGATCAAAATTGAATTGTTAGAATTGCTGGCAAATAATTAAAAATTTCCAGGCTCTCAACTATAGTTAAATTAAAGTTTTTTTTCAAACTCTTCTATAGTGAGTTAACCTTAAAGTATTGGTTAAAAATTTTGAGATATTTCCTATTAGTTATTATTTCAAAGTACCTCCTACTTCAATAGGAGGATTTAAATACTTAATTTGCTTTTTTTATCATCTTTAAAGGGAAAGCTTAAGACCTTATTTTATAGTCAGTACTCGCCAGACAATAAAACCTGCAAATAAAACATAACCTACTACCCCTACCCAGTCTTGCCAACTTCCTGATAATTGAGTTTCCATTGTTTAACTTAATTGTTGATTTTTTCTGAGATTATCATACAGCAGTTTGCAACTTGATTAAGTATAAAACTCTAAGTTTTAGGCAATAGTTAACTAGAATAGGCAATAGTGATGGCTAATAATTAGTATTAGGGAAAAGGTGATACCAAAGTTACAGAATACTTCTGGTACCTTTTACCCTTACTATGTTAGGGATACCAACTGGGGAGTAAGGAGAAATAAAACCTTTAGCTTTGCTATAGGTGAAGTAACTAAATAATAACTAATTAGCCAAAACCATTACTTACTATCTCCTTCCTTTTCACTTAAAAATTATACAATTTATCCCACAATTCCCTAAACTTTGTATCTAAATATTAGGAAATTTTATTCCTTTTTTAAGATAAACTGATTTTGATGAACTCCTTCAACAGTAACCAATCCTGTAGCGATAAATTCATTCACCGCTTTTCTAATTGGAAAATTTTCTTTTTCACGCCAATTATAATCGTCCCCTGCAATCAACCCACCTCGTTTTACCTTATCAAAACATAACTCTAAATCTTGCTTGACAAATTCATAACTATGATTCCCATCAATATAAATCCAGTCTAAATAATTATTTTCCAAATTAGGCAGAACATTACTGGAAAAATCGCGATGAATAATTACGTTTTTCCCCTCTGTTTTTTGTACAACTAATTGATAAATATTGTCTATATCTTCCTGGCTTTTAACTACTTTTCCACCATAAAGTCTATTCGGGTATTCTTCTTGAAATAGCCAAGGATCGATTAAGTGTAATTTTTCTGGTTGGACCATATTTAAAATTTTTGACTAAAAAGACCTTTCCCAACACCAATTTCTGCACAAATAGAGTTTTTCGGCATTTTTTTTAATAAAAAATTTCTCCTCTGGAGACTAGGTTTAACTTTTTTCATTTTGTGACCTCTTGCTTAATTTTTTTTATTATATCAATTAGATAAATATTTGCCACAAATTATTTTCCACAAACCTTATATTTTCTATTCTCTATAGCCAGAGTTTTGTAAATTATTTTACCTAAATCACTATTAATAGTTATGACTTTTTAGATAAAAAAAAGTAATCTAATAACTATCTTTTTTGTCTACCTCATGACCCATAAATAATTAAGATAAAATATTCTATAATACTTATTCTATAGTTGGGAGAGATAGGCAAATATGAAATTGAATATTTAGATATAGATAAAGTTATAAAAATATATTATATAAAACATATTATATAGCCGTATTTACCTGTAAGTAAATATATGAGTTTTAATAATTACAGAAGCTTTCCGTCACGGTAGATCGCAGCAAATAATTTATGGCTATTTACCCCTAAATAGTTTTGGTTTTGACTACATAATTTATCAATCTCAAAACCGCTATCATGATAGGTAACTAAAAAAAATTGAACCATAATAATTGAATAATTGAATGTTTTAATTATTCAATCATTCAAAACCTGTAAAATATTTCCCACTGCTACCACTCCATCACTCTCAACAGTTGCTAATACTCCTGTGTAAGAGTGACCATATTTTTCTTTCAACACCGACAATAATGGAACATCTCGATCGCCTGTTTCTGGGTCAACCTCAATATTCATACACCGCCCAATTTTAGCAGTAACAGTAATTTGAGCATCACCCAAAGATAACTGTTTCCCCACCAAATCAAATTCTGACCAAGCATCTATTCCTGTCACAACTATATTAGGGCGAAACCTCCGCACGTCTAATATTTGACCAGTCTTTTCTCCCAAATCATCCATTGTTGCTTGACTAATAATAGAAATATGTACGGGTTCCCGGTCAGGATAACGACTGGTTTTCCCATTTCCCACTAACTGCAGAGGTGCTTTTTGAGGATGACGCCCTCCTTTATTGGGTTCTAGAGTAGTCAAATAATTTGTAAAAAAACCACTAAGGCGATCGCGCCCTTCAGATAAACTTGTATTTTCCCTGACCAACTCAACCCCTTGCCGTCCCACAGTTAAAAATTCTGTTTCCTCATCAAAATTACAATCTAAAGCCGCTAAACCAGGCCAGTCATTCTGCACAGCAAAATGCTTTTTACTCATCCAAGGTACAACTTTAGGTTGCTTGGGTTTCTCAGAGTCCAGAAACATCAGAGCAAATGCGCGATCGCCTTGAATGCCATGACCTGCAGTTAGGGAAAGATGCTGACAAACTTGAGGAGTTAACCCCTTAACTGGATGAATAAATAACTGTTTGACTGTTGCTATTTTCATGTTATTATATAGTATTGGTTTAATAACTCATAAAAAAGTTTTTATTTTTAGTATTGTTCCAGTAACAAAAAAGATAGATTTTTAACTTACTAGAGCAATACTACCAGCTTTAATTATAACTACTTAACCAGACATTTATATTAGCAAGACTTACGCAGAACTAACATATCTAGTAGAGTCTTTCTGACACTTGCCCTCTAAAGATAGAATATTATCAAAGTTAAAGGTAAGATTTTAAAATTCAAAGCTTCGACGTCCTCAGTAGTTGTCAGAAATTATTTTACATTTTAGTTAATAGTCAGTAGTATAGCCTAAGTTGATGCAATTAGTATAACTTTAAAAAAATTGAACTATCATTCTGACTATTATTTACACAAAGAGTGGAAATTAACTAAGCTAGGAATATTAATTTTCCCTTTATTACCAACTTTTGGTATATTAACTCTAATTTTTGCAATTATTAGCACTTTCATACAAAAATGGCGCAGCATTATTAGCAGTTTCCACAATATAGCTTTAGCTTGTCTAGGCCTTTGGTTAGCGATCGCTTCTTTTTTGGCTTGGAGTCCCCAGGAAGCCTGGCTGGGGTTAGCTAATTTATTACCTTTTTTCCTGGCGTTTGCTGCTTTTAGTACCTTAATTCAAACTCCATCCCAACTACGACAGCTTTCTTGGATAATTGTAATTTCTTCAGTACCTGTTACAATTCTAGGTTTCGGGCAATTATTTTTCGGTTGGTCTGGTCTGCTAAATTTACAGGTTATTTTGGGTTGGATGCTGGCACCGCAAGGTAACCCTCCCGGAAGAATGGCTTCAGTATTTATGTACGCTAATATCTTGGCAATTTATCTGACTGTTGTACTTATTTTAGGGTTGGGGTTGTGGATTGAAAAATGGAAAAATTTATTTGCCAATAGGGAACAGTCCTACCAGCCGCAGTCCTTGATAGAAGACAAGCGATCGCTACAGGAACTTCCCGTCAAGGAAACTTCCCCAACTCCAGACAGGCAGACCCCATCAACAGATTACAATTTACCATCAACAGCAAGTTTTTTCAGAAGTAATGGTCTGATCAATCTTTTTCAGATCAACTCTGGTCAAAAGTTTGTTTTTTTAACAGCTGTTATCATTGCTAATACCCTGGCTTTAATCTTAACGCATTCACGCAATGCTTGGGGATTAATTGTATTTGCTGGCCTGGCTTATGCTATTTATCTGGGTTGGCACTGGTTGGTAGCATTGGTTATGGCGGCGGTGGCAACTGTTTTCGGAGCCGCTTTTGCTCCTACACCTTTGAATAAATGGTTACAAGTAATAGTTCCTGAATATTTTTGGGCGCGACTCACAGATCGGAATTTTGACCGACCTGTAGCCATTTTACGAAGCACTCAATGGCAATTTGCGTGGAATTTGACCAAGAAAAAGCCTTGGAGTGGTTGGGGGTTGCGGAATTTCACCCCTTTATATGAAGCACAGATGCAAACATGGGTTGGTCATCCTCATAATTTGTTCTTGATGCTGACAGCAGAAACTGGAATTCCTGCTACTTTATTTTTCTTTGTTTGGGTAGGTTCGATATTGGGAAAGACAGTATGGTTATTAATTAATTGGTATTCTGTTAATTCTAGAAAAAACCGTTTAATTGTTTTTAGTTATTTGGTAGCTTTTAGTGCCTGCACTATATTTAATATGTTTGATGTGAGTTTGTTTGATTTACGAGTTAATACTATTGGATGGTTACTTTTAGCTGCAATTTCTGGAAGTCAAAAGTTAAAAGTCATGGATTAAGATTTTTAAAGCCTCAAACTTTCTTACCTTCAGCATAGGGATAAATATCTCCTGTCTCTTGTGTTGCCCTCTCCATTCTATTTTTATCAGGACTTACGCAGAAACAACATATATCCTAGAGTTTAATCTATATTAACCTCTACAGATAGGGTATTATCTACGAGGTGTGGTAAGTCCTATCTATATTTGGCGTAAGTCCTCTTACCAAGAAATATTTTCAATCAATTTTCAATACCCAATACAAAAAGCCAAGCCTGGGGATGAATAAGAAATTTCTTAGAGACTGTTTGTAAAAAAAAGCTAAAGATTATTATAAAAAAGTGTTGAAGGTAGGAAAATATAAAAACGATTCTCAATCTCAAATAAATTTTGTAAAAAGTCGTGAAAATCTTTCCCTAGCGGTCAGGCGCGATCGCGAGTGGAACTACTCGAATCTCTGTTACCGAAACCTCTCTCAACGAGGACCCAAACCAAATGCTAATCTCACAGAAGTAGTAAATGGTATATTCTATATAATTTATTCTGGTTGTCATTGGCGTTCTTTGCCTCAGGGACTAACACCTTGGCAAACTGTGTTAACAAAATTTTGTAAATCGCAACGACATAGTGTTTGGCAAGAAATTAATCATACTCTACGGCGAGAGACAAGAGTCCAAGAAGTAGGACACCCAGAACCGACTGCAGCAGTTGTTGATTCTCATAGGGTAAAAATAACAGCAAAAAGGGGGAGGTATATGGCTATGATGGTGGTAAAAAAGTAAAAGGTTGTAAGCGTCATATCTTGGTTGATACTCAAGGAATACTAATAGGAGTAGTGGTAAGTAAGGCAGATATGGGAGAAAGCTTAGGGGCTAGAGCGCAAGTTTAGGAACAGAGTGAAAATATTCCAGAAGGACGAATTATTTTGGATCGAATTCAGTTGAAAACTTAAATTTTGTACACCAAGAAAATAGCCTAAATTATCAGACAAATTGAATTAATTTTCCCAGTAGCTAAATTTTACTATTGCCGGATAATTCGTGTTTTTTATTAAGTTTAAAAGATTCTAATTTTGTAGCAATAGCAAAATAACTTAAGAACATTATTTCATGTGGAATGAGCATAAAAATATTTTTCTCTTTCCCATAATAAATAAACTGATGAATGATATCTGATAACAGGGCAAACACAAATGTGTTGCCCTAATATTTGATTTTATTCTTCACTCATAATCTTAGGAACTTTAAAAAAGTCACCATTTTGTTCTGGAGCACAAGAGAGAATATCTTCTCGGTAAGGAAAAGGTTCCAAACTATCCTTACGAGTAACATTATTAACATCAATTGCCCGAGTAGTAGGAGGTACAATTTCCGTATCTAACTCACTCAACTGTTCAAAATATTCCAGAATGCTACTTAATTGAGTAGTAAACATTTCTTCCTCTTCCGAGTCAAGCTCTAACCTAGCTAAATGTGCAACTTTGCGCACTTGTTCATTATCTATAATCATCACTAATTTTTCCTGTTTTCTTAACTTAAAAATTAACTAAAATTAGAAAAATACCTCTTTATTTGAACGCCCAGTAGTTTTCAACCAATTTTGAGCTTCAATATAATTATTAGGAGCTAAACTAATTGCCTGTTTCCAATATTCTGCAGCTTGATCAAAATAACTATTTGCATCTCTTGAATTACCTGTTTCTTTTGCCTTTTCTCCTCTATAGTGAAAAATCACAGCAATATTATTTAAAGCTTGAGGCATTCTGGGATTATTTTCTAAAGCTTGGTGATAATATTCTAATGCCTGATCGTGTTCCCCATTACTAGCATGAATTAAGCCTATATTATAAAGAATATAACTCCGGTCATTAGGGTCATCTTCTAAGTTTAAAGCTTCATAGTAATTTTCCAAAGCTTCAGCATATTCTCCATCAGCTTGTGCAGACATTCCATCACGATAATAGGCAAAAGCCTCTTTCGCCTGATTATTTGTTGGTAGTAGCTTCAAAATTAAATCTGCCATAACCGTAAATGACTTATCAATGAAGTTATCATTACGTTGAGTTCTGGGCATATTACAAATATATATTTTCAGGTACATAGACTAGAGTAGAACAATTTTGAGCAGTATGTGTAACTTCTCATAAATATCAGCCTAAAATTTATCTAATCTTTAGATCACAAATTATTTTTTACATTCTATTCTATATGAGAATTATTAAAACTTATGCAAAACTTAATATCATTCAAATTATTTATAATCTAGAATATAGGAAATAATAAAATAGAACTTACCCAAAAGATAAGATAATCATAGTTATAAATAACTCCTGTATAATTAATTTTAGGCAGGCATCAAAGGCAAAAAAAATCAAAAAATAATTATTATGGAAATTAGAAAAACTCGAATATTTTCAATTTTACTATGTAGCGATATGCTTTGGAGTGCTACTTAGGAATAAAAATTAAATAAGAGCCAAAAATGAATATAGTAATGATAGGTTGATTGTTATACGATTTTAACTTCTAATTATATTAATTCTATGAATCCCTATCCTAAAAAAGTATAGCTAAAAATGAAAAAAACTCTATAAATCATTATCGGAAAAAAAGTGTCGTCGCTATGCTCGGATAGAAGCCCTCAAACTGTTATAGAGAGGCATAAATTATATTAGCCTACTATTTGGATGTAATTACTATATAATTCGATTGGGAAAAGATGAACTTGATAATTCTTCAGCAATGAGCATTAGGTTCGTTTCCAGTGGAGGAGGACGAAAATAAACGATATTAAGCATAGAAGGATTTAATGAAGCATTTTTAAAATTCATTGCCGAATATACTGCTGGTTCACCAACAAATGAACAACTCAAATAGACAAATCTAACTCGACTCTACAGTAATCATTAAAATATTAATATCTTGCCACTGACTACGGTCTAAAATTAATACTAATTCTGAAGTAAAGCAGAATAAATTTTTGATCATAGTTTTAACTAAAGGAAACCAGAATAAAGGTCTGCTAAACTCATTTAAAATCAAAAATATTTGTATGTTTTTTCCTGAGTTTATAATTTTATTAGCAGGAGAAAATAAATACTTAATTTTTATATTTGTACAGTTTTATATACTGATACTCACATATAATAATATTTGTAATGTTACTATTTAAGATGGACTCAATATTGGCTTTATATGGTTTTGATAAAAGCCTAATATATTCACTTTTATTAATTTTTATTTGTAATTTCCACCATTTTTTATTATGTTTTCAAAAAACTTTTGAAATGAATAAATAATAAATTCAAAATATCGCATCAGCAACTTTTTTCACATTTAAATTAATGAAAAAAAATGAATCAATTTTCTCTATATTATTAACCATTATACTATCTAATAAAAACGGTTTTATCAAAGATTTTTTCATAGAATTTGATTACATATAATATTGTCATTATTTAATAAGTAGTCAGAAAATTATACTATTACAAATCTGGCGACTCATCTTCAACAAGTCAGTCACGATCAGATTAATCCTGGTTGAAAAAATCTTGAATTAAGGACTGAGTTTTTATGGAAAAATGTCAAAGAAGAAATTCAAACTACTAGGGATGAATATTTAATTTTTGACGATACAGTGATGAATAAAAAACATTATATTTAGTGACTAATGACTTGAAGTAATTCTCTACAAATGATGTATAATATGAGTTACAAACTAGATAGAAAATATAATATTTTTACAGGTAAATCAAGCAATTAAAAGACTTGAGGAGTGACAATGTCGTAGAGCTAGAATTCAAAAAAACCATATTGCTTGTGCCATGATAGTTGGGAATTATTTAAAAACTAAAGCTAGGAAAATGGGGAAAACTATTGACCAAATCAAAAATGAATTATTATCAAATTATTTAATAAATGAAATTAAATATCCAGCAATAAAATTCCAAATAATTTAAATTTTATAGTGGATAAATGAAGTATAAAATCAACTGTTTTTAGGGATATTTTATTAAGATAAAAATTGGAAGCGATCGCTACAATATCTAGTCTGATCCCATGTCATAAATTATGGATATTATTTAATTCTTGTTCCTTACTACCTTCGGCCATAGTTGGGTGGCAGCTACTAGTATAAAACTAATAATTTTTACTAATCTATTTACCGTGTAAATATCATTGAGTTTACCACCAAGCTCTTTTATATCCTCTAGGGAGACTATTTCAACTCTCATCTTTTTCTCGGCACACCTTTCCCTAGCTTTTGAAGAAGTATCAGAACCAGACAAGCCCTTAATTGAATCGAATAATTGCCAGCTTGGCAGTAGTGCAAACCATTGTGTTTTTCATATTATATTTTGGTATTTTATTACTATTCTAACTAATACTTATATTCACAATCTCTTAAATATTTTGCCCATACATAACCCTCTATTGGCCGAATAATTCTTGTCCAATTTTCACCCTCACTACCATCAGTAACTCCAAGAGCAACTACTCCACCATTTTCCAGGGTGCCAATTACTTTGCCATTTGGTCTTTCTCGTACATTCAGAGGTGAGTCAGTTGGGTCTGATATTGTACAATAACCAACAGGAGTTTGAGCTATTTGATATTTTGGAATTGGCACAATTTTTGTTTTGGAAGTAACAGCTAGGACAACTGTATTAAACCCTAATAAGCATAGAAAAGCGCAAATAGTATTTATTAGATATTTTTTCGATTTATTCATATTTCGTTTCCTCGTTCAGATTGATTATAAAATATAATTATACCCTCAGTATTTCCATTATTTATTCTGCTCAAATAGCCCTCAGTAGAGAGCGAGCAACAAAAAGAATTATATGATTCTCTAAAAATTACCTTGACTTTACAAAATCAATTTCAGTTTAGCTTTTATTGTCAATTAATTATATACTGGAATCTAGACTAAATTTTAGGGTATTCAAATAATCTGTTCAGAAAGCTTTGAATACTTGGAACTTAGAACCCTTAGCTAATATTAAGCGGGGCAGATATTTTCGTAATTAATTGATGATTTTTCTTTTTTGGCGAGTTTGGGTATTGTAAGTTTATTCAAACTATTTAAAACGTTTTTCAAAGGCACAATTATCCTATAGGAAAAGCTGTAGATAATTGATTTAAAATTCCTGAAAATGCTGCAAAATAAATATTTGCCAATAAAGTCATGCTTCTATCACTTTAGTCTTCCATGTGCAAGTTTATAACAACCAATAATAAAGTCTAAATCCCAGTTATATAAGCAGTTACACAACATTAATTATACATCTATAAAAGCTGAATTCTTTACATTATAAAGATATCAGATAATTTGAATAGGTAAATAATTTTGTAATGGTATTTAGTCAACAATGGAATGCCAGAGTTAATCATATCAAAACTGATATTTATGAATAACAACATAACAGAAAAAACAACTCCAGAGTCAAATCAAATTACAAACATTTTAGTTTTAGGTGCAACAGGGGGAGTAGGTCAAATCGTAGTTGCCAAATTAATCACCCAAAATTATCAAGTTATTGCCATAGTTAGAAATATGGAAAAAGCTCAAAAATTATTTGGTAATTCAGCAAATATTAAAATTTTGCCAGGAGATGTTCGTGAAAAAAAACCTCTAGAAAAATCTCTAGCAAATCAACAAATAGATGCCGCTATTTCTTGTGTCGGAACTACAGCTTTTCCTTCAACTAGATGGTGGGGGGGTAACACACCGGAAAATATTGATTATTTAGGTAATCAAAATTTAATTAATGTAATGCCTAATAATTTAAAAAGATTTATTTTAGTTTCTTCCGTAGGTGTTGAACATCCTGAAGAATTTCCTTATAAAATTCTCAATTTATTTAGAGTTTTAGATTATAAATTCAAAGCAGAAAATATCTTAAAGAGTTCTAGTTTACCTTACACAATTATTAGACCAGGTAGACTAACAGATGGTCCTTATACTTCTTACGATTTAAATACATTAATCAAAGCAACAAGTGGAAATCGCAAAAAAATTGTTGTTGGTCAAGGAGATAAATTACTCGGTGAAACCAGTAGAATTATTGTTGCTGAAGCTTGTGTAGAAGCTCTCAAATTAGACTGTACAATTAACCAAACTTTTGAAATAATTAATCAGGTTGGAAAAAACGAAATTTCTGATGATGATAAATCATTATTTTGGCAAACATTATTGACAAAAGCACAAGAAAATAATTCTTGATCATAGTAGGTGGGGTTAAGCAGTAGCGCCACTAAACAAATACAACGTTATTGTTAATGGTGCTTAAAAAATTTTCAATTGAGTTTCCTGAGTTAACCCTACCTAAAAAATGCTACAGAATAAGGAGAGAAGTAGGGAAGGTTAATGATTTTTTCATCACAATTAGGAAATATTTTAGTTTAGTCATTTTTCTTTTTTTTGTTGAGTATTTGTTTTGAGTTTACTCCAATTTAGTTTAGATAAAAGCTTTGTGGAACCATGAAGAATCCTAACTTGTAACTATTGATTTGTGTAAGTTTGAGCTACAAGGTGAAATAAAACAATACATTTTTTATCCCAGTTTTAGTAAGAGCATTAAGCTATTAGCAGTCAGCTCTCAGCTTTTGAATTTATGAACTACTAAGATTACCTGATAACCAATTACATATCCTTTCCTTTCCTTTCATAACATACGAAATGGGTAGCAAACGGAATCCTGTGCAAACATAATTTTTAACTCTTCTTGAAGGGTAATTCCTCCTTCTAGCTGATAGCTGATAAATGGCAGCCAAATGCTTATATACGAGATTTCAAAGGAAACAATTTTTTTATAGGGAGAATAAATTCACCATGCTTGAAAAAGGGAGGCTTGAGACTCTATTTTTTGTCATTAATAATAATCTAATTTTCTTTGATTTAAGCATTTTTTACATGATCATGGAAAATATCTTGAGGAGCTATAAGCTTACTACAACTTTAACACTTGATATTGCACACCTGTTTCAAAAATTCTTACCCCTCCACCTTCAGCAACAGTTTGTTTTAAAACTTCAACATTACTAACAGTAACTCCTGCCAAATAATTAATCCCAAATGCCTTTAACTCTAATAACCAAGGCATACTTGGACCCATCAAAACTAACTGAGAATTTTTTGCCAACTCTACCAACCGCGGAAAAGTTTTATTAGCAATAGAAGTCGCTGTTAAAAAGACCCATTCGGCCTCCGGTAATAAATATTCTGATGCAGTGTCCGGAAAGTCCTCTGCTCCCGGTTGCCGTTCAATGACAGTCATCTCCATTTCATTCTGATAACGAGACAACTTAGGATACCTACCAATAATAGCAACTTTTTTTCCACGGATCATTGGTAAAAAATATTCAAATACTGCCAAATTCCCAGGTCCATAAGGAGATAAGGGTTCTGCTTGAGTCGGAGGTAGCTTTTCCTTTCGCACAGCAGATCTTCGATTTATCTCTGCATTAATAGTTGCCATTCCCACAGTTGCCTCAAAGCTATTCCAAGACCGCAACCATGATGCCAACTCTTTCGCAGGTTTATTTACTAGAGTTCCTGACCAAGGCAATGTGCGCGTAGTTGTACCCGGGCTCATACATAAACCAATACCTTCAGTTTCACATAAAGTCCAGGTTAAACCTATTAATATTTTTTTGATAGGAGTCGTAGTGTTGCCATATTCTAACAATAAATCATATATTTCTTTTGGATGTATGATAGTCATTGCAGTTATTAGTTATAAGTTATTAGTTAGTCTTCTGTAGAGGAACTGGATGAACTCCTCCATAAATTACGTAGAATTACTATATTTAATAGGGTTTAATGGCAGTTAAACTCTACATCTAGTGTATATTTATCTGTGTAGTTAAGTCTTGACCTGATCAGTCTAGTAGACTGACACATATTTAATGGTTTAATAAGTGTAGGTTTGGCAGCATCGAACGTAGCAAGAGCCCGTCAGGGTAACCCAACCACAATAACACTTATATTTATATAAGGCTTACATTTTTATATCTGTTAGTCCGTGAAAGGGAGTTGGATGGCTAAAATTTATAACAGTTTTCACTTTATAACTACAAAACTTTTGCCTGACTCCAAAAGTGCATAAGTGTCTTGAAGCAAAAATATCTGTATTTTGGAATAATGAAAACTGCTATAAGCTGTGAAAGGCATTTAAAAATCTCTCCTAACGCACCATTTTACTTATGTCAGTTTAGTATTATTATATAGGATATTATATAATATATGTCTATAATTCTATATTTAATTTTAAGGATTATTCTTTAAGTGTTTAAGATTATACTTAATTTCAAATCAAAACTCCACTCTTCAATTTGAGATGGGGTATAAGCATTCAATCAGCAGATTTGATATTAGCGTGCCTAATTCTCTAACTTTGAGTAAGTTTACTTGTTATAAATTTTGATATTCAAAACTCATCAATTCAGACTGAGTCATAGTAATAATTAACCATTAAGTTTGCAGGGATTTATACAAAGATTCTAACTTAGCCGAAACATCAGGTGGTTTAGCCGTAAAATGAATATAAAAATTACCATTTTCTGCTTTTTTATCTAAAACTTTGCCATAAACATCCTCACTTTCTTTTCCATCCCAGAAAAAATTAATCTTAATATTAATCAAAGCATGGGGAATATTTTCCCCTGAATTTACTACCTGAATTTCTGCTTCTTTTTTCGACAACTTTACCAAACTTCCACTCTGACCACAAGCACTAACATTTTTGCCATCTAAAACTACATAATGTAAAGAAATTGCTTCTTTTAGAGGCAAATAAATTTCTTCTTCTTTCGGTAAAAATAAATTATATTTACCACCAATACCACCAAGGTCATAAATAGTAATTGGCTTTTTTACTCCTTTTGGCATAACCTCTTTTTTACCATTAATTTTAATTATTGATCCTACTTCATTTAAAGTAGTTTCAGAAATTAAAATTTGCCCCCCAGTAGTATAAGATTCAATTCGATAAGTTAAATTTACTTGATTGCCAACAATACCATATTTTGTCCGTTTCCAGGAACCAATATTACCAACAACAACTTCTCCTGTATTAATCCCAATTCCCATTTCTAAAGGTGTCAAACCCCACTCTTTCATTTGTTTATTTACAGGTTCCATTGCCAACTGCATAGCAATTGCACAAGCAACAGCTCTTGTCGGATCGTCTCCTCTATAAGTAGGAGCACCAAATAAAACTAAAATTCCATCTCCCATAAACTCATCAATAGTTCCCTGATACTCAGTAATTACATCTGCCATATATCCCAAATAAAAGTTAAGAATTTTCACAACTTCTTCTGGTGGCAAACGTTCTGATGTAGCAGTAAAACCTCTGAGATCGGAAGTTAAAATTGTAATTTTACGGCGCTCGCCTCCTAACTTTAACCCTTGCGGACTTTCTAATAAAGTAGCCACTACTTCATCGGTTAAATAACGACCGAAAGTTTTGCGAATATTCTGAGCAGTACGAGCAATATAAGCTGTAATCACAATTGCTGATGTAATCATACCTAAAAACGCAGGAACAACAGGCAACCACCAGTTCCACAAAAAAGCAATATAAGTGCTAG
The DNA here is from genome assembly GCA_018457135.1 of Trichodesmium erythraeum GBRTRLIN201. Lineage (GTDB taxonomy): Bacteria > Cyanobacteriota > Cyanobacteriia > Cyanobacteriales > Microcoleaceae > Trichodesmium > Trichodesmium erythraeum. The sequence goes on along the minus strand of JAGGDU010000211.1, from coordinate 57,112 downwards.
CAAATAAAACTCCACCAGCCACAAAAATCGTAATTACTTTCCAAATAGAAAAATAACTAACACTAACACCAGTTCGCCATTTCCAAGTTGTTGCAGATCCTACTCCAGACCAAAATAAAATCCATATCCATTCGTAGGTATCCCCCCAAATTTTAATCATGGAACGACCATCAATAGCAGAACTAATCAGTTGACTAATTAGATTAGCATGAACTTCAACCCCACTCATAGGTTCTAAACTTCTAATTAAGCTACTACTGTAGGGAGTAGAATGTAAATCATTAAAACTTTGACCCACCGCTCCAATCAAAATAATTCGATCGCGACCCCAGTCAAGAGGTACTCGATCTTTTAAAATATCCATCATGGAAACAGTCTCGAAGGAGCGACTAGGACCACGGTAGTTCAAAATAATTAGAAAACCACCTGCATCTGCCCGTACATAGCCACCATCATCAGCTTCAAATGGTTCTAATACAGCCTTGCCTAACTGATATTTGTCACCCTCAATTTGCTCTGGGCTAATATCAAAACTCTTTAAATACCGCAAAGCAATATGAGAAGCAAAACTTAAGATATTTTGTCTATTTTGAAGGGTCACAAATAAATAAGCCCGTCGAATTTTTTGATCTGAATCTACTTTTAAATCATTAGCACCTGCCCGCTTATTCTCCTCCAAAACAGGTGCTGCTTCTGTAACGTCCGCTTGTCTTTCTCCCACTACCTTTTTAATTCCAACTATATTGGGGGTAGACTTGAATACTTCCACTAATTTCTGATGACCAGGTTCCACAGGTAAATCCCGATAAATATCTAAGCCAATAACTTTTGGCTTCATTGCTTTCAATTTATTCAGCAAGTCCGCATAAACAGCATCAGGAAAAATTGGTTGCCCAATAGCTCTAAGGTCGTCTTCATTAATGCCCACAATAGCAATTCTATTGTCTCGACTTTCCAAAGGCCGCATACGCATATATCCATCATAAGCGCTCCACTCCCAAAACTGTAGTAAGCCCAAAAAACGCAGTAGGATTATTAATCCTGTTATACTGGGTCCAGTTATCCAGACACCATACCATTGATTAAAAAAACAAAGAAACTTACTCCATAACATTCTTGATTAGCACCTTTTAGAAAAAAACAGGTTAATCTTACTAACTTTACTACACAATCAAACTGAGGCTGCCCTGAAAAAATTTAGGGGCAGTCCTGTTCCATCGTAACTAAATTTATTCTTCTACTTGACAGCAAGGTGCAAAAGGCTCAGAAGCAATTTCTTCTAATTCTACTGATCTTAATAGCTCTTCCCACTCTTTAGGGTTAGAAGTACGTAAATCTGCTACAGTTGCGATTGTATCATGCCAAATTTTGGCTTTTGCGTATATTTTTGCTTGTTCAAGGAGAGTGGCATTTTTTAAGCTATTTTCTAACTCTGAACTTATTTCTACTTTTTTGATAGTTCCCTGAACCAAATTGTCAGTACCGCGATCCAAAGGGTCGCAAACTATAGCAAATGTCCAAGTGTATTCTTTGTTTGTTTTCAAAGAAACATTTTCTGGTAGAGTCAGTTTCACAATACCAGAAGTTGTAGAAATATTTAATTCCGTAGAATAGAGACTTTTACCAGATTTGTCTTTAATTTCAAATTCTGCTAACTTGGCTTTGTGTTCAGGAACATACAGAAAAAATTTGGGATTAGTAGATATTGTAGTTCCAGTATTATCTGTTGGCATTAGAGCTATCAATTCCTTCTTTTTCTTCTTTTCTCCTGTAATAGCACGACAATATCCACGAGAACCTCCGCCAGTTGTGCCTGATGATGGGGGTCTTGAAGTATTACCAGTAGGAAACTCTACACTAATTAGCTCTGGGGTTAACTGTGCTTTTGCCAATTGCCAAGCTGAAAAGGTTACAATTATTGGAGATATTACTAAAGCTAAAAGTCCCCAATCCCAATATTTAATATTTGGCTTACCCATAATCACTCATATTTCCTTTAATCAAATAATTTAAGTTTATTAGTCATTCTAACATATCCCTTAATCAGTTAATTATCTATATATATTAAGAGCTCCCATCCATGGTATTTCTCAAGGAAATTTAACTCTCGATAGTGAATAGATGGTCGTATTAAATTAATTACACATTTATATAAGATAAACTATTTGCTTTCCCAAAAGCACAGATAATCAAAATAGGTCAATAATTTTGCTGAGGTACTTATCTTCTCATTTTAGATAAATATTAATTTTTCACAGTTAATAACAGACAACATTTCATCTAAATATCTCCTCTTAATAAGTAGGGATACTCCATTTTTATTCCCTAGTATTGATTGTAAACCAGGGTACACTAAGAATCACTTAGCTTTTATCTTCCCTATTGTCTGTTGGATTCGAAAAAAATTGGATATATGATTGAAATACTAAATAGCTTGTAGGAATTATTATATTAATGAGGTCAAGTATCTTTTTCTCTTTCCTATTCCCTAAAATCCAAAATTTGCATCTCGCCAATTTTTAAATTGCTAATTATTATATAAATAATCAGGCTTTGCTTTCTAGGTTTTTTTTAGGTCTAGGGAGTAGTTAGGTGAAATGAGAAATGCAAAGGAAATAGCCGGATATCTTTGTCCCTTACTGCCCTCTTTTTAGTAAGCCCAAAATACATTCTATGAATGAGCTTTTTGGTACTTTTTTCGACAAAAAAGCCTAAAGCATTGACAAATAAATGCTTTGAGTTAATCAGTAAGTCCTAAGCCCGAGTTTGCTCTTCTTTGTCTTTTTAAGCAGCTAACCTGAATCCTGAAAAGTTAAGCTATAGAAACATTATATGCAATCTCCCCATAGAGGAGAGGGGAATCTATAGAGGAGGTAGTCGGATATATTTGTCCCTTGTGACCCTCTGGGATAAGAAGGCCAAAAATGCTAATTTTTTTAGCTCTGTGGACTAAACACTAGCGACTTTTGTTCGACTCCAAAAAGGTATTAACCAATATCAGTCAATACTTTGATACTTAATCAACAAGCCCTAAGCTTAAAATTTATGTATTAGATTTATGGTCAATAAACTAAGGTAAATAGCTTCCTCTTTCAAGAGGATAAAAAAAAAGAAAATTCTAGATTTTATTGCCTTCCTATTACTGATATTACTGATAACTGATAACTAATAACTGAAATGACAAATCCACAAAATGAAATTACTCAAACTTATGCTCAAGATGATGTTCAACAAATTCTCCAGCTTGCCTTAGTCAATCGTTCTGAAGGAGGAGAATTTACAAAAGTACAACTATTAGAAATTGCTCAAGAGATGGGTGTTTCTCCTGAAGAATTAGCAGTAGCAGAGCAGGAATGGCTTTCCCAACGGGGAGAGTTTCAGGAAAAACAAATTTTTAATCAAGTTCGCCGAGAAAAATTAAAGCAAGGTGCTATTAAATACGGTATTGTTAATTCATTTTTATTATTGCTTAATTTAGTAACTTCTCATACTTTTTCTTGGTCTTTACCAATTTTATTATTGTGGGGATTATGGTTGGCTTTGGATGTTTGGAAAACTTTTCAAATTGAAGGAGAAAACTATGAAAATGCTTTTCAAAGATGGCGTTTAAAGAAACAGTTAGGGCAATCTATTGGTTCTTTAGTTGATAAATTTTTCAAGATTGTAAAATCTTGAATAATAATTAGGATACTTCTATTAAATCCAGTTACTTCATATTTGAAATATTCTACTATTAGCTTTGCTAAAACTATAAGTTTTGTAGGGATTTGGTAACTAAAAAATAAAGTCTCAACCCTTCCCTTTCAAGGTTAGGGAAGAAAGTATTTAAATCCCAATGCTGAGGGATGCTCGGTACTGATAACTAATAACTAATAATTAAAATAACCAAATTCCTACAATATTTAATTCTACTAATAATACTATTAAAGAATTGAGATAAAATCAATAATATTTTGACTATTTTTAGTCAAATTAATGTTAATTATTATTATGTTTACTTATTCCTATAATGATGTACTTTTCTAATTTACTGCTCAGGAAAATGTATATTTTTTTTGACCAATCAATGGTATTAAATGATTTAGTTCAGGCTATTTTATATTTTCATAATCTGGATAAGGTATTATAAATAGTTTATGAATTTTTTTGAAAAAGAAGATATTTTTTTATTATTAATTTAGCTAAATTAATATTATAGTAACGGTGATAAATATTTGCCACAAATACTTATTTTACTACAAATACTTGTATCATTTATATTAGTTAGTAGTTAGTATTTAGTAGAAAGATATGTTATTATCATTTTCTAGCCTGAAACAATTCTATGATAACAAATATACCAATAAAAAAGTACTTTTAGGGAATTTCATTATTGCCCCGATGTCTGCAAAACTATCCCTTTACAATCCAAATTAATTGCCTTAGCTAAAATACATAGTGCTATATATATCTAACTTTAACTATTTTTGCCAACTAAATTATTCAAACATATTCTTTTTTTATCCATGGTTTTATATGAATAAAAAAATCTACATATCAGCAATAAAATAAGCGATTGCTCACCTAAATTATGAAAAAAGCGACCGTGCTAAATTTATCAATAATTTTTTGAAAAATTGAATTGCAAGTATTCAGATATCATCTTTTAAAAAAAATAACTCTCAGATTAACTAATGACATTTTTATTTATAACTTTTAATTTTCTTTAGAGACTAATTCCTCCTGAATTATGTGATCATGAATTAATAACTAATAGCTAACAGCTCTTTATGCAGCACAATCCAATAAATGCTGATATATACCTAACTAAAACCTATCAATTCGTCGCGCTTTATCTGGTAATCTTGCTTCTTTTTGACCGATAATTCTTGCCCTACCATTTAGCAAACCAATAGGAGTATTAAATAACTCCACTAATTCGGCTTTACCTGATATAATTTTCACCGTTGTTAACGGTAATTCTTTTAATAACCATCTGCTCAAACGATACAAATATTCTTTAGTTTTCAACTCTCTCATTAAATCAACACCGTACAGTTCATGCAAATATTTATTTGACTTTCCATACCTGCGCCATTGACTTTGTAAATCCTTCCATGTTGAACGATGTCGATGTCTAACTATCGCATTTTCTACAAATTTAAACTGATAAGATGTTTCTCGTAAAATCCGCCAACAAATATCAGCATCTCCACCTGTTGTTAAGTAAGAACGAAATAATCCTACTTCTAAAAATACTTGCTTTCTAATAGCTAAATTAGCAGTTTGACCATAAGGGCAAAATGGATGAGCTAAAGTATATTTTTGGGAGAGAATCTCTTGTTTATCTGCATATTTTTCTAATAAACTTTTACCAGGCAAAGAAATTACTTCTCCTACTACAATACCAACATTAGGGTCAGAAAATGGCTGAATTAAATTTTCTAACCATTGAGGTTGAGGACGACAGTCAGCATCAGTAAAAGCAATTATTTCGCTATTAGCTGCCCGAATACCAGCATTACGAGCAGCATAAGAACTTTGAATCTGATTTTCTTGCAGTGGGCGAATTGTATTTGCCTTTGACTCTGCTGCTGCTTGAATAATGGAACTACTATGATCGCTACTATTGTTATCTACTAATAAATATTCTACTTGCTCAAGAGTGTAGGTTTGCGATCGTAGACATTCTATCAAGTCTGGTAAATCTTTCTCACCATTATAAATTGGTATAACTACAGAAACCAACATTTTCAGTCTTTCAATTACTAATATAATAAGCAGAAGCTAACTAAAATTAAACTAACTAAGTAAAAAGTTCCTACCACTTGAGTTTCCAACCAACCTGATAGCTCCAAATGATGATGAAAAGGAGCCATTTTAAATAATCGTTTGCCTGCTCCATCATGTTTTTTTGTTGCTTTATAATAACTCACTTGAACAATAACAGAAAGAGTTTCAATTAAGAAAATTCCACTAACAATAAAAAGTACCCACAGAGTATTAGTCAGCAAAGCAACTGCTGCTAAACCACCACCCAAAGCTAAGGAACCCGTATCACCCATAAACACTTTAGCAGGATTACGATTATGAGCAACAAAACCCAGACAACTACCACTCATACAAGCACAGAAAATCATTAATTCTAAAGAGGTAGGGGCTAAATAAGCTCCTAATCCAAAAAAAGTGATTGCCCCTAAACCCCCCATTAATCCATCTACGCCATCAGTAAGATTTGTAGCATTACTTTCAGCAACTAAAACAAAACCTGCCAGAGGCCAAAATAGCAATCCCAAAGATAATTGTAGACCAAAAGGTAAAACAATATTAGTAATCGTACTAGGCTGACTCCATGCTAGCCACCCACAGAATAGAATAGCAAAACCAATCTGCAAAGCCAGTTTTATTTTCGGGGATATTCCTTTATTTGTCCTGCGTTGCAAAATTTGCCAATCATCTAGCCAACCAATAAACCCATAAGCCAAAGTAAGGAAAGATACCCCTATTACATCTGGCTGAAATCTAGATAATACCAGAGCGATCGCTACTGCCACTGGTACAAAAAATATACCTCCCATTGTTGGAGTCCCAGCTTTTTGTAAGTGGGCTTTCGGGCCATCTTCCCTGATTATTTGTCCAGCTTTTAGCTTTTTTAGTATAGGTATAACCCAGTAGCCTAAACTTATAGTTACTAGGCCACAAAGAATGAGTGGAAAAGTAAGAGATCCGATACTAAAAATCCTATTAGCCATACCATCTAGAATCAAGGCAAAGCAGCTTAACCCTAAACTCAGAACCAATAATAAATTTTTTCCCGTAATGGTGAAAGACTTACCAAAAGTTAGTTTATTTTGCATAAAAACACTCCTCAACACACACTTTTTCAAACTTAAAATTTAATGCATAACTGTTAAGTTTAGCTAATAGGTGAATAGCTTTTTAGTAATTAAAAATCTTTAGTCACCTGAGTCATCTGCATTTTCATCCAAAATTTCATCATCATGAAAATTATCATCTACAGCTATCAATTCTGATATTTCTTCTTCCTCTTCTGTATATTTTTCTAATTCAGAAGGGTCTCTAGGCAACATCTTGCCCGATGCTTCCAACCAATCAATAAGAGATGAATCCCGTTGAGTAGAAATTACATCTGCTGGTTCATGCCGAGGTATGAGGCGCAAAGATGGATTATACAATAATATTGGTTCTGACTGGGGTTGATTATTTCTACGGCTAATAGTTACTGCTTCTTTTCCTACTGTTTTTCCTGCTATTTCTTCTGCAATACTTGTTGAAGCTAAAGGTTTTGGTACTAGTATTTCCTCTTCTACAGTAGTTTGTGGCAGTCCTATTTCTTTTGCTGTGGTAGTTGGAAGTACTACAGGTTGCACCACTGTGTCCTGAACTGTAACTGCTTTTCCTGCTATTTCTTCTGCAATACTTGTTGAAGCTA
>JAGGDU010000211.1:0-49580 GCA_018457135.1 Trichodesmium erythraeum GBRTRLIN201 | reverse complement strand
TCCTGAACTGTAACTGCTTTTCCTGCTATTTCTTCTGCAATACTTGTTGAAGCTAAAGGTTTTGGTACTAGTATTTCCTCTTCTGCAGTAGTTTGTGGCAGTCCTATTTCTTTTGCTGTAGTAGTTGGAAGTACTACAGGCTGCACCACTGTGTCCTGAACTCTAGTAGTTTCTGACACTTCTGTTTTCTCAACTGTAGTAGTTTCTGACACTTCTGTATCCTGAACTGTAACTGCTTTTCCTGCTATTTCTTCTGCAATACTTGTTGAAGCTAAAGGTTTTGGTACTAGTATTTCCTCTTCTGCAGTAGTTTGTGGCAGTCCTATTTCTTTTGCTGTAGTAGTTGGAAGTACTACAGGTTGCACCACTGTGTCCTGAACTCTAGTAGTTTCTGACACTTCTGTGTTCTCAACTGTAGTAGTTTCTGACACTTCTGTGTTCTCAACTGTAGTACTAGTTTCTGGCACTCGAAATTGTGTTACTGTTTCCTGTGGTGTAGTAGTTGATGGTCCTACAGGTGGTGCCACTGTTTCTTCTACTGAGTTAGTTTGTGACTCTGCAGTTTGTGGTATAATGTTTGTTTGTTGTTTTTCTTCCATATATCCTCAGTTAAGGAATTTTAGTAAACGTATCCCAATATTTTAAATTTAGCTGCTCTGTTTGACCCGGTATCTTGGATTTTAAGAGATTTGGCAATAAATTCTCTAGAGAATAATATATATAAATATTTTTCCTGTATTTATTTAATATGCCTAAACAGAAGTACTGCGCCTTATTTATTAGTTCAGTTTTGGGATAAAGTTTTGGCATAATATAGCATAATGTACTGAGCTACATACTGTCACTATGGGTAAGTCAAAAGTTATGCCTCACTAAGACCCTAACAGATGCTTAAATAAAGCAGATTTAATTCATTTAATACAAACAGAGCATATTTCAGATAAATGATTTACAAAGCGTGAATAGTAAAACTCTTGTGGTGCAGTCATCCTGCTCGCTAATTGTGTTCCTCATAGCAGTAAGAAGTGCTGTATTTATATCATTTCCCCCCTCCTCCAAAATTTACTGCAACTTCGGTTTGACCTAAATCTTCTGGATATAACCTCCCTACCTTATGTGAGCTAAAAGTCTGAGGGGCTTGGGACAACTCCTGACTTTTAATAAATAGCTTAGTCATTTGTAGCAAATATTTATCACCCTTAGCATTAGACCAATTCCTAAAAATAATGGGATACTTTTTCAATACTCCAGTTATTAAGTAATTCAGTTAAGCTTCAGTAATGTTTTTAACTATTAGTTTCCAATAAAAGATATTTTATTAAGTCCAACCCTAAGACTTAAGTCTGTTCAATACAATGTCTCTATCTATTTTCCAGAATATGTGGCAATACTTTTGAGATTTAGTATTAGTTTTATTTAGATTCAAATTAATCGGTGGTAGTGAGCTAATGCAATTTTTTTACCACAGTTAAGAATATCTTTAAAAATGCCTAATACCCGGATAATCAAAAAATATTTGATAAATTTTTTTCACTTATAAATAGTAAATAGATATAGACTTTATTGATAGATATAGCAACCCAATTTGAGTTATCATCCAAATTGTAGTAGTTATGGCCCTAGAGTCAGGAGTCATAAATTCAAAGGTTTCCAGTGACAATTAACTGTTGTAAACATTATCATAACTAATGCGCAAATTGCGAAGTGCCGTTGCACTATTATTTACCTATTCTAATTAGGACTTACTGAATAAATTTTATGTGTGAGAATAGGGGACAGATCGGCACGTTCAAGTTGAAGCATAGAGGCACTGATAAATGGGAATTAATCAATGTTTCTCCCCTTAATAGATTAAAATCATCAACTTTAAGCCAACTTGTGCCAAAAGATTGTACATTTTTCACACAAAAAAAAGTGAAAGTTCCGTGGTGAAAATGCTTTCAGTTTTTTCACCTGACCCTAACGATTTAAACTCACAAGAAGGCCAATAATTTAACTTGTATAGATGTATAATTAAATATTGCACGACTACTTACAAGTATTGTCATCTTAGAATTCAAGCAATATTGACAATAAACAGGAATTATGATAGAAAAATCTCAATTAATTGAAATACTTACAGGGAAAAATCGTGGTTTACTAGCAAGTAAAAATGATCACGAAGAAATTTTGGGGGCGATCGCTCAGTTAGAAGAAAAGAATCCTCATCCCCACCCATTGGAAAAAAAAGAATTATTGAATGGTAACTGGAGGTTACTTTATACTACTAGCCAAGAATTACTACGAATTGACAACTTTCCTCTCCTGAAACTAGGTGAAATTTATCAATGTATTCGACTTCAAGATCAAGCAATATATAATATTGCTGAAGTATATGGTAAACCATTTTTAGAAGGAATTGTAAGTGTTGTTGCTCAGTTCAAACCTGTTTGTGAAAAACGAGTAAATGTTAAATTTAATCGTTCAATTTTAGGTTTGCAAAGCTTGATTGGTTATCAATCACCTAACAAATTAATTTCGGAAATAGAATCAGGAAAAAAATTTACTGCTATTGATTTTAATATACAAAATCGCGAACAAAAGGGATGGTTAGATATTACATATTTAGATGAAAACTTACGCATTGGCAGAGGCAACCAAGGAAATGTATTTGTACTAATTAAAGTATAAGTAGATAGGCATTCAAATTTGTCGCCATATAACAAAATATAAATTTCCTCTCAAGTCAACTGTCTAGAGGAGCTTAGGGTTAATTGACAAAATTTAATATAATTAAGCAATTGCTGTGCCTACCTACTTAATATTATCCCCTCAATAACTTCTCTCAATAAGTAAGTATGGCCCGACAGGCTACTCAAAAGTTCAAAGTAATCATTCATGTAAGCTTCCTTAGGGAAATGTACACATTCATTTAGCAGAGCTTTTCATATCGGCGACAGGCAAAAACGGAAACGGGATTTACTAATATCTAAATCCTAAATGTATAGTGCTTAAATAGCTATGAAAAATATCTAAATTATTTCTACTTTATTGTTAATTCTTGATGTTCGAGTCAATTTTTCCTACTAAAAAAAGCCTTTTAGTTAATCCCACTATTTTTTCTAAAGTAATCACTAATTATTTTTTTTGTTAGAAATCTTCTATTAGAGAAGATAAGCGCTTTAACAAGGGGTCAGATTCTGTTATTGGTTGTTCAACAGGTATATCTTCTTCTACTTGGTTTGTTGTAGTAGTGGTTAATTCTGACTCTTGATTAGGTTTAACAATAGATACCTCTACTTTATTAATAGCAGCTTCAATTTTTGGTAATTCTTTCTTGAAAACCTCCAAAGTTTCAAGATGTTTAGAGTCAAAAGATGATTGCATTTGAGTCAATTGTTCATTCATTTGACTCAAGTATTTTTTAAAATCATTTAATTGATTTATCTGATTGTATTCATTTTGTTCACTAGCAGTCAATTTTTTTTCCAACTCAGAAATTTTCTGTTCTAGACTTTGCAAACTTGATACAGGTTGAGCTAACTCCGTAGACGAAGATCCATACAAAAACTGCCATAGAGCTTGCTTACAGAGATTACTAAAAGTTTGGTATTTGTGAACATTGAACTCTTTTTCAATAGCTGCCCATAACTTCTTATCTGCTGCCTCTTCGGTAAAAAAGACTTCTTTTTTCTGATTTTTTCCCACAGCATCAGGTCACACTTTAATTAACTTAAAACTTATCACAATATCAAGTATTTTCGTAAATATTGTTTAAAAAACTTCTTAGCTACTAACAATAAGAATTCAGTTTGTAATCCCAGATTAAACTTTACTTTATCCTTCTATAGGGGAAAAATAAAATTTATTTTCTACTTTTCCCCCATTATTTCTGACTTTCAGATAAAGAAATAACTACATATTAATTTGAGACATTTACCGTCAATCTTTTAGATAAAACGAGTAATTCAATGTATATCTATTAAGTTTAACAACCTGGATTTTTATAAGGGTTGATTACCTTTTAGATTTATCTAATTATAGGTAAAAAGTTCCCTAAAAAGGGGAAACTTTAAACCCAATTTTTTAGTAACAACTTACTTAGATATAGCTAGTTGAGCTTCTCCATAAATATATTGCCCCAGAGCATTGGCTTCTCTTGGTGGTTGAGCCAGGTGAGACTTGAGACCTGCTTCTTGAAGTAGCTTTTCCAAATCTTCCCGGAAAAAATCTGCCCCACCACCAGTGAGAATAACATCGCTTACCCTTTCTGGTATCCACTTAATTAAACGGTCACAAAGTTTAGCAGCAAAAACTTTACGCAGCTCAGGTATAATACCATCAAGATTAATAGGTTTTGTAGCTCCTTTGGGACGATAGGAACGCTGACCTTCAGGTTTGTGGACTGCTTCTAATAAATACAAAGATTGAGAGTCTGCCCCTTCAATCTTACTAGCTACATCTTCATAAAATTGGCTCATAGCAAAAGGTTCACTCTTAGAGGCTGCTCTGGCAAACCGGAATCGATCTACCATCAAGAAATCAGTGGTTTGATGGCCAATATCAACAATAGCAAGAGATAGTTTAGGTAATTGTGGTTGAAATTCTTTGCCATGATTAGCCTCAGTCCATAGTAAACTACCATATCCTTCTGGCATGACCCAAACCTTGTTAATTCTAATTTCTACTTCTTCACCACCTCGATAAAACATTTGATGAGGAGATTCTAATTGGCTAATAATTTGTGCTTTTTCCTTTTCAAATTGTTCTTGGTTATAGAATGGTAAACCTATAACAACCGAAAATTCTCCTTTGAGCTGAAAATAGCCAGCACAGGCCAAAACTTTAACTAAAGCATCTTCAATTTTAGACTTGGCAAAAGATCGTTCATCACCAAATAGATTAGCTCCAAAGTCAGCAGCTAGTTGACCTACAGCATATCCATAACCTTGATATTCCAACCACATATCTAATAATGGATCTGTAGGTTTAGACTCAAAATTGCCTGCTCTGACCTGATCTACACTCAATTGTTTGACATTGGACGGAATAAAAACTACGCCATTTTGGGTTCGACTGACACAAGCTTTGGTAGCTGTTCGTCCTAGGTCTGCACTAAGAATAGCTTTTTTATTAATATTAGATGGTTTTTGGGTCAGCATTGCTGCTGCTGCTGGCTGTTTAATTACCATAATGGTAGTATTACCTCATTAAAGTTCTTAAATAAAAATATTACCGTTATTAAGAGTTCTATTTGCTGATTTCCATATATAGTATTTTGAAAATCCAATAAACACTATAAGTAGAAAGTATATTATCAACAAGCTGAATAAACTAGGATTTATTAATAATTTACCTAGGTTTATTAACAATATACATTTGACCTTTTCAAGGGTGGGTCACGTTTGTTTCTTGTTTCAACCAGGGAGGTTATCCTCTTCCTTTTCACAAGCTTAATTTCCAGTCTTCCGACTAAAGTTATAGGGATTAATTGTAGGGGTTTGGTGACCAAAAAGTAAGGTCAATAGCTTCCCCTTTTCAGGTGGTTCGGGAAAAAACTTCACTATGGGTTTTTCTTGGTTCTGATTTTCAGCATAAGGTACTAACAAGGTGATAACTGGAAGGGGCAAACTACTACTACCCGAAAAGAGTAATTATCTTTTTGGCTTTTCTTCCCTTGTTGGCCACAGAAATATGCTTTGGAAACTCTTTAAAATATTCCTACACATTTAATTTGGGTCTAAACCTATTTTCTCTATTAAACTAATAGTATTTACTGTTATTGGACTACAGGTGGAGAGATTTAGGAGGTGGATATTGGTACATCCAAAAACTCAATTTCTGAGATTACTTTTAACTTTTGACTTTTAACTTTTGAGTTGTCCATAGCTCTATACCTTCTCACCAAAGAGTATAAGTCAGGGTCTAATTTATAGAATAGAGTAGATAAGCTATTTTAAGATAGTCCCTCCGTTTTTTCTAAAAGGCTTAGGCTTGTGGGTTGAATTCCAACAGTGACTTAGGATGTTTAGCATTGATTAGGGTTTGAATCTAAGGGCCAATATTGATACGGGACTTTTTTACTGTCTATTGATTCTAAATTCCATGCTTTAACAAACTCTACAGGGCAAACCCATATAATTAGCTAATTTCTATATATACATATTACTTTTTCAAATTAAATAAACACCATAGTTGGAAATTCTATTTTCAACAAATGTCATCAACCAGAGTTTGTTGACAAGATACGTAGGCCCTACTTACCTCTACCAAATATTAAATTCGTTTTACTAATGATGCTTTGAATCAACACTATTTGCAACTAGAGGCCAAAAAGTTGCCCTAATGTCTATTGTTAAGTTAAATTTAGTTAAGATTATTAAATCTTAAAAATTACAAGGCCTACTTAAGATACGTAATTTTACTAAAAAAGGACATTTTTTGATGAAAATTTCTTGGAGAACAATTGTACTTTGGACTATACCAGCTTTGGTCATTGGTTTTTTTCTTTGGCAAGGGACATTTGGTCAGACACAAGTCAATATGGGTAGTAACACTGCAAGTACCCGCATGAGCTATGGTCGATTTTTAGATTATTTACAAGCGGATAGAGTCACCAGTGTAGACCTTTATGATAATGGTCGTACAGCTATTGTAGAAGCAGTAGATCCAGAATTAGATAATCGAGTACAAAGATTACGAGTAGATTTACCTGTTAATTCCCCAAGCCTAATTTCTCGTCTGCGAGAAGCAAATATTAACTTTGACAGCCACCCTCCACGGAATGAAGGGGCAGTGTGGGGTTTATTAGGAAATTTGATTTTCCCAATTTTATTAATTGTTGGTCTGTTCTTCCTATTCCGTCGTTCTAGTAATGTACCTGGTGGCCCTGGACAAGCAATGAACTTTGGTAAGTCAAAAGCTCGTTTCTCAATGGAGGCCAAAACAGGTGTTTTGTTTGATGATGTGGCTGGGGTTGATGAGGCCAAAGAAGAGTTACAAGAGGTTGTGACTTTCTTGAAAAAACCAGAAAGATTTACGGCTGTAGGAGCGCGTATTCCCAAAGGTGTGCTTTTAGTTGGTCCTCCTGGAACTGGTAAAACTTTGTTGGCTAAGGCCATCGCTGGTGAAGCTGGTGTACCATTCTTCAGTATTTCTGGTTCGGAATTTGTGGAAATGTTTGTTGGTGTCGGTGCTTCCCGTGTACGGGATCTTTTCAAAAAGGCTAAGGAAAATGCTCCTTGTATTATCTTTATTGATGAAATTGATGCGGTTGGTAGACAACGGGGTGCTGGTATTGGTGGGGGCAATGACGAACGAGAGCAAACTCTTAACCAACTACTAACTGAAATGGATGGTTTTGAGGGTAATAGTGGAATTATTATTATTGCTGCTACTAACCGACCTGATGTTTTAGACTCTGCATTGTTACGCCCTGGTAGATTTGACCGTCAAGTTACTGTTGATGCTCCTGATATTAAGGGTCGTTTATCAATTCTAGATGTTCATGCTCGTGATAAGAAGTTAAGTAGCGAAATATCTCTAGAGGCGATCGCTCGTCGGACTCCTGGTTTTACAGGTGCAGATTTAGCTAACCTATTGAATGAAGCTGCTATTCTGACTGCTCGTCGTCGTAAAGAAGCAATTACTATGCTAGAAATTAATGATGCTGTAGACAGAGTGGTTGCAGGTATGGAAGGTACCCCGCTCATGGATGGTAAGAGCAAGCGACTTATTGCTTATCATGAAGTTGGTCATGCTATTGTTGGTACTTTACTTAAAGAACATGATCCTGTGCAAAAAGTGACTTTGGTGCCTCGTGGTCAAGCTCGTGGTCTTACCTGGTTTATGCCTAATGAAGATCAAGGTTTAATCTCTAGATCACAAATCTTGGCTCGCATTACTGGTGCTCTTGGTGGTCGCGCTGCTGAGAAAGTCATTTTTGGGGATGCTGAGGTGACAACTGGTGCTAGTAATGACCTTCAACAAGTTACAGGGATGGCACGTCAAATGGTAACTCGTTACGGTATGTCTGATTTAGGCCTGATGTCTCTGGAAACTCAACAAAGTGAGGTGTTCTTGGGTCGAGATTTAATGACTCGTTCAGAATATTCTGATGAAATTGCTTCTCGTATTGATTCTCAAGTCCGCACTATTGTAGAACATTGCTATGAAAATGCTTGTGATATGATGCAGGATAACCGGATTGTTATAGATCGTTTGGTTGATTTGTTAATTGAAAAAGAGACTATTGATGGTGACGAATTCCGGCAAATTGTGGCTGAATATACTAATGTTCCAGAAAAAGACCGTTATGTTCCTGTTCTCTAATATACTTTTATTTGGTAAATCAGAGATGATTGAGATTAGTTCTAGGAAGAATTGATTATACCTTCTCTGAAATAACTAATTAGTATCTCAAAGGTCGAACTCTCCAGTTGTGTTCGGCCTTTGATATCTAGTTTCCGTTTGAAACATTGGATATCCGATATAGCAATGAGCGCTGGTATATTTACAAATTTCTGGAAAGGCCAAATAGCTAAAAGTCTTATATTATCGTCAATTGATTCCCCCTGTTGCCAGATGAGCTTTTGCCTGCGCACAGCGCTATAAATGTAAGCCAACGACTATAACCAAATTGACTGTCCTACCAACATTTTCCCTTGATGCTCTTCACACCATTTTTTTGATATTCCCATTTGATATTTGATAGTTGCTTTTGGAGAAACTCCGAAAACATCCATGATTTCAGACTCAGTTAGAAGAATAAGTGTGCTTACTTTATAAGTTGGTGGTGGTGCTAAAGCAATAAGATAACGTACCTGATTAACTTTAATCTGTAATTTTTGATTCCAAGTTTCATTAATAATCTCCTCAGAACCGGGATGATGACGACCAAAATCAACAGTAATACTTTTACCAGTATGATGCTTGATTTCCAAAGCTTGATGACGAATATCAGGAAATAAACCAGATGAAGGTGGATAATTTATCCCAAGCATTTAGCTACCTCAAATTCAAACCAATTCCCTTTTGGTCGAACTTCTAAAAGTCTACCATTACTATCTCTTGGTGAGTCTATTTCCATTAGTCTTTCTATCAAAATCGCTATTTCTTCTATTGTGTAGAAAAGAGAAGTGTCTAAGGCAGGTTGAATTGCTAATACATTACCATCCTCCAAATCCTTTTGGTAAATTAATTTCTTTTTTCTCAAAGCTGATTGTAAGAGTTTTTCTCTTTCCATATTGTGATACCTTATGGCTTGTTTAAAAGTAAAATTTGTTCTATTTGCTGAATATCATCATCGACTAAATCAAACCAGTTATAAATGAGTTGATCGTTATTTTTTTCAAGAATTTGTTGTTCTTTTTGATCGGTAGATTGTAAAATTAGGCGGGTATTTTCTATCAATTGATTGACAGTAGCTAGCGACTTTGCTTGTCTAAAGTTAGGTATGGGATAAGATCTTAAATAAGATGCCCAATAGCGAAACCTTTTAGAATAAAGTTTATTACCACTGGTTACTTTATGAAAAAATTCCAAAACCTTAGAATTTAATAAAGATAATATCAGCAAGTAATGTTCAAGTGACTCTTCTTTTAGCAAAATATAAAAACAAGTGCCATTAACAAATAATCCCTTGTTATCTATAGCAAAACAATTGTGAGTTGAAATGTCTGGTGTAACAATCTTAAGATGTTGAAAATCGGTGGGTGATTGATGTACCCAAATCTCGTACCATTGTCGTCCAGTTTTTTTGATATAAATACGCGCTTCTAGTTGTTTTTGATGAGACAGTAAATATTGTTGAGTATTTGGATATAAATTTAAGTTAATGGGTAAAAGTTTATTGTTTTGATATTTGTAAGGATATAAAACATAGAGATCGCTTTTTTCCTGCCAGTCACAATACTATTTACAAACATTATGGCTTTCCAAAAGTGGAAAAATTACTGTTGACTCTAAATGGAGATTATTAATAAAATCAAAGGTCATAGGTTTGATAAAAACATTATCAGCCGTTGTTTTAATTCCTACACTGATTTTGTGACTAATATCAGCTAAGGTGCAAAATGTATTTTGTTTCAGTTTTTCAATAAGTTTTTGTTCTCTAGTAGTATGAAATGTCCATATAGATTGATTTATTTTTGGTAAAGCGGTTTTGAATTGTTTAACCTGAAAGTAGCGTTGTTGCCACTGGATAAATTCACAATGAGGTTGTTGGTTTAATAACTCGAATAAATTCTCAACTTTTAGATAGTTAGTGGCTGGTTTTCTCATTTGTTGAATGGAGGTGTAAAGAAAATAATCTGAAGCAGGAATTTGTTTTTCCAAAATTAATATCGTAGGTAAAATTGCAGCTTCAAATAATTTAGTATCCCCAAGATCGATAATTTCAATCAGACTATAATGTTTGAAAATATAAGTTCTTAATGCTTTTGCTCCTTGAGTTGTTAACAGCTTATTAGAGATAATATAACTTAATTGACCTTGTGGCTTGAGTAAATAATGCCCCAATTCAATAAATAATCCGGCTATATCAAAGTGTCCACGAGCCGTTTGATATCTTTCAATGTAGTGATTTCGACGTTCTTTTGGTTGTAAATTTTGAATCCGAATATAAGGAGGATTGCCAATTATACAATCAAATCCACCTTCTGCAAAGACTTTAGGAAAGTTTTCTTGCCAATTAAATATCTTAGGATTTGAGAATAGCAAATTAATTTGATAATCGGTAAAGGAATGAAGTAAAGCATCACCTTGAAAAATTGGGATATTTACCTCTTTAACCCCCAGTAAGTTTGCTTTATTTTTGAGTTGTTTTTTAGCTTCATGTACAGCATTATTTTCAATATCAACACCATACAAATTATTTTCTAAAATATGGCGAATATCTTGAGGTTTTAGTTGTCCAAACTGCTTTTGCCACAATGAACAAAGTAAATCAAAGGCTTTGAGCAGAAATAACCCAGAACCACAAGCTGGATCGAGTATTTTGATTTTGTCCAACGGCGTGAATTTGTTTTTGTCCAAATAAGAGAATAGGGTGTGACTAACAATATAATCAATCAGGTTATCAGGGGTATAATGAACACCTAATAATTTACGCTGTTGTGCTGAATATTGAGTTTGATGATTCCAGGCTGAAGATTCTATTTTCATCGGTAAAAATTATGTTATACACAAATATTTATTATGAACTAGGCCATTAATATTTTTTGATTTAATATTTCAATTGGTAGTGGTTTTAATTGCTTTTTAGTTCTAGTTTAAATAACTAACAAAGTGTGATTATTTTTTGAACTAAATATAATCAGATAACTAAGTTTAGCTAGTAGAAATCTAAAGTATTAATTGTGGTAATCGTCTATAATAATAGTACATAAAATTGTCTGGGGTTGGAATCCATAAGCAATTTTTCCTTCTGCCTTCAGCATGGCTGCCTTCTACCTTATTAAAATATGTTTTACATGATAAAATACTACAGATATTCTATAATTAATGAGACAAGCTTAAATTAATCAAACATGGCAATTTCAACAGAATATAAACAACGACGCAAACAATTAATAACAAAAATTGGCAATGGTACGGCTATATTTAGAAGTGCGCCAATGGCTGTAATGCACAATGATGTAGAATATGCTTATCGTCAAGATAGCGATTTTTTTTATTTAACAGGTTTTAATGAACCGGAAGCTGTGGCAGTTATTGCACCACACCATGAAAAGCATAAATTTGTTCTGTTTGTACAACCAAAAGACCAATTAAAAGAAACTTGGACTGGTTATCGTGCTGGAGTGGAAGTTGCTAAGGAAAAGTATGGTGCTGATGCAGCTTTTTCTATTAATGAACTGAATAAAAAGTTGCCTGAATATTTGAAAAAGGCTGATAAAATTTATTATCGTTTGGGACGCGATCGCAACTTTAATGAAACAGTATTTAAACATTGGCAAAATTTAATGCGAGTCTATCCGAAATCTGGCACTGGTCCAATAGCAATTCAAGATGCAGGGACAATTTTACACCCAATGCGTCTTGTTAAAAGTGCTAAGGAATTAGAACAAATGCAAAAAGCTGCTGATATTGCTGTTAATGCTCATAATTATGCGCTCAAGTTTGCTCAAGCAGGTCAGTTTGAATATCAAATTCAAGCGGAAATGGAGTATATATTTTCTCGTCATGGAGCTACTCCTGCTTATCCTTCTATTGTTGCTTCTGGTGCTAATTCTTGCATTCTTCATTATATAGAAAATAATCGACAAATGCAAGAAAATGATTTGTTATTAATTGATGCTGGAGCTGCTTACAATTATTATAATTCTGATATTACTCGAACTTTTCCCATAAGTGGGAAATTTACCCCAGAACAAAAGATTATTTATGAGTTAGTTTTAAGGGCACAGTTAGCGGCAATTGAACAAGTAAAACCAGGAAATCCTTATAAGCAAATTCACGAGACAGCAGTGCGAGTTTTAGTGGAAGGATTGATAGATTTAGGAATGTTAAAAGGTAATATTGATGAAATAATTGAAAAGGAAAAATATAGGCCTTTTTATATGCATAAAACCGGACATTGGTTGGGTTTAGATGTTCATGATGTAGGTGTTTATCAGTGGGGAGAAGAACCTCAAATTTTACAACCAGGACAAGTTTTGACTGTGGAACCTGGTATTTATATTGGTCTTAATATTAAACCTGCTGAAGGTCAACCGGAAATATATGATCGTTGGCGTGGAATTGGAGTAAGAATTGAGGATGATGTTTTGGTTACTGCAGAAGGATGTGAAGTATTAACTGCGGGAGTGCCTAAGTTAGTTGAGGATTTAGAAAGTTAAATTATGATAGAAATTTTATAGCAACATTAGGAGTATATATCTTAACTTCTTGACTTATCCAATTATCAAATTGTTGGTGAACAATTTCACTACGAGGATCGTTATTCACAAGAGCTATTAGTAAATTAGAATTAATAACAATATTCATTAATTATTAGCTAAAAAATAGACCTTTGTTCTAACTATTCTCGAATTTCTTCGACAGTCAGTAACTTGGATTCAGTGATACATTACTTTCTTTTTGTATTTTTTCCTTACGCTTAAATAATTCTACCACTACTTGCTCACAGATAAAAATGTCATAATTGAACTTAGTCGTAACTCACTAAAATATAGGCGATAACATTAATATAAAGATAATTTGAGTAAATTGGAAATAGGAAATTCAAGTTTAAATAAGGATTGATTTTTCACTTTGGCAATTAAGTATAATAGAGAATTATAGAGCAACTAAAAAAGCAGGGAATATGAACAGTATCATAATCGAAAGCTTTGATGACGACCTCATAATTAGGTTATAAAAGCGAGGGGAATATAGTGGATGTTCTCTTGAAGCGGAAGCTAAAGAAATTATCGGTGTAGTCTTAATAGAAAGCGAAGAAAATTCTTTACGTCTTGCTGACAAAATCAAGGAAGGTTTTTACCATTTTGGAGATATTGAAATGCCAATTACATCTAAACACTGCCTCTAAATTAGTTAAATTTGGTTTAACTACACAGCAAATCTCTGAAGCAGTAGATTTACCATTAAATGAAATACAACAGCTAATGGAATAAAAATATTACTATAAGTTAATAGAATAAATATGATTGTTATATCAAGTTATTTGGTGTCTAGCAAACACTTTACATTTATAAATTAACCTCTCTCCATAGTGATTTGTTTCTAATTTATTAAACGTATTATTATCAAAATTAATTCCTTCTTATTCTATTTTTTTACTAAGTTTTTAAGACGCTAACTAAAAATGATTAACCTCTTTAATTGATATTAAAATTTCTTGGTTATCTGATAAATTTACTTCCTCTAAGAACTCGATAATTTTTTCATTTTTTAATTAATTTTACCGAAATCAATTTAACTTATTAAATATACAGATTAAATATACAGAAAATTTTAGCTTAATTCTAACACTTATTTATTATAAATAAACATAGATTTAGACACAAGGTTTTGGCATAAATTATTTGTGTTGGGTTTCGTTGCCTCAACCCAAACTATAATAACTGATTAATTATTAATTACTTCCTATTTCTCATAGATAAACCAATACGTTTCAACTTTTCATTTACTTCCAAAACTCGCACTTTTACTACTTGCCCAACTTTCACAACTTGCTTGGTATCTTTAACAAAATAATCTGCTAATTGAGAAATATGCACTAATCCATCTTGATGAACCCCCACATCAACAAATGCACCAAAATTTGCCACATTAGTTACTATTCCCTCTAACTCCATTCCTACTTCTAAATCCCTAATTTATTTAATGCCTTCTCGAAAATTTGCATACTTAAATTCTGCTCTAGGATCTCGCCCTGGTTTTTCTAATTCACTAATAATATCTTTTAGAGTTGGTTCCCCAATTTTATCAGTAACATACTTTTTTAAATCCACATATTTTATTTTATTATAAATTTGGTTAATTTGATTTATTGGCACTCCTAAATCTTGAGCGATCGCCTCAACCACAAAATAACTTTCTGGATGTACTGCCGTATTATCTAAAGGATTTTCACCACCACGAATCCGCAAAAATCCAGCACAAAGTTCAAAAGTTTTTGCTCCTAATTTTGAAACTTGTAAAATTTCCTGACGACTTTTAAAAGCTCCATTTTCATTCCGATATTTAACTAAATTTTTTGCCACTGTAGAACTCATACCAGAAACAAAAATTAGTAGTTCTTTAGAAGCAGTATTCAAATCTACTCCCACATAATTAACACTACTTTCTACCGTCTCATCTAACTTTTTTTTCAACAATTTTTGGTCTACATCATGTTGATATTGACCGACTCCAATAGACTTCGGTTCAATTTTCACAAGTTCTGCTAAAGGGTCTTGTAAACGTCTACCAATACTAATAGCTCCCCGGACCGTAATATCTAAATCAGGAAATTCTTCTATGGCTACTTTAGAAGCAGAATAAATCGAAGCTCCAGATTCATTAACCATAACTTTTATTGGCTTTTCTTCCAAAGTAGAAATTACCTCAGTAATAAACTCATCTGTTTCTCTTCCTGCCGTACCATTACCAATAGCAATTAGTTCAATTTTATACTTTTGAATTAACTCTTTAATTGTAATACTAGCTTGTTGCTTTTTTGCCACAGATTGATGGGGAAATATAGCTTGATATTCTAAAAATTTACCTGTTTCATCTAACACTGCAACTTTACACCCGGTTCTAAATCCTGGGTCAATTCCTAAAGTTGGTTTCATCCCTGCAGGAGGAGATAATAATAACTCCCTAAGATTAGTTTCAAAAGTTTTAATTGACTCAATATCTGCCTCTGCTTTTTTTTGGGTTCTTACTTCATTAATTAGGGAATTTTTCATCAAACGATTAAAAGCATCTTTAAGCATTTCCTGATAAAAAATTCTGATTTCTTTGACTCTAGTACGAATTTCTGAATCTGCTAAATAAGATAGTATAAATTCTCGGTCAAAATCAATATCTAAACTTAATACTTCTTCCGTTTCTCCTCGTAACAAAGCCAAAATATTATGAGGAGCAATATCTTTAACATTTACCCGAAAATTTCGGTACATTTCAAATTTAGTCGTACCTTCTGGATAATCATTTTTTATTTTGGAAGTAAAACAACCAGAGTTGAGAAAATATTCTCGAATATAACTCCTTAACTCTGCCTTTTCTGCCACTGCTTCTGCCAGAATATCAGACGCTCCTTGGATAGCATCTTCTATATTTTTTACTCCTTTTTCTTCAGCAATATATTTAACTGCTTCTTGTTCAAGAGATATAATTTTTGCTTGAGGATGATTTTGAGATTGGATAAATTCTGCCAAAGGTTCTAAACCTTTTTCTCTAGCAATAGTTGCTCTAGTTCGGCGCTTTGGCTTGTAGGGAAGATAGAGGTCTTCTAATTCTGTTTTCTGCAAACAAGACTCTATTTTTTCCTTTAATTCTTCTGTAAGTTTACCAGTTTCACTAATTGCTTTTAATATAACTTTTTTTCTTTCTTCAAGTTCTTGAAGATAAGTATATCTATCCCAAATATTCCGCAATTGAGTTTCATCCAGGGAACCAGTATATTCTTTTCGATAACGAGCTACAAAGGGAATAGTTGCTCCTTCGCTTAAAAGTTTTAGAGCATTTTTAGTATTTTTAGGATTAATATTTAATTCTTGAGAAATATATCTATTTATTTCCATCATGAGCTATCTATATAAACATAATTTTTGATAATTTTATACCAATTTATAAAAAAAATACAAATAATCAAGGTAATAAAAAAACTTTAGAGAGTAGTGGCTTGATCACGAATTAATCACGAAAAAGATAAGTTATGACCTAAAGATTATATCGTATTCATTTATAATAACTTCATAAGTAGGTTGTATATGACTTCCCTACTCCTGAATTCAAATATATATAATCAGAACTAAGTATTTTTAACCAACATTTATCATACTTGACGTGAGAGTTATTGGGAAATAAAGTAAAAGTAAAATAAGTTAAGAAAAAATTGGCTAGCTTGAGTACTAAATATTAAGGGGACTTTAAAGTAGCATATATTACTCAGATCATTAACACCGATTAAATTGTAAAGCATTTCAATGCTTACTCTTAACCTTCACTCAGATATATTAGTAAACATTGAGGGATAAACCTCCTCAGCGCTCTGTTGGAGGAGGCCGTAAGCTTCGTTTACTGACTTCTAAAAACAAATGATTTTATATTCTCTTCTACTTGAAATGTTACCTCGCCTTTGATAGTATCTTGTTTGATATAGACTGCAGCTAGGTATATAATTAGCCTCATGGTTTACAGCCTATTTTAGAAGCATCCTTAGGAGAAAAAAGCAGTATCAGAATGCCATATACCCACCCCATAAAAAACCAAAGGGGGAAAAATTAAGCGCAACAGCAAAAGTATAGAAAAGGGAAAGTTGAGTCTATTTAGGGTGATATTTGAAAACGCTTTCGCGGGAGTCAAAGGTTATGGAGCTGTAAATGAGATTTACTGTCGTCATAAGGATGATTTTGATGACAAGTTAATGTTAATAGTAACTGGTGAATTGAATTTGTACCTGATGGCAGCATAAATAATAAAATCACTAACTAAATTTAATTAGTTTGATTTTTCATTTTTGCTAGCCTAAGTTATTTCCTCACAACTCTATTTTATGCCAAATTAATTATATATTAGATTTGTTTTAAATTCAGCAAAAAAAATTGCTAAAACTATTATTAGTCAAAGTTAATAGTGTTTTTTAGAAAGAAAATACTGAAAATTTTATAGAGTAATTTTTTGAGCATTTTCAATTTTTCTACACCAAACAAATTTATCCTTTTTCGTAAAATAATTCATTTTTTTTATTCATTAATGCCAAAATATTTACTGTTTAACTTTGACAAAATTTACAAGTTATTATTATGCCTTTATCCTGCTCTCCATCAAGAATATATGGTTTCAAATAAAACCTAGTTTTATCTAAATAAATTAAATCAATTTATCCTTTTTTATGTTTAAATTTGAGTGCTATTAATTTTATAAATTAGATTTATAGCCTTGAGGAATTTGAATCATGATTTTTCCTCATTGCTTTATTTATCATTTTCCATTTTATAGCTAAATTTTTGATAATTCTTTTTATAATATATTTTCTGAAATTAATTTTTTTTCGATATTTTTAAAGTCTGTTTTTATTTTTTTTATTACTTTTAAAAAATTATTGTTTTACATCACTGATGTTTTTTTGATTATCAGTTTATTTTTGTCGATATATTTTTCTGTAATTATACTTAATTATATAATCTTAATGCCCCTATAAATTGCTATTAAATCAACCAATCAAAGATAGATTGTTACTCATTTTTAAATTTTCATTACTGCCTTTATAGGAAATATTTAACTTATCAATATTATGCATTTAACTTAGTTCCTAATTTGATAAAAATTCTTATGGCTACTTATTCTTTATAAAATATTTTACAATCTGGTATAAAGTTGATGATAAACCTCATATTTCATAGATATGTTTTAAGCTTTCACACTAGATATTACTTATTAAATATCTGTAATTAATTTAGCACAATTACTTATAATAATGTTAATATTAATTATATGGTGATTCTCCTTTATGTTGTAATAATTGATAATTACGGGGTGAAAAAAATGAGATTGAGAGACTAAAAAAAACAGATTTTTTTCTCACAAATCATTTATGAATGCTATAGTTGATATTTTTTTAATAGGTAAAAATGGCTCATTTAAAATTACGGCGTGCAGAAAATATTAGTGGTGATATATTTGTTGATAATACTTGTATAGACTGTGATACTTGTCGTTGGATGTCGCCCAAAATTTTTCATCGCAATGGAGCAAAATCAGCAGTTTACTATCAACCTAAAAATCAAATAGAAAGATTAGAAGCAATGCAAGCTTTATTATCTTGCCCGACGAATTCTATTGGTACTGTTGAAACTCCAAAAGATATTAAAAAAGTTCAAGAAACTTTGCCAATTTTAGTTACAGATAATGTTTATCATTGTGGTTATCATTCAGAAAAATCTTTCGGCGCTGCTAGTTACTTTATTCTGAGACCAGAGGGAAATATTTTGGTAGACTCGCCTCAATTTTCAGCTCCGTTAGTAAAGCGTTTGGAAGTAATGGGAGGAATTAAATATATGTATTTAACTCATAAAGATGATGCAGCAGATCATCAAAAATTTCGAGAGCATTTTAGTTGCGATCGCATGCTCCATGTTGATGATATCTCCCCAGATACTAAGAATATAGAAATAAAGTTAACTGGTACAGACCCAATTTCCTTAACTCCAGATTTATTAATTATTCCTGTGACTGGTCACACTAAAGGTCATACAGTGTTACTCTATCAGAAATTTTTATTTACAGGAGATCATTTAGCATGGTCTAGTCACTTAAATCAACTTTATGCTTTTCGTCGCCACTGTTGGTATTCTTGGTCAGAACAAATTATCTCTATGGGTAAGTTAATAAGTTATAATTTTGAGTGGGTATTACCTGGTCATGGTCACCGTTATCATACTGATAAAAAAACTATGCAACAAGAGTTAAAAAAGTGTATTGTTTGGATGGAAAAATATTGAGCTATATTAGTTTTAATTTAGTAAATTTGTCGAATATATGTTATTATAAATATGTAGATAAAGTTGAATTTCTACTTAATATTTATTGCTCAAAATTATAAAGATTTGAGAATTACTGCATATACTTTAGTATTACATATCATAATGATAAGGGGTTGAGTAATTTTAGAATTTATGATGATGGGTAAATAATCTATGCTAATATACAAAAGCAAATAAAATTAAGTGTCTAAGAACCTAAGAACCTTAGAAGCAATAGTCATAGGAGAGTAGTCTTGGTTTATAAAAATGGCACCAGACTAATTACTTTTGCACCAGAAAAAAGAAGAAAAATCTCAATAATTGGAGGATGATACATTAATGACGCAAGTGATACTAGGAGAAAACGAGGGCATTGAATCTGCATTACGTCGATTTAAAAGACAGGTTTCTCAAGCGGGAATATTCCCAGATATGAAAAAGCATCGTCACTTTGAAACGCCGATTGAAAAACGGAAGCGTAAAGCAATGGCATTACAGAAGCAAAGGAAGAGACGTTCTCGCTATTAAGAAAAAAGTTTATTTTCAGCGATCCCCACCCTAAATTGGTGACTTTATAAGTCGATAGGCGATACTTGAAGGTATTAAAAAAGCTTGTTTGGAGACGCAGATAGGCGTCTCCTATGGCGCTAAAAATATCAAGCTACATATTGAAATATTGTACTTAATACAAGTGCTTTTGTATTATTATTTAACTATCCTAATTAGGGCTTGTATACTGAAGTTTTATCAGTGAGGATAGCTGATAAGATATTGAGGCATAGAGGTATAGAAAATATAAATTACAGAGGACATGCTCGAAAGTATTTTATTTCAATTTTTATCCCCTTAATAGCTAAAAATCCTCTATTATTATCGAACTTAGTAATAACTTATTATATATTTTTCTCACAAAAAAAGTACTTAGTAATATTTAAGTAAATGCGTTTAGTTTTTTTCAGCTAGTCCTAATTACTTGAGTCCATAAGAAGGTTAATAATTTAGCTTATATGGATGTGTTATTAATTTGTAATAACTACTTATAACTAATTTTCTGTTAAATTTAAGATTAATTTAATTACTGAATCTAACCCTATATTTTGATAGAGAAAAAACTATGGTTGTAGATCAGCAAGCAATTGATATTGCTCCTTTTATTGACCACTCCTTATTAACTATTACTGCTACCCCAGAGGAAGTGTCAAAATTTTGTATTGAAGCTGACAAATTTCGATTTCCATCAGTTTGTGTATACCCTTGTCATGTAAGAAAAGTAGTAGATTTACTTAGTACTAAAAGTCCTAAAGTTTCTACAGTAATTAATTTTCCAAATGGTACTGCTACTAGTAAAACAAAACTATATGAAGCTTTAGAAGCGGTAGAAAATGGAGCTTCAGAATTAGATGTAATGGTTAATTTGACTTATATTAAAACAGGTGAAATGTCCCAATTACATCGGGAAATAGCTGAAATACGTGAAGAAACTGGTAAAACAGTTAAAGCTATTTTAGAAATGGCTTTGCTTACCAAAGATGAAAAGTATTTAGTGATAGAGGTTTTGATGGATGCGGGTGTAGCTTTTATTGCCACAAATACTGGGTGGTATGGTGGGGCAACAGTGGCAGATGTAAAACTACTCAAAGAAATAACTAAGGCTAATGTTGGAATTAAAGCGGCAGGAGGAATTAAAACCTACGAGCAAGCAGTAAGCCTAGTTTTGGCTGGTGCGACTAGGTTGGGTACATCCCGTGGTCTAGAATTGCTCAACCAACAAAATAACCAGTCGGAATTGGAATAAGTCAAAACTCAGAATTAAAAAGAGGTGAAGGTAGGAAAGCTCATAAAAGTTTCCCTATTTTTTCAACTTGGGACATTTAATCATATCGAATTGTTCTCTCCCCAAGGGTTGGGTCTTTTCCTTGAGCCATCTCTAGTATGTCCTGCGCTATAGTTTAAACCTGAAAAAAACTTTGATTCTCTGTTACTTGTTGCTTAGAGCAATTATTACTACAAGTATTATAAATCGAACCCCATAGCTCTAGTTTAATAGGTGCAAACACTAAAGTTATGTACCCGCTTGTTTTTAAAGCTGTTTAGGATGATATTTTGATTCAGTCCAACCCTACTTAGGCTAATGTTGATATTTATAATACTCGCCTTAGTTTCCTGAGCCCAAACCATACACCTGGGAAGTATTAGCACTAAGTATTTAGGGTGTACACACTGATTTTAATCATTTTTGGGGAAAATTTCCGCACCTGTGCACCTGAGTCATAAATTAATTTTGACTTTCGAGTTGTGAGTAGTACTATAGTTACTCTCTCATCTCTAATGCCCTACTCCTAACTTCTACTAATTATATGGCCAAACTCTATAAAGCAACAGGAATAAACCTCAAAGCTATGGCTTTAGGAGAATCAGACCGTTTATTAACTATCTTAACTCCAGAATATGGCTTGATTCGAGTAGTAGCTCCCGGAGTGAGGAAACAAAAATCTAAACTGGGGGGTAGAGGTGAACTATTTGTAGTAAATCAATTATTAATATCTAAAGGGCGATCGCTTGACAGAATTAACCAAGCAGAAACCATAACCTCTTACACTGGCCTTAGTCAAAACCTGGGAAAACTAGCGGCAGGTCAATATTTAGCAGAATTAGTTCAACAAATAGCTCTGAAGGAAAATCCTCAAACTGAACTTTTCCATCTACTAAACGAACACTTGGAACGTATAGAACAACTACAACATAAAACTGACAGACTCTGGTCAACCCAACTCATAGCATTTTTAGCTCATGGTATCTATCATTTACTCGCCATAGAGGGAATAGCACCCCAAGTCCATCAGTGTTGTGCTACAGGAAATGAATTACAGCCAGATTTTAATAATTCTAAATGGCAAGTCGGATTCAGTATAGATGCAGGAGGAATTATTAAAGTTGATGAGACTTCTGTTGTACAATCTTTCTGTAAAGATTTGTCAGACTATTACTTAAGTACCAAAATTAACACTCTCATTAATGCTAATCAACTTTCACTACTTCAGCAGCTACCACAACCTCAACTTCAGACTATAGTTAAACTTACTTCTTATCAAGATTGGGTAAAAGTGGAACAACTTTTAAGAAAATATACCCAGTATCATTTAGGTTATTCTATTCGCTCTGCAGAATTGATTGATACTTATTTAAAATCCATATCTCCTTTAATAAACAATGCAACTATCTGATTCAGATTTAACAAATAAACCAAAACAACTTAAAAAAGAAAACTCATCTAATACAGAACCTATTTCTCCAGCATTATTATCAGTTAAAGAACCCGAACGTGGGTTTTTACCAGTTCTGAAAAATAGTAAATTCTTAATCCTCTGGGGCGGTCAAGTATTTTCTCAACTGGCAGACAAAGTTTACCTGGTATTAATGATTACTATTATTGCTAATCAATTCCAAGCAACAGACCAAACTATAAGTGGGTGGGTCTCAGCAATTATGATTGCTTTTACTATTCCCGCAGTATTATTTGGAGCTGCAGCTGGTATCTATGTGGATAGGTGGCCAAAAAAAGCTGTTTTAGTTGTGACAAATATTGTCAGAGGTGGTTTGGTTCTGATCTTACCAATGATATTGTGGCTATCTAATGATTTTAATCTAGGTAATTTACCTTTGGGATTTTGCCTAATGTTACTATTAACTTTTTTGGTTTCTACTCTGACTCAATTTTTTGCCCCTGCGGAACAAGCAGTTATTCCTCTAATTGTGGAAAAGCCATATCTACTTTCGGCAAATTCCCTTTACACTACTACAATGATGGCTTCTGTAATTATTGGCTTTGCAATGGGAGACCCTTTGTTAGAATTTGCAGATAAAATATTTGCCCAAATTAGTTTTGGGAAAGCTTTCGGTAAAGAATTTGTGGTAGGGGGAAGTTACGCGATCGCTGGTTTACTATTAATTTTACTCAAAACTGGGGAAAAGAAAGACAGGACAGAAAAGGAAAAAACCCATATTCTGGAAGACTTGCGAGATGGCTTGCGTTACCTGAAAAATCATCATCGAGTTCGTAATGCCATTATTCAGCAAATTATTTTATTTTCGATTTTTGCAGCTTTGGCGGTCTTGGCAGTACGTTTGGCAGAAATTATTCCTGGTATGGAAGCTGAAGAATTTGGGTTATTATTAGCTGCTGCTGGAGTGGGTTTGGGTATTGGTGCTGGAATAGTAGGTCAACTTGGACATTGGTTATCTCATTTCCAACTTAGTTTGATAGGGTCTATGGGAATGGCAGTTTCTTTAGTTGGTTTATCTATATTTAACCAAGAGTTTTGGGCAGCTATGGTGTTAATTGGTATTTTAGGAATGTTTGGTGCAGTAGTAGGAGTGCCAATGCAAACTACTGTTCAGGCTGAAACTCCTGAAGAAATGCGGGGAAAAGTATTTGGTCTCCAGAATAATGTAGTTAATATTGCTCTGAGTTTACCTTTGGCTTTAGTGGGAGTGGCAGAAACTTTTCTAGGTTTATCTACTGTTTTGCTTGGGTTAGCAGGAGCTGCAATAACAGCTGGTATTTTCTTCAGTCTCTTTTCTATACCGACTTTAGAATAGTTGTTATAGCAATCCTATTTTATTTGTGTATAAAACAACTCGACGCTGACCTATCAGTAGAGCGCGCGACTACTCGACGGAATAGCTAAATACCTATAAACATTCATTTAATCCATCCCAAATTTGATTATTATCTAAATAAAAACTAATAAATACTAACTGATTTTTGTTAGGTTTTAAACAAGTTTCATCTGCTTCTAATGTCTAGTTTTGTCACTAATTTGAAAGATATGTCTAAACTCAATATCATCTAACCAAAGAATACCTTTTGCTCGGAATAAATCACCCCAAATATGTTAGAGAAACTTTTCAAACTTAAATACATTTATGGGGCGATCGCTCTCAAAAGATACAGCAATAAATCCATCATTTTCTAAATGCTCAGACTGATATTTTTGAGACTGAATATATTCCGACACAGGTATCAAACCTACATCTAAAATTTAGGGTAATAGCAGTTGACTATACTCAGTCTGCAATATCTTTGCTTTCTCTTTTATCAATTTAATATTTGACTCTAACTCCCCTAGTCTTTTTGCAGAAAATAAGTCAGTTTTATTCAGGAAAACAAGTCGGCAAAAGCAATCTATTTTAAAGCCGCTTCACTGTCAAAATAATTGGGAAAAAAAGTTTCAGCATCCACCACAGTCAAAATCGAATTTATTCTATTTAATTCTCTCAAATCTGTCTCCAAAAATGTCAAAATAATTGGAAAGAGGTCAGCTATTCCCGTAGTTTCTATTACTAAATAATCAATCTTTTTATCTATACCTAAAGCTAATACTCAATAAACCGCTTCTACTAAACCATGATTTAGACTAAAGCAAATACAACCATTATTGAGCTAAACCATATCCTCTTCAATAGATATCAGAAGTTGACTGTCTATATCAATATCTCCAAACTTATTGACGAAAACAGCAACCCTTAAATCTTATTTATTTTGAACAATATGATTGAGTCATATTGTTTTCCCACTACCAAGAAAACCAATAATAATACTAACAGGTATTCCCTCTTGAAGGAATTCTCCTATTTCTTTTTTGGTCATTAGAATTTCTTCCTATTTCAAAATTAATGCAACTTCCTTAGCAAAATAAGTCAAAATCAAATCCGCACCAGCCCGTTTCATACTGGTTAAAGTTTCCAACATCACCTTTTTTTCATCTATCCAACCCTTCTCACCAGCAGCCTTAATCATGGCATATTCCCCACTAACGTTATAAGCAGCTACAGGTAGATTTGTTGTCTTTTTTACCTCACAAATAATATCTAAATAAGCGAGGGCAGGCTTGACCATTACCATATCTGCACCTTCGGCAATATCCAAAGCCACCTCTTTGAGGGCTTCCCTAGCATTAGCAGAGTCCATTTGATAAGTCTTTTTGTCCCCAAATTTCGGTGCAGAGTCCAAAGCATCCCGAAACGGGCCATAATAAGCTGAGGCATATTTAGCAGAGTAGGCAAGTATTCCCACATCAAAGTATTCAGCAGCATCCAGAGCTTTGCGAATTGCTCCAATACGCCCATCCATCATATCTGAGGGAGCGACGATATCGGCACCTGCTTCGGCCTGAGATAGTGCTTGTTTAACCAAAACTTCTACAGTAGGGTCGTTGAGAATGACTCCATTTTTCCCTACAATACCGTCATGACCTTTGCTGGAATAGGGGTCAAGGGCTACATCAGTAATGACAACAATATCTGGTATTGTTTGTTTGATCGCCCTTACAGTTCTTTGTATTAAACCCTCTGAGTTGTAGCTTTCGGTGCCAAAATTGTCTTTTTTAGCTTCCGCAACTAGGGGGAATAAAGCGATCGCATTAATTCCTAAATTATAAGCATCCTCTATTTCTTTGAGCAGTAGGTCTAGAGTATAGCGATAACTGCCTGGCATGGAAACAACCTCGACTTTTTGCCCTTCTCCTTCCATTACAAACAATGGATAAATTAGATCGTTGACTGTCAACTGGGTTTCTTCAACCATGCGTCGCAAAGCAGGAGTGCGACGAAGACGACGGGGACGTACGACGGGAGATTCTGTGGACAAATTTACTTCTGTCATGGGTAGATTACTTGCCTAATAATTTTGATAGTGATTAATCATAATCAAAAATTCACATCTAGTCAATAGAGATAAGGGATAATCTCCATCCGATCTCAAATTAAGTAGGATCATATAATTATTGCTCTGCTGATTAACTATGAAATCATTTATAGATAAAAGCTTTAGTGTTTATGAGTAGAAAAAAGTACATGTTTTGCGATTGCTCATAGCTACAAAAAATCAGCATTTTTATCAGACAATGGCGATAAAATTAATGAAAAAATATATAAGGCTAATTCCTCATTTTTTGGGAAAAAATTAACTTTTTTTTCAACTAAATAAGCTATGTATTTTTATAAGTTACGCTTCTAAAGGAAACCTCATTAGTATTAGGGTTATAAAGAGTATAAGTAGCATTTCCCGGCAAACTTCCCACATTACCTACCCCTATAACCTGATAGGGTGTCGTCAAAGTTTGAGTAGATGATGTTGTCTCAATAGCACCAACTTCAGCTCCCAACTTTGTCACTCCACTACTCACCGAACCATTTTCCAACTGATATTTAAAAGCTAAACCGGAGCGACCACAAAATAAATTATTAACGCCAAAACGCATTAATCTATCTAACATTTGTATCGGTGGAGTATCGGGAGTCAATTTATCGCTGACCCCCAGAGTGCTACCATGAATTAATAAACAGTCAAGTTCAGAAAAACCAAAGGGCAAACTTCTTAACCATTCTACTGTTTCTCTATCCACATTGTCCCATAATATTTTCACAGTATTCATACCATATTCTGCTATTAATTCTGTTGGTTCGGCTGTGGTAGTTAATCCATGTAAAATTAAACATTGTTCTTCCCACCATCCCATACATACTTTGGGTTTAAGTTCGTTTTGTTTTGGATAACGTACTCGCTCTACTAATTTTTTGCAATCTATATTTAGCCCGACAATATCCCCCAAAATATATAAGTCTTCTACCAAATACTTCTGCTTTTTTATATCAGCTATTACAGCATCATAAGCTGTTATATTTCCTTCTATCTTAGTTAAAATTGCCCAGTAACTCATATAATTTTTTGCTTTTTTTTTAGATTAGATAAAGTGACATTAATTAGTTTTTATCAGCCATAAAACAATAATACTTGTTTCAAAAAATATTGCTTTGCTTGGTTATAAGTCAATACGGTTCAGATAAGATTCAAACTCTTATGATTTCATACCATAAGAGTAAATATTCAGATTACCGAAATGTCAAAAAAATTCTTAACTTAACCTTATCGTTATTCTAACTAACTCCTAAAACATGAATAACCATGGGTTGATTTTCATCAATAAAATAATCTATGGGTTTTAATCCTCCTTTTATAGCCTGATTTTTAAAATAACCTACGGGATATTTATAATAACTTAATAGATGAAATTTTGTGCCTTTCTTAATATTTATCGGAATGCCATCTAGAACAAAGTTGTGTTCTTCAGTTGCTCTGACATTATGTTCTAAACAATGAGTTTCAGCTACCCAATTAAAATCATAATTAAATGTAGTTGGATCGAACCCATAAACTGGTAGATCGCCATTGATCAAATATCAAATACTAAGTATCAACTTTGCCATTTTTCTATCATTATAAGCTTTTCTTAATGACGACTAATTTTGATTAGTATCCTGTTTCCTAAAAATAGAAATTTTGCATCAGAAAGGCATCAGGCATTAAAATCTATCATAATATTTGCTCTTGAGATACACTAAAGCTCAATACAGTTTAGTTAAAACGAAAACTCATAAGAGATGGAATGATTATATAGAATTTTCCAACTACAAAAATGCCAAAAAAATCCTTAAGTGAACCGTATTGAAATATAAGTTTTAGTTAGTAAGTGGACTGTAACTATCTTTGCCTGAATTTCCTAGAATTTTATCTTCAGATAATTTATAAATTGTTTTTGGGGCTTTGCTTTCCAAACTCTCAAGTTAAATTAGCATCTTTTTTTTCATAATCTAAAATAGATAGCACTTTCAACTCAAAACTTGTAATAATTACAAGTCAACAACCAACTCCTAATTAATTATCTCTCACAAATATGAGTAGGATCATCAGCTTTTTCAGCATATTCTAAACCCTTTGCCAAACGCCAAGCAAAAATTTCTGGCAACCCCTTATTAACTATAGCTTCACAAGTAAGTTGATAATCATAGGGAATCTCTCGAATATTTACTTCCCCTGTTTCATTATCATAAATAACATAAGTAGCATTCGGTCTGCCATGGCGAGGTTCTCCTACAGAGCCAACATTAACAATTTTTTTCATAGGAGCAATACAAGTATTTGACTCTAAATTTTCCCTCCCAAAACTACTAACTTTAACTGATAGTTGACTAGCATCAAGAGTACGAACATAAGGCACATGAGTATGACCGCAAAACAACACATCAGCACCACTACTAACTACCCTTTCAACTGCTAAAAATCCATATAAATCTGGTAATAAATATTCATGGTTACTATGAGGACTACCATGAACAAAACACATATTTTCCTCTTTCAAACTATGAGGTAAAGACCCTAAATATTCTCGAGTTTCTGGGTGAATTTCTTGATTAGTCCATTCGTGGGCTAACTTGCCACGTTTCTCTGCTAATAAAGAAGGATAACTACATTCACAAGAATTTAATCCCTCCACAATATCCTCATCCCAACAACCTA
Organism: Trichodesmium erythraeum GBRTRLIN201; assembly: GCA_018457135.1. Lineage (GTDB taxonomy): Bacteria > Cyanobacteriota > Cyanobacteriia > Cyanobacteriales > Microcoleaceae > Trichodesmium > Trichodesmium erythraeum. Next base: position 21,065 of record JAGGDU010000211.1, on the reverse strand, counting down.
AAACTGTGGGAATATCTAAACTGCGAATTTGCTCGACAACCGCATTAGGATGGGGACCATAACCGACCAAATCTCCCAGACAGAAAATTTTCTCTGCTTTCTGTTTTTCTATATCTATTAATACAGAATTTAAAGCTTCATAGTTACCATGAATGCAAGACATAACTGCAATTTTCATACTAATTCTTCCTCTGTAATTCCTAATGTTTCTTTCACTTGTTGTTGATAAGCTAAAATTGTTGCATCAGGCAAACAACAATCTTGTAAACTTTCCGCCAAAGCTTTTTGATTTAAGTTATGACCAAAAACTTCAATTCCACTAAAACGTTCTGGTCTACCTTTTAGCCACCTTGGTAAATTTAATTCTTGATATTCTGTCTCTTTTCCTAGTACAAAATCAAAGTAAAAAGCACGTCCATCAGCAATATCAAAAATTGCTTTAGCACGAATTATTTTACCATAAGCACCTGCGGTTAATTCTTCATACCAAAAAATATCTACACTGGCCGGATCAATTACTTGACCCTGGGTAGGCGATCGCCAGATCTGACAGTTATTAGTATTGCTCTCAATAGCCAACCCTTCTACAGTTTCGTTTGCCCACTGATGCCATTCACTATTTTTTGTTCCTGGTGGGATAATGGCAATACGACTGCTAGGAATAGTATCAAGCAGTGATGACATTGCATCTAATTCTAAATAAAATCCTAATTCGACAAAAGCAACTGCACCATTAGCAAGATATTCTATGAGCTGTGACTCTTGAGCATCAGAAATAATTTTTAGATGGGGAAATTCTGTAGCCAGACAGGTTTGGTCAATGGGAACATTGCCGGTACCAGGGCTAAAATAGACAGCGGAATTAGCTTTAGGGATTTGTTTTCGAATAAAACTTGTTTTGCCGACACCCGGTGGGCCAGCTACTACAGTAATTATAGGTTTTGACATTTTTCTTCCATAGCTCAACTTTTCAATGCTGATACAATGCGGCCACTTGCCATTCTTGCCCCCGATAGGTTTCTGGCGACAGGCCCTACTTGCAAAGCAGCTAGCCCACCCATAATAAATAGTTCGCAACCAGACCAGCGCAAATATTCATCTAATACTGGTAAACCATTCACTATTTCTAGTGGGTGGGTATGCAAAATTTCTTTTAAGATAGGTTGTTTTCTAACATCAAGTTTTGTACCTGTTGCTAACCAGATACGATGGTATTCTCTCATCATTCCATCATCACATTTTAATTGCCAGCGATCGCTGACAAACTCAGCACTTATTACTTGACATTCCTCAAAAATAGATAACTCATCTTGATGTTGGTAACGGCGTAACTTAGTCATTACTGCTGGTGTCATAGAACCGCCATCTCGTGCTTCTTGAATTAACTGCCATCGTTTTTGCCAGTCAGTTTCGGCGCTAAAACCTTTTAAATATTTTGGACCTAACCAACCGGGTTCCGCATCAAATAATTTCTCTTTGAGGTGACGTCTGACCATCAAGGTTACATTTGCGCCTCGTTTTAAGGCTCCTAATGCTAAGTGACCGCTAGTTAAGCCCCCACCGATAATTAGCACTTTTTCACCTCTGAGTCGCAAGCCTCGCAGGTCTACTTGGTGGGAGTGACAAAGGCATTGGTTTGGATAGGGAGTAGGAGTTTTTTTCGCCCATTCTGGAAGTTGAGGTTTTCCCCCACCATTGGCCATAATTACTTGACCAGCTATGGTTGAGTTGCCATCATCTAATTCAACTCGAAACTGAGGGTTCCCTCGGTAGGTTATGGGAACAATGTTTGTCACTGATGCTTTGTATACTTTGTCTTCTAACTGCCAGCGACTAACTACATCTTGGGAAAATTCTTGAAATAGTTTTGTTCCAGGTAAGTCGTAGGGGGGGAATAGTTCGTTTGGGCGATTTTCTGCAAACCGACGCAGGGAATAGGGATCTGGGTCTGGATGGTGAACGGCGGGGGATCGCAAGTGGGGTATTTCTTGGGCTGCAAACTGCTGTCGCCACTGACTCATCCAAGTGGCACTGGGGTCAAATACTATTATTTTATGGTGATACTTTTTCCGTTTTTGCAACAGATGAGTTACCAAAGTTAGGGCATGGGGTCCCGCACCTACAATGGCCATCTTGGTTTGTATTGGTAAGGACATACAATTAAAAAACAATAATTTTAAGAATGATTATCATTCTTTTTTTTATTAATTATATATATACCTGTAAGGACTCGCAAAGTAGATTTTTTCCCTGGTTATACTGCGTCAACAGCTCACATTAGTTACAAATAAGTTGTAAGCTTTTTGATGCCTAGACTAAAAACTGTGATACACTCCCGACTTTGATACAAGCTACAAAGCCAGCTTTTCAGCGCCTCTACTATGTAGACATAAACTGAACTAACAAGGAATGCCTTACCTCTCCAATTGATGCGTAAATAGGCTCAATTGAAACCTTTGTAGAATTAAAATTTGATTGGTGGTAGCAAATCTTTAATTAATAGTTTTGCTCTATTTTTGATGTTAATTGCAGCATTTAAGTCTCTACCAATTGATAAATTACAGTTAGGATATTGGTACTGTTTTTGAGCCAAAGTTTTATTGAATTTATCCCCACAGTTACTGCATTTAGTTGACGTTCTATGAGGTTTAATTTCTACAACTAACTGACCAGCTTTTTCGTCTTTGTTAGTTAAAATAGTCTGGAAATTTCTCTATCCTGCATCATCATATATAGACTTAGCTAATCTAGATTTAGCCATATCTTTTATATTTAGCTTTTCTACTGCAATAATGTCATATTTATATGACAAATTATTAGCAGTTTTCAAGGGTAAATATTTTCCGGTATGAGCTAGTTTTCTATGTTTGTTAGCTAAATGTTTAATTGACTTTTGTCTACGTTTATAACCTTTCTTTCTTCTAGATACTTTCTTTTGTGCTAGCTTGAGTTTTCCTTCAGACTTTATCAAGTATTTAGGAGCTGCAACTGATTCATTATTATAAATAACAAAAAAAAATTATAAGACCAACATCTACAGCTTATTTCTCAAATATTTTGCTAGTTTTTTTTGACGCTATAAGACTATAAACATTTTTATTAATTAAATTACTAATTACGTTAATATCTATTATATTTACTATTTATACCTAGAGCTAAATAATGTTGTAATTATTGATATTTAAAACCTTTTCATCTAAAATTTTAGTCAATTGATTCTGGGTTTTTTTATCAACTTTATAAGGAAAAATATTTCTGTAAATTGCATTGTTAATACATATTTAAAAAAATAACAATATAAGTAAATAATAAAGTCATTAATGTTTCATATATAGAGGGTATATATATTCAATATATATATACTGATTAATGAAGAAAAAAAATTTTTATATATATATTATTAACTAGAGAAAGCAAATCAATTAGGAATAACACTAGCTTTTACTATCAAAAAGGCAATGAATTGGACATTATATGGCCAACAATTAGCCAAAAACACTGTAATACTTTCTCTGTCAAGGTCATAGACTATTTGCTGTTAATGTGAGCCGTCTGGGCAGTATGATCCAGGAAAAATTCTGTTTGCGAGCTGGCGCAAATAATCTGAGTTTGTTTGTATATTGTTTTAAGTAAGTAATTTTTTTTATCATATAGTTATAAATAAGTCAAACAATTATAAGGATAACTTAGAAAAATTAGTTCACCATCGTTAAATCAACATGAGGAGATCCCCTGCCTAAACAACGAAATAGTTATTGTTGAGGCTTGAAAATCTTTTTAGGTACTAAACTCCATTACTTGAGAGTACAAAGTTCTCGTAAAAAACTATTGGCTTTAAAGGCTAAAAGTATTATTGGAATTTGCTTACAGCATTTATCGTTTTTTGAGAAAGTTTCTAACCTTGAGATAGCTATAAGTCTTAGCTAGCAATAGCTCTTTCTCGAAATTCCCACTTTCTAGTCCATTATTTCCTTCATTTATATAGCCATAGAAAAGTCGAAACTGTTGAAATTCTGTGACCTATTTTAGGAATTTTTTGCCTTTTTTTGTCAGAGATTGATGACAAAGTAAAAAAAGAATTAAACTAGAAGTAAAAATTAATAGTTAAAACCTTTAATTTTGGCGATCGCTGAAATAATGAATGAAGATTAAATTAAATACAGAAAAAATATGAGATTCTATCTGTCCTAACCCATGACTCCTGACTCATTAATAATGACTCCTGACTAATAGCTAGACTTATCTAACTTTTTAGATAACAGATGGTATTATTTACACACCCGAGATGTTTTTTTGTCTGTCCACGATAAAAATCACTCAATAATAATATCTGCCTGTTCATCTGAATGCATATTGCTTGGCTTGGAAAAAAATATCCTTTTTGTGGCAACGTTACCTACTCTAGAGAAATAACTAATGCTCTCTTAGATAGAGGTTATCAGGTAAGCTTCCTTCACTTTGCCACTGATGATGCTGACCTGGAAAAATGGCCTGTATGTGAAGAAGTACATCTACCTTGTATCTACAAGTCTCAAGGTTATACGATACCAAGTTTTAAATCTAGCAAAGTCTTAAGTCAGGCTCTACAAAAACTTAAGCCCGATATTGTTCATGCATCTCTGACCCTCTCTCCTTTGGATTTTTTGTTACCCGAAATTTGTGAGGAATTGAATATTCCTTTAGTAGCTACTTTTCATGCCCAATTTGATAGTAAACCACGGAATATTAAATCTGGAACCCAATTTTTGGCCTATCAACTCTATGCTCCTTTTCTGGCAAATTATGACCGAGTAATTATTTTTTCAGAAATACAGAAAGATTTACTAATAAAATTGGGGGTTCCGCGCAAAAAGGTTGCAGTTATTCCTAATGGGGTAAATATAGATAAGTATTCTCCTGGTGTCTCTAGTCTAAAAACTAAGTTAAATGCTAGCCTGATATTTCTATATTTGGGCCGTATATCTACAGCTAAAAATATTGAATCTCTGCTCAAAGCTTGGAAACATTCCGATATGGCTAATGATAGTTGTCTAGCGATCGTTGGAGATGGGCCATTAGCTCCTTCTCTACAAATGTTTTATGGAGATGTTAAAGGAGTTAGTTGGTTTGGGTATGTGAGTGATGAGCAACGACGAATAGAAATTTTGCGTGGTGCTGATGTATTTATTTTACCTTCTCTAGTGGAGGGTTTATCTTTGGCTTTACTGGAGGCAATGTCTTGTGGTTTAGCTTGTATAGCTACAGACGCAGGTGCTGATGGTGAGGTTTTGGAAAAAGGGGCTGGTATAATTTTGAATACTCATAATGTTACTAGCCAATTACAAACTTTATTTCCTTTATTTAGGGATCATCCTGAGTTAAATATTCTTTTGGGGCAAAAAGCTCGCCAAAGGGTTTTGGAGCGTTATACTCTGAGTCGAAATATTACTCAATTGGAAATGCTTTATAATGAAGTTTTGCAAGAAAGAAATTTGGAATTGAAAAGTTTAATTTAATGATGTGTAATAGTAAAATTTTTTGGGAAAACAAACAAACAAAAGTGTTATCTAACAAGCAACAGTGGAATATTTGATTAGTAGTAAATAAGTAGGTCTAATTCAATGTTTTAAGTGTTGAAAAAACTACAGGTGAGAGTTTAATTAAAGACTTAACATAAGTAAAATGTAGTCTGTTAAACTCGCAATAACCTCGTAACATTGACTTATGGGCAACTACTGAGCAAGTAAGTCGGTGTTGAAATTTTTCCCTCTTGGCAACTATGGCTTGCTAAAGATCGATTTGAAGAGCATCGTCTTCCTAGGTATTTGCCTCAAAAAAACTTAACCCCTGAAAAGATGGCATTATCAATGTTGAGACTTTTACTTGATATTATAACTCCTGCTAAAACTACCAAACCTCTTGAAAAATCGACTGATTAGAAAAAAGTTAAAAAAACTAAGAAGTACAAAAAAACCGTGATTTTGTAGTCAAAAAAAACGAAAAAATATCACCAAAAAAAGCCGAAAATCAGATAACATAGACTCAATTTTTGGTTAATTACCTTCTTTTTTCACAAAAAAATATTCAGAAATTTTGTCTTAACTCCAGTGAGTAAGTCGCTCAAACCAATTCTTAAAGTATGGAACAAAAAAATCTCGTCTTTTCTCATCTAATTTGAGTATTAGCGTCTTTTATTCTGTCCTCATGAGAAATTTTAATATTAACAGGACTTATGGAGACAGATCGAAATATACACCGTCTGTAGGGGTTAAACGTTCTTACACCCTATAAAGGCATTTTACCTTTAACCCCCCTAGATATAGTATTTCTGTATAAGTCCTGAATAAGCAACTTTTACTTATTGTCGCTTAACTTGGGTTCATCACTTAACTTAAAAAAACTAATGGAAATTATGACTATGTTTAATTAAACTCATAAATTCTTGACGAGTTTTCACGTCATCAGCAAAAACACCACGCATAGCGCTAGTAGTTGTCCAAGAACCAGTTTTTTGTACTCCACGCATGACCATACACATATGAGTTGCTTCAACAACTACAGCAACACCTAAAGGTCTAAGTAACCCTTGAAGTGCATCAGCTATTTGTGCTGTTAGACGCTCTTGAACTTGTAAACGTCGGGCATACATTTCACAAATTCGAGCAATTTTTGATAGCCCAATAACTTTTCCATTGGGAATATATGCTACATGAGCGCGACCAATAATAGGGAGAATATGATGCTCGCAAGAGCTAAAAAGATCGATATCTCGAACTAAAACCATCTCTGAGGTATCTTCACTAAAAACAGCTCCATTGAGCAGTTCATCTAGAGATTGATTATAACCTGAAGTGAGAAATTTTAGTGCTTTTACCACTCGTTTAGGAGTATCTAATAACCCTTCTCGATCTGGGTTTTCTCCTAGTCCTATTAATAAAGTTCTTACCGCTTGCACCATTTCAGCTTCTGTAACCGAAGTCTGATATTTCGTTTTCAAGTCATTGGGAGAAACAAAATCTGGAACTGTTGGTAAATTCATAGTTGAAAGGCTTTAAGCTTAATGTTTTGTTGAACGGTTTGACAGATATTTTCCCTCATAAAGTTTAGATGAACTATAAGGACTATTATCTGTGTTTATGAATAGCCAATATTAATTTATCACATAGTTAGACAATTTGTTAAGTTTTGTTGAATTATTAATGGATCCAAATTTCGCCCAATTAATACTAGCTGATTTGTCGGAGTGGTTGACCATTCATCTATTTCCATCTCATAGCGCTTACCACTCAATTGAAATATATGTTTTGATTCACTTTCTTGGAACCAAAGAATTCCTTTGGCTCTAAATACATTATCTGGCAATTCCTCTATAAAATTATGTTGGAATTTCAGGGCAGAAAAAGGTCTTGTACTTTGGAATGAAACAGACATAAAACCATCATTTATCAGATGATCTTTAGGATTTTTTTGTAGTTTTGAGTGATCGTTATTGTCCTCTAGAGAATAAGGCTGAAGCCTTGATATATTTACATCTAAAATTAAGTATGATGGTATATTACTGTGCTCACTTCTTAAAATCCTAGCTCCACTTCTTATAGTTTTAATATAAGAGTCTAAATAATCTACTTTATCTTGGGAGGCTAAATCTATTTTATTGAGTATAATAATATCCCCATAAGCAATCTGTTTAAAAGCTGCTTCACTATCGAAATGGTCTGGTGTAAAATTTTCACAATCCACTAAAGTCAGTACAGAATCTAAGTGAGTTAAATCTTTTAAATCTGTACTCAAAAAAGTTAAAATAATTGGCAAAGGATCTGCTACACCAGTAGTTTCTATAATTAAATAATCTATTTTTTTATCGCTTTCTAAAACTTGATATACTGCATCTACTAATCCTTCATTGATAGTACAACAAATACAACCATTACTAAGTTCTATCATATTATCGTTCATATCTGTTAATAACTGGGTATCTATATTAAGATCCCCAAATTCATTAACTAATACTGCGACTTTTAAATCCTGCTTATTCTGCAAAATTTGATTTATCAGGGTTGTTTTACCACTACCTAAAAATCCGGTAATAATAGTAACTGGCATCCCTCTTTTAGGAATATTTAATTCTAGTGAATTATTCATTACTGCTAAATTTATTTACGAGGGTAGCTACTCAAACAAAAACCTTGTTTATCATGAATAATACGATTGAGTAAGGTGGTTTTGTCACTAACAAGAAAACCTGTCATAATAATTGTCAATTATCCTTATAGATGAGTTACTAACTAGCTAGGTAGAAAATTTATATTTATAGTTTATTCAAGAGATTCTATTGGCTGATTTTCCTTAATTATGGCCATTAAGCCTATAAATTATTGCAATAATTATTATCATAATCAAAATATTACATCTAGTCAATAGAGATTCTGGAAAATCTTCATTGAATAGTAATAAATCACTCAATCTAATTTTTGAATAACTGTTTGTTAAGCTATATACATATTAACCCTAAGAGATGATATTTGATTTTCAGAAAGATGGAACGCACTCCTAAGCACAAAAACTATTGTAGGGGCGTTCTATAGAACATCCCTACTAATGCCTACCTCAGTTAAGACTAAATATAAAGTTCGTTGTTTTATCAACTAAAAAATCGTGAAAAATTTTGCTATCTTAAGGATTATAGTTATTGGACTTGGAAGGATGAAATTATTGCTCTGTCTTAGATTGAGTGATTATTTTATCTATTTAAGGATTACTGTATAGTATTTTCAAATTTTGACAAATACTCTTAAATATGCATCTCCGAGATTTAGTAAAACTAGAGTATATATTTAAGTTATAGAGACTATATGTTTAAATATTAGGTATGTTCAAATATTACATTTTTCATACATAAGTCTATTAATTCCAACGGTTTTCTGCCTGTTTCAATACATAGGCTGATACTGTTTGTATCTCTATTTCTGTTAAACGGTCTTTGTAAGCTGACATATTATTTTTCCCATTCTTAACTAAGTAAGCTATCGCCTCAACAGAATCTAATTTATTTCTTTTCAAAGTTCTTATTTTTAAGTTCTTCCACCATTTAACAATATTGCCTCCTTTGGCATGACAACCTGCACAATGAATCTGAAAAACTTCTGCGCCTTGTGTTATTTCTGTTGCTAATACAGTGGGTATTTTAATAATGTTTATTAATATAAATATTAACAAGCAAACTGTAATTATTTTTTTCATTTTTACCTTAATAAATTTAGACTAATTTCAGTAAGTAAGAGAAATAGTTTTAAGAATTTTATACAAACATAGGAATTATTACTATATATCTTGGTAGCAAACCTTACTCTCTACTTCCTACTCACATTAGCTAAAAACTGTTAAATTTATGACTATTAATAACCGAGGTTAATCTAAATTTTGGTCACCAAAAATCAATTTTTTCAAATAATTGACGCCATTCTTTCACAGCAAATATAGGTACTACTATTTCAGCTATACTAGAATCTTGTAAAGATAAATGTAGTCGCAGTGGAGTATCATAATCTAAATTTTTCATGACCTCAAGAAAATTATATTCTGCAACATTAGGAGGAAAAGATGAGTCTAACAAAACATTATCTGCTTTCCATACCTTACCAGTGCCAGTCGTAATTTGCAATTTTTGGGAATTAGCTAATTTTATCATTCCAGGAAAACCTACTAGTCGTAAATTTAAATTTTTTAATTGACCAGATTTGATTCTTTTGTATAATACTGCTTGCCATGCCCGGTCTGAAATATCTCGCAAACTTTGTTGAGAACGATACATTATTTGTATAGAAGATTCAGGGTATTTATGAATAGAAGCTAGGGCATTCTGAGGATTAAATATTATTAAATATAGGGATAATATTAGGGTGAAAATTAAAGTAATTTTTCTCATTTTTTGATTAATTACTTGATAATAATTAAGGTTACAAGTTAACTAGCCCAAGGGGTTAAGTAAAAATTACAATTCAAAGTTAACCTATTCAAAGGTTAAAATTTAAATTTGATATTTTCAGGGCTAAAAATTTTAATTAAAAGTGAAAATTTACCTATTTAAAATTTAAAAAATCTCCCCCTTTGTCTCCCATCAAAAGGTGGAAATTTAAAAGTTAAATCTTTAGGGTTCAAAGCTTTGGTGCTACAGTAATTTAAGTCTTTCATAGCAAATTTTTAAAGTCTAAAAAATGCTAAAATATCTATGCTTTAATACTTTTATATTTAATCAACAAGCCCTAAATAAAGTTTTTATTACAAACAAAAAGTAATAGATGTTTGGCTACGGAACATGAAAAATATATTTCCGACCAAGGAGGCTAGCTGAGGACTAAATGCTGATCATAGCCAATAACTTTCAATATTAAGAAACTTTTGAAAGATATTGGCTAAAACAAATTAATACTAATGAGTTAATACTCGTTCTTCTAACTCCAATTCAAAACGTTCTCCTGGTTTGGGTTCGATAATTTTTGTTGCTAAATTACTTTTAACCAACTGAGACTGTATTTCTTTAATATTTCCTTTTTCTTTGAGGAAAAATATTAATAGTCCTTGAAAGTCTATATCGCCCCCTGCTGCTGTAGGTAGCATAATTTGAGGTTCTAACCATTGAGCTACTTGTAATGCACTTTCATTTCCTTTAATTATTGGCCCGACTAATGGTAAGTTCAAACTGATAACTGGGGAAATGACAACATCTACAGGTGCAAATTCTTTGATTTTTTCAGAATGGCTGCCATGGGGCTCATAATATATTGTGTTCCCAGTGCTCAGGTCTTTGAGAATATAACCATTTTCTACTAAAGTTGGGCCCACTAGTGAGCCGGGAACTGCTCTAATTTCAATGCTATTTTCAAAAGCATAGGTATGGCCATGCTCAAGTGTAATTACTTGAGAGTAACCTAACTCTTGCACTACTTTTGCTGCGGCCGGAGAGGCAACAACAGGAATGTTTTTGTCTAGCTGCTTAAGAGTTTCTGGGTGAGCGTGGTCTTCTAGTCCTTGAGATAATACAATAAGGTCTACTTTTTCTGGAATATTACGGGGTGTGAGTCTTTCTCCTTTAAACAACCAAGATAGATTTCCGAAAACTAGGGGGCCAACGAGCCAAGGATCTATGAGTATTTGTTTACTTCTAATTTCAATTAGCCAGGAATTACTGTCTAACCAAGTTAAGTGCATAGTGTTTATATGAGTTACGCTTTATCATTATTATTGTAACGATTTATTACAAAGGCAGTAAGTAGGGGGGTTATGACAGGGGAAAATATTGGGTAATGATAATGAACAGAATAGTGGTTGATTTTTAATGCCTTTTAGGAAGTGATGGTTTTGTTATGAGTGCAAATAGATTTCCTAAATTAAAATCAAAGACTGTGGAGGTGTGAATAATTTACTAAGATGTATATTTTGTTCTCCATATTTAAGGCGGGTATTTAACTAATGTTGAGTTCAAAATTATTAATTTTAACTTGGCTAAAGGGAAGAAAAAGGTGATTTTATTTGTACTAATTATTGAATAGCTAATGTTTAATAGCTAATATTTAATAACTAATATTTAATAACTAATATTGAATCACTAAAGTTTGATAAAAAGTTAACATTAATGTATTCAAGTTTGTATAAGTCACCTTTGAGAGGGTAGCTAATAATAACAGGTATAACCCAACACAGTTCAGTTGAGATCAGAGCAAAACTCTTGTAGTGTGGAAGCATGAGATCAGCTTTTCAAATTACAAAACTACAAAAAAAAATCTTTAACTGAACCATATTGTTTTATGGATAACTTCAAAATTAACTACGGTTAATTTCTGCTAAAATTTGATCTAAGATTTCTTGGGCGCCTTGTTTTCTTAGTTTTTGAGCTAATTCGATGCCTATTTGTTCTGCATCAGCAGTGGCTCCAGTTACAATATCCTTAACTAATTTCTTACCATCTAAACTAGCGACTAAACCAGTTAAAGTTAGTTGTTCTCCTTCTATTTGGGTGTTAACACCAATGGGAACTTGACAGCCTCCTTCTAATTCTCTCAGAAAAGCACGTTCGGCATAACATCTCTGAGCAGTGGCAGTATGTTCCAGACTTTTCAATAAATTGAGAATATTATTATCTCCGGCACGACATTCTATTCCTAAAGCACCTTGTCCAACGGCATGAAGAGAAATTTCTGGAGGTATAATTTGATGAATGCGATCGCTCATCCCCAACCTATGCAAACCAGCAAAAGCCAATATTAGAGCATCATACTCACCAGCATCTAATTTTGCTAGTCTAGTATTCAGGTTACCACGAACATCTTTAAATTCTAAGTGAGGGAAGTGGTAGCGCAGTTGTGCTAAACGTCTTAGGGAAGAGGTACCAATGACAGCACCTTCTGGTAAAGTCTCAAGTTGTTTATCTTTTAATTTTTCATGGAGGACTAAAGCATCTGCAGGGTTTTCCCGTTCGGTGACGCAACCGAGAATTAGACCTTCTGGTAAGTTTGTGGGTAAGTCTTTTAAGGAATGAACTGCTAGGTCAGTTTCATTTTGCAGCATTCCTAATTCTAGTTCTTTAGTAAAAAGCCCTTTATCTCCTATTTTTGCTAAAGCTACATCTAGAATTTTATCTCCTTGGGTAGACATTTTGTGGACTTCAAATGTAATATTTGGGAAATTTTTTTCAAGTTTTTCTTGGACCCAGTAGGTTTGAATTAAGGCGAGTTGACTTTTGCGTGAACCGATCCGAATGGTAGGAGTAGAGGCAGATATTGTCATATCTTAATGTTGAAATAAATAAGTTTGATTGTTCTTTCTAGACTACCTTAAATTGAGGCTTAAATATTTGAAATCAAAAGTCAAAAGTTAAAAGCTAATGTTGGAAGGAAGACTAAAAAAACGAATGTCATAAACCCAGGAATTCTGATTTACCTAAAGATTTACCTTCTGAGTCTACAGCCTTTTGCCATTACAAACAGTGGGGTTATCAAGGAATTATAGAGAAGATTCCAGACCTTTTGCATGGCCAAGTATCCCAATAGGTAAAAAAAACCAAATGGGCAACTCTTATGATCGTCGCTCCAGAGGCAGTGAAAAATACTTGTAATGCTAGTGTAGACTCTAAAGGTTTTTGTTTTTACGAGGCCACTAACAGAATTAAGAGACATAAGGCGATGGATGGTCTCGGTTTTCCCTTTTTTGCCCATTGTACAAAAGGATCCGTTTCTGATGAAGGACGGGCTATTGAAATGTTATAAGACAACATTGATTACTTTAAATCTAAATCAGTTAACATTGCTAAAGTTACTATGGCGAGTTGACAATGGATACCACCCCGAAAAGGTAATAGAAAAGAAAATTTATCCGGCATATATTTGACCAAAATTCGGTTTTAACTATTCCTATTACCATCAAAGTTGGAGAAAGAAAATTTGGGAAAAACAGGTTAAGTTTGCGTTAAAGTTAGATGGGCCAATAAATGAAGCAACTCCTGGATGGAAAGATGTTGAAATAACCAAAAACTTTGAAAGGACTCTTAATAAAGCTACAACCAAGATTAATCTGTGTTTGATCCGACTGATGCTTAAGAGGTTGGGGACCCCATAGATACCTGTAGGGGTTCTATATATAGTAGTCCTAAATAGGTTGCGACCAATCAAAAGTAAATAAAACTGTTAAAACTCTTACCTACTCTCTGTTCCCTTTTCCCTGTTCCTTAAAAAGCAGTATGATTTTTGCTACGAACACTAATCTAGAAAATTTCAAAAAAATAATCGGGACAGGGCAAAAAAATTACTCTTAAGAAAAAACAAAGAAGAAATAACTTGTATACAATGCCTGGTAAATTAGGAAGTGATTTTTAAAACGTATGTAGGGTATGTAAAAGTCCTAGATAAGTTGCGAAAAATCAAAAAGTAAACGTATGTAGGGTATGTAAAAGTCCTAGATAAGTTGCGAAAAATCAAAAAGTAAATAAAACTGTTAAAACTCTTACCTATTTTCTATCCCCTGTTCCCTGTTCCCTAAAAAGCAGTCGTCCAAAATTGGATTATTACATACCAAACTATTGCTTCTCTACTCTATGAAAAATACCAAGTAGTTGAATAAGGAACTAACTAACAGATCTTTTTATTCTTTCTGACAAATGACAATTAACACAGTCAAAGAACTTAACTTTTCGACAACTTATATACAGGCGAAGTACGTGAAAAATGTGGAAAACTATCACATTCATAACCGAACTATCGTCATCAACCCCGAAGAGACAGATGCTTACCTTGAAGAAACTGATGCTTTCTTCAAGAGAAAAGTTAAAGGCATTGAAAAACATAAAAGCATTATTCCAGCTTTCTCGTCGACTATTCTCAATGATATAGTCGTTGAAAGAGCAAAATCTCTACTTTTGCTTGAAGTAATAAAGACGAGAAACATTGCTAAGATTATTTTTGAAGAAGGGTGGGCTTTATTGGGCAATTCCCCTGATTCTGACTTTCCTAAAGATGTACCCCTTTGGAAATCTCCCCAATATACAGCAGGTAGGATATCAGTAGATCCATTCTTTTTGACAAGGCAATCACCACATCCAACTACTCAAGAAGATTTTACTCTTAAAGTAAACCTATGGTATGCTCCTTCCCATACTGATTGTCTTATTCATGATGAACATGACTTTTTGGAAATTCATACACAAATCTTTGGACAGGGACGGATGCAAAAGTTCAAAGATCACAGTTTTGATAGTCTCTATGAAGATCTGCTGATGACTGAGGGATACACTCAAATTGTTGCCTTTTGTCAAATCAATGCGCAAGGAGAATATATTTATCCCTGGCATCAGTATTATTCAGAGACTGATTGCATCTGGATGGCGATCGAATATCATCCTGTGGCTAGAGAATTGTCCAGTCCAAACTAACCTTAAGAAGAATATAACTTACGCAGTAACACTAAAATTATATAGTGTACTTTGAGTTATGACTTTTGTTAACGCAAAACTCTATCAAGTTAAGTCAGATTTGCAATTTCAGTTGTCAAAAATTCAAGGAGTAAAACAATGCCGAGTGAAATTTTTAAAAGTGATCGCCTCTATAAATTTATCAAAGTCGAAGAATACTTCGATCACTACCAAGAATGGGATAAACTGGGACCTGCAAAAAATCCTGTGTTCGACGGGAAGTACACTTTAAGCCTTACCTTTGATAAGGCCGGCGGAGGTGAGTGCTCAATGTTGCTTGAGATCACTCAGAACGATGTCTTACGGATGCGCTTTAACCCCAACAAAAAATTAGCAGGGGATTATGCAAGGGGCACTCGCGTGGATAATGATGAAACAGATGAAGAGATCAAAAGGAATAATCAACGTACTGTAACTTACAGACAAGTTAAGGATATTAAGTTAGGAGATCAGGTTATATTGACGGCAAAAAGCAATTATAACCAGGTTGGTCGTAATACACCCTTCAATATGGAAGTAGTGATCACTTTAAATCCATTTGGTATCAAAGTATTCAACAAGTCCGAATCGAATTCAGAGTATGCCAATATTCCTGTCTGGGAAACCGCAAACACTTCAATTTACTATACCGCTAATGGCACAGATGATTATGCCATCATTCAGTCGGTCAAGAAGTCGGCCGATGCCAAATATATTGGTTTTGGGGAACAGGGGGGAACTAAACTCAGCAAAAATATGGATCAGTTGAATTATTTCAACTTTGATAATATGCGCTATCGACAGGTCTATAATCGTGGACCTTTAGATAACCGCGAACCTCTTTACCACTCTGAGCCTTTCTTTTATGAGTTCAATGGCGTTCCTGGTAGCGACAATGTTAATGCAGTTCTAGTGGATAACCCAAGTCAAGTATTCATGGACATAGGCTATAGTAATTCTGGTCGCTATATGTTTGGGACTCGCTTTGGTGATCTTGACTATTATGTGTTTTTTGGAGAAGACCCGAAGAATATTTTAGATAGCTATACGGCCGTGATCGGTCGCCCAGAGTTGAAACCGCGCTATGCTTTGGGATATCACCAAGGTTGCTATGGATACGAAAAGCGGAGTGACTTAGAATGGGTTGTGGCGCGATATCGGGATTGGGGTATACCCATTGATGGTCTCGCTGTTGATGTTGACTTACAAGCAAATTATCGGACTTTTACTATCAACATCAATAATTTCTGGGAACCAGATAAAATGTTTGATAACTTGCGAAAGCAGGGGATAAAATGCTGTACGAACATTACTCCCGTGATCAGCAGTCAAGATAAGCTTGGCAAGACAGATTATGACTACTCAACCTACGTTGAGGGAAAGAATAACAACTACTTTGTTGTTGATAAGCGCTACGATCCATATAATCCAATTAGTAAAGAGTATCAGATCTATAATGGGGGTATTGAAGATCGTTCCAACAAAGATGATAATTCCGATCCCGAAGGGTTTGATAGTAGTGAGCCTTACATTGGCGAAGTATATTACGGCAAGGATGCCAATGGTAAAGAGCTGGGAAGCCCTGGTCATTATCCTGATTTAGGCCGTCAAGAAGTACGCGAATGGTGGGGCAAGCAATATCAATATCTGTATGAAATGGGACTAGAATTTGTCTGGCAGGATATGACTACCCCAGCTATCCGTGACTTCCGTGGGGATATGAAAGGTTTCCCCTTCCGTCTGTATGTGACTGACGACTTCTATCCCTCGGATGTCAAACTAACCCCAGCTCTGAAAGTTTGGAATTTGTATTCATACAATTTGCACAAAGCCACCTACGAAGGACTCAATAACCTGTACAAACTATCCAAAGGACTAGAGTGGCGCGAAAACAAGCGCAACTATATCATCGGACGAGGGAGTTTTTCTGGTTCTCACAGATATTCTGGTTTATGGACTGGGGATAACTCTTCCGAATGGGCTTTTCTTCAGATGAATATCTCTCAGGTTCTGTCTCTAGGCATGAACGCTTTGGCAGTTACCGGGCAAGATATCGGAGGTTTCGAGCAAGAATATGGTAACGACAAACAGCAGTGGGCGAGTCCGGAACTGGTAATTCGCTGGACTGCTGCAGGTGCCTTCTTACCATGGTTCCGTAACCACTATGTCCGTAAGGGTCGTAAAGAATTCCAAGAACCATTCCAATATATAGAGTGGTTTGAGACATGGAACAAGCCAATTCCCGAGCCCCAGGACTTGTACAGGATGGTGCCAGAGATTTGTAAGCATTATATTGAATTGCGCTACCGTCTGATGCAGTTATTCTACGACACATTGTTTGAGAACACTCTGGATGGTCTGCCTATCTGTCGTCCTTTGTTCCTCAACGATCCCCAGGACAAGTCTCTTTACAATGATAAAGACGAATTTTTAAACAACGAATTTTTCGTAGGCAAGGATTTTCTCGTTGCTCCGGTATTGCTTCCTCAGAGTGAAACCAATGGTGGCAAGCGGGATATCTATTTACCTAAGCCTAGCTACTGGTACAACTTTGTCAACAACGTTATGCCTCTTAATAATGCTTTGGAAGGGGGAACAACGATACGAGATTTTGATGCTAATATCAATACTCGTGACCAGCACATTAACTTTATTGTACCCATCTACGTTCGCTCGGCAGCAATTATTCCCACAATTGAGTTGGAACAATATGTGGGAGAAAAGAACGCCAAAGGAGAAAAAAATCCTATTACCCTGAATATCTATCCAGACTATCAGAAGGAGAATGGAGGAGAATACCACATGTACTTGGATGATGGGGAGAGCCGTTCTTCTGCCCCGAAATCACAAGTGGACGATCCCAAGGCAAACGACGAATATCGCGAGATTTTGATTACTAATAAATACACTGGGGAAAAGACCAGAGAGATTAAAGTTAATCGTGTTCACGATGGATATACGCCTATGGAAGACTTTTTCTTTGTGGCAATATTGCACGATCCTACTGAACAAAAGGGAGAACACGGCCCTTTGCAGGAGGTGACTATGGAAGGTAAACCGCAACAGATGGTTAGTGACAATGGTGCCCTCTGGGGTAGCCCTAACAACGCATGGTACTATAATGCAGACATCAATATCAGTTTTATCAAGGTGTTTGATAATATGCCTAAGACAACTATCATGTTAGGTTATGTCTAAGTTACCGATAAGTTTGACGGAAAATCTTTGAATACCAAGCACTATAGTCTGATTTTGATGGTTAAGTTGTGTAAGTTCCAATAGGGATTTTTTGACTTTGTGTACTTAAAGTTGTCTATGATCATTACGTTTTGAGCTGGTTAATTTAAATATATAAGTAGTCAACATAGGTTGGGGGTGAGTGTAAACTATCTGCGTTTGCACTCACCCCCTTCTATTATCAATAAGTTTTATCTACTGCTTGAATTTTTATTCAATTCTATTTACTGCTTCATAAAACTGATATAATATTAGGTTTGGTAGAATTAGCTTTGGTATAATTAGATTGCTAATTACGACTCAGGAGCCGGGAGTTATAGGAGTTAACAATTCAGTCAATATTTATACTTAAGGTTTCCCTGAGAAAAGAAAGGCAGAGGGCAGAATGTTTTTTCTTATTTGGCTTCATTTTGGGGCAGAAAGGGGGGCTTTTGGGATAAAGGAGGAGCTTAAATTGTTAATGGATGACTTCTGTGAAAGGGTATAAGTCTTATCTATATAATTTGCTTATGACTAAAAAAATTAGGTTGATGGCCCTCTGCTGTTACTAACAACTAATTACTAATAATTATTGATAATTATGGAGAGAAAATATTTAAGGGAAGCTTTAGTAGTTGGAGTTAACCGTTATCCTATGTTGAAAAATAAAAAAGTAGGAGATTCGAACCTTAAGGCTGCTGCTAAGGATGCTGAAGCTATTGCTAATATGTTGGAAAAATATGGTAAATTTCGAGTTCAACGTTTGCCAAAAAAATATGATGAGGAAGGTAAAGAAACTTGTGACCATGAGGGAATAGTTAAGGTTGATGATCTTAAAAAAGCAATTATTAATCTATTTACACCTCCTGGAAAAAATGAAACTCCTGATGTGGCTTTACTGTTTTTTGCCGGGCATGGTTATGTTAATATAGAAGAAGATATTCGAGAGGGTTTTTTGGCTACTAGTGATGCTAAGTTTGCGAAAAAGCTCTCGAATAATGAAGATATTTTTGGTGTTCCTTTAAGTTGGTTAAAGGATTTATTGCAAAAGAGTCAGGTTCAAAAACAAATTGTTTGGTTAGATTGTTGTTTTAGTGGTGAATTATTGAATTTTGACGGGGTAGCTAACCTCAATACTCAAGAAAAAAAGGTCAGTCGCTGTTTTATTACTGCTTCTCGTTCTTTTCAAACTGCTACAGAAAAAATTGATGGAGAACATGGTTTATTTACTGATAATTTGCTGGAATGTTTAAACCCAGAAAATTATGTTGATGGTTGGGTAGATAATCATGTTTTGACGGAATCTATTCAAGAAAAGATGTCTCAGACATCTCAAGCACCTATGTGTGATAATTCCGGGGATACAATTATTCTGACTACTAATAGTCTGAATGAACCTCTGGATGAACGTTGGAAAAATGATCCTCCTTATCGGGGTTTATCTTATTTTCGGCAGCAGGAGAATGATGGGGTATTTTTTCATGGTAGAACTTCGTTAACTGATAAGTTAATTGAGCTAGTAAAAGATAATAATTTTGTGGCGGTTTTGGGGGCTTCCGGGAGTGGGAAATCTTCTTTGTTACGGGCGGGTTTGTTATATCAATTGAAGCGGGGGCAGAAAATATCGGGAAGTGATAGATGGTTTTATATTGCTCCTTTTACTCCGGAGGAGTCTCCTCTGAAAAGTCTGCTGAAAAGTCTGGGGAAAAGTCTGGGGGAAATTAAGATTAAGGGGGAAAAAGTTGAAGGTTTAATTCAGTTTGTTGATCAAACAGAGGCGGAACAAACAGAGGGGAAAAAGGTCGATTTTTTAACTAAGGAATTAATTGAAGAGAAATTAATTGAGTTTATTGATGTGGTTGAGGCGGAAAGAGTAATTATGGTGATGGACCAATTTGAAGAGTCTTTTACTCTCTGTAAAACTCACGAAGAACGACTGGATTTTTTTGATTGTTTTTTGGCTGTTTTGGAAAGGCGAGGTGAGAAGTTTTGTGTGGTGTTGGGAATACGGGCTGATTTTCTGGGCCGCTGTTCTGAATATGGAGGGTTGGCCAATAAAATTCAGGGACATCAATTATTAGTTACTCCTCTGGACGAGGGTGAAATAGAGGAGGTGATCAAAAAACCGGCGAAATTAGTGGGTATGGATGTTGAGCCCAACTTGGTTGCCAAAATGAGGGAAGATTTTTTGCGTAACCCTGGTAGTTTACCTCTGCTGGAATATACTTTGGATGCTCTGTGGAGTTTTGCGACTCAAGGGGAGAATAAAAGTCCATATTTAACTCTGGAAAATTATACAAGTTTGGGTGAAATAGAGGGTGCTTTGACGAAGCGAGCTGATGCGGTTTTTGAGAGTTTGAATGATGAGGAAAAGTCGGTGGCAAAGAGGATATTTTTAGAGTTGGTTCAGCCTGGGGAAGGGAAAATAAGTCCGGGGAAAATAACGGATACTCGGCGGCGGGTAATTTTGGAAAAGTTGCCTAATGAACGACATAGTTTAGAGCTTTTGTCTGCAGTTAGTGATAGGTTGGCTGACAAAAATAACAGGTTAATGACTAAGGATAGGTCGGAGGCGGGAATATTATTGGATATTGTTCATGAGGACTTAATTAGAAGTTGGAAAACTTTGAGGAAATGGGTGGAGGAATATCAAGAGGCTTTGCCGGTGGAAAGAAAAATTGAGGCTGATGCGGCTGACTGGGAAAAAGAGGGGAAAAGTGAGAATTTGTTGTTACGAGCTGGTCGGTTAACTAAGGCGGAAGAATATCTGGAAAATTATGGTGAAATGGCTTTATTGGATGGGTTGGCTTATGAGTTTATTGAGGCGAGTCGGGAGTTGAAAATTCGTGAGGAAGAAAAAGAGAAGGAGCGGCAAAGAAAAGAGAAGGAGCGGCAAAGAAAAGTAGAGGAACAAGCAGCAAGAATATTAGGA
>JAGGDU010000210.1 GCA_018457135.1 Trichodesmium erythraeum GBRTRLIN201 | reverse complement strand
ATTAGTTTGATTTTTATTGTTCGCGCTCCCTAAGTTATTTCCCAAGAACTCTATTGTTGTTAAAGCAAGAATTTGGTCAATCTGTGCCTAATGGTACTCGGCTAAATATTCACTTGATCCATCAAGATATTGCTGCTGCAATTGGTACAACACGAGTAACTATCACCAGACTCTTAGGAAAATTAAAATAGCAGGAGTGGCTGAGTACAGATAAAAATCATTATCTAATTTTGAAAAAATCTCTCTTTTCAAATTCATCAGACTTGTTTAGATTTGATAGTAACATTAATATTAACTACCAACTACCAAAATTGACAGACTCTCGGCATTGCACTTATGCAAAAATGTAGAATTCTGAAGTCTAGAAAATTTTAACCACAGTTTTGAGGTAAGGTGAAATCTTTCCCCTGTGTTAATAACAATGCTCTTTTTTGTTTTACTGTTACTGTATCCAATCTGAACACTCCTAAAAGTTATAGTTATGCTGTGGTAGTGTCAGTATTTCAGTACAAAAAAAGTGCATACATAATCAGGATGTGCTCCATACATGATCCCTGGCTTTGAGCCGGATGCTTCTTTTCTAAAGAAGACGGGAATTCATCTCAGGGGAATTAATTTGCTGCTATCTTCACCCTAAAAAAAAATGGAAAAAATTTATGGTACAGAGCGCCGGCGTCGTAAACGACGTTCTTTTAATATTAGAACTTCTGCCTGATTTTCTTCTCTAGCAACCCTAACTAATAATCCAGCTAAAAGCAAACTACTAATCATTGAACTACCACCATAACTAAACATTGGTAACGGCAAACCCGTAGTTGGTAGTACACCAGTAGCAACACCTATATTTAGTAAAGACTGTCCTACTAAAGCTACCATAACCCCAATGGCTACAAGTTGATGTTCCATCAGTCTAGCTTTGAAAGCAACTTTTAGAGCAATAACACTGTAGACAACTAACAAGATCAATAATACTAAAGCTCCTACAAAACCAAATTCCTCAGCATATACAGAAAATATAAAGTCGCTATAGGGAATAGGGAGAAAATGTAACTTTTGTTGAGATAACCCAAAACCACGTCCCCAAATATCTCCAGAAGCAATTGCTAGTAAACTCTGAACCAGCTGATACCCATCACCCATTGGATCTACCCAAGGATTTGTAAAAGAAAGAACTCGGCTTCTTTGATAATCATTAATACTGACACTAATAGTAGCTAAAAGAAATCCAGCTACAGCAATACCTCCAAGATAAAAGTAAGGTAGTCCAGCAGCAAAGGCAATAAACCATATTATTATACCACATAAAGCTGTGGTACTCAAGTTTGGTTGTAATAGAATAGATCCTAGTACCAAAGAGAAAATAGATAACCAACTTATTCTCACTAACCAAGTTAGATAATTCCATCTACTAAATAAATAGGCAGCTTGTAGTACCAGGAAAGGTTTGATTAGTTCAGAAGGTTGAATAATGACTGAACCTAAAGATATCCAGCGAGTCGCTCCATTAATAGTGGTCCCTATTCCTGGTATCAAGGTCAGAAGTAGCAAACTCAGTATCAGAATTACACCAACTTTGGCACTTTGTAATATTCGATACAAGGGGCTATATACAACTACATTGAATACTAGCATTCCTGCTAAAATCCATATTAATTGGCGTTTAAAGAAGTATAGACTATCTCCGTATTCTGTTGCAGCATTCGCATATGAAGCGGAAAATAGTATTACTAAACCCATAGATAACCAAAGAAATGTTAACCATCGTAATAATCTCGCTTCTATTGCCCATGTTTGGACTTTAGGGTCAAAAAAAGGAATTAAATAACGTACATCCATAATCAGAAGCCATAAGTTGGAAATTAGAAGTCAGAAGTCAGAAAAAAAAATTTCAGTAGGACCTATATAGAAGCTAGGTTATGAGACGAAATTTTCTATTACTCCAAAAAACAATAATAAACCCAGTTTTTTTTGTTTGGATATGTGAGTCCTGGTCATGGTTATTTCAACACAAGTCCATACAAATTAAAACCTACAACCTAATATCTAGTCTAAAACTTTCTTGTAAACGCCATTGTAACCCATATATTATTATGAGACCAGTTATTAACTTATAACCATTACTTTGATATAATTTAACAGCTTTTTGCAAGACTCTTGATATTTCTATCAAAATTTATTGAAATTTATATTTAGCAATTTTTTTTCTAATTATTTTAATCAGATTTTTATTAATCCTTGAAATATAATTTATTATCATAAGTACATTTGTCTAATTGTGAGGGCTTTATCACCTAGTTAAATTAGATAATATGCAGCAGTTAATGCTATTTTTATTGTATTTTTTCTTGCTCTTTATATCACCCAAAATTATCCTTCTCTATTTGAATAAAAATGTCTAATTATCAAATATCTTGCTCTAGGATTTTAACTAAGCTTAGATTGTATTTTGTAACGACATAATCTATAATATGTCTTGCTATTTTACGGTCATTTAGTTACCAATTTATAATTAACAATTATTTTTTCATATATTGATGAAATGCATTTATCAGTAATTAGTAGCTCAGTTTTATATACTTATATACTTATATATATATTCAATGCATGAATATATTTATAATAAATATTAGTAATTATAGGGTAAATAAATTATGATATCCACACTAAGAAATCACATTTGCAGAGAATTTAGGTACTCAAAAATAACTCATAGATTACTTTTAAATTTTAACTAGTTCGTAGTTCTATAGCAATCATAATTCAGAATGAAAATATTCCTAGTTTCAAAAAAATTACTAATTCATTTAGGCTCCTGAATACTAAATGCTAATTGCTAATCCCTGAAGACTTAATTTATTAACTATGAATTCGTGGTTCTGGATGTAAATTACTTAGTATCTCACTTTCAAATATTGCTAACTCCTCTAATCTTTTCTCTACAGTTTTCTGTTTAAAATAAGTTGTAGCTAAAATCCAATAGACTCCATAATGTCTAGCTTCAGATGCCATTAAACTACTATAAAATTTTGCTAATTCAGAGTCATTGCAATAATCAGCAAGTAAGCCTAAACGTTCGTGACTACGAGCTTCAATTAAACAATAAACTAATAATAAATCTAACATTCTTTCTGGCTCATTCCGCCGAACTTGACTATTTAAAGCTGCTCCATAAGGAGAAGCATTTAAGGGAGCTAATGGAATATTACGACGTTCTAACCACTGGTTTACTTTTTCAAAATGTTCTAGTTCTTCACGGGCAATAGCTGTTAACATTTTGATAAGTTTAGCACTAGAAGGATAACGAAACATTAAATTTAAAGCTACTCCGGCTGCCTTTCGTTCACAGTGGGAATGATCTAATAATATAATATCTAAATTAGCGATCGCTTGGTCTATCCAAATTTGAGAAGTAGGTTGTTTAATATACTTAATTGTTCTTTTTTTTGATGGTTGCATAGTTATTCTTTATTTTCAAGTTTATAACGTTCTTTAGCTATTTTTTTAACATGAGCTGCAAAATCTGGATAATGTTCTAATACTTTTTTAAAATCATTTTTGTATAAAATAAATAATTCACAGTAAGTTAATGTGATAATTGATGCAGTACGTCGTTTTTCATATACTAGAGAAATTTCTCCAAAAAATGTACCTGCCTCCATAGTTCTATATATAGAACCAGTTTTTTCTGAGAAAACTTGTACTAACCCACGCTTAATAAAATACATTTCATTTCCCAAATTACCTTCACGAATTATATATTCATTAGGTGGTACTATTTCTGGTTTTAATGCTATTACTATTTCTTCTACAAAATGTGAAGTTGAGCCTTGAAAAATAGGCACTTTTTCAATTACCTCTTTATGCAATTGCAGTGCTAGTTTAGTTTTCAGAGGATGAGGTAATTCTTCAACTATATAATAATCTCTAATATCCCGATTTTCAATCCATTTATATTGATAGTAGTCTCTAATTTTTTTTTGTAATTTCGGAGATATTTTGTTTTCCCGCATATAGGTTTTAATTTGGTGTAACTTTTCTCTATATCTGGCTTGAGCTGCATCTAAGTTAGAAATTAATGAAGATACATTACCAATAGTATAAGCATACATAGATATCCCTAAAAACATTACCATTAATGTGAATATTATTTCGATTTCTGTAGTGGGTGTAATATCTCCATACCCAACAGTAGTTAAAGTAGTAATTGCCCAATAAAGACAGTTAATATATTGGGTTCTTGTACCAACTGATTTTAAGGACTTATTAATTAACCAAGACTCTCCAAAATTACTTTCCCAACTACCAATTAGAAACCATCCACAAGCTACCCAATGAGTAATTAAAGCAATAAATATTATTAACTTACACATTCTAATTAAGGTAGGCTCAATATTAATATTAGTTTCCCATCTATTAAAAATTCGATAAAACTGAGGTAAGCGTAATAAACGAGGGCATCTACACAACCCAATAATAAATAGTGAATTTGGTAGCAAAATTCGTGCAATTAAATCTCCAGGAAAACTAGCTATTAAATGTCTTCTTAAAAGTTTATAAAAGTAACGTTGAGCTATCTTTTTTTTATCTTCAACATATTCTCCATGCTCAAAGTAACCTAAATGGAAACGAAGAAATATATCCGCGATTAGAATAACGTCTCCGATTAGATCTAATAAAATCCAGATGCCATAAAATCTTTTTTCAAAAGAAATTCTAAATGGTATCAGAAAAGCATTATAAACAGTAATAAATACAATTAATATTTCCCATAGTCTAATAAATTTACTATCGGGAGCAAATATAGGTATTTTGAGTATAGTCATTAGTCAAAGTTTTCTGACAAGGAAGTATTAATAATTTTTAACTATTTTATAGAAGTCAAAACTCAAAAGTTAAAAGTTATACTAATATCTTAAAATTTTTACTAAATCTTCAGTGGAATAGGTTTTTTTACAAACATTTATTACTCTTTAAATTATCAATAGACATCTCTAGAAAATACGGATTAAGTAAAAACGTTATATGCAACCTTCAAGAGCCAATAGCAGGAAATAATTCATCAATAATAGTAGGAACATGGATTTGATTTTTGATTCTTGGAAATTTCTAATATCTGTACCCTAAATATTTAATCCTATTAAATAATTTTTTATCATCCCTAAATGTGTTTCAAAAATTACTGTCATCTAAGTAATCAATTATCAGTATATCCTGGTTAAGCAAGTGGCTTAAAATCAGAATTTTTCTTGTTTATTCCCTTAGAACTAGAAGTTTTATTTCTCCCATTTTCGCCATTAATCAATAATTTTTCTATCGCCCCATACATATCTTGAGCAAATTTTTTTGGGTTCCACAAAGGCGCTAAATTTTCTGGGCTCTTAGACTTAACTAAACTATCAATATATTCTTGTCGTAAATTATAATCTTGACCTAATTTTACACCCCAATTAATATATTCTTCCCATGACCATGATACACCTAATTTAATATCTAAACTTTCTAAAAAAGAATAACCCATTCTAGATAAAAATTGTTCTCCAGCATAAGTAACCACTGGCAAGTTAAACCACAAAGCTTCTAAAGTATGAGTACCACCATTATAAGGGTAAGAATCAAGCAAAATATCTGCTAAAGAGTAAATACTTCTATGTTCTTCTTCTGTAGAAAATATTGGCATAAATTTAACCCGATGAATGCTCACTCCCTCAGCTTTACAAGCTTCATGATAAGCAGATTGAAATACTTCTATATCTCCCAATGCTTTATGAACTAAGATACTATTAGGAACTTGCTTCAAAATAGCAACTTGCCCATTAACTAAATCTCGGTTAAACTTCCTCCCCGATGCTAAACAGAGATAAACTATTTGATCCAAACCTATTCTCTGAGATTTTCTTAAAGTAGTTTTACTTGTTTCTATTCTTTCAAAACCAGAAACTGCCACAAATGAATCTTTCATTCTCACCAATTTTTCTACATAGTATTTATCTCTATCTTGAGGGTGAGTATTCCAGTCGCAGAGAAAATAATTATCTGAAGATATATAAGGAGCATCAAACCCTAACCAAGAAATACAAATAGGTGCTGGTTGATGATAAAATATCTCTGTATTAATTGGTAAACTTAGAGAGTCTAAGTCTATCAATATATCTACTTTGTCTTGCTGAATTTCCTCAATAATTTCTTTGGCATCTGCTATTCCCTCAGGATATTTTTTCGGCACATATAATTTAATGGCAGCTTGACTAAATTTATGAGTTTGGTCATCTATTTTTAAATGTTCCGTTGAATACAAATATATTTCTGTATTCAGATTTCCTAACTCTCGAATTATATCAAGACTACACCAACCTACAGAATGCCTACAAAAATGACTTGAGATCAACCCAATTTTTAATTTTTGACCTTGAATAAACTCAAAAGTTGATAATTGTTGATAATGATCATACTTAAGTTTAAGAACTAATTTAGTATAAGCTTTGGATACTAACCTGTAGACATTAGAATTTGCTTTAATATCATCTCTTAAGTAAGGAATACTGAATAAAAAATTGCAATATAAAGACTTTATTTCTACTGAATTTTTCACAAAATTTATATTTTCTATAATCTTAGTCTCCAACTCAAAAAATCTATCTTTAGCAATTTCATTTAACCCAGATACTTGATAAGTGCTAATCATATATATCCCGGTCATAATTGGATCCATTTCCTGACATTCTTGATAATATTTATTCACTGCTTCTCTTGCAACTTTATAATTATTACCATCTCTAAGAATGCCACATAAATGTTGATGAGCTGTAGCGTAGTTAGGTTGAATTTCAATAGCTTTTTTCAGATTTTGAAGAGCTTCAGAAAACTTACCTTTATTTCTCAAAATCATTCCAATTTGACCATAAGCTTCTGCTAAATTTGGCTTGAGTTTAATAGCCATTTGCCAAACAGCAATAGCTTCCTCTAATTTACCCTCCTTAGCTAACCTATATCCTTCACTTAAATTAAACTCTACCCCACCTAAACTTGGATTTAATTCTAATGCTTTTTGTTGGGAAGCGATCGCCTGATCTGACTTTCCCAGATGCTCCCAAACCTTAGCCAAATTCCAATAAGCAGCAGCCATCTCTGGTTGTAGTTGAATAGCCTTATAGTAATTAGCTATAGCTTCTTCTAATTTTCCCTGGCGATAAAACATAGTTCCCAAATTAATATAAGCTTGAGATAAATCAGGATTAAATTCTATGGCCCGATAATATACACTAATTGCTTCAGAGACTTTACCTTGGGCTTGCAGAATATTTGCCAGAGTCACATAAGCAGGGGCCCAATTTGGTTGTAAAGTTAAAACCTGACGACAACAACCCATAGCCTCTGAAAATTGTCCTTGAGTATAGTAAAGTTCTGCCTGTTGTATTAAAGTCTCAAAATTTGGAGTTTGCGATATCGAAAAACTGGGGAGAGTATTCATTGAATAATTTTTTTGTACTAATTAAAATTTTAAATTTATCATATTTAACAGCTTAGTAGAGTTTATCAAATATCCAAGGGTAAATATTTTTTTTATTCCCCTATTCCTCATACCCCCAAATAATTTATCAAAATAAAGACTACACTATAAAGTAATATAATCATCCTAAATGATTTGTGAAAAAAACCTAGGGCATGCCTTTTTTCCCCTAGCCTTAGGAACAAAACCCTATTAGATAAAATATTATGACATTTGATTAGTGAATTAACTAATAGTTGAGAGCTAAATATTTATAAATAAGGAACATTTCAATGATTTGGAAAAAATTTAATCAACCACAACTAAAAATTAAATTTAAACCCCAAATAATTTT
This sequence comes from Trichodesmium erythraeum GBRTRLIN201, assembly GCA_018457135.1. Classification (GTDB taxonomy): domain Bacteria; phylum Cyanobacteriota; class Cyanobacteriia; order Cyanobacteriales; family Microcoleaceae; genus Trichodesmium; species Trichodesmium erythraeum. The sequence continues at coordinate 1,521 of JAGGDU010000210.1, read as the reverse complement.
GGCAATTATTTCATTCATTTTGGCAGTGGGAATGCCTATTAGTATTAATAATAAAATTCCTGCACTAGCTAGAACTGAAAAAAACTACGAAAAAAAATTATTTGAAACTGCTCTATCTTTTACTCTATACTTTGAAGGTGGATTTAGTAATCATCCAGCAGATAAAGGTGGTAGAACTTACAAAGGAATCTTACAAACTGAATATAATGCCTACCGACGGCGAAGGGGTTTACCACGATTAGATATTACTCAAATATCTGATGCTGAACTCATAGAAATTTATCAAGATTATTGGGATAATAGTAGGTCAGCTACAATGCATCCCTCTCTTGCTGTAGTTATGTTTGATACTGCTGTTAATTTTGGTATTAACAACTCAATAACTTTTCTACAACAAGCCTTAGGTTTACCACAAACAGGTATATTTGATCCTAAGACTAAGAAAGCATTGGTAAAGGGAAATAATCGAAATACTGCACTGCAAATTATTAATGAAAGGATTATTTATCGTTATAAAAGGGTACAAGAAGATGCAAGTCAGATGGCTTTTTTTTATGGTTGGTTAGCTCGTGATTATAGTTTGTGGGGGTATGTGCAAAAACTGAAAGATAATTGAGATGTAAGTATTTAAATGTTAGTTAAATTCAACACTATTCTCTATCAAATATTTGAATTTTATCAATCATATTTGCCTAAAAAAAATCTCGATAACTTTTAAATTTGCTTCCGTGAAAATATTCGTGATTTAGGTTGGTGATAATTTAGAATTTTAACTGAAAGATAATTGAGATGTAAGTATTTAAATGTTAGTTAAATTCAACACTATTCTCTATCAAATATTTGAATTTTATCAATCATATTTGCCTAAAAAAAATCTCGATAACTTTTAAATTTGCTTCCGTGAAAATATTCGTGATTTAGGTTGGTGATAATTTAGAATTTTAACTGAAAGATAATTGAGATGTAAGTATTTAAATGTTAGTTAAATTCAACACTATTCTCTATCAAATATTTGAATTTTATCAATCATAATTTGCCGAAAAAAAATCTTGATAACTTTTGAATTTGCTTCCGTGAAAATATTCGTGATTTAGGTTGGTGATAATTTAGAATATTATTAGACGCATAAAAACATGGTAGATAATTTAGATTTATAAACATATAATAAATATAGTTTTTGTAGTTTAAGGACGGCGATAAAGAGTTAAGTATTCCTCTGTGAACTCTGAGGAGTAAAAACTAGACACTTTTTTTCAACGCACTTTTTTCCACCTCAAAAAGCTAAAGTAAATATCAATCAATGCTTTGATATTTAATCAGCGAGTTATCATTAATAGAAACCTAAGTAGTTAACCAGCAAGGCTGTCCACCTAACGCCATAAATATCAAATTAGAAGAACATTCGCGAAAGCAGAACAGACTTCTATCTCTCTATAAAACCTACTTAAATATTAACTTTAGTTAGCCATATATAGCAATCCCATATTGGTCGCAACAGATATAATAGTAAGAATAACAGAT
>JAGGDU010000209.1 GCA_018457135.1 Trichodesmium erythraeum GBRTRLIN201 | reverse complement strand
ATGGGTAAAGGAGATATTAACAGAATTAGAATTAATTGTAGATAGTACAGAACAAGGTAGAGAAAGGCCAAGTGAATATAAAAACCAAGAAAAATATCAAATATGAAAAAAGAAAAATCATACTTTTAAAAATCAAATAATAACGACACCAAAAGGAACAGAAATAGTAGATGTAATAGTAGGAGAAAAAGGTCCAGTAAGTGATGTAAAAATATTAAGAAAACAACTGGATAAATTTGATAAAAAACAAAAATTTTAAGGAGATAAAGCTGATGAAGGAGTAGAAAAAACTACTACACAAAAAAAGAAACCAAGAAAAAAAGAAATGCCACCAGAAATCAAAGAAGAAAATCAAGAAAAGCCCAAAAAAAGAATATTTTTAGAACATGTAATAAGATTAATTAAAATATTTATACTTCCTAGAGAAAGATTCAGATTAAAAGATAATAATTATCGAAAAGTAATTTTAAAAATATGTAGTTTAGTCCGACTAAGAATTGGCTAATTTATATTAGTAAAAATCATCAAAAACTGAGATAAAAATAATAAATAAAAGTCTAATAAATATTTGAATTAGTAACACGAAGTATCTCTGATACCCATAAAACTGTACAAATTAACTATCTTCAAGGTGAGCTAACGCTCCACTAAAAATAGTTAGTATAAGCGTTTGAGTATTTTTGGAGATGTCTAATAGATATTCCTTAAGCTTTGTTGTAGAAATTCAACCAGAAGTTTGATCTAAAACTGATAACTCAGTAGGTATAAATTTAAGCATCAAAACTTTTGCTACATTCAGCAATGGTACAAAAATTGATGCACCAAAACTATTCAAGAAATGAATTAAGAAATATAGACAATTAAGTAAGTTATTATCGCGCTAAAACTAGGGGTACTAAAACGTGTGAAATAGCTAGGCTGAAGCTAGCTAAATTTCATGTCAAGTTAAAATATACTAGAACTGATTTTCTGCATAAGTTATCTACTCAAACAAAATACGAAAACCAAGTAATAGTTTTAGAATACTTAAATGTTTCAGGAATGGTTAAAAACCGTAAATTATCCAGAGCTATTTCAGATTTTGGTTGGAGACAATTTAGAATACTTTTAGAGGAAAAGGCAGAAAAATGCGGTAAAGAATTTAGAGTCATTGATAGATGGTAACCGACCTCTCAAGTATGCTCATGTTGTGGTTTTTGTGGAAGCAAATTAGACCTTTCAGGGGCGAAAATGGGAATGCCTTAGTTGCCGTACAAAACACGACCGTGATACGAATGCAGCAATAAACATATTAGTCGCGGGTGGGCAGTCCGAGACATTAAACGGACGTGGAGGCAAGGGTAAGACTACTGCCAAAGTAGCAGGCGCCGATGAAACGTTGACCCACCTTGAGCTGATATAGCTATCTTTATTTGATTGAGATAACTATTAGGTGGATAGGAATAGGAATCTCCGCGCCTTTAGGCCGGAAAGGATGTCAAAAGTAAAACAATTACTTTTTTCAGTCTAGAAAAAAGTTCCATAAAGTTTTAGAATGAAGTTTTGTAGATAGTAAAGTTTGAGGTATTAAGAATCAACAGTGAGAAAAACTATAATTGCTGGTAATTGGAAAATGTACAAGACCCAACTAGAAGCTAAAGAGTTTCTCGAGGGTTTGATGTCTCAACTAACAAAAACCCCCGAAGAACGTGAAGTAGTTCTCTGCACTCCCTTCACGGCACTAGATTTTATGTCAAAAATTTTGCATGGGAGTCTGATCAGGTTAGGTGCGCAAAATGTTCACTGGGAAGATGAAGGAGCATATACAGGAGAAATTTCTGGCTTAATGCTGAAAGATGTGGGAGTTAGTTATGTAATTGTGGGTCACAGTGAGCGCCGTCAATATTTTGGCGAAACTGATGAAACGGTGAATATGCGCTTAAAAGCTGCTCAGAAGCACGGTTTAACCCCTATTCTCTGTGTGGGAGAAACTAAACAACAAAGAGATTCAGGTGAGACAGAATCACATATATTTTCTCAGTTGGCCAATGATTTAGTTGATGTCGATCAAGAAAATCTAGTAATTGCTTATGAACCAATATGGGCCATTGGTACTGGTGATACCTGTGAAGCTAAAGAAGCTAACCGAGTTATTGGTTTAATTCGTGGTAAGTTAAATAATTCTAATGTCACTATTCAATATGGCGGTTCTGTTAAACCTAATAATGTTGATGATATTATGGCACAAGAAGAAATTGATGGTGCTTTAGTTGGGGGTGCAAGTTTGAATCCCGAGAGTTTTAGTCGTTTGGTTAACTATCAATAACTTCAATTTTTTCTTGTTCCCGGGAACTTGGAATTGGGAATCGGTGAAGACATGAGAGATATATTGGTCACTTATTTTTCTTTTCAAGAAAATAGGTGAAAACACAATTATTTGTTACTTGTTTTTCACCGTAACTTTAGTAACTATCTTGCTCATTTTCCTCTTTTTCTTTAATATTTATTCCTTCTTCCTTTTTCTATCGGGAGGTTGCATCCAAGGTTCCTACCTTATATAACATATAACAAAGTGATTAGTTAACACCCTCCCCAACTGTTAAACTCAGGGGGAGTCCTATTTGCTCCCAAATTCAAAGGCAGGTTAACCTTGGGGTGTGTGTCCGTTATAGTCATGGTCGGGCATTCCAAGATATTTTTGGAGTTGGCTCTTCTTTGTCTTTTTCAGGAGTAGAAGAGTAGGAGAGTGGGTATGTACATAGCAATTAATATAATGAAGAGAGGATATAGAAATTTATATAGGAGGTAGTCAGATATATTTGTCTATTGTCGCCCTCTGCTATGGGATCCAACAAAATACAATTCATGGACGAGCTTGAGGGACCGAAAACCAGGCACTTTTTCACAGCCAAAAATGCTTAAAGCCTTTATTTGTAAATGCTTTGATATTTAATCACAAAGCAATAATTCACATCATTATTATAACTCAAGAGTACAAAGTTATCCTAAAAAACGATTGGCTTATCATTACTGAAAGTATTATGAAAGTTTAGCAAGAAAAGGCTTACAGCACCTAAGAGAGTTTAATACCTTGAGATAGCGAAAGCTTTAGCTGGCAATAGTTACTCAAAGAACTTTGTAGAATGTATTACTTACTATAGGATATTTCTTTAAAAAAAACAACTAGTCTCCCACTGATGGGCAAGCTTTTAAAGCAAATTTTTTGGTAAACAGGGAATAGAAAAAATGCAGAGTTTAACTGAAAGTTTTATTTGGGGAAAACGTACCTACATAATGGGTATTTTGAATGTTACACCAGATAGTTTTAGCGATGGTGGTGATTTTAATACACCAGAAACAGCTTTAATGCAGGCAAAAAAAATGGTGAAGGCGGGTGCTGATATGATTGATATTGGTGGTCAATCAACTAGACCAGGGTCTGAAGTTGTTTCCATAGATGAGGAACTTAATCGTGTTTTAGCAATAATTAAGTTGTTAAGAAGCAATAAAAATATTGGTGCTGAAATTATAATTTCTGTTGATACTACTAGGGCGATAGTTGCAGAAAAATCTGTTGAAGCTGGTGCTAATTTAATTAATGATATTTCTGCTGGAACATATGATGATGAAATGTTTTCTGTGGTAGCTGCTCTGAAAGTTCCGATTATCTTAATGCACATCCGTGGTACACCAAAAACTATGCAAAAATTGACAGACTATCAAGATTTAATTGGGGAAATTTATCAGTTTTTAGAGAGCAGAATTAAGATTGCTTTTAAAGCAGGAATTAAAAGAGAGAAAATTATTATTGACCCTGGTATTGGTTTTGCTAAAAATTACGAACAAAATTTAGAAATTATCCGCAATTTATCAAGATTTAAAAGTTTAAATTGTCCCATTTTAGTGGGATTATCTCGTAAAAGTTTTATTGGTCAAATTTTAAATCAACCTAATGCTAAACAAAGGGTTTGGGGAACTGCTGCTGGTTGTGTGGCAGCGATCGCTCAATACGTAGATATTTTACGGGTTCACGATGTTAAAGAAATGTCTGAAGTTTGTCGAGTTGCTGATATTATTTTTAGGAATAAATAATTATCAAATCTTGGCACGACCATCTTCGGTGAAACAACCATAACTCACTTTTAACGAAATCCTCTAAAACTAAGCGGTCGATACTGACAACCAATAACTGATAACTCAAATGTCTCGTTCTAAAGCTCTTTATTCTTATATATTAATCCGTTTGCTATTGGCACCACTGATGTTGTGGACAATTAGTACTTTAGTTTTCTTATTATTACGAGCAACTCCTGGAGACCCTGTAGATGCTATTCTTGGGCCAAAAGCTTCAACGGCAACTAAAGAAGCTCTCCGGTCCCAACTTGGTTTAGATGGTTCACTACTAAAACAGTATCTTAACTATCTAGGAAAATTATTTAGTTTTGACTTAGGTACATCAATGACTACTCGTGGTGAGTCAGTTTGGCAAATTATTCAAAATTATTTTCCAGCTACTTTAGAATTAGCAGTATTTAGTATGGCGATCGCTCTAATTGTTGGGATTACTATTGGGTCTATTGCTGCTTCTCATCCCAATACTCGTTTAGATCTTGGTGGGCGTTTATTTGGAATTATTACTTATGCAGTTCCACCTTTTTGGGCAGGTATGATTTTACAATTAATTTTTGCAGTACAGTTAAAATGGTTTCCTCTAGGTACTCGTTTTCCTACTAGTGAAAATCCACCTCCAAGCATTACAGGTTTATACACAATTGATAGTATTTTAAGTGGTAATATCGAGCATTTTTTTACATCTATATATTATTTAGCTTTACCGAGTTTAACTTTAGGAATTTTGCTAAGTGGTATTTTTGAAAGAATCGTAAGAATTAATCTCAAACAAACATTAAAAGCTGATTATGTCGAAGCTGCTAGAGCAAGAGGTATTTCTGAATTAAGAATATTATTTGCTCATGCTTTGAAAAATGCCATGATTCCAATAATTACGGTTTTAGGATTAACATTTGCTGCTTTATTAGGAGGAGCAATATTAACAGAAGTAACTTTTTCTTGGCCTGGTTTGGCAAATAGATTATATCAGGCAATTAGTTCGCGAGATTATCCAACTGTGCAAGGAATAGTCGTATTTTTTGCTGGTATTGTTGTTGTAGCTAGTATTTTTATTGATATTTTAAATGCTTACATAGATCCGAGAATTAGGTATTAAAATTATGTTGAAAATTATGGCGCAAGTATTTTTTAGAAAAAATACTTGCACTATCAACCTAATCAAGACTCAATAATTGGATTTGGGGGAATATCTAAAGCTGGGTTTTCATCAAAGAAGTTCCAAGGCTTGAGTTTAAAGTGCATAGAATGAACAGGCATAATTGGCCAATCTTCAGCACGCACCATGTGAGTAGTTCCCATGGTGTACCACATTACAACGTCTTCTCCTACCAAAAGCTCATTATCTTGTATATAGGATGGTAAACCTTGACCGGGAACTCCCTGATTAGGATAGTTTCCAGCAGCATAAAGTTCTTCTGGATCGTACTGAGTAAACCAGGCATGATGATTGCTAAAACCTGAAAGTTGACGCGCTTCAGCAAAAGGAGATAACTGATTGAAGGCATTTTCTCCAGGCATTAAGGCATAAGCTGTTGGCAAACCAACCTGATTTTTATTCTCCAGACTATTAACCATCCACATACGACTCTGGTATGTATTAACATCTCTAACAGCAGCAGTTTCTACCTCTAAGGGAATGCCTTGCATAACAAAAGCATTGCCAGCAGGGTTGTCTAATCCTGCTGGAAGTGAAACTACATTCATTTCTATTGGCATATTTGTAATTCCATCTACATCCATGTCAAGGCGGAAATTGAAGAAATGCTGGTGATTTACACCAATCAGATTTGGAGCAATCAAAGTTCCATAAGCATCACTTTCACTTAGGGTTTCCATATCGGTTGCTTCTGTACCTTTAGCTAAAATAATTCCAGTTAAATCAGCTTCAACTTTTAATGTCCCATCCTGTTGAAATACCCAGTTAACAGCATAATCGTAGTTACCAATAGTCATAATAGACCGCATTACTAGCTCTCGACTACGACGAGATTCAATTTCTTCGGTCAGGTCAAAGTCAAAATGTGACCAGAGTAGTCCACCCTGCCGTTCGTAAATTGCTGCTGCTCCCTCCCAGAGATATGGTTCTCCTAAATCATCAGCAAAAGTCCCATCTAACAACTTTGCATTTTCTGGTATGTCTCTGCCTACTTCCATTGGATAAGTAAAGCGTCCTATACTATATTCCCCTACATCTAAAGCATTTCTAACCCTCCAATTTCCATCAGGATCACCATAGGGAACCGATAATTCAGACAATGAACCACGATAAAGAATGGAGCGATCATCATAGCTAACTTGGTGCAATACCAACCCAGTTCGAGGATCAATGGAGTAACGAAAATCCCATTTATCCCAACTTATTTGATTGCCATTAAATTCATAGCTTGCTCCTTCTGGTTCAACAATTTCTAATGGTGGTAGCGGCTCGCGCAAGTCTATTTCATCTGCACGAAATCCCGCATCACCAGCAATAGGAATATTTCCCGAGTCACTGACATTGAGAATTTGATTATTTGTCAGATCGACGGTGACAAGCAACCCCTCAATAGGTCGTCCATAAAAGTTAATGTCATCTCCAATCACATAGGGAATTCCACGAATCAAGCGAGAACCTGTGGCAGCTTCTTCTTGGCTTAGAGGACCTGGTGCCCAACCTGTAAAGTAAACATTGTCTGGATTAATTCTCCGCCTTTCCAGAGCAGCTAAAACTTCTGGATCGCTGGCAGTTAATTCTTCTAGGGCATCGTAATCATCTGGATCGAGGATTTGTACAAATACATTAGGGATTTGCTCCCAACTTTCAACTTCTCCAGTAATTAAATCGACTACTGCTTCATAGGTAATATTTGCTTGTGAATCAAATACTACAGCAAATGCTTCTCTCTCAAAGGGAGTACCGGGAGTATGAGTTACTACTTTTTCTTTTGCCGGTTCATTTAGGGCGATTCGAGGAAAAAATGTTGCTTCACTGAGGAGTTGTTGCTCTCCAATAATTTTAACTGTTGCTTCAATTTCTTCTGCTGTTAAGGGATCTAGAGGATGACTTTCAGCACTTGAAATTTGACTCAATTTAATTAATGAATTATCTATATGAGTGAATGAATCGGTTAATAAGATTGGGTTTTCATTATTTTCTAAGATATTTAGTTCCATAGTTTAATTGAAAAAGTAAAGGAAACTTTAGATTTATTAAGATTTAGTAGGATATTCTTGCTTTATAGCTATCTTTATTATAGCAATCTAAATTATGGCAACTAGTACAATAGTGATTTTAGGTTTTGAATAATCATATGGCAATTAGGAATGATTTATTAGAAAGGGTGGGTTATATATTTTATTAAATCATAAATTCAAGTAATTTTATTTTATATTTTTAGTCTGAAATATAATTATTAATTGCTGTTATTAAATAATATAAGGCTGACAAAATATAAGTTATTATTTTATTAATACATACTTAATAGCTTTTAAGATATAGTTAAATATTTTCTAGGTTAGCTATGATAAATTACCACAAAATAAATTACGGAAACTTTGCTAGGTAAGAATTATTAGTTAGGATAGCCAAATTTTCTTAAAGTGATAGAATTGAGAAAAATTTAGCATTACTAAAAAATTTTCAGTTTGCCAAAATTGAACTATAATTAATCCCTTAGGTTTAACTATTTACAATATAGCACTAGTTAAAATGCTCAAAATGAAAAACTTACTTATAACTAGCAGTTTTTTTTACTTTTACCTTTCAGCTTCTTGTTTAGCAAAAACTCATGAGTTTTCTGAATATAATTTAAAAAAATAGGAATTTTGCTAAGTGTTATTTTTGAAAGAATAGTAATAATTAATCTCAAACAAACATTAAAAGCTGATTATGTCGAAGCTGCTATATCAAGAGGTACTCCTGAATTAAGAATATTATTTCCTCATAGTTTTAAGAATACTATGATTCCAATAATTACGGTTTTGGGCTTAACTTTTGCTGCTTTATTAGGAGAAGCAATATTAATAAAAGTAACTTTTATCACGGGGTGATAAGCAGCTAAAAAACATTGTTGGATAAGGGTTTAAAGAATAATAAGTGAGGGTGAAAAATTGACTGATTTTGTGATAAGGGATAATCATTCTTGTTGTTAGTGTGCTTCGCTCACCCACACCACCAACCCCTTTTGATTTATTTTTCAAATATATGAATCTCAGAACATTTATGTAAATCAATTAAAAAATTTGAGCGATCGTCAATTAAAATTTTTAGCCCTGAGATAAATTATCAAAGTTACTTGCATCTAATTAAATAATTTCTAGTTAGGACATAGCTCTTAATCCTCTCCGATAATCAGGCTTTTTCTGAGGATTTAAATTCATAATATTTTCCACAATATCAAATAAATAATTCCCAGCAAGCGTCCACAAATAACCATACATACTCACCCAAAAATTACTATTTATTTTATCTTTTCTCTTCGCCTCTGTTAATCTACAAATATAGTTTTGAGACTCATATTTTTTGATAAGTCTACCTGGATAAAATGAAGTAGTATAAGCGATTTGAGCAGTAAAATTAAATTAGTCAAACCTTGTACATTGGCTTTACTTCCTTCTAGATTATATCCACCTGTTTTGCAGTCTTTAAATATCACTTCAATACCCATTCTCGACCGAGAAATTTTGAGAAATTCATCTAAACTTTCAATATTTGTCAACAAGTACCAAGGCTCTTTTTCTATCTTTTCTTTATATTTTCGTTTCCAATATATAACTATAGTAATCCACCCATAGGTCGTAACAGATATAATAATAATAATATATCCACTTCACTAGACAAAAAATGAATATTTTAGATGAACTAGACGATTTTATAAATAAAACATGCATAGTCAAAAGAAATAAAAAGAGGCAACACATGTCAAAATGATTTTGTCGGGAAAATCCTACCGTGAAATCAAAGAATTATTAAATGTAACTCAGCAGTTTTATTAGTGAATGGAAAAATCAAGCAATGTTTCATGGTGTATAAAGTTTAAAGCTTCAATTATATTGGAACAACAGGTTACTTAAAAGCTATCGAGAAAGAGCAAATAATTGAGTGGATGAGAGCACAAGTTTACCTAAGATTATCAGATTTACAAAAATATTTAAAAAAGCAATATGATGTAGTTTTTGAGTCTAATCAAAGTTATTATAACTTACTCAAAGAAGCGGGAATAACTTGGAAAAAACTCACTCATATAAATCCAGCTAAAAATGATGAATTAGCGGGACTTTAGTGAAAAAATAGTAAAAAAAAGGGTATAATGTATACCTGA
>JAGGDU010000208.1:40834-89939 GCA_018457135.1 Trichodesmium erythraeum GBRTRLIN201 | reverse complement strand
GCTCACCATAAACTTTTTTCCCTTTTTTTGACTAGGAATAAATACAGTCTTGATTCTCTTAAAATTCTAATTCATCAATAAATACAAGGCTTTTACTTCTAAATTTTTTGATTAAATTTCGAGGGAAAGCTGATAATATTTTATCCTTTCTTCTCTATTTATTTCTCTATAACAAAGTGGTTTCTTTTTTCAAGGAAAATTCATTATTTTTAAAGTATAAAATATAGCTGGTTGATTAACTCCAAATTTTTTAGCTCTGTCTGACAATGAGCGACTATGGATTTGGTTTTACATCTTTTTCTAATTCTTTCCAATCTAATTTTCTTTGACGACTTTTTACCTTAGTTGCTGACAATTTTGGGCGAGATAACCATCTATATATCGAAGCTCTTCCTATCCCAAATGTATGAGCTGCTTTGGTAATTGTACCGCCATTTTCTACAAAATTTATTACTTTTTTTCTGAAATCTAAACTGTAAGGCATAGTTCAAAATATTTTCTAGTTGACTTAATTTTATTATACCCAATTCTTGTTTCAATCTTAATTAAAACGACTATAACTATGATTATTTCTCCCATATAATTTAGTTTTTCACACAATTTTTTATTTTTTTTACTTACATCATAAGTCTTTATCTCATAAATATTAGGTACTGCTTCCTAAGGAGATTTTAAACTCGAATCATAACCATATTTTAAGTTTTTTTTCTTGGTATTCAAACCCAACTATCAGAGAATTTTTTCAAATATTATTTGATTATTTTTGCAATATCTGGATGGATAAGTTCATCACAAAATCCTTGTGAAAATCTATTTTTTTGAGGCATTTATCAGATTAGTCATTCTTTGAATTATTTCTCCACAAAATAAGCTATTTATTTCTTGAACTCGCGGGCCGCTAATTGAAAATTTTTTTATTCCTGGAGGATTAACTAATATTAATTCTAAATCTCCGTTAATTTTTCATAGAGCTTCGAGCCAATATTCGGGAATTCCTTCTTTGGTGGGGACTACAATTGAGAATGTTGGTTGTCTCATTTCATTTATCAGTTATTAACATTATTAGGATGTCATCGTACTACTATATAACTCCTGGTTTACTACAAACAGTGAAGAAATTTAGGCATTACAAGTTTATTGTCAAAGAAAAAAAATGTTGGTAGACCTAGAAAAATATCGCCTATAGTGGAAAAAAGTTCATGTCTGAACTCTTTCAAACAGAGAGTTTTAATAGTTATGAGGTCAAGCGATCGCGCTTCTTCAAGAATGAAACTACCCTACTATATCCCCATTTCCTCATGTCTAGGATGTCCAGCATTTCCAGCTGCTGGAGCTTCTCCCTCAGAACCCCATATGTCTTTTAAGAGAATGAAAATACCCTGACCCCCCCCAAGAGGGGAAGTCAAAAGCCAAAAGTAAGATTCTATAGGCTCTAAACTTAGATGCTACAGTAATTTCAGCAAATTATTTCACATATATAGTTTTCAACTATTTGTAATATTCTTTTTTTCACCCTTGGTATTATTTATTAGTGTTTAAACAAAAATAATATTAGTAGTTAATATTAGATATAATTTTATCTAACACTAATAACCTAACACCTTCTGATTAAATCCAACGATTTTGACTTTGCTCTAAATGTTCCAATAATTCCTGTCTACTCAAAGAGGGTTTTTGACAAATCAAACCTTGGCAAACTAACCCCACAGAATTTTCTGGTAAATCAGTTTCTTTCTTATAAATAACAGTAGGAAAATACTGAGTAATTAAATTGTTAATTTCTGCATCAGTTGTTCTAACTAAAGTTTGATTTCTGTACCAGTCTAGGGCAACAAATAAACTCGGACAAGCCTGGGGAGATTTTTTCATTATGCTACTAAAAGCTGTTAAGGCTGACTCAGCTCGGTCTAGATAATATAATTCTTCAGTTAGTAAAGATAAACGTACTAAATTAGCAATTGCTATGCCATTTGCTGCTGGAGTTGCGTTATCAATATAATTTCGTTCTCGTAATATTAATTCTCCAGTAACTTCATAAGAAGTATTATAATAACCAGCTGTTTCTTGACTCCACAAAAATTCATCAAATTCATCTTGTAATTTTATAGCTGTTTCTAACCAAAAATTAGTATTAGTATTTAATTTTGATAAAGTTTCTAAACTAATCGAAGCCTGCTGTAAATCTAGCAATGCTTTAATAAACAAAGCATAGTCTTCTGACTGTGCAGTTACTGCAGGTTTTCCCTCATAATTTAGCCGATGAAAACGTCCATCAATCTGCTGATTTGTAATAATAAAATGAGCAGCATTCATGGCTAATTCTAGATATTCTAAGCTGTTAAATACAGTAGCTGTTCTTGCTAATCCAGAAATCATTAAACTATTCCAGGCAACAATCATTTTAGTGTCTGTTACTGCGGGAATTTTGCCAGGCCAGTTGTTATTTTTTGCCTCTTTATTATTTGTTGCTGGTGGAAAAGTTTCTATATTAAAAGGTTGCACACCATACCGTAGTTTAAATAATTTAGACAGAGAATTTTCTACAGTTTTACTTAACTCTTCTGCTTGCTTTCTTTGCAAAACAATTTTTCCTTCAAAGTTGCCATTAGGTTCAATAAAAAATTGTTTTGATAGTTCAGACAATTCTTCCTTGGTTAACAAATTTTCTAATTCTTTATAACTCCAAATATAGAAAGCTCCTTCTTCTGGTTCGACCTCATCTGGAGTAGTAAAACTATCAGCATCTTGGGCAGCATAGAAAAATCCAGTGGGTGCTGTCATTTCTCTTTTTAGCCAATTTACTGTTCCAATAATTCCCCGTTTAAAAGCTGGTTTGTGATACCCTGCACTCCATAAATTAGCTAAGTACTCAACAATTTGACCGTTATCGTAGAGCATTTTTTCAAAGTGAGGAACTGTCCAATTAGGGTCTACTGTATAACGATGAAATCCTCCAGCAACATGGTCATAAATTCCGCCTAATGCTAGATTTAATCCCCTTTCTAAACAAACTTTATTGCTGTTATTTTGAGATTTAAAATTTAACTTTTTTCCTTGTAAAGCAGCTTGAGCATAAGGTATCATTGGAAAGCTTTGTTGGGAGTAGCGATCGCCAATTATTTTTGTAATAACTTCTAAACCTTGTTGTAATATTTCTTCCTTTAAATCTTCTGCTTCTGGCAATAAAACTGACTTCCTTAAACCCTCCAACATTTCGACTTTTAAAGTGTCAAGTTTATTTTTTTCAAGGTCATAAAAACTCCGAATTTTTTGCAAAACTTCTAAAAAACCTGGTCGTCCATAACGAGGTTCAATAGGGAAATAAGTACCACCAACAAAAGGTATTAAATCATCAGGAGTTAAGAATATATTTAAAGGCCAACCTCCTTGTCCGGTTAACATTTGTAATGCTTGCATATAAATACTATCGACATCAGGTCTTTCTTCTCGATCTACTTTAATTGGTAAAAATTTTTCATTTAAATATTGGGCAATTTTTTCATCAGAAAATGCTTCTCCTTCCATAACAGTACACCAGTGACAACTTGAATAACCAATTGATAAAAATATTGGCTTATCTTGCTGCTTTGCAGTTTCTAAAGCTTCCTCAGACCACGGCCACCAATCTACAGGATTTTCTGCATGTTTGCGCAGATAAAGACTTTGGGATTTAGCTAAGCGATTAGTCATATTAATGTTTATCCTAATTATGAATTATCTTGTCACCCCGTCAGGTTTTTAACAATTGATAATTAACTTTCCTGAAGATTATAACCTATTTATATTTTTTTTACTTGATTGAAGTAAACTATTATGATTTAATTAGAATATTTACTGTTTATTTAATCCTCAAAAGAAGCATACTAAATATTTGGTAGCTAAAATATTATTTGACTCATTTAAATTTATCTTTACCTTGACTTTAAAAAATACTGATGGGAGAAGATAAGGTGGAAATATTGTTTCTGAATTATATCCTGCTAGATTCAATAATAAAATATTTTTAGCAGCAGGTTCGGATCATATTTATGGTATTGATATTGATAGTAAAAAGATAGTTTAATATTTTTATATAGGTTCCGATTTGGATGGTACTTTTGCTATTTCTAAAAAAGGTAAATTATTTTGCGCCATAGAGAAAAAGTTTATTCTTGGAAATGGTGGGATGGTGGGTTAGTAAAATTAAATCCTAATAAAATACCTCATAAAATTGTCAAATTTTCAAATGGTTCTTGCCTACAGGTAATATTAAATTTCCTAGTTGGTTAGGGGGTATTTTTGGGTCAGTAGCATTGAATGATGAATATAATAATTATGGAAAATTTACCGCTTTATTTGCTACTAACGCTATTGATGGATATCTATATATTGGTTGCCAAAATTTAACTATAGAAAATCAAGTTAAAGGACTGTTGAAAAAATTTAATTATGATACTCCTATAATTAAATTTAAGCATAAAATAGGACCTTCTATTTCAATACCAATTTTTACTGATGGAAAGAAATTGGTAACGGTTGGATACAATGGGGTTTATCTCTTTAATTTGAATTGGGAATATGCTAAATCTGACGAGAAAAATGCTTTATCTAATAACAAAAAATAATTTTTTCGTTTAAGAGTTGAAGTAGCCGGCAAATTTGCTGGTCAAATTTATTTTGAATCTACTCCTATTGTTTGGGATGGAATTATTAGAATTTGTGGTCTAGATGGTTAGTTATATAGTTTTGGTTGAAGTAGATATTGCTATTGGCTGAAAAGACTTTTTGTTCAATTTATTCTTTAAAAGAGGAGCTTATTTTTTGAGAATATCTCTTTGTAGGGGAGCAAAAGCATGCTCTCCTATTCGCCATGTGAAATGCTCCCAAATTTACTATCTAAAACCTAAAACCTACTACCTTTTTAAAAGAAAATTATCAAATGTTTTTCTATCGGGCATTGCAGGTTGAGCGCCTGGTTTTGTAGTACATAAAGCACCAGCAGCAGCCCCCCATTTAACAGCTTCTTTTAATGATAAACCTGTATCTAATGCTGCTGCTAAACCACCATTAAAAGCATCGCCCGCAGCGACAGTATCGATCGTTTTTACTACAAAGGCAGGTTGAAAAAATGCTTCTTCTTTAGTTGCACAAATAACTCCGCGATCGCCTATTTTCACCACAGCATTTTTTACACCACGGTGACATAATTCAACAGCTGCCTCCATAGCAGTTTCTTGATTATTTACTTCAAACCCAACCAGTTGACTTGCCTCAATTTCATTAGGAGTAATAATGTCAATCAAATTATAAAAATCATTAGGAAAATTTGCTGGCATTGGTGCTGGATCTAGAATAACTTTAACCCCCATTTCTTGAGCTACTTTTGCTGCACTTATAGCAACTTCCACGGGAATTTCTAATTGTAAAAGTAAAGCTGTAACATCCGATAGCAAATTTTTTAGGCGTTCTACATCTGTATTATTAATACTATGGTTAGCACCAGGAACAACAATAATATTATTTTCTCCACTAGCACCCACAGCAATAACTGCCACCCCCGTATGAGTATTCTCATCAACTAACACATCTGTTGTATCAACATTAGCAGTGGACAAACTGACTAGAAGTTGTTGCCCAAAGCTATCATTTCCGACTCGCCCCACTATTTTTGTGGGAATGCCAAGGCCAGCAGCAGCAACAGCTTGGTTTGCTCCTTTACCACCACCTGCGGTAAAAAAGTTGTTGCCATTAATAGTTTATCCTGGAGTCGGTAAACGGGGAGTGGTTGTAATTAAGTCAATGTTGACACTACCAAAAATAATTATGCTCATAAGTTATTAGTGCTTTGAAAAAAATTACTTACTGCTGGTAGTATATTGTAATAGTGGTCTATCGTAATTATCAAGAGTTACCCAAAAACACCATATATAGTGCATAAAAATTTTGCCTATTTTTACATTCTGTGAGTGTGGAAACCCAGCCAACGCCACGGGGAGTGAGGACTGAAATATTTATTCAAAAATCTTTAGTTATTATAATTAAACAAGTTTGATTCTAATTAAAAAATATTTCAATTCTAACACCAGATAATCCACTGATAATTTATGTGTAACCTTGTCAATAGTTTTTCCTATTTTCACTGCTAACTTTTTTAGAAAATTCCATACTAATACCCTAGAAGTTATAAGGTTTATTTGGATTTGTATGAGATGAAATTGACAATAATTTAAACATGTTAATTGTTTGATAATAGTATGAAATTTTCCATTTTTTATCTATATTGATAGACTCAAATTTTACAGCTCTAAGTAAGATTTAATTGAGGTAATATTTTGAAATATATTCTGCTTAAGCTGGCATAAACAAAGAAAAAAAACACTTTTTAATGCTGTAAAAAGCCTTTCATAATTGATTATTTTTCCTAATATTTTTTCATTTATATACCCTAGGTTAAATGTTAAAAATTTTGTATTTTTTGAAATATTTTATATGATTAAATGCTAGGATTAATGTTTAAGTAAGAATCATATTTTTTTTCTAAATAATCTATTAATTTAATTAATATTTTTATTGCATATACACTATATATTCATACAGTTTTAAATAATATTAATTATGATTTAAAGCTATTTTGCATAATTTAAATTTTAGTCAATATTGACGAGTTATAAGATTATTAAATTAATATTTTTGCCACTAATATAATTATATCATTCTTGTCTAATTATTAAAGATATTCAGAAAATTAATTTGACAAATTGTCATTTATATTTTTAGATTTTTTGTTCTCTTATTGTTATAGCAATCCTAAATAATATTCGATAAAATATGATATTTAGTCAAATTAGCTATCCTAAAAAAATATACTTTTTTATGATAATTTATCTTCAAAATAATTTAGTCTTAGTATATATAATATATTTTAAAAGTAATATCTCTCAAAGACTTTGTTGTACAAAATATGATTAGATAGTAAAAATTAAGAAGTGAAAATGGTACAAAAAACTATAGTCAATAGGTATGAGCAATAGTAAACCTAAGTCCAATTTCAAGTCCTTTTATCGGCTCAAAAACTGGTCTGAGTATGATGCCTCCTTAAAACAGCAAGGAAGTATAACTTTTTGGCTGGCTCCCGAGGTGTTTCAGGAGTGGCTTAATCAGACAAAAACTGAATGCAGGCTTTTCTTGATAAAATTCCTCTAGTTGCCACCTATTTAAAACATCAGAAAAGTTGCAATAAACTCGTTTACCTTCAGCCAAAGTATTAGCCAGTTCCACAAAAAAATCTAACCCTAGATGCTAAAGGTGTTAGGTATTAGGTGTTAGGTATTAGGTTTAAGAATTAACAAATTGATAACATCTTACTACCAAATCTATTGATTTTGGCCATGCTGTTAAATCTCAATAACTTTTTACTCAAAATCAATTCTTTCTAACAACCTGAAATCTAAAACCTGAAGTCTAAAACCTGAAATCTAAAACCTAAAATCTAAAACCTGAAAAATCTCTGTCAAGTTGGCAAATACTTGTGACATCTTTAAACTGTATTTGTTTGACATATCTTTTTCAAAAAAATTGGCCATGAAACGTATTGTTTTAATCGCAGGTTTTGAATCATTTAACACCGGACTCTATCGCCAAGCTGCTCAGTTAGCAACTTCTCGATGTCCAAATTTAGATATCCAAGTATTTAGCGATCGCGCACTTTCCACAGAACCAGAAAAAGTAGCCACCGCCTTAGAAAACGCTGATGTATTTTTCGGCAGTCTCCTCTTCGACTACGACCAAGTTCTGTGGTTACGCGAAAGAATACAACATATTCCCATCCGTCTCGTTTTTGAGTCAGCACTAGAATTAATGGCATTAACAAAATTGGGAAAATTTATTATCGGCGACAAACCCAAAGGAATGCCAAAACCAGTCAAATTTATTCTCAGCAAATTTTCTAGCGGGAGAGAAGAAGACAAACTTGCAGGTTATATCAGTTTCCTGAAAACCGGTCCAAAATTACTCAAATTTGTACCAGTCAAAAAAGTGCAAGACCTCCGGAACTGGTTAATAATTTACGGTTATTGGAATGCCGGCGGTACAGAAAACGTCGCTGCCATGTCTTGGGTATTGGCAGAAAAATATTTAGACTTAAAAGTAGGCGAAATACCTCCACCACTCGAAACTCCCAATATGGGTTTACTCCATCCAGACCACCATGGTTATTTTGAGTCTCCCCGAAAATATCTTGAATGGTATCGCCAACAGAAACCAACTTCCCCCACCCCAGTTGTCGGTATTCTACTCTACCGCAAACACGTCATTACCAAACAACCTTATATTCCCAAACTTATCCACAAATTTGAAGAAGCAGGTTTAACACCTCTTCCTATATTTATTAACGGTGTGGAAGGTCATGTTGCGGTCAGAGACTGGATGACCACCGCTCACGAAAGTCAGAAGTCAACCCCCCCACTTACTCCCAAAGAAGGAAATAAAAAACATAATACCACTAATAGGTCAAAAAATTTGTCTCCTATTAGCAATAAACCAATACTTTCCCTATCTCCCGAAGCAGTGGAAGTCGATGCAGTTGTTTCTACTATTGGGTTTCCCTTGGTGGGAGGTCCTGCAGGTTCTATGGAAGCAGGGCGACAGGTAGAAGTTTCCCAGGCTATTCTCAATGCCAAAAATGTTCCCTATCTTGTAGCAGCACCCTTACTTATTCAAGATATCTATTCTTGGACTCGCCAAGGAGTGGGAGGTTTACAAAGTGTAGTCTTATATGCCTTGCCAGAATTAGATGGAGCAATAGATCCAGTTCCCCTAGGTGGTTTAGTAGGAGAAGATATTTATTTAATTCCCGAACGAGTAAAACGCCTCACAGGTAGAGTCAAAAATTGGATTAAACTACGTCAGACACCCCCGGCACAAAGAAAAATTGCTGTTATTCTCTATGGTTTTCCTCCCGGTTATGGTGCTACAGGTACAGCAGCTTTATTAAATGTGCCCCGCTCGCTCCTGAAATTTCTCCATGCTCTCAAAGAGGAAGGTTACAATGTTGGGGAAATTCCTGAAGATGGGGAAGAACTGATTCGTCAAATTAAGGAGGCAGATGAGGCAATACAAAAAGCAGACCTATCGAAAGTAAATTTTAAAAGTCTCGAAAAATGGTTAGGCTATCTATCAATAACTCGCATGGAAAAACAATGGGGAAATCTCACAAATACTGGCATAAAAACCGATGGTAAAAATTTCCATATTGGGGGAATTCAATTAGGAAATATTTGGCTGGGGGTACAACCACCTCTGGGAATTTCTGGCGACCCTATGCGCTTAATGTTTGAAAGAGATTTAACACCCCATCCCCAATATGCTGCTTTTTATAAATGGCTCCAAAATGAATTTCAAGCTGATGCTGTTGTTCACTTTGGTATGCATGGAACTGTGGAATGGTTACCCGGTTCACCTTTAGGAAATACTGGCTATTCTTGGTCGGATATTCTGTTAGGAAATATGCCACATCTATATATATATGCTGCTAATAATCCCTCAGAATCTATGTTGGCAAAACGTCGGGGTTATGGGGTTTTGATTTCTCATAATATTCCTCCTTATAGTCGGGCAAGTTTGTATAAAGAATTGGTGAGTTTGCGAGAGTTAATTTCTGAATATCGGGAAGATACACAGAAAAATTCTGGGTTACGGGAAGGAATTTTTAAGAAAATTTTTGATACTGGTTTAAATTCTGATTGTCCGTTTGAGTATGGGAAAAAATTAGGAATTGAATTTACTCCGGAAAATGCTCGGATGTTTAGTGCGGATATGGTTAATTCCTATTTTGTGGAGATTTATAACTATTTACAGGTTATAGAACAAAGATTATTTTCTTCTGGTTTACATACTTTGGGAGAGGTGCCGAACGAGGAAGAATTAAAATCTTATTTGGAGGCTTATTTTGGAGAAAAAATCGGAGATATAACTCAGGATTTTAGGGAAAGAGATACAGATAATTTAGTTAATAAAGATGCTGAAAAAATTCGGGAGCTGTTAATGCAAAATACTGATGAGTTGACTAATCTTTTGCGGGGATTAAATGGAGAATATATTCCGGCTGCTCCAGGAGGAGATTTATTACGGGATGGTCCTGGAGTTTTGCCAACAGGAAGGAATATTCATGCTTTGGATCCCTATCGAATGCCTTCTCCTGCTGCTTATGAAAGAGGACGAGAAATTGCTAGGAAAATTATTACTCAGCATCTGGAAGAAAATGATAATTATCCTGAAACTGTGGCAGTAATGTTATGGGGTTTAGATGCTATTAAAACTCGTGGTGAATCTATAGGAATTTTATTAGAATTAGTAGGTGCTGAACCAGTAAAAGAGGGTACCGGTCGTATTGTTCGTTATGAATTAAAAAGTTTAACTGAAGTCGGTCATCCCCGGATTGATATTTTAGGAAATTTATCGGGAATTTTCCGGGATAGTTTTGTGAATATTATTGAATTATTAGATGATCTATTCCAACGAGCGGCAACAGCAGACGAACCTGTGGAGCAGAATTTTATCCGCAAACATGCTTTAGCATTACAAGAGCAAGGAGTAGAAAATATTTCGGCGCGGTTATTTTCTAATCCTGCTGGTGATTTTGGTTCCTTGGTAAATGACCGAGTTGTTGATGGAAACTGGGAGTCTGGGGATGAGTTGGGCGATACTTGGCAAGGGCGAAATGTTTTTAGTTACGGTCGTCAAGATAAAGGTCAGGCACGACCAGAAGTTTTGCAGGAGTTGCTCAAGGGTTGCGATCGCATCGTTCAAGAAATTGATTCGGTGGAGTATGGTTTGACGGATATTCAGGAATATTATGCTAATACTGGTGGGTTGAAGTTGGCAGCAGAAAAACAAAGGGGTAAGAAAGTCAGTGCGAGTTTTGTGGAAAGTTTCTCAAAGGATACCACCCCCCGAAAATTGGAAGATTTGTTGCGGATGGAATATCGCACAAAATTATTGAATCCTAAGTGGGCAGAGGCAATGGCAAATCAAGGTAGTGGAGGAGCTTACGAGATTTCTCAACGGATGACGGCGTTGATAGGTTGGGGGGGTACCGCTAATTTTGTGGATAGTTGGGTTTATGATGGTGCAGCTGAGACTTATGCTTTGGATGCAGAGATGGCGAGGAAATTACGGGAGGCAAACCCGGAGGCGTTTCGGAATATTATTGGGCGGATGTTGGAGGCTAACGGACGGGGTTTTTGGCAAACAGATGATGAGAAGTTGGAGAAGTTGCGGGAGTTGTATGATGTGGTAGATGAGAATATTGAAGGTGTGAGTGTTGGGTAGTTTTTTCTGTTGGGTTTCGTGAGCTCAACTCTACCTACAAAAGCATCAAGCTAGACGTAGGTGGGGTAGAACGGAGTGAAACCCAAGAAAAACATATTTTCAAGTCAGAAGTAGGTTAGCTTGAATAAACTGAGACTGAACAAAAACATCTTTTGTTGGTTTTCGTGACTTCAACCCAACCTACAAAACTACAAAACTAATAATTATTATTTTAATTTTATAGAATATCGTAGGGCAAAAAATACCAGGGGCAATTTATTTTTTCACAGCAGTAAAATACAAACGCTAGAAAGTTTTGTGTCAACCTGAAAATATAGATTTACTAAGAAAAGCTTTTCGATATGTTATGCAAAAATATCCATTTTAAATAGATGTTATTGTCATCCTGCTAGATTACCTCTATACTCTTTGAAAATTACCTAAAAATGATGCGGATTTTTCTAATTGTTGGCAGTTAATTAAAAATTATTTTAGTCGTCAATGCTATTCTCAATATGAGGATAAAATTTTAATATCTCGACAATATACAAGGGAAAAAATTGTTCGGCAATGTAGGTTTTGGGAGCATCAAATTCAAAGGAATTTAGATTTTGCTAATCATATCAAATATATTGATTATCATCCAGTACATCATGGATTAGTGGCTGCTCCCAAAGATTGAGAATACTCTAGTTTTATCGTTATATAAAAATAGGAATTTATGACAAAATGTGGGAGTCTTCATAAACGATTATTTTTGATAGTAATTTTTCCAGAGAATAAAACTATAATTTTTGCCAATAATTAAGGATATTGAGGGTATTATTATTGGGTAGTTTCTTAAGCAAAAATTTTACATTTTCAAAGGGATTTAGATTTTGCTAATCATATCAAATATATTGATTATCATCCAGTATATCATGGATTAGTGGCTGCTCCCAAAGATTGAGAATACTCTAGTTTTTATCGTTATATAAAAATAGGAATTTATGACAAAATGTGGGAGTCTTCATAAACGATTATTTTTGATAGTAATTTTGCCAGAGAATAAAACTATAATTTTTGCCAATAATTAAGGATATTGAGGGTATTGTTATTGGGTAGTTTCTTAAGCAAAAATTTTACATTACAGGAGGTAGATTTTTTTGGATAATAACTCAGATACTTATGGCAGAACTATTTATTTAGGTGCTTCTCGACGTCGCCTTGAAGATGCTGAAGCGCTCTATAATCAAGAACGTTGGAATGGTGCTATTTACATGGGTGGTTATGCTATTGAATGCGCTCTCAAATCTCTCCTTTGTCATGAGGAAGACATAGTGAATTTTAAGAAGACAAAAGTATTTAAGCGCTTAAAAGGTTCAAATTTACATGATTTAGAACAGCTATTAGAAGCTTCGTATATATGTAAAGGAGTTAAAGATTCAAAAAAAGATCAATCTCTTAAAAAGGCATGGGACACAGTTAAATTATGGCAAAATGATAAGTTACGATACTCAGATAAAAAGGGTGATAAAATTGAGGCTAGCAAGTTTATTTATGCAGTAAAAATACTACATGGATATTTCTTGGCAAAACTACAAGCTTATTGATGCAGTAAAAAAACTACATAGATATTTATTGAGCAAACAAGGAGAAGGCTAATGACGGATAGAAAACTCTTAATGGAACAAATTCAGGACCACCTAAACCAGAGTTTACAACTTCAAGATTCACAAGTTCAAGTAAACGTAATAAGAATGTCAACAGGTGGGCTAAAAATTATAATTATTACTAGTTTATTTCAGGAACAATCTTTAGAAGAGCGAGAAGACAAAATTGATGAAATATTAGCAAATATAGATTTGAATTTGAATAAATATCCAATTTTAAGCTATGATTTGTTAACTCCTGAAGAAGCAATAGAAGAACCTTTTGAATCTACTCAACCTCAGTTACCTTTGTGGTCAAATATTTTAATGGCACCAGAACCTGATGTACAAAAAAAATCAGATGAAGAAGATATTTTTAAAACTCCTTTAGTTGTGACATTCTATTCTTTTCGAGGAGGGGTTGGTCGTTCTACGGCATTGGGTTTAGTTGCTGGAATATTAGCTACTGAAAAAAAACGTCGAGTAGTAATACTAGATTTTGATTTAGAAGCACCAGGAATTTCAATTTTATTGGAGCCAGATATTTCTAAATTGAGTCCAGAAAATTATGGTGTATTAGATTATTTATACCAACGCTTTATCTCCCCGGAAGAAAATTTTCCTCCCATTGAACGTTGTATTTATCAAGTAAAATTAAAAGCCCGCGGTGACTTATTTGTGGTTCCGGTTGGGGAATATGATGAATATTATATTCATCGTTTAGCTGAACTAGACAGGGGTACTTTGCAGGCTTTTTATCATCGAGAAAATAATCCAGTTGAACAACTAATTGAAGATATTAAAAAGCAATTAAATCCTGATGTGATTTTAATTGATGCCCGTCCTGGATTTAATGATACTAGTGCTATTGCTTTATTAGATTTAGCTGATACAGGAATTATCTGTTTTTCACCTACTGACCAAAGTTTTAAAGGATTAAGTTGGGTGGTAAAAAGTGTTCGTAAACAATGGGAATATCAAGGGAAACCAGATTTGAGTTTTGTCCTAACACCTATACCTCCTGTTGCTCAAGAACAACGTCAAGTTTGGATAAGTAATGTTGAAGATTGGATAGAAGAAAACTGGGGGTTACCAAATGATAAAACAGTCAGCGACACTTACTATGAAGTTAACTACAATCCTACCCTTAGCACTTTATCAAGTCTAGTTAATAATTTACCTAAAAGTTTACTGGATAATTATCTTTCAATTGCAGAATCAATTGATGCTAGTTTGCCAGATATTAAACCTCATTTAAAAACCACTAATGTTCTTAATAAAGATACTAAAGAAGCTGTTTTAAAGGAGTTAAAATTTTCAGCAGTAACAGCACAAGATATAGAAGTAGAAAAGATTCCAGATATATTCCAACGCACAGGAGATTTCCCCAATTTTTTAAACGATAAAACTTGGTTGATTCGAGGTGCAAAAGGAACAGGAAAAAGCTTATTATTTAGACTTTTTGTAGAACAAACATTAAAAGACAAAGCAAAAAAATTAGCTGAAGAATCTGGTAAAAACATAGATAATTTTTATTGTATTCCTGGTCATGGTAAAGCTACAATAAAAAGGTCTATTTTAGAGGGTACCGCCCTAGCTAGTTATGAAGAGCAGGCGGGAGATAATTGCTGGAGATGTTTTTGGTCAAATTATGCTTTATTACAATTATGTTATTCTTTGCCACAAAAGTCGCTCCCTAATATTAATGAGAATTTAAAAGCTTTAATAGATACTGAGGAACCCAGAAGCGGTGATATAGTTTCGTGGTTAGTTGACCAAGCAAAATCATCAACAGCTAGTGTCGAAACTCTTGATCAACTACGAGATGTTAACTCATACTTACAAGAAAATAATCGGCGAGTGTGGCTCCTCTATGATGAGTTAGATACAGGATTTGGCCATAGTCAAGAAGACTATCGGCGACGAAGAGAAGCATTAGAAGCTTTGCTGGCTTGGTGGTTAGAAAGTGGTATCAGCCTGGAATATATTGTGCCTAAGATATTTTTACGAGAGGATATTTGGAATAAACTTAACTTTACTAACAAAGGACATTTTGCCAGTGGGCGAACGCTTGAATTGAAGTGGGAAGAAGCTGATCTGTGGCGACTTGTACTGCGCCAAGCTCTTCAATTATCTGATAGTCTTAGTCAAACTATTAGTCAGGAGTCAGGAGTAACAGTTGAACGACTTGAGAAGACTGAATTAAAGCAATTACGCCAAAGCCTTTTTCCTCTGTGGGGAGAAAAGATGGGTAGTGGCAACAAGAGTTACATTTACAACTGGATACGGAAACGAACCGCTGACAGCCAAGATAATAGTTTTCCCCGAAGCTTGATATTACTTTTAGAGCAAGCAGTCGAAAGAGAGAAAAATTACTCCAAAGAATATAGTGATCCAAGAATTTTGCGCCCAAAGTCATTAACTGATGCTTTGCCAGAGGTATCTAAGCAGCGTGTCGATGAAGTGTGCAACGAATATCCCGAACTTGAGGCACTGTTAAAGAAACTCCGGGGTGAACGCTCACCTATTGATGAAAAACAACTAACAAAAATATGGAACATTAAAGGTACAAAGTTAAATGCTCGTCTCCAGGAAATGATTGATGCAGGTATTTTTAAAGAGTATTCACGCCGTAAAAATGTCTCCCCAGATGTCCGGGTTTATAGTGTTGCTGAACTATATTTGTATGGATTGGGTATGACTCGTAAGGGACAGCGCTAGGCCAAAAATATTCAGGGCTTACTTATAGCCACCTTAATATAGTAGGGTTTTTCATCTTGTGGAGCACTCCGTTGACCTTTACAAATTTGATATATTGTTACCCTTGCCCTTGTAATTGGAGTAGTGTTTTATAGTTTAGCGATCGCCGATGCCTTTTTTTCGCCATTGGTTAAACCTTTGAGTTGTTGAGCATTATAGTAAATAATCATAACTCGAGTAGCTACTACTAAGTTGAGTCTGACAAAACAACCCTATATAGTTGAGATATTCCCCGCTACCCTTAACAAGGGGGGAGCTAACAAAAAGTTCCCCTTTTAAAAGCAGGGGATCGTAAATTTACCCCATAAGTGTGGAAGTTACTATCTTTTTTTAATTCAACTTTTGCACCGTTGCCCAGCCTAAACTATTCACCTTACGGGGTGACAAGCAGCTCAAAACACGGGCAGGTCAGGGAAAGCCAGGAAAGCTGAAGGGCGGGGAACCTGTGTTTGTTTTTTTTATTCGCGTCCGCGTCCTGCATATCTATCGTAGTATCCCACCTGTTGAACCCCCCTGGCGCCCTTGGAGCCCTACCCTAGAGGAGTGACTAACAGTCTATTCGCTACAAGAAATTGACTTACTACCCTTGCTATTTGTTTATTTTCCGGCATTACCGTCAGCAGAAAGTCAAAAAGGGCTGACTTCTTCTTAGTAGAGCGAGAATTTTAGCCATGGATGTCGTTAGCAATATCCCCTCAGGGCAACCCAAGCAAAATAGGTGCAGGTGTAAGTATAAATTGAGCGATCGCCTCCTTTGAGTACACTATAAATAATTAAATAAATTTGGTTAGGACTCATTACAGTTTGAATAAATACATACTTAAAAAACCTAGCGTTGGTTATTTTCGCGCGTAATTGTACTTTAATAGCGATCTCCTAAACCCCTTTTTCTTACTAGAAAAACATTTTCTATTTTGCCAAATTATGATTTCATCATGATTCACCTATTTAATGGCAAAATTTAGGTTTCAAAAGGTTTTTAATATTATGAAGTGGAGATGTAGCTACCCCTGAGCTTTGCCTTTCATATTAGCAATAGTCAAAACCCTAAAAAAACAGAAAATAAACAGAAAATAAACAGAAAATAAACAGAAAATAATTAGTTTTGTTCTTTAAGTTCCTAGGCAAAATTAATTACCTGATTTTATTCACAAATCATTATAGAATATATACTTTTTTCATTTAAATATGTGTAATTAACTCCGTATAACTAGTTAACTATAGATAAAATTTTTACCACTATTTCACCACTAATTATTAAACAGATTAATATCTGAATCAATAATTATTTTAGCGCAATTCCATCATTTAAAGACTTGACATTTTTAACAAAATAATGTAAATTTATATACATTATTAAACTAACAGCCCTATTTGTTTGAAATAAAGGGGCTGTTTTTTATTGATTTTTACTAAACTTAGAAGTCAGTCAAACTCAATTATACTCAATTACCTAACAATTTATGCAACCAATATCTCATCAATCAAATAAATGGTTTGTTATTGGAATAGCTAGCATATTTCTATTTTCAGCAATTCTGAGATTTTGGCAATTAGGTCGTTTTAATACCCTCGTTTTTGACGAGGTTTATTATGCTAAATTTGCTAATAACTATCTTACTCAAACTGAATTTTTTAACGCCCATCCTCCCCTCAGTCAATATATAATTGCAATTGGTATTTGGATAGGTTCTCATTTACCCTTTGGGCAAGAAATAGTTAATAATGAAACAGGTTCTACTTTAGCCGCTTGGAGTTATCGGTGGGTAAATGCTTTAACAGGTTCATTTATTCCTCTGGTAGTGGGAGCGATCGCCTATAAATTAACACACCGTTGGAGTTATAGTTTGATAGCTACTTTACTCATGGCTTTAGACGGATTATTTTTAGTTGAGTCTCGTTATGCTCTGAATAATATTTATCTAGTAATTTTTGGATTATTAGCTCATTTGTGTTTAATTGTTGCTCTACAAAATAATCAATTAAAACAAAAAAAATGGTTAGTTTTATCAGGAATATTTTTTGGTGCAAGTACAGCGATAAAATGGAATGGTTTGGGATTTTTGTTAGGCATTTATTTACTCTGGATATTGGTATGGATAATTAAATTTTTTATTCAACAAAAAAAATATGAATATACATCTGCTTGGCAAAATTTAACTCGAATCAATCTGATTCAATTAATTCTAAACTTATTCATTATTCCCATAATTACCTATAGTTTACTGTGGATTCCCCACATTATTCTCAACCCTAAATACGGTTTTTTAGAAATGCAGGAACAGATTTTCAGCTATCACCAAAGAATTGGTAGTGGAGCTGATATTCATCCTTATTGCGCTCAATGGTTTACCTGGCCCTTAATGATGAGACCTGTAGTTTATTTTTATAAGAATACGGGTTTACTAGACAAACCAGAACCTTCTTTAGCAACACTATATTCAGATATTATATCTCCCCAACTTAATCCTATAATTTTTGATGTTCATGCCATGGGAAATCCTATTCTTTGGTGGTTCTCAACATGGGGAATTTTATTATTAATCTTGATGTTATTTAATCGTGTTTGGCATTGGGAAAAAAATAGACAAGCTAGGCGTAAAAAAATCAAATTAAACCATCTTTTTAAATTCCCACCTCCCTCAGAAATGTGGTTATTACTATATTTAGTTATAAATTGGCTAAGTAATTTTATGCCTTGGAGTAGAGTAAGTCGTTGTACTTTTTTGTATCATTATATGGGAGCTTTAGTATTTGCTATTTTGGGGTTTTCTTGGTGCTTAGATAGGTGGTTAAATAGTCAGCAAGCTTCCTTGAGAATAATGGGAGTCACAATGATTTTTATAGTTTTATTTGCCTTTGTTTTTTGGATGCCTATTTATTTAGGATTACCTTTATCTCCCCAAAATTGGCAGTTCAGAATGTGGTTTCGGTCTTGGATTTAATTAAATATTAGCTCTTAGTATTTTCGTACCAAAATTATACTATTTATCAAAAACTTTTCTACATTTCCCCATAGCAGATAACCCACCTCTGACCTTTAATACAGATGGGAAAGAGAGTGGGGAGAGGAGCTTTGCATTAAGGTGTCCGTACAATATTATAAGTGGTTATATAAAATTAATTGTACAGAAAAGATAGTTACAGAAAGTGTTTGAGTATTAAAATGCATTTTCTATTAAATATGAATGGATTGAATTTGACGCCGATAATGGTAGGCAAAGTTTACTTAATTATTTCAAAAAAGTGCTTAATAATTTTGCTAGAAAATATGGAATTAATTTTGTTTATAATATTTGTTAAAAATTAATATTAACAAGGATAAAACCACTTAAATAAGTTATTACAAGAGTATGTTAATAACTAAAAATTTTGAAATATTATCTAACTATAGCGTTAATGCATAGGAATTGGTGTTACCCATTCATGTCAGGTAGTTTTTTATGTCCGCGAAAGCCGAAAAGATCAATAATGATTAGATTTTATAACTCTTTACTATATTTCTAAACTTCTGAAGTATTTCAGTAGGAATTTCGTCTCAATTAGGCACGGTATTAGAGAGCAAGAACCCACGCCACAAAATTTAAATTATTTAATTGAAATGCCCAGGTAGGAAGATAAAGGTAATTGCTATTTAAGAATAAATATTTGTACTTCACATACTTGGAATATTCTGTAATATTAAATCAAATATCACAAAGTATTCACTCCAAATTTGGTGATGAAAAATAGGTGAAAAAAATATATTAATTTTCAATTTGCTCAATTTTTATTAACTTTATTCTCTCCTAATAGACTTATATAAATTCTAGCTCACAAGAAATTGCTGATGAAATATTAAACCATGATATTATCAAGTTTTTTTATATTAAAAAAAAAGTGCTATTTTTTAGGTTTTTTGCTTATATTTATCAGCATTAATGGGAAAATAATTTTCTAAAAATCAAGGGACCAATATACCAAACACTTCTTAATTAAATCCTATTTTGATATAGTTATGAATCCTTAATTATGAATTTTATTCCTGAGCTATAATCTCACCAATTAAACTTTTTTAGCAAACTCTAATTAACCATAATAAAAATATTTTTATTATGTTAATTTATCCCAATTCTCAATCCTATAAAATTTTCTCACAGTGAGTATTCAAGGAGATATAATATTAGGAGTAGGTTCCTCTAACTTAATAAATAACGCCCGATACACAGGCTGATTTTTGCCTAAAGTCACCTTTTCTCTTTCTGATAAAACTGGCAGAATATTTTCTTTTAACCAATCATTATAACTTCTATAAAATGAACCATGAGCCGAGAAGCGATTACACATTTCCTTAGCTACTTTTTCTATATCAGAATGCAGAAAAACTTCTCCCCCTACTGTTAAATAATTTGCTAAA
Organism: Trichodesmium erythraeum GBRTRLIN201; assembly: GCA_018457135.1. Taxonomy (GTDB): domain Bacteria; phylum Cyanobacteriota; class Cyanobacteriia; order Cyanobacteriales; family Microcoleaceae; genus Trichodesmium; species Trichodesmium erythraeum. Next base: position 69,866 of record JAGGDU010000208.1, on the reverse strand, counting down.
TCTTCCACTAATTTTGGTTGTACAACTCGACGGGTTTGATGACGTCTTTTAAACCAAGGATCTGGAAATAAAATAGAGACTTTTTTTAAAATTCCTTTTGGAAAAGACTCAAATATTTTTCCCAGGGAAATATTCGCATTACAAAACAAATAATGCAGATTATTTAAACCCTTTTCATCTCGCCAATTATTAGCTTCTATCACCAAGGGTTCCCGTATTTCTAAACCCAGAAAATTCCACTCAGGTTCTACCTGTGCCATCTGCCATAAAAATCTCCCTCTAGCACAACCAATATCCAAATATAATGGTTTCTTTATATCTGCATAAATATCACTAAAATTGGGGATAGTTACTGACTGTTGATATTTGCTAGCTAAAGGGTTGACATGCTGTCTAATTCTTACTCTTACCAAATTTTATGCCTCCATTCTTACAGTCGATCTCTCTCGACTTTAGCTGATTAATAATTAGAGCTTACTGAAAAAGTTTGTTATTGAAGGAATTAATACCAATTGACTTGAAAATAGCGTAAATAACACATTTAATTTAATAGATATAAATTTCCTGTAGGCTTTTTAAAGCTCTACCATTAATCTACTTAGAATTCCATATTATATACCTTTAAACTAATTTTTTAGACTTTTCCAAATATTTGTAGTTTAGAGAATGCTATGCAAAAATATAGACAAAAGTGGGAAATATAATTTCATTATTAATGATGGTACCGGATATCAAGAGAAACTAAGACTTTTGGGTTCCCCAGAAATTATGAGTTGGTATATTTATTGCTTCTGTACAGTTATTCTAGACTCAAACATCTACAAAGCTATTTCGACCTTTGTTCAAGCTGTTCGTAAAGCTTTTTTGGGTAAAGATAGTTAGCTTTTTATGTCACCCAGGGAAACATAACCCTAAAATTCAAATTTTCTATGACAATTTTGCCATGGTTTTCGGTTAAGTAAATTCTCAGTTTATGAAGTCCGTTTTGACGGATGCTTACTACTTTTCTCAGCAACCTGGCTATCTTCAGTTGTGCTGCCTTCAAGTTAGCATAACCCACCTCTTTTGAGAATTTAGGTATTGCATTTGAGATAACTTAGCTTCAAATATATGAATTGGTTTTCACAATTTTAAATACTTTTCCATCACTTAATGTAGCTAAAGTGTTCACTCTTAAACCTACACCAACAATATCAGTTTTTTTTGGTGTTTTTACGACCTAAAATTCATAGCTAGAAACGAGAGACCAATCACCTACTTTTCTGCTAATAATAATTTTTTTAGTTGTTGCCTCTGCCGTGGTTCATAAGTTTTTACCATACCAATAAAAGGTAGTTTATGATTCCATCCATCTAATTCTATTGGTTTTCCAAAATTATCAATTGTAAAAGAATCAGACTTACCTTTTTTCTTAAATATTGGATACTTACCTAACTATTATTTGCGAAGTATTCCGAAGAAAAAAACTCTTAAATACTTTAACTAAGTGGATAAAAGTATATTCATAAACTCTAGACAAAAAATTTTTCATCCAGGGTATTAGTGGTTTTGTATGATTAGTAAAAAACCTCTCTGAGTTTACGGACATTGGGTTGATAACCATCTTTATATGCTGCATTCGTTCAAGCTTAAGTCCCAATAATAACAACATCGTGAGTAACCTGCGTATTGAGCCATCAGGATTTTCTGTTTATTATTAAGTTTGAGTTTGGTATGAATTGATTCCATGTATAACTGAGTACAGTTCACGAGAGTAGTAAGTAATTTCTTGCTATGTTGTATCTTTATTCTTTGACTAAGTCAATGCTCTGGTAACTCTTTTTTTAGTTTATAACTATGATTTTTGGGTAGCCAGAAATAACTATCGTATTATACTGCTTTATAAGGTAAATTTTTAGCTATCAAAACTATCCATCTACATTTTTCTGAGTTATTCCTGTTAGATAATATTTCTAGAAATCTGTATTATTAAAATTAATCAAATAAACATTTTTTGATTCATAATAAAACTGAAGCGAAAATAAGAGTAACTTTAATTTTTATTCTCTCACTTCAATAGAGCTAATAAACTTCCTTTAATATTGATATTGATAATAATTAATTTTTTATTTTTCCCTATATTTGTGGGGAGTTTGATACTCTCTTACTATGTCATCATACTGTAATAGTTGATAGACAGAATTAACACTACGTTCATCTAAAGTATTAATTAAGTAGCTTTGATATATTTATAACCACTATTACCAATTTTTTTGAAGTCAACTTCATAACTAAAAGTAACTTTTTCGCCCCAAGTATTTTGGATTTCTGCTAAATTCTAAGCTAGTGCAAAAGGTTTCTGTCCAGATGTATTAGTTGTACTATCTATCCCATTACCATTACTACCACCTTATTTTACGCCCCGTTGAATATATGGATTATTTTCAGATAAGTTATCTCTCTTTCCGTTGCTTTCTCTGCTTGACCCCATTTTCCTTAATAATTACCCATTTTTTATCCCTTGAGTAATAGCAAATACCCCAAGGTTTATAATCTTCCGTCTCAAAATTCCTTGCCCCATCATCAGTTAGACTATCTTGATACATTGATAAAAACGATTAGCCGAACCACCAGAAACAAGGTAATATTAGTCATTATAATTAGCACCCGTATTTCTGTTGTCAATAGCAATTATTTCATATGACATATTCCACCCTAACCCCAAAAGACCCGTCGGCACTTCCATGTTCCAAGTATCCACCATATTTTGAATGTTACTTTGGTACGTGATGGCCACTTTGACATCCAAATCACTGCGACCCGGAAGAGACATTAGTTCTAAAGGAAGATTAGATTGACATCTCACCGGAATATATTAGCCACATTAGGGACATTCCCTACGCTTCCGCGATCCATCTAAAAGGTTCCGGTAGTAAGAAGTTGAGACAAAGTACTCGGAGAATAATTACTAGACACCATCAATACTAAGCTTGTGTAGAATGTTAGAAAAATGATGATATCAACTAAAGTATTGTTTGTGATCAAACGTTTATTAATCAACTTAACTAATAATTAAAATGACCATTACTTATACATTTTTGGGTAAAGGTGGTACAGGTAAAACAACCATTGCATTTGCCACTGCCAAAAGATACGCTAGCCAAGGTAAACGAGTTTTATTTGTGGGACAAGAACCTGCTTCAACATTATCCTTAATATTAGGTGCTAATATTGGCCCAGAACCAACAGAAATAGACTCGAATCTCAAAGCAGTCCATATTCAGGCAGCAAGTTTACTAGAAAGCGGTTGGAAAGAACTGAAAAAACTAGAAGCTGAATATATTCGTACACCCTTCTTTAAAAAGGTATATGGTCAAGAACTAGGAGTTTTACCAGGAGTAGAAGGAATTCTGACCATTAATGCTATGCAGGAATATAGTGCTAGTGGGAAATATGATTTGATTATTTACGATGGTACCGGAGATAAAGAGACACTAAGACTTTTGGGTTCGGCAGAAATTATGAGTTGGTATATTCGTCGCTTCCGTCAAGTTATTCTCGACTCAGACCTCTACAAAGCTATTTCTCCATTTGTTCAACCTGTTAGTAATGCTATTTTAAATGTTGACTGGACAGGGAATAATTTTTCTCAACCGACTGAAAAAATCAATGAACTTTTAGATAATGCTAAAGCTACTATAGCTGACCCCAACAGGGTGGCAGCATACTTGGTTACGACAAAGGATAAGGCAGCGATCGCCACAGCCAGATATTTATGGGGAAGTGCCCAACAAGTTAATCTCACTGTGGGGGGAGTAATTCTCAATCAAGCAGATAATGTAGATAATATTACTGCTGAATTTTCACCATTATCTGTAACTCCAGTTCCCCATGGTTCTAATGAAAATTGGCAACTTTTAATGGATGCTCTGCCAGATTTTAGCCAGGCAGTTAAAGCTCCCAAGCCTATTATCATAGATATTCAAAAAAGTCAAGTAAGTTTATTTTTACCTAGTTTTGATAAAAAACAAATTGGACTTATTCAAGATGGGCCAGAAGTAACTATAGAAGCAGGAGACCAGAGAAGAAATATTTTCCTTCCTCCACCCCTAAGTGGAAGACCTGTTCGTGGTGCAAAGTTCAAAGACGATTATTTGATTATTTCTTTTTAAAAGGAATGGGAAGTAGAGAAGAGGAAAAAAAGATTGATTTTGAGTTTGGTTAAAAGTTTATAGTAATTGTCAATAGATAACTACAGAACTAAAACCAAAATTTTGTAGGGACATTATAAAATCACAAAACATTTTTCAAGTGTATAAGAGGACTTATGCATAAATCGGGTTTATGAACTAAAATTTGCAATTATCTTGTATTAAATTAGGGTAATAAACCCGGTTGATTATTTGGGAAGCTTAAGTTCTATATAAATTACTTTTACTAATCAGAATAATCTCATTAAAAATGACTAATAAAGAACCAGAAAAATTGGAAAATAGCACTGCTAAAACTAGACAACTATTAGGAATGAAAGGTGCTGCAAGTGGAGAAACTAATATTTGGAAAATCCGTCTGCAATTAATGAAACCCATAACTTGGATTCCTTTGATATGGGGAGTAGTATGCGGTGCTGCATCTTCAGGAAATTATAGTTGGAATCTAGAAAATGTGTTGATGTCTGCTGCTTGTATGTTATTAGCAGGACCTTTGATGGCGGGTTATACACAAACTTTAAATGATTTTTATGACCGGGAAATAGACGCTATTAATGAACCTTATCGACCCATTCCTTCTGGTGCAATTTCTATTTCTCAAGTTGTGACTCAAATTGTTTTTTTGTTATTAGCAGGAGTTGGTTTATCATATCTCTTAGATTTGTCTGCTGGTCACGAATTTCCAATTCTTACTATGCTTTGTTTATTAGGTGCATTTTTAGCTTATATTTATTCGGCACCACCACTGAAGTTAAAACAAAATGGTTGGTTAGGAAATTATGCTTTAGGTTCTAGTTATATTGCTTTGCCTTGGTGGACTGGTCATGCTTTATTTGGAGAGCTAAATTTAACTATTGTAATTCTGACTTTGTTTTATAGTTTTGCTGGATTAGGAATTGCAGTAGTTAATGATTTTAAGAGTGTAGAGGGAGATGAAAAGTTAGGTTTAAAATCCTTACCTGTAATGTTTGGTATTGGTACTGCTGCTTGGATATGTGTATTAATGATTGATATTTTTCAAGCTGGAGTTGCAGTTTATTTAATTAGCATTAAAGAAAATTTGTATGCTGTTATTTTGTTGTTAATGGTAATTCCTCAGATTACTTTTCAGGATATGTATTTTCTCAGAAACCCTCTAGAAAATGATGTAAAATATCAAGCAAGCGCTCAACCTTTTTTAGTATTAGGTATGTTAATTACAGGTTTAGCTTTAGGTCATGCAGGAGTTTAGTATTGAAGAAATAAGGATGAAAACAATAGGAAAAATGCTAATAATTTAACTATAATAATCCTAAATAATTTGATAAAAAAAATAGTAAGATTTGGGTAACAAAAATCAAGGAAAAATATAAATTTGGAGGCCAAACCTAAGCAAAAATATTACAAGTTATTTAGGATTACTATAAAAAGTGATGATGACTTTTAAGAAAACAGATATTACTATAATTAATTATGAAAAAAAAGATGATATTAGCAGTAAACAATTAATTGGAATTTGCCCAAGTATTTGGGTCTAATTAGAAACTTTTTTATTTCTATAAAAATGTTTTTTTACTGTACGGATATGAGATATAAGTTGAAGTTTATTATAATCCCATATTGGCAATGTTCAGAGAGAAAATTTATAACTCTTCGATACTGTACAAGATAATATTGTTTACGGTAGGTTAAATGGCACAGATAAAGAAATTAATCATAGCAATAGAAACAATTAAATATCACAACTTCCGACTTGAATTTTACTGATGGTTATAACTCTATTATTGGGGAGCAAGGAGTGAAATTATCAGGAGAAAAAAGACAAAAAAAGCAATCGCCAGAGTTTTGTTAAAAAATTCCCAAATTGTCATTTTAGATGAAGCAACTTCAGCTTTAGACTCAGAGTCATAAAAATTAATTCAAAAGTCTGTAAAAAAACTTTTTTAAGGATATAATTAGTATAGTTATTACTCATCGGTCATCAATTATTTATCATATTGATTTAATTTTGGTTCAATAAATTGGTACAATAGTAGAAATGGAAACTCATGCATAATTAACTGTTTAAGAAGCTAGGTATGTTAATATTTATCAATTATAATTTTCTCAACTTTTTTTAGAATAGGAAAAGTCATACATTTATGTATAAAAAGTAATCTCTAGTAATCTTTGACAACTGATAACTTAACTGAAAAAAAAGGGTATAGTTAGGGTGTATCAACTACAATTTTCTCAACTTTTATAACCTAGCGATCTTCCCTGTCTATTGCTTTACCAAACCCTTGATAAAATCTGTTGTCAGACTCTAGCTTCAGTAGTAATATAGACCTCTAGGATAGTCGTGGCTATATACCTGCTACCGAATTTGATATAACTAATAAAGTTTTAATTCTCAGGAATTACGCAAACTAACCAATAAACCGGGTTTATTACCCTAATCATTGTTGTTCAAAGCTTGTTTTAAGTCAGTTCTGATAGTATAAAAACAAATATAAGAGAAAAAAGTGGCAAATAAAAAACAGAAAAATATTAAAGAGATATTCTCAGAAACAGAGGCTGATATAATCAGAAAATCTAAGTATATAGAGTCTCAGGTTAGGAACAATAAAAATAATTTTAATCCTGTATCAAATATGTTGAGTCAAAAATTTCAAGAGCCCTTACAAGCACCAAAATTTGATGGCAGAAAAAGCCAGAAAAAAAAAGTTAATCCTGTAGAAAAAAAGACAGGTAAAAAGGTTATAGACGTAAATATAAAAGGAATTTTATTGAGTTGGAAGCTATGGTTAGGGTTAGGTTTGATTGGAATTAGTAGTATTATGATTTACGGTGGGTGGATGTGGCGAAAATTAGAGCAAAGCTTACCAGAAGTTGCCGATATTTCCTCCTATAGAAGAGATGGTACTTTAACGATCAAAGCTACAGATGGTAAAATTATACAACAAACCGGACCTGCCACTCGAGAAAAAATTAAATTACAAGATATTCCTACTCCTTTAGTTCAAGCTTTTATTGCTGTTGAAGACAGACGTTTCTATGAACATAGAGGAGTTGATTATCCAGGAGTTATTCGAGCATTTATATTGAATATAATTGCTAGAGATATAGTTCAAGGGGGTAGCACTATTACCCAACAGTTAGCACGGATGGTTTTCCTTGATATGGAACAAAGTATTTGGCGTAAACTTCGGGAAGCAATGCTAGCTTGGAAAATAGAAAATGAGCTATCTAAAGAAGAAATTCTAGAATTATATCTAAATATAGTTTATCTGGGGTCAGGTACTTATGGAGTCGCTGATGCAGCCTGGGTTTACTTTAGCCAACCAGTTTTCGGACTAACTTTAGCACAAATGGCAACTTTGGCAGGTTTGCCTCCTGCACCCAGTCAATATTCACCTTTGGTTAACGAAGAAGCTGCTAAACGTCGGCGAAATCTAGTATTAAAAGAAATGCAAGCAGCAGGTTTGATTTCTGATGAGCGAACAAAAAGAGCGATCGCTCAACCAATGAAAATAAAACCTAGTGCGCCAAAACGTCTCATAGTTGAAGCTCCATATTTTGCTAACTATATTCAGAAAGAGTTACCGAAATATGTTTCCTCAGAAGTTATAATGGCAGGAGGTTTAACTGTAGAAACTACTCTGGATAGGCGTTGGCAAGAAATAGGGGAAAAAGTAATTCAAGAAGCTGTTGATATTGATGGTTATCGTCAAAGGTTTGACCAAGCAGCATTAGTCGCTATTGATGCTAATACTGGAGAGGTTAAGGCGTTAGTAGGAGGTCGAGATTTTGCTAAGAGTGAATTTAACCGAGCTATTCAAGCGCAACGTCAACCAGGTTCAACTTTTAAAAGTTTTGTCTATGCTGCTGCGGTTGCTGCTGGTATTCCTCCGACTAATGGTTATCGAGATTTACCGTTTACAGTAGATGGTTATAAACCCAAAAATTATGGTAAAAAGTATGGTGGTTGGCGATCAATGATTGATTCTTTGGCATATTCTGTAAATGTGGTGGCAGTGCAGGTGTTGATAGATGTAGGGTTTGAACCTGTGATTAATTTAGCTAAGGATATGGGGATTAAATCTGAGGTTAAGGCTACTTATTCTATGGCGTTGGGTAGTTGGGAGGTTAATTTATTAGAGCTGACAAATGCTTATGCGACTTTTGCTGCACAGGGTAAGTATATTCCAGCTCATGGAATCAAAAAAGTAATTAATCAAAACGGTAAGGTTATCTATGAGAGTAATTTTAAACCAAAGCAGGTGTTAGATAAGGATAGTGCGGCAATTGTTACCTGGATGTTGGAGAATGTGGTGAAATATGGTAGCGGAGCGAATGCTTATTTGTCTGATCGCCCTGTTGCAGGTAAAACTGGTACGACTGAAGAGGCCCGAGATTTGTGGTTTATTGGTTATATTCCCCAAGTGGCAACTGGAATTTGGTTTGGTAATGATGATAATAAACCTACTTGGGGTGTGAGTAGTACAGCAGCTTATAATTGGCAACAGTTTATGAGGAAAGTAGCTAAAGATATACCTGTGAAAAATTTTCCGAAAAAGCCCAGTTTTTACGATCGCAAACCTACTATTGAATCTAAACCAGTGACACCAAGATGGACTAGGTATGGGAATGTTGGGCCTGATGGTAGGGAGTTAGAAAAAAGAAATTATTATAGAGATTATTATGATGGGAGTTATTAGATTTTTTTGAGAAAAAGGATAACTGATGCTTTAATATTTATGCACTGATAAAATGCAAATTATTAATCCTGTCTTTTGTTCTAAGTATGATGGAAAAAAGGAAGGGCAAAAAGACAGGCGGTGCAAGTTTTGTTAACTTAGTTTTACTGAACCTAATTCAAAATGTATTTTTTAGCTGCTCACCTCACCCATAGTCTCATAAAAATGTTTCTTGGTGTATATTACAGCTATAAAAATTTATTTCTCTAATTTCCTTGTTGGAATAAATATACTTTTTTTTGTATTCATAAAAATCTCTTAAAAAGGAGTCATGAAAAATAGTTTTATACTATAAATAATGCGAGATTAAATATTTGTTTGAGTCTAGATAAAAGAGGATAGAATATTATTTGATTGGAGATTATTTTCTAATAAATCTCTTTATATTCTTGTCTTATATCGGATAATATTTTATTTTTCATTATTATCACTATAAATAAGGTAAACTTCATTTTTCATCAAAAACTTAAGTACTATATCCAGGTTTTAAATTTATATTCTTAATGTATTATATAAATTCTTAACTGGTTACGAAAATTTTTATTAATTTTCAGAGAAAATCTTTCTAACTCTAACTTTTAATTTCTGATACCAAATTCCCCAAGCATAAGAGAATATTTTTTAAATTTACCGCCGGGGAGATTATTTTTATATCCTAATTTTGTATAACTTAGTAAATACCACAAAAATATTTTAATTGAAATGGAATTTCTATATGTATGTATGAAAAAATATATGCCTCTATACCTCAAAAAACTAAATAGTTGTATGATTATAAATATTTTGTATAATAGTATTTATTTAGCAATGGTACAGTTTGCTCAGACAAAAATATTAAGGTAATTATAATTGTTTGACTGACAGGGTAGTCCCCTAAAAATGGTATATTATATTCCTTATTTCTTATTTTTACTTGATTATAATGTTTGATTGTATAATAGTTGGTTCCGGACCCGCAGGAGCAAGTGCTGCATATCATCTGGCAAAAAACGGACGTTCTGTATTAGTTTTAGAAAAAGAAACTTTACCTCGATATAAACCCTGTGGAGGTGGAGTTTCTCCTATTGTTCAAGAATGGTTTGATTTTGATTTTACACCAGCTATTTCTTTGAAAATTAACTCCATTTGTTATACTTGGAAAAAAGGCGATTTAGTAGAAGTAAAATTACAAAATAAACAACCTATTTGGATGGTACGTCGAGAAATTTTTGATTATTTTATTATTCAAAAAGCACAAAAACAAGGGGCTGAAATTAGAGATAAAACTAGAGTTATAGGTATAGAATTTAAGAACAATAATTGGCAAGTTTATACAGATAATCAGTCATTTACTTCTCCCTATTTAATTGCTGCTGATGGTGCTAAAGGTTCAATGGCAAAATGGTTAGGATTTAAAAATCGTAAACGTTTTGCTGGTGGAGCGATGGAAATAGAAATACCAGTTAAAAATCAGAAAATTGATAGTGCTTATTTTGAGTTTGGGATGTTAAATAATGGCTATGTTTGGAATTTTCCTAAAGCTGATGGATACTCAATAGGGGTTGGTACATTTTGGCGAAAACACGGTCAAAATTTTACGGCTTTATTAACAGAATATACGAGTATGTTTGAGGTAAATATTCAAAATGTTCAGAAGTTTGGTCATCCTTTATGTTTATGGAATGGAAATCAAAAATTACATACTCAAAATGCTGTTTTAGCAGGAGAAGCAGCTTGTATTGTTGACCCTTTTACTGCAGAAGGAATTCGCCCTTCTATATTTACAGGTGTTAAAGCAGCAAGAGCAATACATAATTCTCTAAATGGTGATTTATTTGCTTTAGAAAAGTATACTCAAATAATTAATGAAGAATGGGGGAAAGATATGGTATGGGCACAACGTTTAGCTCAAGGATTTTCTCGTTTTTCACATATTGGTTATCAAGTAGGTGTGAAGCGACCTCATGCTACTAATATTATGACAAAAATTATGTCAGGAGAATTGCGTTATTCTGATGTAGTGGGTTCTGCTTTACGACGACTTTGGCAAAGGTGAAAAGTAGGGAATACCATTTGATGTAAGTCAAAGTTTAACAGAAAAAGGATTAAATAATGGGGTAGCTAGTCATACAGAAAAAAATAGCGATCGCTTATTATCAAATACTAATATTAATATTATCAAACATTACGAAGATATTAGCTGTTTTCTAGAACCAGATTTAGTCATCAAAGAATTTATAGAGCTTTTAAGTAGTATTGACTATGGCAGCGATATTGAAAATTTACTTGAGTAAAAGACTGGGACAAAAAGTCATCCCTGAATGAATTTTTCTGGGGAAAATGCTCCGCGAACAGAATTGACTAATCTCCTCACCCTAAATAGGTATTACTATATTTAGGTAGTACTACATTATCGAAAAAAGCGATCGCTCCTCAACTCCAATATAAGCATTCAACAATTAACAGTCAGCTTCAGCGCTAAGGCTACCTTCGGAATGCTACGCGAACGAAATTCTGTGCAAACAGAACTTTGTAATTCTCCTTAGAGACTAACTAATTCCTCCTTCCAATATAACTAAGTTAATAACTCATATCTGATAGCTGACTGCTGAATACTTACAACCCAACTATCACCTGCTCAATTTTTCCGCACTATCCTGATTTTTATCATTAACAGGAGCAGTTTTACTATTTCCATTAACAGAACCATTACTAATCTCATCACCATCTGCCGAATATTGAGCATGCTTACGAAATAAACCGAACTGCAAACTCTTCCCCATCACCACATAAAACACAGGCACTACATACAAAGTCAAAACTGTAGACACCAACATTCCACCCATAACCGACATTCCGATGGAAACCCGACTAGCAGCGCCTGGACCAGAAGCAAACGCCAAGGGCATCACCCCAAAAATTGTCGAAAACCCTGTCATCAAAATCGGACGAAACCGCAACCGCGATGCCTCAATAGCAGCTTTAGTAATAGACATTCCCTCTGCCAATAACTGGTTAGCAAATTCCACAATCAAAATTGAATTCTTAGTTGCCAAACCAATTAACATAATTAACCCAATACGACTGTAAACATTCACCTCTAAATCTGCCAACCATAACGCCCCAAAAGCACCCAACAAAGATAAAGGTACCGACAATAAAATCACCAGCGGGTCGATATAACTCTCAAACTGAGCTGCCAAAGTTAAGAAAATAAAAATTAATGCCAACCCAAAAATATATGTCGTTGCCTGACCAGCATCTCGAAACTGGGATGACTCACCCTTTAGATCTATCCGCATATCAGCAGGTAAAACCCGATCCGCCAAATCGTATAATGCTTGCAATGCCTCACCCAAACTAACTCCTGGAGCCGGACTTCCTGTAATTGTTGCCGAACGAAAGCGGTTAAAATGATTAATCTCAGGAGGAGTTGTGCTTGTCTTCACAGTCACCACATTACTCAAAGGTATCATCACCCCTTGCTCAGTTCGCACATATAGATCCTCAATATCTTGGAGATTATTGCGAAACTCATCCTCAGCCCGCACAATTACATCATAGCGCTGGTTTCCTTGAGTAAAATTCGTAATATCTTCCCCACCCATCATAATTTGTAATGTCTGAGCAATATTCTCTACCGATATCCCTAAATTAGCAGCTTGGTAACGATTTATTTCTACTACGATCTCAGGCTTATTAATTTTTAAATCTGTGTCAACATTTTTTAGTTGGGGTAACTGTTGCGCCTCATTGTTAAATTCTTCAGATACTCGCACTAACTCTTCAAAATCATTTCCCTGCAAGACAAACTGTATGGAGCGACTAAGACCAGTACCAGGTAATGAACCAGGATTAATTGGAAATATTCGTGCATCTGTAATTGGTGCAAATGCTCTAAATAACTTTTTGACAACTTCTTGTTGTGCTTGCCCTGGTTTTGTCCGTTCTGACCAGGGTTTCAAGTTGGTGAAAGCAAAAGCTCGGTTAGCTTGAGCTGAACGACCGAACCCAGTAATACTGAAATAACCTTTCATTTCGGGAACTTGAGCAAGTTTATTTTCTACCTGACCCATGACATTGTCAGTATATTCAATGCTTACCCCTTCTGGTGCAGTTACAGAAACAAATACTCTTCCGCGATCTTCTGTGGGCAAAAATCCTTGGGGCAACTGTTGAAATAACCAAACTATTATCCAAAAAGATAGGATAAATCCTAAAATTACTAATGGTTTGATTCTCATCAACAGACGTAATGAGCGATCGTATATTACTGAAATGCGACTGAGAGCATAATCAAATAAATTAAGGGGAATGGTAAATAAACGAGAGATAAAATTTTTTTGTTCCTCTGGTTCTTGTTTTTTAAGAATTCGCCCTGACAATGATGGTGCTAATGTCAGAGCAACAAAGGTAGAAAACACTACTGACACTGCAATAGTTAGGGCAAATTCATTAAATATTCGCCCTGCACCCCCACCGGAAAATCCTACAGGTAGAAATACTGCAATTAAGACAATGGTTGTGGCAATGACAGCAAATACAACTTCCCCGACTCCTAATATTGCAGCTTCCATGGGAGTTTTGCCTTTCTGTTGAATATATCGAACAATATTTTCTAAGATCACAATAGCATCATCTACTACCAAACCTGTTGAAAGTGTTAGAGCAAATAAGGTGAGAGTGTTGATAGAAAATCCCATGAAAAACATTACCCCAAAGGCACCAATGAGGGAAATGGGAATGGTGATAGTAGGAATAATTGTTGCCCGCCAATTTTGCAAAAACATATAGATAACTAAGACAACTAAACAGATGGCGAATAGCAAACTTTTCCAGACTTCTTTGATGGCAACTTCCACAAATGTTGAGTAGTCAACGCTGACGTAGTATTCCATTCCATCGGGAAAATCTTTAGATAATTCTTTCATCCTAGTTTTGACACTTGTGGCAACTTCTATGATATTTGCTCCGGAAAGCTTACTAATTCCAATACCTATTGCTGGTTTACCATTATAGCGAGCAATTGTGCGATTACTTTCTGCTCCAATTTCTGCTCTACCAATATCTTTGAATCTTGTCAGAGAGGTGTCATCATTGCGTCTGATCACCAAGTTTTCGTAAGCTTCTGGTGTTTGTAGACGACCAATAGTGCGGATGGGGTATTCTGTAGATTTTCCTTCTATTCTACCACTGGGAATTTCTACGTTTTGTTGTCTAAGAGCTTGTTTGACATCTAAAGCAGTAATATTTCGAGCAGCCATTTTTTGGGGGTTTAACCATAGTCGCATGGCGTAACGACGTTCGCCTCCGATAAAAACACTACCCACTCCATTAACAGTTTCTAAGATATTTTTAATGAATTTATCGGCATAGTTGCTTAATTCTAATGATGAATATTTTTCCCCAGTTAGGGAAAGCCAAATAATTCTTTCTTCATCGCTACTTCGTTTAGAAACTACTGGTGCATCAACTTCATTGGGAAGTCTTCTCATGGCACGGGAGACACGACTACGAACATCTTGAGCTGCTGCTTCTATATTGCGACTCAGTTGAAATTCAACGTTTATGGAACTTGAACCTTCCCTGGTGCTAGATGTCAGAGTTTTCACACCTTCAACACCATTAATTTCTGCTTCCAGAATTTCTGTTACTTCTGTTTCTACTACTTCTGGGCTAGCTCCTGGGTAGTTGGTTCGTACACTGACTACTGGGGTATCAATGCTAGGAAATTCTTGTACTGGTAGACTGATATAACCGACTAATCCAATTAGGATAATTAGTAGGGAACACACTGAGGCAAATACTGGTCTTTTGATGAAAAAATTTGTAAACATTTATTTTGAAGTCAAAAGTCAAAATTCAAAGGTTCAAAGTTCAAAGTTAGAGTTTAGAAGTTAAAAGTCAAAAGCTCAAAGTCAAAATTTCAAAGTTATAGTTTCAAAGTTATAGTTTAGAAGTTTAAAATCAAATTTTCAAATTTCAAAGTCAAAATTTCAAAAAATTAAAGTCCAAACTTCAAGTTTCAAAGTAAAAGTTAGAATTTCACAGTTAAAAGTAATACTTTAACTGTGATTAAATTGGTAAATCTTATAAAATATTAAACAATAAATAGCTATAGTATTTAATAGGAATTAGGCAAATAAACCTGGTTTATGTGATAAATCATTGTTTTAAGAATAGACATCTAAGAAAAAAATAGGGTTTCTAGTTTTATTTGCGTAAGTCTAATTTAATTGATAAAAATTCAAAGCATTGAAACTGTGGATAGAATAGACATCTCCAATAATAAAAAATCAACAGGACGAACAGAAAGCCCCTACTAGATATGGCGGTTTTATGTAAGTCATGATAAGATTAATTATCCCACAGAAATTATCAAAATTTCCCCCTATACGGAAATTTAAAAAATAAAAAAATATAATGTCCCTACTAATGCCTAATCTCTATCCTAAAATATAGCGCTTAATCGTGATTATGAGGCATAATAATAGTACTTACAGTAGATTCCCAACTAAATATAGTATAATTAATGAGATAAATATTTTTGGCTTGTTTCCTATCCCAATTCCTTAAAACTATCAATATATTTATCTCATAACTTAGGAAACCATTCTATTTGTAGATAGCTAGCAACTTTTAATGATTAATGAAAGAAATAATCAAGAATATTTTAACTAACCTAGGCCAGGTCAAACTACCTGCTCCATCATATTTTGATTCTCTTGAAACTTACACAGTTAAGAAAGTCTCAGATGCCGACACCTTTAATGTTGTTGCTAATGGTTCTGAGGTAGAAATGACTGTCCGTTTTGTTTATATTGATACCCCAGAAACTCCTAAAGGATGGGGAGATTCACAGGTGGAAAAAATGAATCATAAAAATAAAAATCCAATATATCGTAGTCAATTTGAATGGGGAGAAAAAGGTAAAGATAGGCTCCAAGAATTAGTTCAAAAAAGTGATAATCAAGTCAAAGTTAAAGTTACTGGAGAAGAAAACCGACCAGGGCGATCGCCACGTTGTTTTGGTGAAGTTTATTTACTAGATGGTACTTTTGTACAGCACATCTTAGTAAAAGAAGGTTTAGCTCGAGTTTATTATGATTATATTAGCGAATGCCCTAGAGAAATTGCAATTATGTTATTCTTGGCAGAAGCTGATGCTGAGATAAACCAACGGGGAATATGGCAAGAACTTCAATCAGAATTTATGGCTCCTTGGGTATTCCGTTCCCTCAAGAAAAAACAAAAGAATTTTCTTAAAGATATAGGTAAAGAATTGAAAGCAGGTTCAATTAATGAAGCTGAGTTTGAAGCCAAGTTTGAGCTTAAACTGCAGCAGCAAAATCAGATTTTATCAATTCTTCAAAAAGAGTTGATAAGTGGTCTAATTACCCAAGCCAAGTTTGAGGATAAGTGCAAAGAAGAATTGAATCATTTATTTGCATAATCAATTATATTTTCACATCAAAATATAATCTTTTTTATAATTTTATTGGTTATAATTTCTGAATTTATATTGATAGTTTTTAGCAATTTTATCTGATATCTAAAAAATGCTCACTTTAGTTAACCATAACTATTATTTATTTTATTTTCATCAATAATTTAAGTAAGCTGTGAAACATTAAATTTTAAGATATAAAAATAGTAATTTTGACTATCAAAATTAATTTTCAGAGGATTGCCACTATTTTTTTAATCAAAGAATATGTAATTTAAATACCTAGAAACTTGGGTTTCTATTAAAAAGATTGTTTTGACCAAGTATTAAGTGAAAATAGATAAAGTCTTAAAAACCCTTTCATAAATCCTCTGTAGAATTTTGATAAATTCTAGTAGTACCATAAATTTTGATTATGATCTAATCATAATAAGCAAGTATACAAAATTAATTATGCATCTATACAAGCTGAATTTTTACCAGGCAAAAAAAATCTAAGAATTAGAAGATGCCAATAAATTAGTAATTATACTTATTCCTGTAGAGACTAATATTTCATCCCTACAGGAACAACTAATCAAACTTAAAAAATCACCCAGCTATTAACCCCGGAGTTTCTCTGACCAAACACGAGTCGGCAAACCCCAAACATAAATAAATCCTTCCGCCGCTTTATGGTCAAACTCATCCTCCGCACCATAAGTCGCTAAGTCAAAACTATACAAAGAATTATCAGACTTACGACCAACAACCATTGCATTACCCTTAAACAACTTGACCCGCACAACACCAGTCACCCTTTCCTGGGTCTGCTGAATAAAAGCATCCAATGCACCCTTCAACGGACTAAACCACAAACCGTTATAAACCAACTGACTATAAGTCTCCTCAATACCCCGCTTATAACGAGTTACATCAGCAGTTAAAGTCAAACTCTCTAAATCTCGGTGTCCTTGAATTAACACCCACATTGCCGGAGACTCATAAATTTCTCTCGACTTAATCCCCACCAGACGGTTTTCAATCATGTCAATTCGACCAATGCCATGGTTTCCTGCTATCTGATTAAGTTTAGTTATCAACTCAATACCACCCATTTCTTGACCATTAAGACTAACAGGAATACCCCGCTCAAAACCAATCTCTATATATTCTGGTTCGTTGGGAGTGTCAGCGATCGCCTTAGTCATCCCATAAACTTCTTCTGGGGGCTCCACCCAAGGATCTTCCAACTCACCAGCTTCGATCGCCATCCCCAATAAATTCTTATCTATACTATAAGGGGAAGATTTTTTCACAGGAGCCGGAATGCCATACTCTTCACCATAAGCAATAGTCTCCTCCCGACTCATTCCCCACTCCCGCGCAGGTGCAAGAATCTTAATTTGAGGATTTAGTGCGGCAATAGCAACATCAAACCTTACCTGGTCATTACCTTTTCCTGTACAACCGTGGGCAATAGCATCAGCACCATATTTTTCTGCTGCCTCTACTAATATTTTGGCAATTAGAGGTCGAGCTAATGCTGTTGCTAGAGGGTAGCGATTTTCATATAGAGCATTTGCTTGAATAGCAGGAAAAGCATATTCTTTAATTAGAGGTTCAA
This sequence comes from Trichodesmium erythraeum GBRTRLIN201, assembly GCA_018457135.1. Taxonomy (GTDB): domain Bacteria; phylum Cyanobacteriota; class Cyanobacteriia; order Cyanobacteriales; family Microcoleaceae; genus Trichodesmium; species Trichodesmium erythraeum. Next base: position 51,926 of record JAGGDU010000208.1, on the reverse strand, counting down.
TAACATCTATGACTAGAGATTCTACTGCCCCAGAATCTAATGCTTTTTTCCGAACTCCTTCTAATTCATCTCCTTGACCTAAATCTGCTGCTAGGGTAATTACTTCTTTTACTCCCCATTCATTTTTCAGATAAGGGATACAAACAGAAGTATCTACTCCTCCAGAATAAGCTAGCACAACTTTAGTAGCACGACTCATATTTTTATTCAAAAATTAACAACTGAGTTATTATTATTAAACTAAATCTGTAGCTTTATTGTTAATTAAAGTATAAACTTTTTTTATGCCAATAAAAACCTTAATAAATTTTACTACAGAGGAAACCAAAAGTTTTTCTGATTTTTGAATTTTAAATTTGAGTTTTACTTAGACTCTACAGTAAACGTCCAAAGTTATAATTTTGAATAATGCCACCTTCCCCAACAATAGTCCCTATCAGAACCAACACAGGAGGGCAAAAACACAATCTTTTTAGGCAATCTTTTTAAGTGACAGATATAGCGCGACGGAACTTTTAGGAGTCCTCGGATTAAAAATCTTAGGAAAAGTCAAAACTAAAAAGGATTTGGTAGTTCTGCTCCCGTAATGGTTTTTGAGTAAGTAAAATGGGGGTTGGGTTGGGGGGAATTGAGTAGTTGGGGTGATGGGGAGTATTCTTCCCACTATTTGACCCTAATCTTGAGTTTTTCCTTTTCTCCAAGAAGAAAAATTATCATGCCCCCATATCTTTCACTAAGGACCCAAGTAGCACTACCCAGGATTGAATATAAATAACTGACTCTATGTTTTTTAGTATAATTATTCCCACTTATAATCGCCTGGGAATTTTAGAAAAATGCCTCCGTGCCCTAGAAAGTCAAACTTATGAACAACACATAACCGAATATGAAGTAATAGTTGTCGATGATGGTTCAACAGATGATACTATCCCCTGGCTAAAAGCTAATGCCACAGAATTTCCCCATCTCCAACTTTGGCCTCAGTCTCACCAGGGACCAGCAGCAGCCAGAAATTTAGGAGTTGAAGTAGCTAGGGGAAATTTTATTATTTTTATAGATAGTGACTTAGTAGTAACAGATAATTTTCTTCAGGCCCATGCAAATACTTTAATTAAATATGGCAAAAAATCAAACTGTATCTTTACTTATGGCAGAGTAATTAATACTTGTAATTTTGATTTTCCCACTTTAGAACCATTAAAATTGACGGATTTTTCAGCAGCTTTTTTTGCTACTGGAAATGTAGCGATCGCTCGTCATTGGTTAATTGAAGCTGGATTATTTGATACTAATTTTAACCAGTATGGTTGGGAAGATTTAGAGTTAGGAATTAGGCTAAAAAAATTAGGTTTAAAATTAATTAAATGCTCAGAAGCAGTAGGTTATCATTGGCATCCACCCTTTTCTTTGGAGCAATTGCCAAGAATGATTGACAGAGAAATTCAAAGAGGAAAAATGGGAGTTTTATTCTATCAAAAACATCCTATATTGGAAGTAAAAATTATGATTCAAATGACTTATTTCCACAAGTTATTATGGGGAGTTTTATCACTAGGTGGGAGACTAAATGAGAAAACAATGGCAGTTTTTTTACAATGGTTAATTGACCGAGGTAAATCACAATTGGCTTTAGAAATTTCTCGAATATTTTTGAATTGGTATAATGTCAAAGCTGTTTATAGTGCTTATGCTAATATTGATGGTTTTAGGAAGTAATACTATTTCTCAATCATTTATGCTATTCTACTGAGAAGTTGTATAATATAATCCCATCTCAATAGCAATTATTTTCTCCTAGCTTATCAAACCCAAACCAAGACTCTATCTACTTGAAAACTAGAAATTCTAATGCTAGAGTTGAAGTTTTTGCTAAAGTTTTTTCTTCCTCTAATTATTGAATATTTTATATAGACTCGAAAATATGATAATTTCCGAAAAATAATTTGGAAGTATTTTGAGATAACTATAGCTAATTTAGCCATACTATAATGATTGAACCTGATTTTCCTCATATTATACTTACCTTCGAATATAAAGGTTGGAAGGTCGAAATTGACCAAGGTGAAATGAATGGATCTGCTACTTATGCAGTTTGGGCTAATTATAATAATGGTTGTGTTGTAGCAGTACCATTAGCTTCCTCTCGACAAGAGGCAGTTAGACGTGCCAAGCAATGGATTAATACTCGAAATAAGAAAAATAAAACTTAGGTTCTCATCTATATTTTTTGAGGGTTAGTTGTACTTAATTTTTTTGTTTTCTTTTGCCTATTCTTTATTAAGTTACTTCTTAAAACCTATCACTTTGTATTTTTCTCTTTAATCCTATAAGTAAAATTTAATATAACACTAATTCCCCAAAATAATATAATGTAAGACTTAAGAGCAAAACTTCAGCTATTAAGTAATAAGTCAGTAATAGCAATTTTTTTAACCTATACTGTGCCAAGAATATAATTATTACTTATTAATCACGAATATGACTCCCTAATAAATTAAATAATTCAGTCATTATTTATGATCTTTCCCTTCCTTAAAAGCCATAATTATAATTATTTTGTAATCAGCTATCCATTGACCTTTATAAAATAGATTAGGACGCAATCTATTTTTAATATCATCAATAATAACATTTTGCTTTTTTTCAGGAATCCCTTGAAAAAAACAAATCGCAAAAATATTAATCCAATTACGTAGACCATTTTCTCCATTTTTAAGTTTAGTTAGTATTCCTAATAAAGTTGCAAAAATCGATAAAAGAACTTTTAATTTTAAAAGTTTAGCAGATTCTCTAATACTAGGAAAATATCAAGAATTAAGCTTTTTATTACTGCCATAACCAGCAGCATCTAAAGCTTCATAAATACCACTAATAATTGTTTTAACATTACCTTTTATTCCAAATTATGTGAGGAAACGACCTCCTAGTTTTATTAGACGCCAAATATCAGTGAGAAATTTTTCTTGTTGTTAAATATAATCAAATGTTATATTAGAAAATACTGCATCGAATGTTTATTTAAACTCAATGTTAATTTCATCTCCTACTAAAAACTCAGTATCTGGATAACAACAGTTTGCTCGCTAAACTATAGTAAAAGTATTATCAATTCCTATAATATTTGCTCCTTTTGTAGTAATTTTATAATTTAGATTACCTGTACCACAAACAAGAGCAAGAATTTTTTATCCATTTTGCATACTTAGCAGCTCTAATAAATTTCTTGCCAAGCTAGAAACAAAATAATATTTACTCTCATAAAGTTCTACATCACACTGATTGAAAGAGACATTTGATAAGTTTTTATTTGTATAATTTTTCATAGTAGTATCACTAGTAATTTATTCTATGAATTATATTTACTTGTCAGCTAAAATTTGTTAATTCAAAAGTAAAAAATAAGGTTTAAATGATGAATATAGATAATTTATATAATCTATAACCTAGTGTTTTCAAAGTTCAAAAACTATAAATAAACTCTGAAACCATTGCCTATTGAACCGATGACTTCAAACCCCTATACCCAAAACTATAAGATGGGTAAAAAAAATTAACTTTAGAGTATTACTATATTGAGTTCAACAAGTAGTAATAGTTAGAATATTTTAAAAAAAAATACTTTAGTAATAAGTGGAAATAATATTAATAGAGAAAAGTGATTTTAGCTATAGCCAAACATTTGGAATTAGCATAATGAGTAGAATATTCTCAGCAAAACTTTTCAGTTAAGACCCTATTTAATGTCGATTAGTATACTAACTTTTTTTTAGCTTTGTAATATTGACTTGACAAAAAAAATTTAGCGATCGCTCATTAGGATAACTTGATTTTTCAAAATATCCAAAATAGACTGTATATAATCGCATCAAAGCATAACTATATACCCAGCATTTATCTACAAAAAAATTTCGAGATAATACTAGGTACTTTCTGAATTTTTAAGTAAAAATACTGTGATAATATAATAATAGTCATAAATCATAACTATTAAGTTAATAATATCTCTAAAAACCTCTAGTTTATAGATTAAATTTATTAAGAATAAATAGTTATTTTATGATAATAAATACAATAATCATCTTGATTTTAATACATAAGTTATTTAGGAGTAGGCCTTATGGCAAATAACATGGTAGCTTCAGATCTGTGGATAAGTGAGCATATTACACCTTGGGATATTTATGTTCATGGCCTTACTAAGGTACTTGCCTACAAAAAAACTGCTTACCAAGAAATGTACATTGTAGAAACAGGTATTTATGGTAAGGCACTGGTTCTTGATGGTAAATGGCAGTCTTGTACAGGGGATGAATTTCTATACCATGAACCCCTGGTCCATCCTGCTATGATTTGTCATGGGTCTCCTCGCAAAGTTCTTGTTCTTGGTGGTGGTGAGGGAGCTACTATTCGGGAAGTTTTCCGTTGGCAAAGTGTAGAAAAAGTGGCCATGGTTGATATTGATGGAGAAGTAGTAGAAGCTTGTCGTCAATATTTGCCGGAGATGCATGCCAATGCTTTTGATGACCCCCGCCTCCAGTTGGTCATTGGTGATGCTTTAAAATTTTTGGAGACTTTTGGTGAGAGTTGGGATGTGGTCATTTCTGATCTTTCTGATCCTATTGAAGAGGGACCATCATTTCAATTGTTTACAAAGGAATATTTTGAAAAAATTCTGCGGGTACTTACCCCGGGAGGATTTTTTGTTGTACAGGCAGGTCCTGTTTCCCCTGGTGAAATGAAACTTCATGCTCGAATTGTTAATACAATGAAGGCTGTATTTCCTTTTGTTCAATCTTATAATAGTAATATTCCTACTTATGGTCGACCTTGGGGTTTTGCACTGGGCTCTAGGAAAATGGTTAATAGTCGCCCTGAACCAGAAATGATTGATAAACTTCTGAAAGAAAAAACTATTGGTGGGTTCCGGATGTTGGATGGCACTACCTTATTAGGAATGTTGCAGGTACCACTACATCTGCGAGAAGCGATCGCTACTGAAACAAAAATCTATACTTTAGCAGAACCTCCAAAATTTGGTCGTCCTGCATAGTAATTATTTTTGAGTAAAACTGGAATTATATGATGGGAAGGCAGAGAGTATAGGTGCCTGATATGGGACTTTTTTTGAGAGTTTTTACCCTAAGCATAAACAAACAATATTAAGATCCTATCTTTTTCACTATTTCTATACTACTACTACAAAATTTTTCGGTAAAAGTTCCACTAACAACTGAAGTTATATTAAAAGGGAACAAGGTTAGGAGGTTGACTATACAATACTAACTTGTATAAGCCAATACGGTTCAGATAAAATCAAGGTTCGATCAGATTCTGAATTCCTATAATTCCTAATATTTCTGGCTAGCGCCATATACTCCAAAAAATTTTAATTGTATTTCAGAGTAACTCAAATGTCTATACTAAGAATTCTAGCTGCTATTTTTTTACCACCATTAGGAGTTTTTTTAACTGTTGGTCTAGGTGGTGCTTTTTGGATTAATCTTCTCCTAACTATTTTTGGCTTTTATATTGCTGGCATTGTTCATGCTATTTGGGTAATTGCCAAGCATGATAATTAAATTAAGTAATTAAGATAGGGGTGAGTTTTGTCTGATGTCTGATGAATTTTTAACTCAAAATAATCATTAACTCATCTCTATTAATATGAGTAATATGAATGAATTTTGATTATTAATTGTTCACAGTAAATCATTCAATTACTGACAAGTAATAAATTATCAAAAATCTCTAAACAGATGTGAAAATGATTACCATTGAAATAGATGTTTAGAGTTTTTTAAAAACATTAACTTTTTTCATTCAAAGCTATACTAAATTAAATCTTAGTAATCTAACTAATCAACAGTAACGTCACAATAATTATGAAAGGTATAATACTTGCAGTTTCTATTCAAAAAGGTAATGGAATAATCTCTGGTGATGATGGCAAAAGATATAGGTTTCTGCTATCAAGTTGGTACGCTGAACAGAACCCAAAACAAGGCTTAAGGGTTGATTTTGATACAACTCCTGAAGGAGAAGCATTGGATATATACCAAGATATTTCTGATATTTCTGCATCACCATCAAGTCAACTGAATCCTAAAAATCGTGGAATTGCTGCAATTTTAGCTTTTTTTCTAGGTGCGTTTGGAGCACATAAATTTTATCTTGGCTACTCTCAAGCAGCAATAATAATGCTTATTGTTTCTTTAGTTGGTTCATTTCTTGTAATTCCAACCTTAGTTATGAGTATTATTGCATTTATTGAGTTTATTACCTATTTAACTAAGTCTGACCAAGAGTTTTACGATACTTACTTGAAAAATAAAAAAGCATGGTTTTAAGTTATGTATAAAAAAATTTTAGTTTGATTTCAAACAGTTTTTAAAATTAAATTGAAATATTTTTTTTGTAGTATATACCAAAAACTTCATGATTTTGATACCGTAAATAGCAGTGTTATAAATATATTTTTTTTGAAGATCACTTTTATTAACTATTTAAGATAATTAATTATCGTAAAGTATTCAAAAAAAGATAAATCTGGACTGTATTAATCATTAAAAATCATACTTTATTTGAGGGTTATTTTTTACTCTTCTATTTTTTCTTGGCTCCTTGACACTTGACACCTAATACAAACAAATTTGATTAAAAGGAGAAGTCTAAAATTTTCTCGCTTAATGAGCTTCGATATAATTAGATTAAGCTATCAATGCTCTATCATTTTTATCATTTGCAAATTTATTTTTTTCCCTATTATCTTTATTATCTTTATCACAATCTTTTTTTTTAATATCACTAGATAAATTTGATTAGATGTATTTAACAGGGCATGATATTATAAAATATATAAAGTAGTTTTTTACGAAAAGCCAGATAACAATGCAAATAGTTAATTCTCAAATATCTATAGAAAAAACTAGCCACTCTCGGATTAAAGAACAGGATATTAATAATACTCCCTTTGGTAAAGTATTTAGCGATCATATGTTGGTTGCTACCTATGCAAATAATAGTTGGCAAGAGGTAAAAATTACTCCCTATGGTAATATTTCTATTCGTCCTTCTCTCTCTGTACTTCATTATGGTCAGGCAGTTTTTGAAGGTTTAAAAGCTTATAAAAATTATCAGGGAAAACCTGTATTATTTCGGTTAGAAGCTAATTATAAAAGAATAAATAATTCAGCTTTTAGATTATGTATGCCATCCATTCCTAAAGAAATTTTTATAGATGGTTTAAAGGAATTAATTAGACTAGATACTGATTGGATTCCTACTAAATCAGATAGCGCATTATATATTCGACCTATTTATTTCGCTACAGATGAATCTGTCGGTCTCAAGCCTGCAAATAGTTATAAGTTTATTATTTTGTCTTCCCCTACAGGTACATTTTATTCGGCACCAGTTAAGTTAATTGTTACAGATAAATATGTCCGAGCTTCTGAAGGTGGAACTGGTGCAGCTAAATGTGCTGGGAATTATGCTGGTAGTTTTTTAGCAGATAAAGAAGCTAAAGAACAAGGTTATGATAATGTTTTATGGTTGGATGGAAAGGAAAAAAAATATATTGAAGAATGTGGTACGATGAATGTTGCTTTTGTAATTAATGATGTTTTGATTACTCCTAAGTTGACAGGAAGTATATTAGGGGGAATTACTCGAGATAGTGCATTAACTTTATTTAGAGATATGGGTGTTAAAGTTGAGGAAAGATTAATCTCTATTGATGAGGTTGCAAAGGCTTATGAAGCAGGAAATATTTCTGAGGCTTTTGGTATGGGTACTGCTGCTACAATTGCTCATATTTCTGTTATTAACTATCAAGGTAAAGATATGATTTTACCTCCTGTTGATGAACGAAAATATGCTTCTCAAGTTTTGCAAAAATTAGAAGATATTAAAACTGGTAAAGTCACTGACCCCTATGGTTGGATTTGTCAACTTTAAATACTTGAATATTATATTAGTCTTGGGATGATATAGCTGAATTTAGAATTCATAATTTAGAAGCTATAAGCCAAAATTAAAGAACATAAATTACTCAATAAAAATAATTTTTATAGAATATAAATATAGCAATTATCGGCTGTAATTTTGTCTAAAATATTGCTGTTTTTTGGTAGCCTAGACTAGGAAATTACTAATATTTTTGAAGTTTATTTCTAGTTATTAAGTTGTTTAAAAAAATGTTTTTATATAATTTTTATATAATTTTTATATGGCTAAAATTTATCCTAATTTAGGATGAGATAAAATATTAAAAGTATGACTAGGTATTTTTGATAGTTTAACAGGAGAGTTGAAAATTTGTTGAGAAATGACAACAAACATTAGGATGAGAAGGGGGATTGAGCCTTGACTTCTAAAAATATGACAACTTAACTAACTGATTCCTAACTACTACCAAAATATTACATTACAAATTTTGTGAGTCTAATAAACTACATAGCCAGGCTTAATAATTAATAGTGTTAGGGTGTAACTTGAAAATTAAACTAAGTCAAAAAAACCTAATTTAAAATCAATGATAAAACAAGGTAGTTTCAAATCAATACTATCTATCTTTAAAGCTCCTGCCGGATTAATAGCTGGTTCAACCTATCATTTTCGTGCTTTAATAATATTTGTAAAAAATCCTAGATTAATCAATTACATAATTGCTCCGATTTTTATTAATATTGTTGTCGGTATTTTTCTGTATATTAGTCTGCTATTACCTGGAATAAGTTTAATTAATACTATCTTTAATAATTTATCTTTGCAGTTTGATAGCCTGATTTATCAATTACCAACTTGGTTAAAATTCTTGAGTTATTTGGATAATGCTTTAGGTTTGCTCTTTAAGCTCATTCTATTTACAATATTTTTGCTAATTATTGGATTTTTGTTAGTACAATTTGGAGTTATTCTTGGTTCTCCTTTTTATGGTCAACTTTCTGAACAATTAGAAAAAACTCGAACTGGTACATTACCTGAAGCTTCTTCTGGTTTACTATCTATTATTAGGGATATTTACCGAGCTATACTTTTTGAGCTCAAAAAAGTGGCATTATTATTAGCAATAGGCTTGCCGATGTTGTTGCTCAATTTTTTTCCTGGAGGCTCTTTAATAGCAACTATTGGCGGCATCGCTTTAACAACTTCTATTGTTTGTCTTGACTTTTTTGATGGACCTTTGGAGAGAAGAAAATTAAAATTTCGAGAGAAGTTAAAAGTTGTATATCGTAGCTTACCAGCAAGTGCCACTTTTGGGTTAATTTGTCAAGTTTTAATTACTATTCCTATAGTTAATTTTTTGGCTATTCCTATATGTGTAGTGGCAGGGACTTTATTTTGTTGCGATCGCGTACTACCAAAGTTATTACCAAATAACCAAACTTAAAGAGGGTTTTTAGGTACTATACATTAAATATTAGGGCTTTGATGGCTGATTACAGTAGCAGCCTTTAGGAGAGAGCATGGGTAAGAAAAATGTCAACCTACTATTGAGGTTCGGCTCGGTAGAAATCTCCGCACCTTTACTTTGGGAAGAATATCAAGTTTTTCATTTACAATACCCTCTTATGAGATTTATTGAAAAACCTCTCTCTCAAAGTGGGAAAACATAAAACATAAAGTATAATATTATTGTCTATTGTCGTGGGTGGGCAATCTGAGACATTAAGCAGACGTACAGGGAAGCATAACTTACCTTTATCCACTCCTTCGATGGGGGCAAAAAGGATGGGTGCAGCATTCAATAAAACGTCAACCCACTGAAGAGCTTAGGCTCAGTATGTATCTCCGCGCCTTTATGTCGCTGAGGATCTCAAAATTTTAACAACAATGTAATTTTTTCTATATAAATGGGGATATCTTTGAAAATTATGCTTAACACAATTGCAACTCAGATTAGAAAGTGGTTCTCAGCACCAGAGGTGAGTGCTCACTGTGATGGTCCTTGCGGTGTTTATGACCCTGCTTCTGCTCGCATTTACGCTGAAGCTGTATTATCTATGACTAAGAAAATTCTAGATCTTGACCCAAAAGCTGGAGATCATAAGACTGCTAATACCCTTTCTCGCTATATTGCAATTAAGGAAGAGCAAGCTCAGAAGACTAAGGAAGATTTGCTTATTCTCTGGACTGATTATTTTAAGCCTGTACATTTAGAAAAGTATCCAGACCTCCACGATACTTTTTGGAAGGCTGCTAAGTTATGCTCTGCTTGTAAGGTAGAAGTTAGTTTGGAGCATGCTACTGAGTTACTAGCTGCTGTGGAGAAAATTCACAATATGTTCTGGGCTACTAAGGAGCGGGATGTGACTTGGTACAAGGCTAGCTAATTTTTTTTGTTTGAGGTGGTAGGTACAAGGTTGATACAAACAATTGATAATAAAGAATTATTGCTTTGGTTATTAAGGTTGCGCCAACGGTTTTGTGTCACAGGATTTTCTATGTTTCCTATACTTAAACCTGGAGATGAGGTTCTTGTAGATACAAAAGCCTACCACCACTGTGCTCCAGAAATAGGGGATATGGTTGTGGCTGAACACCCTCATCGTCAAGAGTTAAAAATAATTAAGTGGGTTGCTTTTGTTGATGAAAAAGGTGACTGTTTTTTGGTCGGAGAAAATAAGGAAGAAAGTACCGATAGTCGTTCTTTTGGTTTGGTAAATCGAAAACGAATAATTGGTAAGGTAAAGAGCAAGTTTCCAACATAGTTTAACACATTAGGTTTGAAGGATATTGGTTGAATAAAAAATCATGTTTGCATTTAAATAACTCTTACTAATTTCAGTATATCAATTTTTTTTTAATTGGAGCTTCGCAAAATGATAGTAGCTGCTATCTGTTGTCTTGCTATTTCAGGCACAAAGCGATCATCAGAGAACTAGTTATATAAGACTTATGATTTTTTTCTAGTTGAATAAAAAATCATACAAAAGGGCGAGTTTGTACCACTAACTATAGTATATCAAATTTTTTTTGAGAATGGCTGGTGGAAATAATAATGCTTTTTTAGAGCTTTGTAAAATGAGAGCGATCGCTATCTGTTGTCTTGCTATTTCAGGCACAAAGCGATCATCAGAGAACTAGTTAT